>CAMYKB010000032.1 GCA_947258875.1 uncultured Gammaproteobacteria bacterium | reverse complement strand
AAACTGTGGCTGCGCGACGCCGGATTGCCAAAGCTGCCGCTGCGCGTCAGGCACGCCGACATCTTCGCTGCCACGCGTTCGTCAACCGGCGTCGTCGCCGAATAATCCAGGTAGATCGGGAGGGACACGGACATAAACGGCTGAATCTCGTGAGTAGTGGCTTAAGCCGCGCTACGTTTCAACATCATATGGCCACGGTGTTGTTCATCAAGCCGCTGAGCAACTTCTTGTACATCTGGCCTGTTGGCAAACTGGTCTAGCGTGATGCTGTCAAGAAAATTGTACAAGCGACAGCTCAATTCTTCCCATAGCTGGTGTGTGAGGCAACGCTCACCATTCTGGCAATCTTCTTTACCCTCACAACGTTCCATGTCGACCTTCTCATCAACGGCACTAATGATCTGCGCAACAGTGATTTCGTTGGCGGGTTTGGCAAGGCGATAACCGCCACCTGGGCCGCGCACTCCGATAACAAGATTTTCCTTGCGCAGTTTGGCGAACAATTGTTCGAGGTATGAGAGGGAAATACCCTGGCATTGAGAGATGTCGGCCAGAGTAACCGGATCCATCTTGTCGTGGATCGCCAGATCCAGCATCGCAGTAACGGCGTAACGCCCTTTGGTTGATAATCTCATGATCTTTGACCTTCGTAGGGAGGTTGGGTGTTTCCTGACAGATGGTCAGGAAGTAGACGATAGTCTAGCAATTCCCGAGTGTTCTGGTCAACAATTATCCCGTACACTAAGTTCTACTGCAGATCGCTATAATATATTTATATTATGTTAATTATCAATGAATTAAGAAGACAATTTAATTTACAATGTTAGCTTTGTGTGGGCACGAAATACGTTAGATCATAGAGGCAATAGCACTGTCAGCGTCTCCGGCTTGTACGCTAGAGAGACGGTATCAAGACTAAACAGGTGCCCCTGATGATGGCAGAAACCCAGCCATTTATAGAGGAAGCGATTGAGCCGCCATTTACAGAGCAGCTCTGTATCTTCGTAAAGATCGGCAGCCGAAATTTCGCTACCAAGTCGCCTGCAATTGCGGCTCAGTACTTCTGCCTGGCGGGCATCATGGTAGATTCTGACCTGGAGATCGGGACTTGCCTGCTGCTTCCGACCTTTCTGGAACTGGTAGGTGAGACGCAATGTGGTGGTATAAGGAGAGCGTTCAACAATATGTAAATGCAAATCCAGGGCACCGGTAACCGCCGACACAGCATGTGTCTCAATCAGGTGCATCACAGGGCAAAGACGCCGCAGGCGTATATAGTTTGCCTCATACATCTCCATTAACCCCGCAAAACTGCGTGGGCGTGGCGACAGGCTATTCAGCTTATTCTGCTGGATTAACATGGTTCTTCATTGGCCCTGCGAGTCGATGACTTCAAGGCCACAGTCTAGCTGCTTGCGCTAATGCCCGCAAAGGGTTGACAGCTGCGAAAAATGTAGAAAGTCCAGCGGGCATTACGCAGCAAGAAAGGAACGGACTGGCCTTTGCAGTAGTAAGCCAGCCCGTGAAGTTCAGACTGCGTGCGCGCAGTCAGGACGCTGACACGTCTTCTGCCAACAAACCCTTATCCCCGCTATTGAGGCCAAATTCGACTTGTTGCCCTTCCTTAAGCGTACGATAACCCTCACCACGTATAGAGCTAAAGTGAACGAACACATCATCGCCTTGCTCACGCTGTATGAATCCGTAGCCTTTGGAATTATTGAACCATTTGACAGTACCAATTTCACGATCAGACATGATTTTACTACCTCAAATTCTCGCAGACTGTTACTGACAGCCCGCTGTAACATTGTAATAATCAAGTGCCCAGTACGCACCTCCGTAGTACTATCAATCCGGATACCTCGAACATAAACAATTCGTTGCTCCAGCTGACAGCCACACTCTTTACGAGAATATCCCAAGGCTTATGCTACTACCATTCAGGTCGCAACCAACAGCAGCCTAAGCACTAAGATAATTATGGCAACTTAATATTCAGCTGCAGGTAACTAGAGCACATAATAAAAAGGAATTAGTTCACAAAATGGAAGCAGGACAATAGGTAATACATGTGCGTATTACCTACCAGATGTAATTGTAGCTGGTAACACCCAGCTCTTAGCTTAGCGCTAAATGCATGCGTAACCTGTGCATACTCGACGCCGCTACCGTATCCGGCAACAGCACGGCAAAGCGTTTACCGCCTTGAGTGAGCCGAAAACAAAGTATGACCAGCCACGACCGAGAGAATGTTTCGCGGCAAAGACACGCCTCATATTCATCCCCAGCTGTATTCTTGAGCAGCCACTCATCATCACCCAGGAATACCACTCCAGCAATTGCATCATGCGCCTGATAGAACACGTGATAGCGCAGACTGCGCCACATACTGCCTAGCATAATAATAATAGACAACACGAATACCGCGAGCGGTAATTGCAGTAGATATAGAACCAGTGTTGCCGAAAAATGCGTCATCACCAGGATGAGCATCAATTGCCTGGAGGGCTTGAATTCAAGACGTAGATTTGTTGCGTATGACTTGGACAACCAGGCTGATATCCTTGTGCGCCGTTTCTAGATGGCCGTTCAGCAAATCATATAATTCCGGGTCCGACATATCCAGCATTGACTCAAAGGCGCGCTGCAAATGGGCAGGAGCATCGTCGTAGTGATGGCGCAGATAGTACTGAACGAGTATATCGAGCTCACGTGTACCACGGCGGCAGCGCCATGTCAGTCTATTCCGGTCATGCATGAGTTAGCACTTAGTTGCCAACCACCGTTTAGAAACGGCGTGCCACAAGCATTTTCTTGATGTCTGCAATTGCCTTGGCGGGGTTAAGTCCCTTGGGGCATGCCTTGGTACAATTCATGATGGTATGACAGCGATAGAGCTTAAAAGGATCTTCCAGCGCATCAAGCCGTTCATCAACTGCATCATCACGGCTGTCGACTATCCAGCGATAGGCTTGCAACAAGGCCGCCGGCCCAAGATACCTGTCACTGTTCCACCAGTAACTTGGACAACTGGTAGAGCAACATGCACACAGGATACATTCGTCAGGTCCATCCAATTTAGATTGATCTTCTTTGGATTGCCGGCGTTCTTGGTTCTCAGGTGGCGGCTGCTTGTTTTTCAACCAGGGTTGCACGTAGGCATACTGTGCATAGAAATTCGACAGATCTGGCACCAGATCTTTTACAACTGACATATGAGGCAAAGGATAGATCGTAATCTTGTGGTCGATTTCTGCAATCGGCTTGATACAGGCCAGGGTATTGTTGCCGTCGATATTCATCGAGCAGGAACCACATATTCCTTCTCGGCATGAACGGCGGAATGTCAAGCTTGGATCAATTTCATCCTTGATCTTGATAAGCGCATCCAGAACCATAGGCCCACAGGCATCAAGATCAACTTCATAACTATCCAATCGCGGATTACTGCCTGTATCCGGATCAAACCGGTAGACCTGAAAAACTACGATACGTCCTGTAGCACCGTCTGCCTTGTAGGTCTTACCCGGCATGATAATGGAATTCTTAGGTAGTCGATATTGCGCCATCAGATACTCCGGCTTTTTTCTACGAGTCAATAAACACGTTTCTTGGGTGGAATCACTTCAACCTCGTCTGTGAGAGTTGTCATACGTACTGGCCGATAACTGATATCAACATTACCCTGCTCATTAAACGCTGCCAACGTATGCTTCATCCACTGGTCATCATTGCGTTCAGGAAAATCATCACGGGCATGCGCACCACGACTTTCAGTGCGATTAATCGCCGCGCTTACAGTCATCATCGACTGACCAATCAGATTAGATAATTCAAGGGTTTCAAGCAGATCGGTATTCCATACCAACGAGCGATCGCTGACAGCCACATTATCAAACGAGCTAGAAACATCTTGTATCTTTTCAAGCCCCACCTGCAGGCGACTGCCAGTGCGAAATACCCCTACATGTTCCTGCATGGCTTTCTGCATGCGTGCTCGCAATTCTGCTGTAGAGACATCACCACTTGCATGTCTCAAGCCATCGAATCGCTCCAGACAATTATCGACACTGGCAGCCGATATTGCTGGTTTTGTGTCGCCGGATTTGACCAATTCCGCGCAACGCATAGCGGACGCACGGCCAAAAACAATAAGATCGAGCAACGAATTTGAACCCAATCTGTTGGCTCCATGCACCGACACACAGGCCGCCTCACCTATCGCCATCAAGCCTGGTACGACTTGATCTCCAGGACCAGCTGCTGATGTCACCACTTCACCATGATGATTGGTTGGAATACCGCCCATGTTATAGTGCACAGTCGGTAATACAGGAATCGGATCTTTGGTCACATCCACGCTGGCAAAGATACGTGCCGAGTCCGCTATACCGGGTAAGCGTTCATCAATAACATCAGCACCCAAGTGTTCGAGGTGCAGATAGATATGATCTTTTTGTGGACCGACACCACGTCCTTCTAGTATCTCGATGGTCATCGAGCGGCTGACAACATCGCGTGAAGCCAGGTCTTTTGCATTGGGTGCGTACCGCTCCATGAAACGCTCACCCTCAGAATTGGTCAGATAACCACCCTCGCCCCGTGAACCCTCTGTGATCAACACACCCGCCCCATAGATACCGGTAGGATGAAATTGTACAAACTCCATATCCTGTAGTGGCAAACCGGCGCGTAATACCATGCCATTGCCATCGCCGGTGCAGGTATGCGCGGAGGTCGCTGAAAAATAGGCACGCCCATAACCACCCGTCGCGATTAAGACCATATTGGCATTAAAGCGATGCAATTCGCCACTGGCGAGATCCCATGCCATCACACCGCAGCAACGGCCATCATTATCCATTAGCAGGTCTATCGCGAAATATTCGATGAAAAATTTGGCATTATGTTTAAGGGATTGCTGATAAAGGGTGTGCAGAATGGCATGCCCGGTACGATCCGCAGCAGCACAAGTGCGCTGTGCTGTACCCTCACCAAAGTGTGTGGTCATACCCCCGAATGGTCGTTGATAAATACGTCCATCGTCAGTACGTGAAAATGGTACACCATAATGCTCCAGCTCTATGACTGAAGGGATGGCTTCCTTGCACATATACTCAATAGCGTCCTGATCACCCAACCAATCCGAGCCCTTGACGGTGTCATACATATGCCAGCGCCAGTCGTCTTCGCTCATATTGCCCAAGGCTGCACTCATACCACCTTGCGCAGCAACCGTATGACTACGTGTCGGGAATACCTTGGTAATGCAGGCCGTACTTAGACCTTGCGATACCATCCCCAGGGTTGCCCGCAGTCCGGCGCCTCCGGCACCAACCACAACCACGTCATAGCTATGATCGACGATCTTGTACGCAGTGGTCATTTACAGCCCCTTGAAACAGTTAGTACAGAACGATATTGAGTAACGCAACCAGGCCTATAACGACTCCCAGTATGCAAATGATATTCGTTGTCCAGATAGTTATTTTTCTCAGCGCCCTGCCGTGTATATAATCTTCAAAAATCACCTGCATGCCCAGTTGGATATGATAGAAGGTCATCAGAATCAGCATGAGCAACAACACAAGGACAACTGGCTGTCTTATCCAGGCAACCATATGCGTGTAATCCATTACCGCAATACCCGCCAGTGAAAACACAAACCAGAGTGTGAGGGGTATCAGAACCATAGCGGTAATTCTTTGCATCCACCAATGGAACATTGCGCCATGCGGGTGCTTATCGTGAAAGTGTCCAGGTGATGTATGTTGTTTGGCCATCAGGAAACCGCAGCAGCGAGGAACATGCCCCACATCAGAGCCGTCAACAAAACAGACACAATGACAACAATTACTGCTGTCTTGCCGACCACACCGACATCAAAACCATAGCCCAGGTCCCAGAACAGGTGACGGATGCCATTGCAGAAATGAAAACTCAATGCAAAGGTCCACAAAACAAGTATTATTTGTCCTGGCAGAGAGCCAAGCAGTGTGCGCATGATGCCGAAGGGCCCGGGTCCCAGGGCCAGGGCTACCAGCACGTAAATCAGTAGCACTGCACCGAACACCAAGGCTACGCCTGTCATGCGATGAGTGATGGAAAGAATCACCGTTAACGGGAAACGGTACATTAAAAACGGAGACAGGGGACGATCTGCAGGTGCCTTGGATGACACGATTTTCCTCCAGTGCGGCCATTAATGTTATAAGAGGGTACAACAATACGAATTCACGCTTAATTCGGCTAATACACTACCAGTGTCAACCCCCAAGTAACGCTATACTTGTCGTATCATATATGACTTCAAGTGGGACTGTATAGCCTTGATTTTGGTATTAGCCTGGCTGACAACTATTATTGATTTATCTAATATAACGACTGACCTAGAGGCTATGTAGTAAACACCATGAACCCCGAATGGCAGAAATTTCTCAAAGACACCGGCGCACTGATCACTGCCGACAAGATCGAAAGCTATGGTAATACATCTCCGCCGGCTCTTGATGAAAACCTGATCAGCGACATGTCACATTTCGGGCTCATCAGTGCACGCGGAGAGGATGCGCAAACCTTCCTGCATAACCAGTTCAGCAATGACCTTAGCCAGGTCAGTGAAACACGCAGCCAATTGAGCGCCTACTGTAACCCCAAGGGACGCATGCTAGCGAATTTTCGTGTCTTCAAGCGCAATGACGCCTACTATTTGCGGATGCCGGAGGCACTTGTCGAGACAATTTTGAAGCGCCTACGCATGTTCGTCCTTATGAGCAAGGTGTCCCTGGAAAATGCTTCTGATGAGTTGGTGAGGTTCGGATGCTCAGGGCCTGATATTGAAAAAGCACTCGAACCGCTGCTCGGCACCTTACCCCAGACCATTGATGAGTGTATACAGTGCGATGATATCAGTGTGCTACGGATACCTGGCGCGCATCCTCGCTTTGAGCTATACGGTGGTTTAGGAACAATGAAAAAACTGTGGTCCGCCTTGGATAAATACGTTGTTCCGGCTACGGCATCAACCTGGTCGCTGCTCGATATCCGGGCCGGTATACCAAATATACTACCGCAGACCAGTGAGGCCTTCGTGCCACAAATGACCAACCTGGAACTGGTCGGTGGCGTCAGTTTCAAAAAGGGCTGCTACCCCGGCCAAGAAGTCGTGGCACGTATGCATTACCTGGGTAAACTCAAACGCCGCATGTATCGAGTGCATATCGACAGTGACACCACCCCTGAACCGGGCAGCGAATTATTCAAGGCAAACACCGAGGGCGAGCCAGTCGGTAAACTGGTCGATGCCCAGGCCTCCGCGACTGACGGCACCGAGGCGTTGGCAGTACTCCAGATCAAGAGCGCAGAGCGGGACGATCTACGGCTTGGCGCTGCCGACGGAGCAGTCGTAAAAGTGCTCGACCTACCCTACTCGCTCGAGGCAGCGAGCTGAATCACCTGCGGAGATATTTAATCCATGCGATCCATCTTTATCTTGTTCGGCATCATCATGCTACTCGTACTAGCGGGCTATGTGGTACGACCAACCAGCCGCTCAACATCCAACTTCCTGTTCTTCGGTTCAGGCATACTCATGTTTGTGACAATATTGCTCATGACAGGCGTGCTGTAACCGTAGCTCCGTCCCCTGGCGCCGGCGAGCATATTAAGCAAGCCACGGGGCGTACAGCCTAACAAACATTGTCAGTTAATGACGGGTGCCGCATGTGTGAGTAAGCCACGCTGCTCAGACTATGGGGCAACGAGGTATTGTGAACTACCGACTGGGCTAAGGTTTATTTAAAATTCTGGGAACCTCTGATTCATCCCAGCCATAGGCACGTAACCGGTGCATTCATGCACGTGCCATTCAAAGCAGGCTTAGCTGAGAATC
Source organism: uncultured Gammaproteobacteria bacterium (assembly GCA_947258875.1). GTDB lineage: Bacteria > Pseudomonadota > Gammaproteobacteria > CAMYKB01 > CAMYKB01 > CAMYKB01. The sequence continues at coordinate 21,609 of CAMYKB010000032.1, read as the reverse complement.
AAAATCACGACTCGGGCCGCATATGTGGAAACAGCAACACATCTCGAATCGATGGCGCATCGGTCAAAAACATGACGAGGCGATCAATACCAATACCCTCGCCCGCGGTTGGCGGCAATCCATGCTCCAGCGCCCGAATGTAATCAGCGTCGAAATGCATGGCCTCATCATCTCCCGCCTCCTTCTCTTGCACCTGCTCACGAAAGCGTTCGGCCTGATCTTCGGCATCATTCAACTCGGAAAAACCATTGGCTATCTCGCGCCCACCCACAAAAAATTCAAAACGATCCGTCACAAAGGAATCGTCATCATTGCGGCGCGCCAGTGGCGAAACCTCAGCAGGGTACGCGGTGATAAAGGTTGGGTCCTTGAGGCGGTGCTCAACAGTCTTTTCAAAGATTTCGATCTGCAGCTTACCGAGCCCGTAACTATCCTGGAGCGGAATATCCAGCCTGGTGGCGATACGGCGCGCCTTGTCCAGGTCATCCAGCTCATCCCCTGACACATCCGTATTGAAATGCAGGATCGATTCTTTCACAGACATACGTACAAAGGGTTTAGCGAAATCATATTCCTCACCCTGATAGCTGACAGTGGCACTACCCAACACCTCTTTTGCCAATGACCGCAGCAGGTCCTCAGTCAGGTCCATCAAATCATGGTAATCGGCATAGGCCTGGTAGAACTCCAGCATTGTGAATTCAGGATTATGTCGGGTCGACAGGCCCTCATTGCGGAAGTTTCGATTGATCTCGTAAACGCGTTCAAAACCACCTACTACTAGACGTTTCAAATACAATTCCGGAGCAATGCGCAGGAACAACTGCATGTCCAGTGCATTATGATGCGTTAAAAAAGGCCGCGCAGTTGCGCCTCCGGGGATTGCCTGCATCATGGGCGTTTCGACCTCCAGGAAACTGCGTTCTTCGAAGTAACGCCGTATGAAACTGATCACCTGTGAACGCACTCGAAAGGTATTACGCACCGGCTCATTCATGATCAGATCAAGGTAGCGCTGGCGGTAACGTTGTTCCTGATCTGTCAGGCCATGAAATTTTTCAGGTAATGGGCGCAACGACTTGGTAAGCAAGTGAATTGCATCAACCTTAACAGTTAATTCGCCCGTATTTGTTTTGAACAGCACTCCTTCCGCACCGATAATATCGCCGACATCCCATTTTTTGAAGAGCTGGTAAACGCCATCCGGCAGGGCGTCACGTTCGACACGAAGTTGTATGCGTCCCGACATATCAAGAATCTGCGCGAAACTGGCCTTACCCATCACCCGTTTCGCCATCATCCGTCCGGCTACCGCAACCCGTAAATTTTCTTTTCCAAAAAAATCGTTGTCCTTCTCACCGTACTCTGCGTGAAGTTCACCGGCAACGGTATTCCGCCTGAAATCATTGGGAAATGCTATGCCCGTTTCACGTAATGCTGCTAATTTTTCGCGACGCTGCGCAATCAGGCGATGCTCATCTTCCTGAGTATTAACTTTTTTATCGTTCGACATGTATAAAAGCCTTACATCCTAAAACTGTTACAGGCCACTTTTGAGACTGGCTTCGATGAACTGATCCAGGTCGCCATCCAGGACAGCCTGAGTATTCCCGGTTTCAACATTGGTGCGCAAGTCCTTGATACGGGACTGATCCAGCACGTAGGATCGTATCTGGCTACCCCAACCGATATCGGATTTACTGTCTTCGAGTTCCTGTTGGTCGGCATCACGCTTCTGTATTTCCAACTCATATAATTTAGCCTTAAGTTGTTTCATGGCCATTTCCTTATTCTTGTGCTGCGAGCGCCCATTCTGACATTGTGTCACAACACCGGTCGGGAGATGTGTAATACGTACTGCTGATTCCGTCTTGTTCACGTGCTGGCCACCGGCGCCGCTGGCACGGTATACATCGATTCGTAGGTCTGCAGGATTGATTTCGATATCTATGTCGTCATTCACTTCGGGTGACACGAAGACAGCAGCGAACGAAGTATGCCTGCGATTACCTGAATCGAAGGGTGACTTACGTACCAGACGATGCACACCTGTCTCGGTACGCAGCCAACCAAATGCATATTCACCCTCAAATTTTATAGTGGCGCTCTTGATGCCTGCGACCTCACCTGGTGAGGCCTCAATCAGTTCTGTGTTAAATCCGCGGCGCTCACCCCAGCGCAGATACATGCGTAACAACATATTGGCCCAATCCTGAGCCTCGGTACCTCCGGATCCAGACTGTATATCCACAAAGGCGTTATTGGCATCCATCTCACCACTGAACATGCGGCGAAATTCAAGGCTTGCAACCTGCTGCTCGTAAGCATCAAGGTCAGAAACAACCGAGACTATGGCATCTTCGTCCTGCTCTGCCGCGGCCATCTCCAGCAACTCGCCAGCATCGCTCAAACCAGCATACAGTGCATGTAATGTAGTAACGATGACCTCAAGTGTGGCGCGTTCCTTGCCCAGCTGTTGCGCCTGTTCAGGGTTATTCCAGATATCAGGGTCTTCTAGCTCGCGGTTTACCTCTTCCAGGCGTTCACGTTTGGTCTCGAAGTCAAAGATACCCCCTGAGAGCGGCTGCGCGCTCACTTAGATCCTGAATCCGCGAATTGATAGGGTTGATTTCCAGCATAATCTTAAGGCGTTCTCAAAAAGCGCTGTATGATAGCAGCACTCAGCACAATAAGGGAGTGCCCTGCCAGACTGGCATCATGTCTAGGGTGTCCTATCCTGATAGTCAGCACACTAACCCATAGACTTTACCATAACCCGGAAATCACACCAGATACAGCCAAATAACGTGCATAGTGCCAATGCTTAATGGAGATGCGCTGAAACCCAAATAGGCAGCTGCGCCATCCCTGCAAGCTAATGATTTCTGGCCGCGGCAATTAGCGTAATGGGAAATTACGGGCTACAGGCCAAATGTATGGATACACAGCCCCGACTCGTTTCCGCAGCAAGGGGCTAGTTAATTTTATTCAACACTGCGCTGCATTTGCTGACCAGTTCATCAGCCTTTTCCTCATCGATGAAAAGCCGCACCACTTTTTTGCAATCCCGGACCACTGAGTATATTTTTATATTTAATAAAATTTTCGACGGGATGACTCAAGCCATGCTTCATTGATCATTACACAGGACATCGTGGCGAGCAATTACATTGATGATAAATAAGATTAACGGCATGCGCTAACTGTTCAGCAGACTTAAATTTTCTACCAACAGTTGAGCGTTCCGATGCCCCCGAAACTCGTTTACACTCAAGCGGTAGGCTATTGTGATACGCTCAGTACCCTCAGGCCAGTCAGTGTCTGTGGTATTAAAGGCTATCGCATCGATGATCTGCCTAGAGCCAGCAGGTCTGAGACGCATTTTGAGATGATGCCCCCCAACAATATGCCGCTCTAAAACATCAAAATCGCCATCAAACAAGGGTTCCGGGAAACTCTGTCCCCATGGCCCTGCGTAGCGTATTAATTCGGCTGTCTCTAGGTTGAGATCATTTGCATCCAGTTGGCCGTCGCTATAGAGCGCGCCCTCCAGCAATTCATTTGTCAGCAGGCCACTCAGGACATTTTCAAGGGCTTCGGAGAATGCGTCGAAATTCATCTGCGGAAGACTTAGACCGGCCGCCATGGCATGTCCACCGAATTTACTGATTAAACCCGGATGACGTGTCGCCACCAGATCCAGCGCATCGCGAATATGTAAACCTTGTATCGAACGCGCCGAGCCCTTTAGTTCACCTGCCCCTGCATCGGCGAATGCGATTACCGGCCGATGAAAGCGCTCCTTGAGGCGTGAAGCGAGAATGCCGATTACACCTTGGTGCCATCCAGGATCATAGAGACACAAGCCATGTGGCAAACGCTCATCTTTCTTCGAGTTAATATAATTGTTAACAGACATCAATGCTTCGGACTGCATCTGACCTTCAATATTGCGTCGTTCACGATTGAGCGCATCCAGTTGCTGAGCGAGTTCCATCGCCCTGGTGTCATCATTGGTCAAGAGACATTCGATGCCCAGCGACATATCTTGCAAGCGTCCTGCTGCATTAAGGCGGGGGCCAACAACAAAACCGATGTCTGATGCAACAACTTGTGCCGGGTTACGTTTTGCAATCTTAAGCAGTGCGCGAATAGCGGGAATACATTTATTGGCACGAATGCGTCGCAATCCCTGTTCCACCAGTATACGGTTGTTGTGGTCCAGCGGCACCACATCAGCAACTGTCCCCAAGGCAACCAGGTCGAGCAAATCTGCCAGGTTAGGTTCCTCTATGCCTTTATCCATGAACCAGTTTTGTTCACGTAACTGCTTACGTAGCCCCAGCATTACATAAAAAATCACACCAACTCCCGCAAGATTTTTGCTGGGAAAAGGATCATCAGGCTGATTGGGGTTTATGATTACATCAGCATCAGGCAGATGAGCGGCGGGCAAGTGGTGGTCTGTCACCACCACTTTGACTCCCATGCCGCGTGCCGCTGCCACACCCTCTATGCTGGATATCCCGTTATCAACAGTAATCAGCACATCGGGTTTCAGTTCTGCCGCAACAGCAACGATCTCGGGTGTCAAACCATAGCCGTATTCGAAACGGTTTGGCACCAGATAATGCACATCACCGGCACCCAGCGAACGTAACGCGCGCAAAGCTAATGCTGTGCTGGTTGCACCATCGGCGTCGAAATCGCCGATAACCAGAATTCTTTGATCATATCGCACAGCATCTGCAAGCAAGACTGCAGCGATATCAACACCTGACAACTGATCGGCGGGTATCAGGTCTGCAAGCGAGCAATCAAGTTCTTGCACATGCCGGATTCCGCGTTGCAGGTAGATACGCGCCAGCAAGGGGGGGAAGTCTCCCGGCAGCTCAGCGTTTCCGGTAACACTGGCGCGTCTGACGATTTTTCGGTGCGCCGCCATATCAATAAATCAATTTCCCGCAACGCTGCGCAAAGATTTGGGCCTGCGCCAGAAGTACCAGAGCTGTCTGCGGTGCAGGCTGAAACAGCGTCCTGCACAATCATACAAACGAGCCTCATCGAGATCACCCGCCCTCAGAGCTTGCAGTAACGGCGCAAACCAGCTTTCTTGTAAATCCGCCATTACCGCCTGCCATTGAGGAAAATCATCATTGGCAGCCAGCTGCTGCAGCTCCTCAAGGCAAACCAACTGCGTAGTTGCTTCCTTCGTGTCGTCAGCATAGCCGTGCTCAATCACTGCATCAAGATTTCGCGGCAGCGAATGTAACACATTGTCTGCGAGCCGGCATAAACCCCGCGCAACAAGCTCCTCAGCCCACACATCTGTGATCACAGTTCCGATAGGCGTATGCTCCACATCAGGCAATTCTCCGGCACCATACAACCACAAACTATTGATGACCTGTTCTGCCCTTGCTTTACGCTGTCTGTTAACATCCGCCCTATGAAACAACATTTGCAATTCGTTCATCACGGCATGCCAGGATACTCCATGCTCACCAGTCGGCAGAAACGCATTGATAGGCTGCCCCAAGAGTTCGCGTAAAGGAAATGTCTTTAATGATTCAGTACGTGGTAACGCGATATGCCAATGCTGTGGATCATATACTTCGATATGCCACCCCTGGTCTTTAAAATGTGAATTACACATATCCACTAGGGCCCGGGCTTCTGGCATGGTGATGTTCATGGATCTGCTGCCCGTCAGATACAGCTGATTGACATCGGCGTGCAAATGCACTGGATCCGCACAAAGCCAGTTCTCCCCATCCTTTTCACCTGTTAACGCATAGCGGGTGATTGCTCCCAGCGGTAAATCGTGTTGAGTATCAGAAATGATGCCAAACAAACTGCATAGTGTTGAGTCATAACCCTTTACAGCAATCTCCTCAAACTTACTTTTAGCTATTAGTGACTCGATGACACCAAATCTACCGGACTGTGTATCGAGTCCCTGATCCTCATAAGTTCGGGGCAGCAACCCTGGCAGCAGAATACTTAGATTCATAATACTAATCTGGCCCGGAAGATATCGAAACCTCATTCAAGAGTTTCATTATGGCATCAGCCTTATCATAAGTTTCCTGGTATTCGCTTCCCAGGTCTGAATCGAAGACAATTCCGCCACCTGCCCAGAAACTTATATTGCCATTGCTGTACACCATGGTTCTTATAGCGATGTTAGTGTCCATTGCAGCGTCAAAACCGATGTAACCGATTGAGCCACAATATACACCCCGACGATGCGGCTCCAGTTCTTCAATGATTTCCATGGCGCGAACTTTTGGCGCGCCGGTAATCGAACCGCCCGGAAAACATGCCTTCAGCACATCCAGTGCATCTTTATTCTCAGCTAACCGACCAGTTACCTTACTCACCAGGTGGTGTACGCTGGCAAAGCTTTTTATCTCGAAAAGCTTCGGCACTTCAACACTACCGGGTTTACAAACCTTACCAAGATCATTACGTAACAGGTCGACGATCATAAGGTTTTCTGCACGGTCCTTGGTACTGACCTGAAGTTCTTCTGCTAATTTATAATCGAGCTGCGGGTCATCTGCGCGCGGACGGGTACCCTTGATCGGTTTGGTTTCAATGCTGCCATCTTTAACACTGAGAAATCGTTCGGGCGAGCTACTAAGGATTTGTAGCTCCGGAAAATTGAGATAAGCCGAAAATGGTGCAGGATTGATTTTACGCAACTTGCAGTAAGCCAGCCAGGCATCTCCCTCTGCTCGCGCAGAGAAACGTTGCGCAAGGTTCACCTGATAACAATCGCCTTCACGGATATAATGCTTGATCTTGCAAAATGCCTGCGCATAGGCTGCTCTATCCAGATTGGATGTAATCCTGCTGGTTACACGGAAAGAAGTCCTGTCACGACCTGTACCCAGGGACTGAAAATTTCTCTGCAGTTTATGCCAGTCAGCCAAAGTGGATGAAGTACGACCCTGCCCAACCAACCAACTCTGCTGCTTACGATGGTCAACAACCACAGCCCAATCGTAAATGCCGATCATCATTTGCGGCAGGTGTTCATCATCTTCGGCTATTTCAGGCAGACGCTCAAGCCGACGGCCCAGATCATAAGCAAAATAGCCAATTGCACCGCCACAAAACGGCAAATCATGAAACCCTTTTGCGACTGGAAGGAGATGTTCACGCAGTAACTCAAAGGGGTCATCCTGTGACAGCTGAGTACCATACTGCGTACTCACCTCTGTCAGCGGTCCACGCGTGATCAATTTCACCATGGGATCAGCAGCGAGAATACTGTAACGACCTTGAGCTGGACTACGGAGTTCGTTATCCAGTAGCACTGGCCAGGAATGATCCACGATGTTTTCGAACAGGCCTGCACTGTCCGCGTGGTAAGGCAGCTCGGCGCGCAGCGGCGCCCTCGGCTTATTCACTCTTTATGACCGACCACCTTGAGTTTGGAAACGGCATTATCTCTCAATACATTACGTACCTTATTATCACCCAGTCCTCGCTCTTGGAAATGGTGCAGCATGGGATCACTGCCCTGCGCCTGGAATTCAGCCAGAGATGGGCCTTGATAGCAACAATAAGATTGCGCAGTTTCATACATCTGTAATTCATCCAGACCCGGAAGGTAATCTATCAATTGCTCCCAGATATACATGTTCAACAGTTCTGTGCTGGAACGCCAACTCAGGCCACCCACGGCATAATTGAGGTTGTGATGATCCAGACAATTGATAACACGTGTTTTGACGACCTTCTTGAGATAGCCGTAGTCAACCACAAATCCCGTGATGGGATCGATGCGATCCATGATCTTGACCTGCAACTGATAACGCCCACCATGGAGGTTGGAACATTTGCCAGGATGGTCCGTGATGAAGTGTGCGGAATCGAATACCAGTTCTTTGACAACCGTGGCGTTGCGGGTTTGATGGAAAAAACGATCGCTGGCGCCTGGAATTTCATGCAAGCGTCCCTTCAACAACGCCAATAAATGCTGTGAATCTTCCAAGGTCTCAGCCCGCAATAACGCACTCTGGTTATTCTCCAACGCGTCAAGCACTTTCATCCGGATTCGGTGCTGCCTATATAATTCCTCACAAATGTGATCAACATCCCCGACTGTTACAAACGGCAGGAACACGTAACCCCCATGCAACTCACCTATACAGGCAACCACTACTGCCAGGCTGTCAAGCCAGTCTGACGTTGGGTTCAATTGCATTACCCCAACATCGTTATTGTGCTCAGCAAGCAATGCGCTAGGTATCTTCAGGCGATTACGTGTCACCACACGGTGAGTATCATTATCGTAAACATACTCCTGCCGAAACTGGAACCCGAATTCCTGTAGGTACTGCAACATCCACAACAATTGATCCAGGCGTCTGATTTCGCCGGGCAACAAGGTAAACTCGCCTTCTTCCTGCAACAGACCTGCCATCCGTATTCCGGCGAATACGGCGCGAGCCTTTACAGATACAACCCCGCCTGGAAGCGTATATCCGGACGCCACATCCGGCTGATTCACCTGATCCGCTGTGAGCAACAAATCCAGTGGCAACTGGTGGCGGATGGCATATTCCTGCAAGGTTAAACCCGAGCAGTTGAGCAGGTGCTCGTTATCCAGGCGTTGCAGCTCAGTGTTGCATTCGCGACAGTGCATAACAGGTCTCCCGAAACTCTAAAGTACAGCGGCTGGTATTGCGGCAATCAACAAGTGTGAATAATACCTTATTCAGCGCTGGCGCGCCCCTGTGGCTTGTATCCCTAAACACCTAGTCTTCGTATTTGATATAGCGGTAGCGATCATCATCCGGGGTGCCCTCCAGCGCCCCATCCGCCTTACCAGGTTGCCACATCACCATATCCTCAATCTTCTGCGCCAGTTCGAAATCCTTATCAGTAATCCCTTTGGCGGCATGATTCATGAGCTTGACCGTGACATGATTGTAACTGGCCTCAATATCGGGATGATGCCAGGCCGCTTCAGCCAAGTGGCCAATGGCATTCACAACCATGAGTGTGCCCTTCCAACCACTGGTGTTATACACGCGTTGGATATGACCATCGGCAAAAGTCCATGTTGGAAGCTTCTTGCCCAATTGCACATGGACCTGCACTTCGTCGTATACCCGTTCCTCGGATGTCATAATATAATTCCCCTGGAGAAAAATCGGTGTGCTTTGGCATATTTTAGCAGCGATGAAGTTAGCTGCTTCCGACACACACTGGCCACGGTCTCTGGTATTGACCAGACAATGCTGTCAGAATCGGCTGACAACCAATTCTAATCATACTATGCCTTACTTGTGAATAATGACAAGAATGTTATGTACCAAGCGCAGTATTTTTGAGTCCATCTCTTTCGCGCTTTTCCGCGGTGCACTGATATTTTATATCGCGACGGCTTCTGCGGAAAACACTGCTTTTGAAAATTTTCCAGACGAACTCGATATTCCTTCGTTTGTCACATTACGGGGCAGCTTTGATGACGCCTCGGGTCGAGGGTATTCACTGGATATCGAGACGAGCATCCCTGGTGCTCGTCTTATCCTGGGCTTATCAAAGAGCGAAAATACTGATCGTCCTGCTTATGATATTGATTCATGGTTGCTCGGGGCGGGTAGCGATCCATTATTGGAGTGGGAAATTGGTTTCGAATTTGAACACTGGGGTGAAGATGACGCATTTACTATCGATAACATCAGTGTTCGACTCAATCACCATACCCGGGACTGGTCGTTTGAATTAAAACCTACGCGTCGCGAAATCACCATTAGCGGCATCAATCGTGATGCTGACAGCATCAAAATCAATTTCGAATCCAATGGCTTAAACTTGACGGCCAACTACTATGGGTTCAGAAAAATAGCTTTGGGACTTGGTTATGCATCGTTTGATTATTCCCGCGATGTACGCCAGCTAGACCCTTTCAATAACCCGATCCTGTTCAGAATACTGTCACCCACTGCCCTGGGATTGGCGCAGGGACTCGATGATTATTTTATTAGACTCAGCATCGACTGGTCACTGGGAGACGTACGCTTCGGCTACGAATTGCAGCAAGCCAAGTCAGCTGTCAGTCAGCTCAAGGCAAATACGTCAACACTTTCACTTGCCTTGCCGATCAGTAGTAAATGGGACCTGCTGCTCGAATCTGGTCGTCAGGATCAAGACGGAAACGATGCAATAAATTTCGCTGTCTTGGGGTTACTGTACTCCTGGTAATCAGGTAAACACCGCTATTGACATGGCTTATTGCTGTTTTTTTAGGTGCATATCACGCGTTTTCCCTGTGATGAAATGCCTGCCATATAACATGATATTTTACAGACTACGCTCTTTAATAATCTTAACTTAGTCGTAACAGACTAACATCACTACAATTGATTTGTTCAGACAAGAAGTGCAATCGAGTCTGTCCTTAGAACACTGATACACAGGAGGTGTATCATGAAATTCTATCGATCAATAGCAGATCCCCTGCTTGCTGCTAACCCTATACGGCACCACCCAAGCACTGGTCATTGTGTGTCGCATCAAACGGCAGCAATAAATCCATATCGAGATAGGTGGATAACTCGAGACAGGATACCCGGAAGACAGCCACAGCATGGTGAGCGCGGCATCAATGACTACCGGCACACGGCAATAAATACTCTGGTTGCGCTTACGATTGACGCCTAGGCCTGGATTGTCAAGCAGCGCAGTCATTCATACTCTGATTGAGGAGTATCACGGGCCGCACAAGCTGTACACACGGTCATTGATGGGTAAGTTGGAAGCGCATGCACTAAACCGTACTAGCGCGGTCCGGGGAATACCTGGACATGGGTTAAGTGATCGAGAAAACAATTTCCTTGAGTGTCGCGAATACCCATACTTGGGAGTATCGGCCGGGACTTATTCGGAACTGGAGTATTTCGCCAGAACGGCTAAAAAATATTTAGCATAATATTTGGTCGGGGCGAGAGGATTCGAACCTCCGACCCCCGCAACCCCATTGCGGTGCGCTACCAGACTGCGCTACGCCCCGACGCGGCGTGAAGCATACTCGATCAGGGAAACATTTAAAAGGATAGCCGGAAAAAGGTCGACTGCAAAGATAGCTAATCGATATTAGCTCAAATCAGCTTCAGCGTTTCAACAGTTCCAGTAATTCTTCCAGCTCGGTACGCAGCTGGTGAATGATCTGTTTGCTCTGATTGGTGTCTTCTTTGGCAGTTGCCCCCGCCAGATTCTGACGCGCGCCACCTATGGTATAGCCCTGGTCATACAAAAGACTGCGAATCTGGCGAATAAGGATAACATCATGACGCTGATAATAGCGGCGATTGCCGCGCCGTTTCACGGGTTTGAGAGATGGAAACTCCTGTTCCCAGTAGCGCAGCACATGCGGTTTTACACCACACAATTCACTCACCTCACCTATGGTGAAGTAACGCTTGCCAGGTATGGTCGGTAATTCGTTGTTATTGCCCGCTTCCAGCATAGGCCTCAACTCGTGCTTTTAACTTCTGACCTGGCCTGAAGGTTACGACCCTGCGGGCAGTGATCGGAATTTCCTCACCGGTTTTAGGGTTACGCCCGGGTCGTTGGTTCTTTTCTCTTAAAATAAAATTGCCGAAGCCCGAAAGCTTGACCTGCTCGCCCTTTTGCAGCGCGTTGCGGATCTCCTCGAAGAAGGTCTCTACGAGTTCCTTTGCTTCTCGCTTGTTCAGCCCCAGCTCCTCAAAAAGCTTTTCTGCCATATCAGCTTTTGTCAGCGCCATAATTCTTATTCCCTGAGTGTTGCCCCGGTATCCCGTGTTAGTCTCGAGATGAGCCTGGACTGTATTTGTTCGACTTCGTTATCTGTAAGAGTGCGTGATAAATCCTGTAAAATCAAGCCTAAAGCGACACTTTTTCGACCATCAGGTACGCCTTTGCCTATATATACATCAAATAAATGAACTTCTTTTAGCTCCTGAACCTCCTCAGCATGGATACTGGAGGTGATTTGGGCAGCGGTTACGCCTTCATCAACCACTAGCGCAATATCCCTGCGGATGGCTGGATAGCGTGACAGGATCTCAAAATGAGGCAGCAGCCCTTCAGCCAAGCCGTCTACATCGAGTTCAAACATGTACACATTCTGTTCTATCCCCAGCATTTCCTGCAGGCGCGGGTGCAATGCACCGATCCAACCTATTGTCGCCCCCCGGTAGTCTACCCTGGCAGATTGACCGGGATGCAATGCAGGGTGGACGGCAACCTCAAACCCGATATCTTTTCTAATTCCTGCTGTCCCCAACAAGGCCTGCACATCGCCCTTGATATCAAAGAAGTCGGCTATCCTGGCCGGCTGATCCCAAGCTTTGGGCGTGACCTCCCCCGTGAGTACCCCTGCCAGCATCACTTTTTCAGGACCATTCTCGCCAGCGGCATCGAAACGACGCCCTGCCTCAAACAGCCTGACGCATGATTGTTGGCGGTTCAAGTTGTATTGCAACGCCTTTATCAGGCCCGGCAACAGGCTGCTGCGCATGGCAGAAAGCTCGGTGGATATGGGATTCGCCAGCATCCGCGGGCTGTGATCAGGGTTAAAGGCCTGCTCCAGAGCGGGGTCAATGAAACTGTAGGTAATGGCCTCCTGATAACCATGATCAACCAACAGTGCGCGTAAACGGTTCAGCGTAATGCGACGCTCATTCATATCCTGGATCACGGGTGAAAATGGCGCCGCATGAGTCGGGATGCGCTCATAACCATAGATTCGCCCGAGCTCTTCTATTAGGTCCACCTCAATCTGCATATCGAAGCGGAAACTCGGAGGCGTTACAGACCAACCCTGTGCGGTTGTTTCGACGCGGCATTGCAGGCCCTCGAGAATACGCAGCACCTCTGCTTTACCCAGGTCGATACCGAGCACCCGTTTTACCTGGGTTGCCCTTAACACTATTGTCGCAGACGATGAAAGATGCTCATCTGAGACCTGCTCGATTATTGGCCCGGGACGGCCACCGGTAATCTTCAGCAGCAACGCCGTGGCCCGTTCAATCGCACGCAACTGTAATTCAGGATCAACGCCGCGCTCAAAGCGATGCGATGAGTCGGTGTGCAAACCATGCTTGCGGGCACGCCCGGCAATCGACTGTGGTGCAAAGAACGCGCTTTCAAGAAAGATGGTGCGTGACGCATCCGTAACACCACTGTTCAGCCCACCCATGATGCCTGCCATGGCCAGCGGGCGCTCGTGATCAGTGATCAACAGCGTGTCAGAATCCAGCTTGACTTCCTGTCCATCGAGCAGCGTCAGCACCTCATCTTGTTGCGCCATACGCACCTGGATCCCGCCGTCGAGTTGATTTAGATCGAAGGCATGCATCGGCTGGCCCAGTTCCAACATCACATAGTTAGTTACGTCCACGACTGGATTGATACTGCGCAGACCAGAACGCCGCAACTTCTCCTGCAGCCACAGCGGTGTGATCGCAACGGGATCAATATCTTCGATCACCCGACCTGCGTAGCGCGGGCAGGCAGACGGCTCCAACACTTCAACGTCAAAAACCCGTTGCGTCGTGGCTTGAATAGTAGGTATTTCGGGTGCGCTTAGTGCTGATGCCGTTAACACCGATGTCTCGCGTGCAATCCCAGCAATGCTCAGGCAATCCGCACGATTGGGTGTCAGATCCACATCCAGGACGGCGTCATCAAGTACTAGGTAATCACGCAGCGACTGTCCGAGTGGCGCATCCTCTGGCAAAGACATCAATCCAGACGAGTCTTCAGATAATCCGACTTCCTTTGCAGAACACAACATACCTAAAGATTCGACACCACGCAGTTTGGCTTTCCTAATCTTTAGGTCACCGGGCAATTGGGCGCCCACCTGGGCAAATGGCACCCGCATGCCCTCGGTCACATTCGGCGCACCACACACCACTTGTGCCACATTGCCACTGCCATCATCGACCTGGCATACCCGTAGCTTGTCGGCATCCGGATGAGGTGCAAGCTTGTCCACTCGCGCCACCACCACCTTATCGAAGAACGGCGCCGCGGGTTCAATACTGTCGAGTTCGAGGCCAGCCATCGTCAGACAATGACCCAACTCCTTCGTAGAGATTGAAGGATTTACCCACTCTCGCAACCAGGCTTCACTGAATTTCATATTATTGCCTCACCCTAGTTCTGCCACAAGGTTTTACCTGCAAGCAGGCTGTTTTCCACACCTGCGTACGGATAGTTCGTGGTTTATCCTTCTAGCTAAATTGTTTTAAAAACCTGAGATCGTTTTCAAAAAACAACCGCAAATCATTAACGCCATAACGCAGCATCGTCAAACGTTCCACACCCATACCAAAGGCATAGCCCGTGTAGCGTTGCGTATCGATTCCCACATGCGAAAATACGTTGGGGTGAACCATGCCGCAACCCATGACCTCAAGCCAACCCGTATGGCTACAGACGCGACAGCCTTCTCCTCCGCACATCACGCATTGGATATCAACTTCCGCTGAAGGCTCTGTGAACGGGAAATAAGAAGGTCTGAAACGTGTTGCCAAATCACTTTGTTCGAAGAAGGCTTTAAGGAATTGGTCAACGATACCTTTAAGGTCAGCAAACGTGACATTTTCATCAATCAACAAACCTTCGACCTGGTGAAACATGGGGGTATGTGTTAGATCAGAATCACAGCGATACACACGCCCGGGCGCAATCACGCGTATCGGTGGCGGCGTGGACTGCATAACATGAATCTGCACCGTCGAGGTATGGGTACGTAATAAACTGCCGTTTTTAAAATAAAAGGTGTCATGCATCGCTCGCGCCGGATGATGCGATGGGATATTCAGTGCCTCGAAATTATGGTAATCATCCTCGATCTCGGGGCCTTCGGCCACCGTGAATCCGGCCTGCGCAAACAACGCTTCGATACGTTCCAGGGTGTGGGTTACCGGGTGTAATCCACCTTTCTGCCGTCCACGCCCGGGTAAGCTAACATCGATCGCTTCGCTCTTAAGCCGTTCATTCAGCGCAGCAGTTTGCAACGCTGCTTTCTGCTGATTAAGCGCCTGCTGGATTTGTTGCTTCGCAAGATTGATCGCCTGACCGGCCTTGGGCCGTTGTTCCGCGGTCAACCGCCCAAGTGCCTTGAGCTGTTCAGTAAGCACACCCTTTTTGCCCAGGTAGTGCACACGCAATTCATCCAGGCGTTTGGCATCCTGACATTGCGCTACGGCATCCAGCGCTTCGGTTATTAAGCGATCAAGTTCCGGCACCGAAAAATCGTCCTCGATAGGAATTAAAAAAGGGGAAAGGTGCAGACCTTTCCCCTTGGTATTACATCTTCATCCATCACAGACGGGGAAACGCCCCATCGTAACAGCTCGACTCAGTTGGACAGGTGTGCTTTGGCCTTTTCTGCGAGTTGTCCAAAGGCTGCCAGATCATGTACAGCCAGATCAGCTAACACCTTGCGGTCAATCTCGACAGACGCCTTGTTGAGTCCATCCATAAATCGGCTGTAGGATAAATCGAACTGCCGCGCAGCTGCGTTAATACGCACAATCCACAACGCACGAAACTGACGTTTACGCTGGCGCCGGTCACGATAGGCGTACTGACCCGCCTTGGTTATGGCCTGTTTGGCAACACGAATGACATTCTTGCGGGCACCGTAATAGCCCTTGGCCTTGGCACGTATCTTCTTGTGCTTGGCGTGGGCGGTGACTCCTCGTTTAACTCTGGGCATGGCAACTTTCCTGGTTTAACTGTAAGGCAACATTTGACGTACGCTCGGCACATCAACATGGGCGACCATATCACTGGAACGTAACTGGCGCTTACGTTTAGTGCTCTTCTTCGTCAGGATATGTCTCAAATGCGACTGAGTGCGTTTGAAACCACCCGACGAAGTACGCTTAAAGCGCTTGGCTGCACCGCGGTTCGTCTTTAACTTGGGCATTGATAACTCTCCAAAAATACTACCGTTTCAGCACGGCAAAAATTCATTCACCAGTTTACCTAAAACTGGTTTAACTAGCTTTCTTTACTTGGCGGCTTTCTTCGGTGAAAACACCATCACCAGTTGCCTACCTTCCATCTTTGGTCGTTGCTCTACTACGGCTACGTCTTCAAGATCCGCTTCAATTCGGTTCAGTAACTTAGCGCCCAGATCCTGGTGCATCATCTCGCGCCCACGAAAGCGGATCGTCACCTTGGCCTTGTCGCCTTCATCCAGAAAGCGATTCAGGTTGCGCATCTTGACCTGGTAATCGCCCTCTTCTGTTCCAGGCCGGAATTTAACTTCCTTGACCTGGATCTGTTTCTGCTTCTTGCGCGCCTGTTGAGATTTCTTGCTCTGTTCGAATTTAAACTTACCGTAATCCATTACCCGGCATACGGGGGGTTCGGCAGTGGGTACGATTTCCACCAGATCAAGTCCTGCCTCATCTGCAATTCGCGTTGCTTCGCTAATGCTGACCACTCCGACATTTTCACCCTCTGCATCAATCAGACGGATTTGCGGGTTGGTAATCTCATCGTTAACACGATGCTCTTTACTGGCGCTGATAAGTTATTCCTCCAAAGCAGAACGGCCGCGGCTCGCGATCTCCGTAGTGAAGTTGCCGGCCAGGGTATCAAGATCCATGGAACCGAGGTCTTCACCCGCTCGCGTGCGTACGGCCACTGTATGCGTTTCGACTTCGCGGTCGCCTACAATTAACAGGTACGGGACACGCCTCAGCGTGTGCTCGCGAATCTTAAAGCCAATCTTCTCATTTCTCAAGTCGGAATCGACCCTGAAGCCCTGTTTTTTCAAGGATTCTTGTACATTTTGCACATATTCCGCCTGGCCGTCGGTAATGTTCATGACAACGGCCTGTAGCGGGGCCAGCCACAGTGGCAATTTGCCTTCGTACTGCTCGATCAGGATACCGATAAAACGCTCCATTGATCCCAGGATGGCGCGGTGCAGCATCACTGGGGTATGGCGTTCCCCGTCTTCCCCCACGTATTCGGCGTCGAGCCGTCCCGGCATGGAGAAATCGGCTTGCATGGTGCCACACTGCCATTCTCGGCCCAGGCAATCGCGCAGCACAAATTCGATCTTCGGACCATAAAAAGCGCCCTCGCCCGGCTGTAGTTTCCATTCCAGGCCCTTGTTATTAAGGGCGGTTTCCAACGCCTGCTCCGCCTGATCCCACTGGGCATCCGTACCGACCCGCTGCTCAGGCCGTGTTGACAGCGCCACCAGGATATCCTCGAAACCGAAATCGCTGTACACCTGATACACCAGATCAATAAAGGCCGACACCTCATCCTGGATCTGCTCCTCAGTACAGAAGATATGGGCATCGTCCTGTACGAAATTACGCAGCCGCATCAAGCCATGCAGGGTGCCCGAGGCCTCGTTGCGATGGCAGGAACCGAATTCGGCCATGCGTAGCGGCAGATCACGGTAACTCTTCAGTCCCTGATTGTAGATCTGCACATGACAGGGGCAGTTCATGGGCTTGATGGCGTAATCCCGATCTTCGGAACCTGTCGTAAACATGTCCTGCCGGAATTTGTCCCAGTGGCCCGATTTTTCCCACAGGCTACGGTCGACAATCTCCGGGGTGTGGACCTCGGTGTAGCCGTGATCACGCACCACCTGACGAATATAGTCCTGAATGGCCACATAAATACGCCAGCCGTTGTCATGCCAGAAGATCATGCCCGGCGCCTCGGGCTGGATATGGAACAGGTCCATCTGCTTGGCGATGCGACGATGATCGCGCTTTTCGGCCTCTTCCAGGCGATGCAAATAGGCCTTCAACTGTTTCTTGTCCGGCCAGGCAGTGCCATAAATGCGCTGCAGCATTTCGTTATTGGAGTCTCCACGCCAGTAGGCACCAGCCAATTTCATGAGCTTGAAACCATTGCCCAGCTTGCCGGTACTTGGCAGGTGCGGGCCACGGCACATATCAAACCAGTCACCCTGGCGGTAGACCGTTAGCTCTTCCCCTTCGGGAACGATATCGTTGATGATCTGGACCTTGTAATCCTCGCCGATACCTTTGAACATCTTGATCGCCTCATCACGATCCCAAACCTCGCGCACGATAGGTAGGTCGCGTTTCACGATTTCGTGCATACGCTTTTCGATCTTCTGCAGATCTTCGGGCGTAAACGGCTCCTCGCGCGCGAAATCGTAATAAAACCCGTCCTCGATCGCCGGACCAATCGTCACCTGCGTGCCGGGATACAGCTCCTGCACCGCCTGCGCCATCACATGCGCGGCATCGTGACGCAGCAGTTCAAGCGCTTCCTCATCCCTGGAAGTAATAATCGCGACCTCGGCATCTTGATCAACAATATAAGAAGTATCGAGCAGCTTGCCGTTGACCTTACCAGCCAACGCAGCTTTGGCCAGGCCCGGACCAATATCGGCGGCAACATCGTGAATGGAAACGGGGTGATCGAACTGGCGTTGGGAGCCGTCAGGAAGGGTAACCGTTGTCATTTTCTATTCCTCAGTGGTGACCGATACGAGGGGCCACATGCATCAACAAACCTATATGGATCGAGTAACGGCTACGCGGCAACAGCAACCAGCCACCTAGCCATCCGTCAAGCCAGCAACTATACCAACATCCAGTTTAGCAAACAAATCAAACCGCTCATCAGCCTGCGGGTAAGCACACGCAGCTTTGCTCCCCTTGATGCATATCAATCCACTTTGACAAAAGCAGTGCTAGCGTTCCGCCACACAATACATACGGGTGCGCAGCTTTGCACGGACAACATGAGCCTTGATCAATACGTCAACACCTTCGGGCAGGATTTATTGCGCCGCTACGGGCAGCGGGTACACAAACTGGCGATCAATGCCGGTTTTACCTGCCCCAACCGGGACGGCAGCAAGGGTCAGGGTGGCTGCAGCTTCTGCAATAACGCCTCGTTCGCGCCTGCTAGCCGCTGTATACCGAGCATCGCGGAGCAGATCGAGGCGGGACGCCGGGTGTTGGCAAAACGTACTGGTGCTCGACGCTTCATTGCGTATTTTCAGGCTTACACCAACACCTATGCAGATATCCGGCAACTGGCTGACATGTACCAGCAGGCGCTGGACGAGCCCGATGTGGTGGGACTCGCCATCGGCACCCGGCCCGATTGCGTGCCACCCGCAGTGCTCGACCTGTTAACGAAATACCAGCAACGCGGCTATGAGATCTGGCTGGAACTCGGTCTGCAATCCAGTTTCGATCGCACCCTGGAGCGCGTGCAACGCGGCCATGGCTTCGCCGAATATCGCGACGCCGTGCGCGCTGCCAGGCAACGTGGCCTGCCCGTATGCACTCATCTGATCGTGGGTCTACCGGGAGAAGGACGCACTGAAGCCATCACCAGTCTGGAACGGGTGCTCGAACTTGGAGTCGACGGTTTGAAACTGCACCCGTTACACGTTGTTAAAGGCACCCAACTTGCCCGCGAATGGCGACGTGGAGAATACCGCCCATTGGCATTCGAGGAATATATCTCGATTGCCGCCGATCTGATTGAACGCACACCATCACAGATTGTTTTTCATCGCCTTACCGGCACCGCGACACCACGGCTGTTGCTCGCTCCTGAGTGGTGCGCAAAAAAATGGCGGGTGCTGAATGCCATCGAAGCCTCATTGAAACAACATCGCTCACTCCGACCACTTGCTTCTTACAACACTGCACAAACTTATGAATATGGAACTCGTTTGCCCTGCCGGTAATCTGCCCTCACTGAAGGCCGCTGTAGATAACGGTGCAGATGCCGTCTACATCGGATTTCGCGACAGCACCAACGCGCGCTCTTTTGCGGGACTTAACTTCGATGCCCCAACCATTATCGAAGCCATAAACTATGCGCATCAACGCAACACGCGCGTCTTCATTGCCATCAACACCTATCCGCAACCCCGCGGCTGGCCGACCTGGCAACGTGCTATCGATACCGCGGCTGAATTGGGGATCGATGCCTTGATCATCGCTGATCTCGGGGTGCTCGACTACGCCGCTGATCGCTGGCCTGAGCTGCGCCTGCATTTATCGGTACAAGCTTCAGCGACCAACCACGAAGCCATCACGTTCTATCAGGAACACTTTGGTATTAAACGTGTGGTATTACCACGAGTACTCTCACTGGCCCAGATCAAGACTGTCGCTGCTAAAAGTCCGGTACCGATTGAGGTGTTTGGTTTCGGCAGCCTGTGCATTATGGCCGAAGGCCGTTGCATGCTGTCCTCCTATGCTACCGGGGAATCACCCAATACCTGCGGTGTGTGCTCACCGGCCAAAGCAGTCGAGTGGCGTGAAACACCGCGTGGTCTGGAAACACGCCTCGGCGGCATCCTCATCGACCGCTATAGTGACTCGGAAAATGCCGCTTACCCAACCCTCTGCAAAGGGCGTTATGAAGTTGACCATCAGACCTATTACGCCCTCGAGGAACCCACCAGCCTCAACACCCTCACCCTGCTCCCGGAACTGGCTGCCGCCGGCGTTGCCGCGATCAAAATCGAGGGCCGCCAACGCAGTCCGGTATATGTCGCACAGGTCACGCGGGTGTGGCGCAGCGCCCTGGATACCTACAGCAAGCAGCCGCACAACTTCAGCCCGGCCAGCAAATGGCTCGCTGAGTTAAATAAGGTCGCGGAAGGCACACAAACCACCTTTGGTGCCTATCATCGTCACTGGCAATGAGGAGTAATCCGCACATGTCCGAAATCACCAACAACACCCGTCCCCCTATGCTGCTGTCGTTGGGGCCTGTGCAGTATTTCTGGCCGCGCGATACTCTTTATGATTTTTATGAAGAAATCGTAGATTCGGCGGTTGATATTGTGTACCTGGGCGAAAACGTCTGTTCAAAACGCCGCCAGTTTCGCAGCAAAGACTGGCAGTCAGTGGCGCAAAAACTCACCGCAGCCGGTAAACAAGTGGTGTTATCCAGTTTGGCCTTGATAGAGGCCGAGTCCGAGCTCAGTCAAGTACGCCAGTTGTGTAGGCAGGACACCTATCTGGTCGAGGCCAACGACATGGCTGCCGTCAGGTTACGTCATGGACGACCGTTTGTGGGCGGCGCCGGCCTCAACATCTACAATTCAAGATCACTGCAGAAACTGACAGAATTTGGCATGCTGCGCTGGCTCATGCCGCTGGAATTATCACAAGACACACTACGGGAACTGCAGACACAGCGACCGCAGGGGATAGAAACCGTAGTGTTTGTCTTTGGGCGTCTGCCACTGGCACATTCGGCACGTTGTTTTACCGCGCGCGCGCGCGATTTACCCAAGGACGACTGTCAATTCAGCTGTCTCGATTACCCCGATGGTTTGCTCATGCACACCCGCGAACAACAACCCTTCCTGACATTGAATGGCATCCAGGTGCAATCGGCACAGACCTACAATCTACTGGATGCACTACCCGCACTGGTCGACGCTGGTGTCGATATCCTGCGACTCAGCCCACAGTCGCGCCACATGACGAAGGTCATCGATATCTTTGACAACGCACGCCATGGAAAAGAATCAGCTCAAAAAGACATAACGGCATTAGAGGCACTACTACCGACTGGTAGTTGTGACGGCTACTGGCA
>CAMYKB010000031.1 GCA_947258875.1 uncultured Gammaproteobacteria bacterium | reverse complement strand
TTTACTTGATTGTCTCGGCTTTTTCGACCGCTTCTTCGATGACACCGACCATGTAGAAGGCCTGCTCCGGCAGGTGGTCGTATTCACCGTCCAGGATCGCCTTGAAACCACGGATGGTATCCTTAAGGGACACATATTTACCGGGCGCGCCGGTGAACACCTCAGCGACGAAGAACGGCTGCGACAGGTAGCGTTGAATTTTGCGGGCACGGGCCACCAGCAGTTTGTCTTCTTCGCTCAACTCGTCCATACCGAGAATGGCGATGATGTCACGCAGCTCTTTATAGCGCTGCAAGGCGCCCTGCACGGCACGGGCGACGTCATAGTGCTCCTGGCCGACAACCAGCGGATCAAGCTGGCGTGAGGTTGAGTCCAGTGGATCCACCGCAGGATAAATACCCAGCTCGGCAACTTGACGTGACAACACCAGGGTGGCGTCCAGATGCGCGAACGTAGTGGCGGGTGACGGGTCGGTTAAGTCATCCGCGGGCACGTACACGGCCTGGAAGGAGGTGATGGACCCGGTCTTGGTGGAGGTAATGCGCTCCTGCAGCACACCCATTTCCTCGGCCAGGGTTGGCTGGTAGCCCACCGCCGACGGCATACGGCCGAGCAGTGCAGACACCTCAGTCCCGGCCAGGGTGTAACGGTAAATGTTATCAATGAACATCAGGACGTCACGGCCTTCATCACGGAAGTATTCCGCCATAGTCAGGCCGGTGAGCGCCACGCGCAGGCGGTTGCCCGGCGGCTCATTCATCTGGCCATAAACCAGCGCCACCTTATCCAGCACGCCACCTTCGCTCATCTCATGGTAGAAATCGTTACCTTCTCGAGTCCGCTCTCCAACACCGGCGAACACGGAGTAACCACTATGCTCCACCGCAATGTTACGAATGAGTTCCATCAGGGTCACCGTCTTACCCACGCCGGCGCCACCGAAGAGGCCGATCTTGCCGCCTTTCGAGATAGGCATAATCAGGTCGATCACCTTAATGCCGGTTTCGAGGATTTCCACCGTGGTGGCCTGCTCGTCAAACTTGGGCGGGTCGCGGTGAATCGGCCAATGGGCTTCGGCGCCGATATCTCCAGCCTCGTCTACCGGATTACCCAATACATCCATGATGCGGCCCAGGGTCTTGGTGCCAACCGGGACAGTGATGGGTGCGCCCGTGTTACTCACGTTGAGACCACGCTTGACACCATCAGAACCACCCATGGCAATGGTACGCACGATGCCGTCACCCAACTGCTGCTGGACTTCCAGTGTCAGGCTCATGTCATCGACAGTGAGTGCGTCATAGACCTTGGGCACGGACTCGCGGGGGAATTCCACGTCCACCACGGCGCCGATGATTTCAACGATGTTTCCAGAACTCATGCTGTGTTCCTCATAAATAATGCTCGTATTCTATTGGGCTGGTTACATTTGCTTTGGCTGTTTAAACAGCCTCGGCACCGCTCACGATCTCAGATATTTCCTGCGTAATCGCGGCCTGGCGGGCCTTGTTGTAGACCAGTTGTAATTCATCTATAAGGCTGCCGGCGTTGTCAGAGGCGCTCTTCATCGCCACCATCCGTGAAGCCATCTCACAGGCCACATTCTCGACCACGCCCTGGTACACCTGCGATTCGATATAACGCATCATCAGGCCGTCGATCACCTCTTTGGCATCGGGTTCATAGATGTAATCCCAGTGGTGTTTCAGCGCCTTGTCTTTGACAGGCTCGACCGGGATTAAGGTCGTCTGGCGCGCGCTCTGCGTCATGGTATTAACGAATTCGTTTTCCACCATAAATAAGCGATCAATCTTGCCCTCATAATAGGCATCCAGCATGACCTTAACGGTACCGATCAGGTCAGCCACCGACGGCTTGTCGCCTAACTGGGTGATCTGTCCCACCACGTTGCCGACGCGGCCAAAGAAGCTCGCCGCCTTGCTACCCACCAGGCATAAATCAATTTCAGCGCCTTGATCTCTCCATTCGCGAATCGAGGATAACGCCTTCTTGAACAGATTAATGTTCAATCCACCACACAAACCACGGTCTGTTGAGATGATAATAAAACCCACCCGCTTGACTTCGCGTTCCAACAGGAAGGGGTGCCTGTACTCCGGGTGCGCCAACGCCATGTGGCCGATGACATTATGCATCTTTTGTGCGTAGGGGCGGGAGGCCAGCATACGGTCCTGCGCTCTGCGCATCTTAGATGCGGCCACCATCTCCATCGCCTTGGTGATCTTTTGAGTACTTTGAATACTCTTGATCTGGGTGCGGATTTCTTTCGCGCCTGCCATGAGTCGTTCCGCCTAGTAAGCGTTATTGGCTTTGAAGTCGTCCAGCGCCTTACGCATGGCCTGTTCGATTTCGTCGTTGTAATCGCCGTTCTCGTTGATCTTGCCCAGCAAGTCAGTCTGCTGAGAGCGCAAATAGCTGTGCAGGGCAGCATCGAAATCGACAATCTTGTTCTCATCAACGTCGTCCAGGTAACCCTCGTTACCAGCGAACAATGAGAACGCCATCTCGGCGACGTTCAACGGCGAGTATTGTGGCTGTTTCATCAACTCGGTAATGCGCTTGCCGCGTTCCAGCTGTTTGCGGGTGGCTTCATCAAGGTCGGACGCAAACTGCGAAAACGCCGCCAGTTCACGATACTGCGCCAGCGCCAGACGCACACCACCACCGAGTTTTTTAATGATTTTGGTCTGCGCGGCACCACCGACACGTGATACCGACAAGCCGGCGTTGATCGCGGGACGAATACCGGCGTTGAACAAATCGCTCTCGAGGAAGATCTGGCCATCGGTAATGGAAATCACGTTAGTGGGTACGAATGCGGAAACGTCACCAGCCTGGGTTTCAATAATCGGCAGTGCGGTTAACGAACCGGTCTTGCCTTTCACCTTACCGCCAGTGATCTTTTCGACATAGTCGACGTTGACACGCGATGCACGCTCCAACAAACGGGAATGCAGGTAAAACACATCACCGGGATAGGCTTCACGGCCCGGCGGGCGGCGCAGTAGCAAGGATACCTGGCGGTAGGCCCAGGCCTGCTTGGTCAGGTCGTCATAAATGATCAGCGCATCTTCACCATTGTCACGGAAGTACTCACCCATGGAGCAACCGGAATACGGCGCAATGTATTGCATGGCGGCCGAATCCGCGGCTGATGCCACGACAATGATAGTGTGCTCCAGCGCGCCGTGCTCTTCCAGTTTGCGCACCACATTGGCGATCGAGGATGCCTTCTGGCCAACCGCCACATAGATACATTTAACGCCGGTACCCTTTTGATTGATGATGGTATCGATGGCCACCGCGGTTTTACCCGTCTGGCGGTCGCCAATAATCAATTCACGCTGTCCGCGACCGATTGGCACCATGGCATCAATGGACTTCAAACCGGTCTGTACCGGCTGGTCCACTGACTTACGCTCGATCACGCCGGGGGCGATTTTTTCGATGGGCGAGGTGCCTTCAGCTTCGATCGGACCCTTGCCGTCGATCGGACTGCCCAGCGAGTCGACCACGCGGCCCAACAGACCACGACCCACCGGCACCTCGAGGATGCGCCCGGTACATTTAACCGTGTCACCCTCGGAGATGTGCTTGTAATCGCCCAGCACCACTGCACCGACCGAGTCGCGTTCCAGGTTGAGCGCCATGCCGTAGGTGTTGCCAGGAAATTCGACCATCTCGCCGGCCATGACATCGGCCAGTCCGTGGACACGTACGATACCGTCCGTCACACCGACCACGGTACCTTCGGTACGCGCTTCGGCGGCGACTTCGAAGCCTTCGATACGCTTCTTGATCAGATCGCTGATTTCAGTTGGGTTGAGTTGCATTTGTTATATCCTCGTTATCGAGTCAGTGCGTTGACCATCTTGTCAAAGCGCCCCTGAATCGAACCATCAATCACTAAATCGCCTGCCTTGATCACCGCACCACCGATTAACGTTTCATCGATGCGGTTGACCAGCTTAATCTCACGGCCCAAACGTACCTGCAATGCCTTGGCAATTGCGGCCTGTTGCTCATCGTTCACTGGCATAGCCGATACAATCTCGGCTTCGACCATACCTTCTGCTTCAGCCTTGAACTGCTGATATAGCGGCAGAATATCGGGCAACAGTGCGAGGCGGTCGTTTTCCGCCATCATCCTGACCATGTTCTGGCCGTGCTCACCGACCTGGTCACCCGTAACTTTATTAAACAGCTCAGCGGCCTGTTCCCGGGACAGCTTGGGGCTCGCCAGCAGGTTGCGCATGCTTGGGTCACTGGCCACCGCCGCCATGAAGGCGAGACGTTGTTCCCAGACGTCGAGCTCGCCTTTTTCCTGCGCGAGTTCGAATACGGCGCGGGCGTAGGGTCGTGCTGCAGTAGTTATTTCAGACATCGGTCCTCGCTCAAATTTGTGCGATCAGGTCATCGAGCACAGCCTTATGCGTGCTGGCATCGACCTCTTTCTTCAGGACCTTATTGGCACCGGCCAGAGCGACAGCGGAGACCTGCTTACGCAGCTCTTCCTTGGCGCGATGGACTTCCTGCTCGATCTCGGCCTCTGCGGCTGTTTTCAGGCGGTTGCCTTCTTCAGTCGCCGCCTCTTTGGCTTCATCGACTATTTCACTGGCGCGCTTATTGGCCTGCGCCAAAATCTCACTGGCCTGCTGTTTGGCTTCGTGCAGCTTTTCTGCGGCACGCTTTTCAGCGAGTTCCTGCTCATGTGCGCCGCGCTCGGCAGCCGCCAGACCATCGGCGATGCGTTTCTTGCGCTCATCGAGCGCGTGCATAATCGGCGGCCACACGACTTTCATACAGAAGAACACGAATATGAAAAACGTGATGCTCTGCCCGATCAGGGTAAGGTTGATGTTCATGCTTATACCTTATGCGTCAGACGTTAATTCGCTCGCTGCTTAGCCGCCAACGACCGCGAACAGCACATACAGGCCGATAGCAATCGCGATGACCGGCAACGCGTCGACCAGGCCCATGACGATGAAGAACTGCGTACGCAGCATCGGGATCAGTTCAGGCTGACGGGCAGCGCCCTCCAGGAAGCGGCCGCCAAGAATACCGATACCTACGGCGGCACCCAGTGCGCCCAGGCCCAGCATCAGACCACCAGCGATGTATAACAGTGCAGTTGCCATTTCCATTATGTGTTCCTCTTTATCTACTTAAGTTAAAACGAAATCAGTGATGTTGGTGCGCCATATCCAGATAAACAATGGTCAACACCATGAAGATAAAAGCTTGCAGGGTGATGATCAGGATATGGAATATAGCCCATCCCAATTGCAGGAAGCCGCCCAGCACGCCCCAGGCAATGCCGCCGCTGTAGAGCAGGGCAATCAGGATGAAAATCATTTCACCGGCATACATGTTACCGAACAGTCGCAGCGCCAATGACACCGGTTTGGAAATCAGCGAGATACCTTCGAGAATAAGATTTGCCGGCAGGCCCGCCTTGCCGAACGGCTGGAACGCCAGCTCGCCGAAAAAGCCGCCCACGCCTTTGATCTTGATGCTGTAGTAAAGCATCAGCCAGAATACGGCGATGGCCATGCCAAAGGTAATATTGGGGTCAGTGCTGGGTACCACCTTGAAATAGACATGATGCGGGTTTGCGCCGAACACATATTGACCGATTAATTGCGCTGTCATGGGCAACCAGTCGACCGGGATCAGATCCATCAGATTCATGAAGAAGATCCACACGAACAACGTCAACGCCAGCGGCGCGACCACGTCGTTTTTGCCGCTGAAGGAACCACGGACGTTCTCATTGATGAAGTCGACGATCCATTCAACGAAATTCTGCATCCCGCTGGGGGTATCAGAGCTAATCTTCTTGGCGACATTGCGGAACATAAAGAAGAACACCAGGCCCAGCACAATCGACCACAACATGGAATCGACGTGGATGGCCATAAAGCCCATTTCCCTGGCTTCCAAAGCGGTATGAGCAAAGCCCCAGTGACCGTCAGGATGCTGGCCGAAGGTCCAGTTCTGCAAGTGATGCTGGATATAGCCCGTTGATGTAAGTTCTTGTTCGCTTGCCATGTTTCAAATCACTTTTTTCGCGCCACAATTAACGTTACTGACGATTGACCAGGGTCGTCTATTTACTACGGTCTATTTACTATGGCCTGATGACCATGGGCATCACCCGGTCGATTACGAGTACCAGGATAAACGTCCCGAAGAACGCGATGATATCCATATCCCCAAACAGGAGAATCGCCGTCACCACGAGCACCGCGGTCATCAACAATCTGCCTAACTCTGCACGCATGGCGCGCAATACTACCCGCTGCCCTGATTCAGCGCCCTGAACCCTATATAGCCTATATGCAACGTAGGCATTGGGTATCAGGCAGGCCGTCCCACCCACAAAAGCTGAGATCGCGACATGTGTACTGTGCAAGAGTAGCGCTACCGGCAAGACCACAACTATCAGCAATTCAGCGCCAATTAGTTGTGAAATGACGGCTGGTTTTCGGGGTATCTGCAACTAACCGCTCTGCTGTAAGGCCCTGTGGCGACACATGGCCGCTCCGGCAACGGCTACTGGGGGCTGAAAAACCAAATTATGCGTGATTTCCAACCAGCCCGGCGCCAAATGCGGGGTGGGAGTATAAAGATTCCGTGACTAAGTATCAATG
This sequence comes from uncultured Gammaproteobacteria bacterium, assembly GCA_947258875.1. GTDB lineage: Bacteria > Pseudomonadota > Gammaproteobacteria > CAMYKB01 > CAMYKB01 > CAMYKB01. The sequence continues at coordinate 27,181 of CAMYKB010000031.1, read as the reverse complement.
AGCGCTTATATAGCCAGCACACTTTTTTTCTTGGTGCGCCGGACTGCTCCGATTTATGCTGCTCTGCATTACTTGATGTGCTCAAGGATGCCGTCCAGCTCATCCAGGCTGCTGTAGTGGATAACCAGCTTACCTTTGCCCTTGGCGCCGTGCTGGATATCAACGTTGGCTCCCAGCTTATCTGACAGGTCCTGTTCAAAGCGGCTAATGTTGGGGTCTTTCTTGGGCTTGTGGGCAGTCTTGGCGGAGGCCTTGCTCAAGAGGTTTTTAACATAACGCTCCGTTTCCCGCACTGACATGCCTTTACCGGCGATGTGGTGGGCGGCCTCGATTTGCTGTCGGCCAGCAAGTTGCAACAGCGTGCGGGCATGACCCATCTCCAGCTGGCGCTCATCGAGCATCTTTTTGACGTCTTCGCTCAGCTCTAACAGACGGAGCAGATTGCTAACCGCGGTTCGCGAACGCCCGACAGCCTCGGCAGCCTCCTGGTGTGTCAGTCCAAATTCCTCAATCAGCCTTGATAGCGCATTGGCTTCCTCCAGCGGATTGAGGTCTTCGCGTTGGATGTTCTCGATCAGCGACATTGCTGCCGCAGCCTGGTCCGGGATATCGCGGATCACCACCGGCACTTCATGCAGGCCCGCGAGTTGTGCGGCACGCCAGCGACGCTCTCCAGCAATCAACTCATAACCGTCAGTGGCCTTACGCACGACCACCGGCTGTATCATTCCCTGGGCAATAATGGAGTCTGCCAGCTCCTGCAATGAGTCTTGGCTGAAATGGGTACGCGGCTGATATTTGCCGCGCCGTATGGTATCGACGGGCAGGCTGCTAAGGTCAGTGGCGGACGGCGATGCAGCGTCCGGCTTGACCAGTGCGCTCGCGCTTAACAGTGCGTCCACTCCCAGGCTGCCTAGTCCACGTCGTTTTTTAGCCATGTCGTTGTATGTTGCTATGCTGTATCAATGTTGTTGCGCTGCAACCGAGATGCGCCGCTCCCTGCGCAACACCTCGCCTGCAAGGGCCAGATAAGCGAGCGCGCCGCGCGAGGTTTTATCATACAGTATAACCGGCATGCCATGACTGGGGGCTTCGGCCAGAGTGACATTTCGAGGGATAATGGTTTGATAAACCTGGTCACCATAATTAGCCAACAAATGATCAGAGACATCGTTCGCCAGGTTATTCCGCGGATCGAACATAGTGCGCAGCAGGCCTTCGATCTGCAGCTTCGGGTTGGCGGTTTGCTGGATGCGCTGAATTGTATTCATCAGGGCAGATAAGCCTTCCAGTGCATAATATTCACATTGCGTCGGCACGATAACACCATGGGCTGCAACCAGCGCATTAACAGTCAGGGTATTCAAGGACGGCGGGCTGTCGATAAGGATGTAGTCAAAACGCGTGCGAACCTTTTCCAGCCCTTCCCGTAAGCGGAACTCGCGCGCCACGGCATTCATGAGTTCCACCTCGGCTAGCGTGAGTGTTTCGTTGCCGGGGATGATGCTGTAACCGGCCTTTTCCAGCGGCAGGATAGCGGCGGCGGCATCTACCCGTTCCAACAACACGTCCGCTGTGGTGGCTTCGGCTTCGTACTTATTGACGCCGCTGCCCATAGTGGCATTACCCTGTGGATCAAGATCGACAATCAACACACGGCGCTTGATCGCGGCCAGCGAAGCCGCAAGATTGACGCTGGTGGTGGTTTTACCGACCCCGCCCTTCTGATTGGTAACTGCGATAATTCTTGCCATGCCGCTATGCCGTGAAAATGTGATGACGCCCGCTTTAGCGGGCGTGATAATCGCACCGTTATTGTAATACGCTGCTATTCTATTGTTGTGAGGATGTTACCGCTAGCGGTACAGGTGCCACGATGACCGCCATGCGCGCTGCGCCGATACCGGGCACTTTGAGGGTGACGGCGCGATCTACAGCAAAGCCTTGCGGTAGCGTCTCCAATTCTTTTTCACGCCGTCGGGCCTTCATCGCTACCAGCCTGCCCCCCGGGCCACACAGACGCCCGGCATGGCTGACGAAGTCACCCAGTGCCGCAAATGCCCGCGATACGACTGTATCAAAGCCCTCACCCGGATGATAGTTTTCGATACGGCTATGCTTGATGGCCACATTGGAGAGTGACAGCTCGATGACGGCTTGCTGCAGGAAACGCGTCTTTTTACTGTTGGCGTCCAGCAACACAAAATCCTGCTCCGGATTGCAGATTGCCAGGGGAATACCGGGCAAGCCCGCGCCGCTGCCGACGTCAAGAATACGCTTGCCGCTTATATATGGCAGGATGGCGAGGCTATCCAGCACATGCGAGACAACCATGGTGTCGACATCGCGGATGGCGGTGAGGTTATAAACGCGGTTCCATTTGTCCAGCAGCCCGACATAACGCAACAGCGCATCAATAACCGTGTCGGTGATCTCCAGATCCAGTGCAGCGGCACCATCAGCCAGCACTTGTCTGGGATCGATGCCGTGCTTCAAGGATCTACAGAGACAGCTACTTGAGTCATCTTGTCGAGCGCACCCGTCATTTTGTCGACCACGGCCTGACGATCGCCAATAGTATGGCGTTTAGATAGATATTTCGGATCGTTATACGCCAGCCACACCTTGCCGTTGCCATCTTCCCAGATCAACGCCTTCATCGGCAGGTCGATACCCGCGGTGCGGTTGGAGTGCATCAATGGGGTGCCGAGTTTAGGGTTTCCGAAAATCACTAAGCGCGTTGGCTTAAGCTCGAGACCGGCGCCGGTCGCATTTTTTTGATGATCTACTTCCGCCATCACCTTGATACCTTTCTTCTGCAAGACATTTTTGAGGCGTTTGGCCGTGACATCGACACTGTGGGCGCTGGCCTTGGTGATTAAGCCATTACCATTCGAAGGCATGGTGTCTGCCTGCGCACAACCGGTGACTAAAACCATTAACGATACAAACAGCAATACTAATTTACGCATGATAAATCCTCCGAAGAATGAGTTACGCAGTTTTCTTATCCAGCCACTGCCGTTTTTTGAGGTGGACCAATAAAATTGAAATCGCCGCCGGCGTGACGCCCGCTATGCGCGCGGCCTGACCAATCGTCGCCGGTCGGTGCTGATCGAGTTTCTGCCGCACCTCGGACGATAAACCATGTACCGATGCATAATCGATATCCATCGGTATTTTTTTTTGTTCGTGTTGCAGCGAGCGGGCGATCTCTTCATGTTGCCGGTCGATGTAACCCGAGTACTTTGCCTGGATCTCTATCTGTTCGGCGACCTTTGGATCATCGACACCCGCACCAAGCCCGGGCAAAGACATCAAAGCACGATACGATACTTGCGGACGGCGCAACAACTCATTGGCGCGGTATTCACGTGTGAGTGGGGCACCCAAAACCTGTTCGGCCTTTTCCGTGCCGACGATCTCTGGTCTCGCCCAGGTGTCACGCAAGCGCTGTTGTTCTTGTTCGATCGCCTCACGTTTACACTCGAAGTGTCGCCAACGCTCGTCATCAACCAACCCCAGATCACGGCCAGTCTCGGTTAAACGTAAATCTGCATTATCTTCTCGTAGTATTAAGCGATATTCCGCACGGCTGGTGAACATGCGGTAGGGCTCGTTGGTACCGCGGGTAATCAGGTCGTCGATCAGCACACCGATATAAGCCTCGTCGCGGCGCGGAGACCACGGTTCTTTATCCTGCACCCTGCGCGCGGCATTAATGCCTGCGACCAGTCCTTGCGCAGCCGCTTCTTCATAACCGGTGGTACCATTGATCTGTCCCGCAAAAAATAACCCCTTTAGTGGTTGTGTTTCCAGGCTGGGGCGCAAACCTCGCGGGTCGAAGTAGTCATACTCAATGGCATAACCCGGTCGCGTGATGTGCGCCTTTTCAAAACCATCAATCGCCCGCACAAACGCCGTCTGCACATCGAAGGGCAGGCTAGTGGAAATTCCGTTAGGGTAAATTTCGTGCGTGTCCAGGCCTTCCGGCTCGATAAAGATCTGGTGCGAATCCTTGTCCGCAAAACGCACGATCTTGTCTTCAATCGACGGGCAATAACGCGGACCCGTACCTTCAATCTGCCCGCTGAACATTGGCGAACGATCAAGCGCGCTGTTGATAATGTCGTGCGCACGTGAGTTGGTGTAAGTGATATGGCAGCTAACTTGTCGCGGGCGCTGCACCGCGGCGCCGAGGAATGAAAATACCGGCGTAGGCTCATCGCCCGGTTGTTCCTGCAACATGCTGTACTCGACCGACCTGCCGTCGATACGCGGCGGTGTACCCGTTTTCAGTCGGCCCACATCGAATGGTAGTTCGCGCAGGCGCTCGGCCAGCGCAATCGCCGGCGGATCGCCGGCGCGGCCACCGCGATAGCTGGATTCACCGATGTGTATCTTGCCGCCGAGAAACGTGCCAACCGTCAACACCACGGCACGGGCACGAAATTTAAGCCCCATCTGCGTGACGACACCGATAACGCGTTCGCCCTCAACCAGCAGATCATCAACCGCTTGTTGAAAAATGCTCAGCTTAGGCTGGTGTTCAACGATGCGACGAACGGCCTGTCTGTAAAGCACGCGGTCGGCTTGCGCTCGCGTTGCGCGCACCGCCGGGCCTTTGCGGCTGTTGAGGATACGAAACTGGATGCCACCGCGGTCAGCGGCCTGTGCCATCACGCCACCCAACGCATCGATTTCCTTCACCAGATGCCCTTTGCCAATCCCGCCTATGGCTGGATTACAACTCATCTGGCCGATGGTCTCGATGTTGTGCGTCAACAGCAGGGTGTTGGCGCCCATGCGCGCAGCCGCCAACGCGGCTTCGGTACCGGCATGGCCGCCGCCGACCACTATGATGTCGTATGTTGTAGAGCTATCCATTCTGATGCTTCAGGTCTGCGTGAAGATGATACGCCAACGCCCCCTCTACTGGATGCAGGCAGGGCCGGCAACCGCGGCTAATAAACGAATCATGTTTGTGCCCGCTGTAATTAGAATGCGATAGCTGCGCGCAGATTGAACGATGTATTGTCGCCGGTTCTGTCGACTTCACCGGTAAACGCAAATGGCAGCAGCGTGACACGGGTCCCGAGAAAGATGCGGGTCAATTCAAAGCTCTCGTCCTCCAGACCCAGAAACGCGTTCGGATCACTCTTAACGAACACCTGGCCGATACCACCGTAAGGGGTAAACAGTGTCAGTCCTTTGGAAATCGATACGTCAATACTGTAGGTGTTGAAGTCAAAGCTATCGATACCGTCGATCTGTGTGGCCGCCGCCCTTAAGCCTACCGCCGGTGTTGCAGCGCTGCCTTCGAGAATGGCGTAACGCAGTTCGATGCCGATGAGGCTGACATTGGTATTGGGATCTTCGGTGTAATAAGCACCGACATCGATGTTCAGTGGCAGGCCTTTGGTGGCACTGATTCCCACGGCGCCCAGTTCACCGATGTCTTGACCCGTCAGGTCAGTGATGAGCTGTTCGTTTTCAACACTGGTATAACTACCAACCACACCAAGGTTGAAACCGAGTATACCGAGGGGCTCTGCAGGGTTAAGGCCCTTATAACTGTACGCCGCGCCCATATCTTCCGATAAGCCACGGAAGGTTTCCTGCAGCGGGTTAATAATTTCAATATCGGCTGCACGTGCTGTCGTGATGCACAGTAACAGGGTCAGCAAACTCATAAGGTAACGCATATCAATCTCCGTTTATATCCAATCAATTCGGGCGCCGCCGCTGCGGAACTCTGTCTTACAGGCTGGGCTGGGCCTTACTATATCTTTTATACATCATACTATAGCGGGTTGTGCTTCACAGTTTAGCGTAGGCCCGCGCTCCGGGCGGGCCCCTCAGCACATTAAAAAAGGGCGCTTCTCCGGCGCCCCATGATTTTTACAATTCGCACGCTACCGACCAGTAGCTGTGGTATTACCATCCGCGAACAACACCCTCCAGCAAGAGATTAAGATAGGTAAACTCTTCACCTCCTGTAGCCACAAAGGCCTTGGAATCCTTGCTGTAACGATCAAACAGTTTGCGGGCGCCAACCGCACCCTCTTCGCTGGTCAAGGCAGCAGCCAGTTTTTTCCTGCCCTCCTCGTTCACATTGGGGCCAACCGTAATCGCCTGGTTGGGTACCGGTTTGGATTTGAAGATGATTTTCACACCTTGCTTCTGGTCGTTCGGCACATTGTTATCATAAAAAGTGCTACGCAATACCGCCGCCTCACACCGGCCTTGCTCAAAGGCGGCGAATACATTCTTAAACCCACCTCTGGTGCTGATTATGCTGGGTTGCTGGATAGGGTTTTTATACTGAAACAGCAGTGTCATGGTCGCCAGGTTGGGCGATGCCAGGCCGCAAACCGGCCTACCAATCAGGTCTTCGAGCGTCTCTAACTCAGGGTTGTTGGATACCACATAAAACACCAGGGCGCCTTTGAGGCGGGCGGCTGGCTGATGATCCAGGTGTTCGATACGCCAGGCGGTGAAATGCGGGCCATCAAAAACGATATCGTATTCGCCTTTGCGCATATTGTTGCTGTATCTGAGAAAATCCCGTGGATGTTTGTACACCACCCTTTCACCCAGGATACGGCTCATACTTTCCACAAGTGGCCCGTAGCGTTGCAGGCCTTCTTCCGGGGTTTCTCGAGGCGGCGCGCTGAAGACAAGATCTGCCTGAGCGGCCTGACAAAAAAACAGGCCTACAAGAGCGACTAGAATGTAATTAACCTTCGGTTTCCTTCCTAAGTACTTCATAACACAATCCTTTCACCGACACTTTGCCTAGTATAACGGGTTTCATTTACCTATGCAGAAACTGGAAAAAATTTCTCCGAGGAGATCATCCGCAGTAAATTCTCCCGTAATCTCGGTTAGCGCATGCTGCGCCCTCCGTAATTCTTCTGCAACCAATTCCCCTGCGCGGTCCCTGTGGAGCTGTTCAGATGCTCGTTGTAATGCCTCTGCTGCTGCTGCAAGTGCTGTGAGATGGCGACGGCGGGCCATGTAAACGCCTTCCGCATCGCCGTGATAACCAAGCCGCGATTTCAAGCTGTCACGCAAGACCTCCACGCCGGCACCCGTCTTCGCGGAGATAAACCATTCTTCATCCCGCATTCCAGCGGCCTCATTAACCAGGTCAATTTTATTCCATACCTTGATTACTGGTACATTTTCAGGCCGGTTTTTTTCGATAACCGGGGGTGTTTTTATGATTAGTTGCGTCTCAGCTCCCCTGCTGGCGCGATCCGCTATCCATAAGACCAGGCTGGCTGTATCGAGTTCCGCGCGGGCGCGGCGGATCCCTTCCAATTCGACCGGGTCATCTGTCTCGCGTAAACCAGCGGTGTCGATAATCCGCAAGGGCAGACCGTCCAACAGTATGTCTTCCATTAAAACATCCCGGGTAGTGCCCGGGATCTCGGTAACAATCGCGGCTTCACGACCTGCAAGACGATTTAGCAGGGTGGATTTGCCGACATTGGGTTCGCCTATGATCACAACGACCGCGCCTTCACGCAACAGGCTACCCTGTCGGGCCCCGGAGATGACGCTGGCAAGTTGTGCCTGCAAGGCGTCGAGACGACGCGTCACGTCATCGTTGGCCAGATAGTCGATCTCTTCTTCGGCGAAATCCAATGCTGCTTCGATATAGACCCTTAGTTCGACCAAGCCATTAACCAGAGCCGAGATCATCTGCGAAAACTCACCATGCAGGGAACGCATGGCGCTGCGCGCGGCCTGCTCTGAATGACTGTCGATTAAATCGGCAATTGCTTCCGCCTGTGCAAGGTCGAGCTTGTCATTGAGAAATGCGCGTTCACTGAATTCGCCAGGGCGTGCGGGACGGGCGCCCAACGAATAGACCCTGTTAAGCAGCATGTCCATCACTACCGGACTACCATGCCCTTGTAGTTCGATTACATCCTCACCGGTAAAGGAGTTGGGGCCGGGGAAAAATATTGCCACGCCATCATCGATGATGGCTCCGGATTCATTCATGAACACGGAGTGTGTCGCATAGCGGGGTGCAGGTAAGTTACCAAGGACCGCCTCGGCGATCCTGCGAACCTTGTCACCTGATATTCTAATGATGCTGACGCCACCCCGCCCAGGCGGGGTGGCCACTGCAGCGATGGTATCGGCGTCAGCGTGTTTCATACTACGCAATCATCGGTAGCGCTATGGCTAAGAACTCAGTGGGCAGCTTGCTCAATGCGTCGAGTGATCACATATTGCTGAATAATGGTTAGCAGGTTATTGAAGAACCAGTACAACACCAGGCCTGAAGGAAAAAACGCGAAGAACACGGTAAAGACCAGCGGCAACATCATCATGATCTTGGCCTGTACCGGGTCGGCGGGTTGTGGGTTTAGCTTCTGGCTGATGAACATGGTGATACCCATCAACACAGGCAACACATAGTACGGGTCTTTGCTGGAGAGATCGTTAATCCACAACATAAATGGCGCCTGCCGCATCTCCGCACTTTCCAGCAACACCCAATACAAAGAGATGAATACCGGCATTTGGATCAGCAACGGCAGACAACCACCTAAGGGATTAACCTTCTCCTTTTTATAAAGCTCCATCATCGCCTGCTGGAACTTCTGCTTGTCATCACCGAAACGTTCTTTCATCGCGACCATGCGAGGTTGTAGATTACGCATTTTAGCCATGGAGCGATGTTGTGCTTCCGATAACTTGTAAAACGACAACTTGATAATCAGCGTCAGGATAATGATAGCCCAGCCCCAATTACCTACTACACTGTGAATTTTATCCAGCAACCAGAATAGCGGCTTGGAGAGTGCCGTGAAGATACCGTAATCGGTCGTTAGCTCAAGCCTATTGGCGAGCGGCGCCAGGTCTTTTTGTATCTTGGGCCCAACATACAAGCGGGTATGCAGCTGTCCATTTTCGCCTGGAGCAACAGTGATAGGCTGTGAGCGCATACCGATGATGTAGCGAGTCGCTCCGTTGTCTTTCACGACGCGGGTATAGAAAAATTCTTTTTCGTCACCCTGGGGTATCCAGGCTGAAACAAAATAGTGTTGAAGTATCGATACCCAGCCGCCGGTGACTTCTTCGGCCAGGGCCTCATCTTCCATGTCGTCGAACTGCAGTTTTTGATATTTACCGTTGTAATACGCACTTCCAGTAAATGTATAGATAAACCGCTTCTTATCTTTTTTCTGTACGTCACCATGCCGTAACTGGCGATATTGACGGCCGATCCAAGGCTGCGTACTTTGGTTTTCAAGCTGGTAATCCAGCTCCAGTAGAAATTGACCGCGCTTGAAGGTATAGGTCTTGGTGACTTTAATACCGTTGGCCGATTCCCAGGTCAGCGGCACTGTTAACTCTTCTGCTCCGTCAGCAAGTCGATACTCGGTTTGTGCGGCGTCGTAAATTGCGTAATGTGATGGGGACAGTTTACTGACATCACGATCACCCGTTTTGTCGTGTATCAACCCTGATTGCGCTACATACACGCTTGCGCCTTCGTTACTAAGAAGGCGGAACGGTTTATCAGGCTGATCGACAACCAGCGGATAGGTCAGTAAATCCGCTTGCACAATGTCGCCACCGCGAGTGTCTATCAATATATCCAGGGTATCGGTTATTACCCTTACCTGCCGACTGCTTACGTCTTGTCTTGTTGGTGCGCTCACCGGCATATCGCTGCGCACGGCCTCTGCAGCATCAGGAATGTCCTCTGGTGCGGCTGCCGGGGCTTGTTGTTGACTCGTGCTGATGGTTTCAACTTCTGCTACCGGCTTGGGCCCGTAGTCACGTTGCCAGGCTTGCCAAATCATGAACACAATAAGGCCCAGCGCTATGTATAAGAATGTGCGTTGATTATCCATGTAATGGTTTATTCACATTTTAATGATGGTGGTGTTTCGGTACCGGGTCCTCGCCACCCGGGTGCCAGGGATGACAGCGCAGCACACGGCGCAAGCTCAACCAACTGCCTTTCAGCACGCCGTGGTACTCAAGCGCCTGAATGGCATAACTTGAGCAACTGGGCGTAAAGCGGCAGTTCTGGCCAAGGAATGGACTCAGCAGAAGGCGATACCCCTTAATCAAGGCTATAAGAATGCTACGCATTATTATTTAGTCTGCGCCAATGTTTCTCCAGCGAGGCATCTATCTCCCTGTTGGATAATTGTTGTATCGCCGGCCGACACATTACGACTATATCGAGGGATGGTAGGTCGTGCTGGTGGCGGCGGAAGCTCTCTCTTGTTAAACGTTTGATACGGTTGCGTACTATAGCCCGTTTTACGTTCTTTTTTGAGATGGCCAGGCCGAGCCTGGGATAACCCATGCCATTGGGCCGCGCTAATAGCGTCAGGGCAGTGTCGCTACTACGCTGTTGCTTATCAGCAAAGACACGCTTGTATAACTCTGGCTTATTGAGGCGGGCGCGCCATGGGAATGAAAACGCCCTGACGGCGGTCAAGCCGTTAGGGACAGAGCCTTGCTCTGCCTTTTGCGCGACGTGCCTTGATCACCAGGCGCCCGGCCTTGGTACTCATGCGGGCACGGAAACCATGGGTGCGTTTACGTTTCAGATTGCTGGGTTGATATGTACGTTTCATGACTCAAATCCACTTTATTGCCCGGCTTCATTGCCTGCGGGGACAAGGAGCGGAAACATACTGTTCGCGGCGCATTTTGTCAATAAATAACAATTTGCCGGTTTCTTCAAGGGGGTGTGGATAACTCTTATTTTAGGGTATAGACTTGCCGCTCCCATCCACCAGTATAAGTACGGGGTCCCCCTTTGGTTGCAAGCCCGTTATGGCAGCAATGCGTTGAGCAACTCGAGAGTGAACTCTCCGATCAGCAACTCAATACCTGGATCAGGCCCTTGCATGCGATCGAAGAGGAGCATGACTTGCGCCTGCTGGCACCCAATCGCTTCGTACTGGACTGGGTACGCGATCACCACTATGAGCGCATTAATCAACTGATTGAGGATCTTTGTCGCGATCAGGCGCGGCGGGTAATTCTTGAGGTCGGCAGTAGCGCGGCTGTAAGAGTCCCGCAAAAGACGACTACCGAGGTTAGCCGGGATGAACCCCAGCCGGTCGCTTCGAGTAGCAATAAATTCACAAATAACCTCAACCCAAATTTCACATTCGACAATTTCGTCGAGGGTAAATCAAATCAACTTGCCAGGGCTGCCGCCTTGCAGATCGCCAGCAACCCGGGTGTAGCCTATAACCCGTTTTTCCTATATGGCGGTGTTGGTCTGGGTAAAACCCATCTGATGCATGCCTTAGGCAACCATATAGTGGCACAAAATCCATACGCCAAGGTGGTTTACCTGCACTCTGAACGCTTTGTTGCTGACATGGTAAAGGCGCTGCAACATAACGCGATCAACGATTTCAAGCGCTACTACCGCTCGGTTGACGCCCTGTTGATCGATGATATCCAGTTCTTCGCAGGCAAGGAACGTTCCCAGGAGGAGTTTTTTCACACTTTCAACGCCCTGCTCGAAGGTCAGCAACAAATTATCCTTACTTGCGACCGCTATCCTAAGGAGGTCGAAGGTCTTGAAGAACGGCTGCAATCCCGGTTTGGCTGGGGACTGACTCAGGCCATTGAGGCCCCGGAACTGGAAACCCGAGTTGCCATCATGCAGAGTAAAGCGGAACAGGCGCATGTAGATTTACCGAGTGAAGTCGCTTTTTTTATTGCCAAACGTATACGCTCGAATATTCGTGAACTAGAGGGAGCATTACGCAGGATTATCGCTAATTCACAGTTTACCGGGCGACCCATCACTCTGGATTTTGCTAAAGATGCCTTACGTGATTTATTGGCACTGCAAGACCGGCTAGTAACCATTGATAATATCCAGAAAACGGTGGCTGAATATTTCAAGATTCGTGTTTCTGATTTGCACTCTCCACGACGCAGCCGGTCGATAACCCGGCCACGGCAAATAGCAATGTCGTTAGCTAAGGAACTCACCAATCATAGCCTGCCTGAAATCGGTGAAGCCTTTGGTGGCCGTGACCATACGACGGTATTACATGCTTGCCGTAAGGTTACCGAATTACGTGAAAGTGATATACGCATCGATGAGGATTACGTGAATCTCTTGCGTATACTGAGCAGCTGATCTAGCTTAAGCATAGATCTGTGGATAAGCTGTGCTGTGGCACAGGTATATAATCTCTTACTAGCGTTATTCACATAGTGTAAAGACAAAACTTACAGATTACTGACCGACTATGCACAGGGGAATATATCTGTAACGCATTGATAATTAACTACAATTAAGAGATATCCACAAAAATAAGTTTTACTAATAACAGTAATAAATAATATTACTTTATATAATTAACAGAGAGGAAAGCATGAAGTTCAGCGTCCAGCGCGAATCCTTGTTAAAGCCCTTACAGCAGGTTATTGGTGCTGTAGAACGAAGGCAAACCTTACCTGCTCTGGCAAATATTCTGCTGAGATCAGATGATTCTGGTATTTCACTCACTGCAACTGATCTTGAAGTTGAGCTGCAAGCTCATCTCGATATGGAGCTTTCTGAAACCGGTGAGACGACACTCCCGGCACGCAAGTTATTGGACATCTGTCGAACATTGCCCGAGTCGGCAGTGCTTGATTTTGATATTAAGGCTGATCGAAGTGCGATTAAATCAGGGCGGAGCCGTTTCTCACTGGCAACTTTGCCAGCTAGTGATTTTCCTACTTTGGATGAACTCGATAATAGCCAGCAGTTGACATTAAGTCAGAATGAGCTGAAATCGTTAATTGAGCGCACGGCTTTTGCTATGGCGCAACAAGATGTACGTTATTATTTGAACGGTTTAATGCTTGAATTAACAGCAAAAAATATTAAAGCCGTGGCTACCGACGGACACCGCCTGGCGATGTGTGAAATACCGTTTAAGTCTGATTTAGATGCAACACGGCAGGTCATAATCCCACGTAAAGGGGTTATGGAATTGCAGCGTTTGTTGGAAAACAATGACGACCTAGCGACTATAGATATCTCAAACAGTCATATTCGTGTGACAGTGGCGGGTTTGCGTTTCACCTCTAAACTTATCGACGGTCGTTTTCCAGACTACAACAAGGTTTTGCCCAAGAGCACCGATAAGGAAATGAGCGTTGATAAAGAGTTGTTCAAGCAAGCGCTGACACGAACATCGATCCTTTCAAATGAAAAATACCGTGGTATCCGACTTTCGCATGAAAAAGGCTCTCTCAAATTACAGGCGCATAACCCAGAGCATGAAGAAGCAGAAGAAATCATTGAAATTGACTATAAAGGGGAGCCATTGGAGATTGGGTTCAACGTGACATATCTACTTGATGCGCTATCGACGATTTCCAGCAAGCTCGTTGATGTTAAGCTGAAAGATGCAAACAGCAGCGCCCTGGTAATGGGTAATGGGGATGAAACGGCGCGTTATGTTGTTATGCCAATGCGGCTTTAAACGTATAAGCACCTGATTTATTTGTATATTATTGGTGGAACTGCACCCTGCCCCTGATTTTGCAGGCCTCTCGGCCTCTTTATGAGCCTTGAAAAGCTCCAGATTTATGACCTGCGCTTGATTGAACAGGCTGATCTGGCTCTATCCCCCTCGTTCAACCTAATCTATGGTAAAAATGCCTCGGGAAAGTCCACCCTCCTTGAGGCTGTCGATATTCTTTCCCGGGGTCGAAGTTTCCGCAGTCGAATTGTTAGGGAACTCATACGTAAAGACGCTCAGTACCTCACTTTGAGCGCATCAATACTCGACAGCAGCGGTCTTAAACATCGCGTAGGTATTCAGAAACAACGTCAAGCGACCAGGCTACGTATTGACGGTAAACCAATTCAGACCATGTCTACGCTCGCTACTTTATTACCTGTGCAGCTTATACATCCCGAAGGTTACACGCTGATTAGTGGTGCTCCACCAGAGAGGCGTGCCTATATGAATTGGGGGGTGTTTCACGTGAAACATGAGTACCTATCCGTTTGGCGGCGTTACCAAAGGGCGTTACAACAACGCAACAAAGCATTGCGCGTGCATGCTCCTAAAGAAACAGTCTCCGCATGGCACACGGAGCTTCAGCAAACAGCCAACGAAATTGACACCCTTCGCTCGAACTATATTGCGGCCCTCACCTCGCATATCACCCAATACAGCAATCTGCTGTTCGCGAATGACGTTGTGCGCGTTGATTACAAACGTGGTTGGTTAAATGAGGAGTCTATGTTCGAGGCGCTTGAGAGGAAACTGCCAATCGATCTAGATCGTGGTTTTACTTCGGTAGGCCCGCATCGCGCTGACTTGGCTGTTTATCTTCACGACCAACAGGCTGCTGCCTATGCGTCGCGTGGTCAACAAAAAACGCTAGTTGCTGTACTGAGATTGGCTCAAGCCAGTTTATTACTGGCCACGCAACAGAGTAGCTGTATCTTCATGGTTGATGATTTGGCTTCAGAGTTAGATTCTGATCATCGAAAAGCGTTTCTTTCAGCGCTAAAAAACCTTAAGTGCCAAACTATCGTTACAGCGATTGATCCAGCTTTTGTTAACGGCGAAGACTTTCCAGAAGGCCGAGTGTTTCACGTGAAACAGGGCCGCGTTCAGAGGTCAGAATAGGGTATAATAATCGGCTTATTACCAGGCGTTCTGCTATGTCCGAAAAAACATACGATTCTTCAAATATTAAAGTTCTAAAAGGCCTTGAGGCCGTACGCAAGCGACCGGGTATGTATATCGGCGATACCGATGACGGCACCGGTTTGCACCACATGGTCTTCGAGGCAGTTGATAATTCCATCGATGAAGCTCTAGCGGGTCACTGTAGTGAAATCCAGGTGACACTGCACAGCGATGGTTCCGTGTCTGTAGCGGATAACGGCCGAGGAATCCCGGTTGATATTCATCCGGAAGAACAACGTTCGGCAGCAGAAGTCATCATGACGGTTCTGCATGCCGGTGGGAAATTCGACGACAACTCCTACAAGGTCTCGGGCGGCCTCCATGGCGTGGGGGTCTCCGTAGTAAATGCCTTGTCAGAAAAACTTGAACTGGTTATTCATCGTAGTGGCAAAATTCACAAACAGGAATACCACCTTGGCGAACCGCAATATCCGCTGAAAGAGGTTGCCGACACCACAAAAACCGGAACAAATGTAAGGTTTTGGCCGAGTCATGAAATCTTTAGTGATACGGAGTTCCACTACGATATTCTGGCGAAACGTTTACGCGAATTATCCTTTCTGAATTCCGGAGTACGCATCGTGTTGCAGGACGAGCGTAATCAGAAAGACGATACCTTTGAATACAAAGGTGGCATCCGCGCCTTTGTTGAACACCTGAATCGCAACAAGACGCCTTTGCATCAGACCGTGTTGTATTTCAATACGGATAGGGACGATATTGGTGTTGAAGTTGCTATGCAATGGAACGATTCCTATCAGGAAAATATTTTCTGTTTCACCAATAATATTCCGCAACGGGATGGCGGCACACATCTGGCCGGTTTTCGTGGTGCCTTGACGCGTACCCTTAATCAGTATTTGGAACGTGAAGGCGTCAGTAAAAAACACAAGATCAGCATGACGGGTGATGATGCGCGCGAAGGACTGACGGCGGTGTTGTCGGTCAAGGTACCAGATCCGAAATTCTCATCGCAGACAAAGGACAAACTCGTTTCATCCGAAGTGAAAGGGGTGGTCGAGTCTGCTATGGGAGAAAAACTACATGATTACCTGCTGGAAAACCCTGCAGAGGCCAAAGCCATTGTTGCCAAGATTGTGGATGCGGCGAGGGCGCGTGAGGCAGCACGTAAAGCGCGTGAGATGACGCGCCGCAAGGGCGCTCTGGATATAGCCGGCCTACCCGGCAAGCTAGCGGACTGTCAGGAGAAAGATCCTGCTCTGTCCGAGTTATTTCTGGTCGAGGGTGATTCTGCCGGCGGGTCTGCCAAGCAGGGCAGGGATCGTCGTTCCCAGGCGATTCTGCCGTTGAAAGGCAAGATCCTCAATGTCGAAAAGGCACGCTTTGACAAGATGTTGTCCTCCGCCGAGGTGGGCACGCTGATTACTGCACTGGGTTGCGGGATCGGTCGCGAGGAATTCAATCCGGAAAAATTAAGATACCACCGCATCATCATCATGACTGATGCCGACGTAGACGGTTCGCATATCCGCACACTGTTATTAACGTTCTTTTTCCGTCAGATGCATGAACTGGTTGAACGAGGGCATATTTATATTGGTCAGCCCCCGCTCTACAAAGTGAAGAAGGGAAAGCATGAGCACTATGTAAAGGACGACGCGGAACTAAACGCCTATTTGTTACAGATAGCGTTGGATGATGCGCGCCTGCACATAACAGAGGACGCACCTGCGATCAGCGGTACGGCACTGGAAGAGTTGGCGCGTAACTATATGGCCGTTATGGCCACTATTTCACGTCTGGCGCGGCGTTATAGCCAGGACATGCTCGAAGCAATGCTGTTATTGGCGGCATTATCAGAAGCGGATTGTGACGACACGTCCGCTGTCGCGTCATGGATGGAGCAGTTGTTGGCGCAAGTCAATGCGCAACAGCCAAATGGCATACGCTACACATACAAGCTGGATGATGAACAGGAAGATTGGCAAGTAGTTGTCTCCAAGTGGGTTCACGGCATGGCGATGGATCAGGTCTATAGTAAGGACTTCTTCCTGTCGGTTGATTTTGGCATGATTCGCGATTATGCATCACAACAACACGGCCTGTTGCAGAAGGATGCCTTTATTCAGCGCGGCGAGCGCCGCCAGTCTGTCGAGACCTTCAAACAGGCTATGGACTGGTTGATGGACGAGGCAAAACGTGGGCAAAGTATCCAACGTTACAAGGGCCTTGGTGAAATGAACCCGGAACAGCTATGGGAAACCACCATGAATCCTGAGACCCGCCGACTCATGCAAGTCAAGATTGAAGATGCCGTAGCGGCCGATGAGGTCTTCACAACGCTGATGGGCGACCAGGTCGAGCCACGCCGCGAATTCATTGAGAGCAACGCATTGGCAGCTAGCAATATTGATATCTAAGGAGCCCCTGATCCAAGCTTACGGCAACAAGTGCCGAGCTTTCGGGGTGGGTTAGTCTGAAGGAATAGTCTTATGCAAATCGCGGGCATGCTGCTGATATCGGTAGTGTTCATGATCCTCATCTATGCCGTCATTCTCTATAACCATCTGATAGTGATAAAACACAATGTCGGTAAGGCCTGGTCCAATATTGATGTCCTCTTGACCCAGCGCTATGACGAGTTACCAAAGCTTGTCGAGGTCTGTAAAGCGTATATGCAGCATGAACGGGGAACCCTGGAAGCAGTCATGCAGGCACGCAGCCGTGTTTCGCTGGCACAGCAACATCATGATATCGAGGCGCTGGGTGTTGCTGAAGATTTCCTCAGGCAGGGCTTGGGTCGCCTGTTCATACAGGTCGAGGACTACCCTGAACTCAAGGCCGATAAGCAATTCCTGCACCTGCAACAACGTATCAGTGGCCTCGAAAATGCCATTGCTGACCGGCGTGAGTTTTACAATGAATCGGTGACCCGCAATAACACCCGTATCGAACAATTCCCGGATGTGTTTCTGGCACGACTTTTTGCATTCAAACCTTTCAAGCTATTAAAGTTCAAGCCCGAACAAACCGGTGATGTTGATATCAAGTCGTTACTGGATAACCCTGCGAACACAAACTGAAGCGTCAGTACTCCCGCGTGTTACAGCAATGGCTAGAAAATTACATAACCAATGGTTCAGGTTTATCCTGGTTTGCGCTGCTGGTATTGACGGCTACAACAATCTGGTTGTTGATCAACGCGTTCAGCAACATGCTGCGCGCGCGCATGATCGAGGACATAGCGACGTCAAAGATACGTTCCGCGGCTCAAGGCTATGTTGAACTTATAGGCCGTGCAGACTGGTTACCCGGGCCAGATATCAGGGCCCCACTCTCTGGTAAAAACTGTGTTTGGTACAGTTATACAATCGAAGCCCGAATAGGTGGGGGCTGGTTTTCGCGTTTGTTGCAGCGCTCAGGCTGGGAGGTACTGGACCGCGGCGCGAGCACAGAATTATTTCAGCTGAGTGATGATACAGGCGCCTGTATTATTGATCCCGAAAGCGCGCAAGTTTATACCACGACACAAGATGTCTGGTTTGGCTCTAGTCAATGGCCGGAAGGCCCAATAGGGGCTTCGGAAACCGTACCGCTTAAGCCGCTGGGTATCAATATGTCCATGGGGGTCGGCCGCTACCGTTACCAGGAGCGGCGCATCGCCTGTGGAACAGAGCTCTATGCCCTGGGGCATTTCGATACCATCGGCAGCGATTATGCCGGCGATCTATCGCATGACGTTGCGGCTATCCTGCGTAGCTGGAAACGTGACGAGGCCTTTTTACTCCGCCGCTATGACAGCAACAAAGATGGGCAGTTGGACGAAAAAGAATGGGTCAGTGTGCGTCGCGATGCGCAGATACTGGCCAAAGAGCACCATAAACTGAACGCTACAGGATCTACATTTCACACTTTGAGCGAAACGCAGGACAAGCGGTTGCCGTTTATCCTCGCCACTGGCTCACCAAGCGGCCTGGTTTCGCGCCACCGCAAACGCGCGTTGCTATCATTATTGGGTGTTGCCGGGACCGCCAGTTTTCTGGCGTATATTCTGTGGTTAGGTTACTTGTCGTAAGCATGCATTGGCAAGTGATGACACACACGTTAAAGTAAGCAGCGCCATCATCCATGACCCCTAAAACACGAACATGAATAATCCGCTACTCGAAAACCATTCCCTACCGGCGTTCAGCAGAATACGGCCCGAGCATGTGGAAGCAGCGATTGATAGTGTGCTAAACGACAATCGGGCGCGAATTCGCACGTTGCTGGAGCAGGGGGGTCGTTTTGACTGGCAGACGTTTGTGGAACCGCTGGAAGACATGGCGGATAGACTGGAACGAGTATGGTCGCCTGTCAGGCATCTCAATGCCGTGATGAATAATGATGATCTGCGAGCAGCCTACAATGTTTGCCTGTCGAAACTAAGCGAATATGCCACCGATTTGGGGCAGAATGAAGGCCTGTTCATTGCCTATCAATCCATCGCTGCAGCTGAAATATTCACTTCGCTGGAAGTAGCACAACAAAAAGCCATCAAGGATGCCTTGCGCGACTTCCACTTAAGCGGCGTTGACTTACCCGAAACTCAACGGGCGCGCTTCAAGGAGATACAGCAACAGTTATCAAGCCTGCATTCACGCTTCGAAGAAAATGTTCTGGATGCCACCAATGCCTGGAAAAAACCTGTTATTGACAAGGCGATATTATCGGGCTTACCGGCAAGCGCTTTGGCTATGGCGCGCCAGGCTGCACATAACCAGGGCCAGGACGGCTGGCTGATAAACCTCGAATACCCTTGTTATCATGCCGTGATGACTTACGCGGATAACCGTGAGTTACGGCGAGAGGTTTATACGGCATTCAACACGCGCGCCTCGGACCAGGGGCCACATGCGGGCCAGTGGGATAACAGCGCAGTAATGGAGCAGATATTGGCACTACGCCATGAAGCCGCAGAATTGCTGGGTTATGCAAACTACGCTGAGCGCTCTCTGGCAACCAAGATGGCTGAGACGGAGCAGAGCGTGTTGACCTTTCTTCGCGATTTAGCGAGCCGCGCACGCCCCAAAGCAGAGAAAGAACTAGAAGAACTGTGTGAATATGCATCCGTGCAGCTGGGCATTGATGATATCGCGTCCTGGGATTTGCCCTATGTGAGTGAAAAACTCAAACAACACCGCTATGCCTTTTCAGAAGAAGAACTGAAGCCCTGGTTCCAGGTTGATCAGGTATTACAGGGTTTGTTCGAATTGGTGGGGCGTATATATGGGCTTGTTATTCGTGAAAAGAAAGGAGTCGATAGCTGGCACAGCGATGTGAGTTTTTATGAAATTAGTGATTCACAAGGCCGGCTACGCGGGCAGTTTTATCTGGATCTATATGCGCGCGAGCACAAACGGGGTGGCGCATGGATGGATGTATGCGTCGCGCGCATGCGCCGCGGCGATAGCGTGCAAATACCGGTGGCCTACATGACCTGCAACGGAACGCCTCCTGTCGATGGTAAGCCGGCGTTGTTTACCCATAATGAAGTGATCACCTTGTTTCATGAATTTGGGCACGGCCTGCATCACATGTTGACGCTGGTGGATTATCCGAGCGTGGCAGGTATCAGTGGTGTGGAATGGGACGCGGTGGAATTGCCCAGCCAGTTTATGGAAAACTGGTGCTGGCAGCGCGAGGCGCTGGATTTGTTTGCGCGCCACCACGAAACGGGTGATTGTATCCCTGAAACACTGTTTCAGAAGCTGCTGGCAAGCCAGCATTTTAATGCTGGTCTGCAAACACTACGCCAAGTGGAATTTGCATTGTTTGATTTCCGCCTGCATCTTGAATACCAAGCTACGCAGGGGGCAAGGGTTGAAAAAATTCTGGACGAGGTACGCGATGAGGTCGCCGTTATAAAACCACCGGAATTTGTGCGTTTCCAGCATGGTTTCTCACATATCTTTGCGGGTGGCTATGCAGCAGGTTACTACAGTTACAAATGGGCCGAAGTATTATCGGCGGATGTCTTTGCAGCATTTGAAGAACAGGGTTTGTTCAATCAGGAAACCGGACAGGCATTTCTGCATTCCATACTTGAGCGTGGCGGCAGTGAGCCGGCGATGGTGTTGTTCAGGAATTTCCGCCAGCGTGAACCCAGCATCGATGCATTATTACGGCACAGCGGATTAGCGGCATGAAACCAAGTCCGAATCAACTCACCCTGATAGTCGTTCTTATGTTTATTGCAGCAGCGGCCTCGGCCGAAGATGGTTATGTGACTGACCGTTTACTGCTGGGCATGTATGCTGATGCCAATACCAGTAGCGAGCGTATCAAGGTGCTGGTAAGCGGTGAGGCTGTCGAAATTCTGGAACGCAAGGGCGCGTTTGCACAAGTTATTCTCGACGATGCAACTACCGGTTGGGTGAAAAGCGCATTCATTGTCAGCGATCCCCCTGCCAAACTGCTGGTCGCGGGACTGGAGGGGCAAAAAAAAGCACTGGAGCAAGAGTTGATTCGCCTGCGCAACCAGCTCAATGCGTCTAAACCCGAAACCGATGCCGAAATTAATCAATTGAAAGAAAAACTGATCCAGACACAACAACAATTTGCGCAGGCGCAGAAAACCCTGGATCAGCAAGCCAAAGAACTGGAGAAGATCGGGCAGGCAGCCCAACAAGACAAGGTAGCTCAAGCCCTGCCCAATACCCAGGTCCAGCAAGCCAAACCGGCTCGAGCCCTGTCCGTTGATCAGGCCGGAGCGGACTACAGATGGTTTTATCTTGCGTTTGCCGTCGCCGCCTTTATTGCGGGCCTGGTCCTCGGCATGCGGCTCGTCAAAAAACGGTTGAGTAAGCGCTTCCCTGGTTTTGCCCTGGACTAATTGATGAAAATAGCCTCGTGGAATGTCAACTCCCTGCGTGTGCGCTTGCCGCATGTGCTCGACTGGCTTGCCGATAATCAACCCGATGTATTGGCGTTACAGGAAACCAAACAAACCGACGACCAGTTTCCCGTAGCGGACATTGAGGCAGCCGGTTATAACGTCGTCTATTCGGGCCAAAAAACCTATAACGGTGTTGCCATCATCAGCAAGCAGCAAGCCAGCGAGGTGATTACTGATGTGCCGAACCTCGATGATCCGCAACGCAGGATCCTGGGGGCAACGATTGGCAAGCTACGCGTGCTGGATCTGTATGTCGTCAATGGGCAGGAAGTGGGCTCGGAAAAATTTGCCTATAAACTGGATTGGTTGGAAAAGGTCACATCATACATTGCGGCCGATATGAAGCGGCATCCAAACTATGTGGTGTTGGGGGATTTCAATATTGCGCCGGAGGACCGCGATGTGTATGACCCCGAAGCCTGGCATGAGAAAATCTTGTGTAGCACAGCCGAGCGGCAGGCGCTGCAGAAAATCCTGAGCCTCGGTTTTGAAGACAGTTTCCGCAAATTTGATCAGCAGGAGGATGTCTTCAGCTGGTGGGATTATCGCGCGGCGGGGTTTCGCCGTAACCGCGGGCTGCGTATCGACCTGGTTCTGGCCAGCACGCCGCTGGCGAAGAAATGCACCAGCAGCATCGTCGATATAGAGCCGCGCAAACTGGAGCGGCCGTCCGATCACGCACCAGTGGTAGCGGAATTCAACATCTAGTTTCGAGTAAACAAAAACACCAGCACGCTGGCGCAAATCAGCACGCAAGCGCCAGCGAATACCAGCAATGCCGCGCCGCGCTGATCACGCTGTTCTTTTGCGAATTCCTTGGGCGCGAGACTAAAGCTATCCCAAAAATACAATAACGCGGTAACAAGCAATAGCACCAAGATAACCGCATAAGGATAAAAAAATGTCGGGATCAGTACTAATAAAACCGGCATACCTCTGGCACAGGTGAGGCGCCGAATCGCATTAGCCAGCTTTACATGCGGCATATAGACCAGCCGCCCGCATCGCGGGCAGCCCATCGGGAACAGCAATGATGCAAACAATCTGCGGGCTCTGCCGAGCGGGTGCCTACACTGTTGTATCTGATGTCCCGATAAGTTGCTCATTCAAGTGCAAGCAGGCGTATCGCCTAGTCGGCGAATTCCAGGATTTCGCTCACCGCATCAATGCCCGCCTGTGCGCACTGTTCATCAACTTCGGTTGTCGCGCCTGCCACCGCCGCGCCACCGTAGAATTTACCGGCAACATTAATGGGGACAGCGCCAACAATGAGCAGAATACCCGGCGCATAATTGAGGTCGGGGCGGTCAGCCATGGCAGAGGTTGCGGCTTGCAGGCTGGCAGCGGTGTAGGCTTTTTTCTGACTGGTAAGAATGGTATGTGGGCCTGATAACGGGTTGCGCAGAAACGCCAACAAGTTACCGTCCCGGCCGACCACGGCAGCGGAGACCTTGAAACCGCGTCTGGTACAATCTGTAATGGCAGCCACCACGATCTGATTGGCTACCTCAGGGGATAATGTCTCCAGCGAAAGCGTCGCCGGAGTGTCTGCAGCCCATGCGGAGTTGATGGGGAACAAAAAGACGATATGCCAGAAGCGTAATTTCATGATGATCCTCGTGGTTATTGTTTATAACAAGACTGTTGTCCGACAGGGTTTATTCCTTTGCCCGGCAAATTTGTCTTGATGAAATAACGTAAAAGGCCACCTGCCAGAGCAGACATCAATACAGGTCAAAACCGGTTTGACAACAGATCCTTGTTATTTTGTATCCAGGCGTTACCTTCGCGCGTTTCAGTTAGGCGTATGTTTCTACTACTTCCAGGGGCGCTCTCAATGAAAGCATAGCGAAGCCGCGCCAGTTGTAGAAGGTGCCGGCCGAAATACCGAGTTTTCGACAAAGCTCATCCACCTTAACCCCCGCCTCATGTTCCTTGATGGCACCGATGATATGTTCCTCGGTGTATCGCTTCTTCTTCATGCTGAGATCTCCTTTGTGCTAGATTACATGGAAATCTCATCGAAACTGTCGTCATACCCGCGCAGGCGGGTATCCAGTAAACGATTGATTTATAGCCTATTCATGTTCACTGGATTTCCGCCTACGCGGAAATGACGCGTTAGCGGGACAGCAGTGAGTAACCCTGCCGAGTCCTGCGAAGGCGTTGTATGACGATAACGGTCAGACCGAGGGGAGACGAGCCTGTTTAGCTTAATGGCGTTCAACGCCGTCTAACGAATGAGGCAAATCCCCCAGCGAATAGTCATCATGGCCAGAGTCAAAGCGACTCAATTAAAAAGGCCGAATGTAGAGCTGCAGTCTTATGCCTTTACGTCGTTCAACATCTGCGCTTGACACAGGGGGAGTCCATGTAGATTAGCATAAGGGGCGCGCCTCAGCGCGTCCCGGGCTTTGAGCGATGTGTTATGTCTATTGGCGCTGATCATCAATATCACCAACGGATTGATTAAAATGCGCGTTTGGCGCTGGAAAAGCATTTTTAAATGTAAATGCTTCATTAGTTGGCCCACTATTCTTTAACACTAATAGCTTTTCTTTTGCTTCTACAAAAGTAGGTTTCGTATTTTCTGGCGCCCACCATAGCACTGAATATGCATACTCTATTCGCTCAAACCACTCTTTACGCTTACTCATCACTTTAGAATGTTCTGAGCGATATACATAATTATGTAATAGCTCAATATCTGACCACACACTCATATTTACTAACATGTTAGAACCAAATAACTTAACAACTACAGCATTACCATCATCAGATTGTGATCTCCAAATAAATCCAGGTGCATCTTCAGCAAGGGCATTTATCCGGTCAAGATTGCCAACAAAGTCAGACATTTCCGGTGAATTCAGTAAATATTTCATTTTTGCAATGTTTAGCTGTGCCAATTGAAATTTAGACATTAGCAAATCCTTTGTGAAACATAACGATTAGCGTCAGCGGTTGTTGTGCATTACTGTAATGCTCATGTTACCCCTTAAAAGATTCAAGATGCTGTACTCCAGAATCACCAATTTCATCCCAAACTGCTTTTGAACCAACCCAAATATGATGCGCTACTTTTAAACACTCGCTACACCCGGTAATTCACTCAGCTTGACAGCTGTTGCCTTGAATTCCTCACTGTACTTATACGTCGTTCTTGGTCCCGGTTTTGGCATCTTGAACGCTCCTGAATAATTAGTTCAGGTCTAACTAAAAAAACTCATTCATCGTGCCTGCAAAGGGGGTAGCCAGTAAAAAAATAACCTTCATCAAGACTTATCCTTGATGTCTTCCTTATTCTTTCCTTCACACTTTTCTAGCAGACCTTTGACATACTTCCAGTTGATCTCCATGTTCTGGTCGTGCCACATAACATCAACATGCTCTTGCAACAAATCCTGATATTGATACTTCTGATACAGGTTGTATCCAAATGAAATGATAAAAACAACGGCAATAACGATTACCATGTCGAGCGATATGCTTACTTTTTTTACCGCCATCGGTTCCCCTGTCTATTTGTTGTTTATTGGATGTAGTATGGCGCAATAGCAGTAGTAGCGTCCTGCACCAAACAAATTAATATTCTCTTTCCTACGGAGTGATATGTTTCATTATTATGCCTTAAGCAAGGCTTAATGTGTTTCAATGGTGCCGACAACTGAAATTTCACCGGTTTTGGATCGGTGAATGATCACCAGTTCGCCAGAACTGGGATAGACATCAGCTAGGGCCGTGATGTTCACTTGATGTGTGACCACACCAGTAGCTGATCGAGATCTTGCCCGGCAAGCCACTCCTGAAGCATTTGAGTTTGCGGCTTCTGGCGCTCGAAGTCTTCAAAAAAGGATTTGAGAGCGGATAACGCTTGAATCGGTCCGAGCTTCAGCAATCTCGCCGTTTCGAGGCAGCGACAACACGCGTGCCGTCTTAATCCCGTTTGCACGGAAGCGCATACCGATCCGCGCAGCCTGATCGCGGTCCTCGTCAGAGAGGTTCCTTTGTGTACCGCAGTCGCCAAGCGTGAAATCCGCTGGATCTCCCATGCCGGGGGCGATCGCATGACGCAATAGCGCAATGTGTACCCCCGAGCGCAGTGCATTCCAGAGCGCTGCCTCTCCTTCTGAAGAAAGCCCTGGCGCTGTATATAGGAGAAGGATAACCGTTGTAAGGGAGGCCGCCCAAAATTTCCTCAGCGGATGAGTCCCTAGTTCTTTAGCGACATCGACTGCTGTCCTATCAGGCAAATCTGCTAATCTGACTGCCTCACGGAGGAATGACTCTGGGTATGCTTTCGTTCTTTTGATTGCCATTTTGACACCTCTCGTTAGATATTAATCTAATTGTTGAGTGTGTCTACTCTTCATGGGTAGCTCGGGAACATAACGCTGAGTTAAACGGCGAGCCGCTTTTTTACTCGTCCGAGCTGTGGGGGTTTTTTCACAGCGATTTAAACGACTTGTTATGCCACAATATTATATATTTGTTACTCATGTTTATTGGGTTCTGGCCTACTTACTAAGAACGTAGCTATTGCAACAAATAGTACGGCAACACCAGCCACCCACCAAGCATTATCTAAGCGAAGATACATGACAATCCAGCTAGCAATTAGCATTAACACTGCTGTTACTTTACTTGTACGTGATACCGCTCCCTGTCGCTCCCAATCAATAAGCAATTTACCTAAATGTGGATGAGCATATAACCAGCTATGTAAACGGCCAGATCCTCTTGCTGCAAACCATGCTGTTAAAAGCAAAAAAGGAACCGTTGGCAAACCAGGGAAAAACATACCCACTATTGCCAGGACTAAGAAAAAGTAGGCTAGTATTAATGCCGTAAAACGCACCATACGACCAATCTACTATTTATCATTTATATTTACACAATTCTCAATTATTCAGCTTAACTCAATGGTGTATGTAGGGCATAATGCCTATGCTCAGAGGCGCGCAGCAAAGCGGAGCGTCCAACTGAAAGTTCATTGTTATGCATTAGTCTTAACGCCTACAAATAATTTGGTTTTGTAAATATGGCAATACTACCCCAATAAGCCTTTTTGAATTTGCCATTTTCCCCTACCAGAAATGCTACAATTGAGTTTCCAACCTGAACCTCAGGATCAAAATCTTTTAAGCCACCCCTAGAAGTAAGCCAAAAGCTAACTATTTCATTAGGTAGCTTATTCCCTTTTAGCAACTTTCGTATTTCTATAGTAACTTTATCTCTATCTAAGTCTCGCTCTACATCAATGACCTTCCCTAGAATGATGTACTCTGCTTTAGTCTCCATGTCTTCTAAGGTAATTCGACCAATTTTTGAGGCATACGAGGTACTTGAGAGCAAGAATATGCAAAGTAGTAAAAATATCTTTTTCATATGTTTTCCGGATGCATAGACATAATGGCTTTCCGCAGAAGGTGCCGACCTCCGTCCTAAGCGTGGATTAACGCTGTGCGTCAGAGCCATAATGATTGAGGACATCGCCATCAATAAACAGGATCGGAGGTCGACATGACAGCTTCGAACATACTATTTATCGGAATGGATGTAC
>CAMYKB010000030.1 GCA_947258875.1 uncultured Gammaproteobacteria bacterium | reverse complement strand
GTTATGATTTTTACTGATGGCGCGCCCGGAAGGATTACTCCGCACTTCCCTGTGCTCCGCCCCTCCGGGGCCAGCGGCAAATAACGCCGCTGTTCAAAACCGCTCCAGGCAATTTTGTCGAACCAGATTCTCAATTATGTTCGGAGGTTCGAGCATAATTCAGTGCACTAAATAAACAAAAGGCCTACCACAAGGGTAGGCCTTTTGTTTATATGGCGCGCCCGGAAGGATTCGAACCTCCGACCCCCTGGTTCGTAGCCAGGTACTCTATCCAGCTGAGCTACGGGCGCAAAAACTTTAAACTTTTCTAGCCATCCATGGCGATACATCAATAGTTTTACTGAACACCTGCCAGGTCATCCCTGCCCTGGCGCTCACTGGGAATTTGATTCACTGGATCAAATTCTTATCCACCTCGCCCAGCTGAGCTACGGGCGCAACAATCAAAGAGCGCGGAATTATCCTTAATTCTCACACAGGCTGCAAGCAAAGATAGCCACTATGAGCAGATTGTGTCTACTGACAGGTGATACCAAGCACAGGGCATGAATCCGCCTATGACCACCTTCTTCTCAACCCCTCTTAAGCGGCGTGATGGTGACACTATCAGCCTTGGGCTGCCGTTCCTCATTTAGTGGGACAGCAGTAGGCCAGAAGCCCCTTTTTCTTTGGATATGGCGGAGAAAGAGATTACTCGGCGCTTCCCTGCCCCTCGCCCCTTTGGGGCCAGCGGCAAAAACCGCCGCTGTTCCAATCCGCTCCCGGCGGATTGGTCGAACCCAGTTATCTATAGCGAGGGTTCGAGCCACTTTAGCCATTTAATAAGGGGGCGAAAACCCCGCCCCCTTATTAAATGGCGGAGAGAGAGGGATTCGAACCCTCGATACGCTATTAACGTATACTCCCTTAGCAGGGGAGCGCCTTCAGCCACTCGGCCATCTCTCCACATTCATTGGTAACGGTATTTCCGCTACTTTTAATCTTCCCATTTAGAACGGCGCTCCACGGAGCGCGTTACTCCGGGCTTCCTGCCCTTCGCCTTACAGGCCCGCCTACCGGCGGTTCAAAATCGTTCCCGACGATTTTGTCAGCCACTCGGCCATCTCTCCGGAAGTGCGAAAATTCCACGCCACACCGTGAACCGGGTGCAGTCTGGAAAATATCGTTATGGTTGATCTACTGGCGATCAGCTACTACTTGCGGCCTGCTCTTTTTCACGCTTGATGCGTTCGTAGATTTCTTCACGGTGCACAGCGACTTCTTTGGGGGCATTTACACCAATACGCACCTGATTACCTTTTACCCCTAAAACCGTCACGGTGACTTCATCACCGATCATTAATGTTTCTCCAACTCGACGTGTTAAAATTAACATCCTGATTATCTCCTAAATATTTGTTTTTTATAGTTATTATAAGTCCTATATTCTCCCTGTAGCTACAATGCAACCCTTAATCCTGGGGCCCCTCTATAGCCTATACACTTAAGTTTACATCTTATTTTATATCTTTGCTTTGACATCCGCCTCATCTTCG
The DNA here is from genome assembly GCA_947258875.1 of uncultured Gammaproteobacteria bacterium. Taxonomy (GTDB): domain Bacteria; phylum Pseudomonadota; class Gammaproteobacteria; order CAMYKB01; family CAMYKB01; genus CAMYKB01. The sequence goes on along the minus strand of CAMYKB010000030.1, from coordinate 49,491 downwards.
GCGGCCTCTGCCAGACCAAAAGCATCATGCAGCGCCCGCACACCTAACTCAAGATATTTTTCCTCAACCACTACAGAGACCTTGATCTCGGAGGTTGAGATCATGCGGATGTTAATGCCCTCGTCCGCCAGCGCCTTGAACATCTTACTGGCAATGCCCGCATGTGAACGCATGCCGACACCGACCAGGGCGATTTTAATGATTTTTTTGTCGCCTTCTACAGTGCGTCCACCCAGTTTCCTGGACACATCCGTCAGCAGCTCCATAGCTTTATCGTAATCATTTCTATGGACAGTGAAGGTAAAATCGGTGGTGTCGTCAGCTCCCACGTTTTGTACAATCATATCGACTTCGATATTGGCATCTGAAATCGGTCCAAGAATATTGTATGCCACGCCGGGCTGATCAGGCACACCCGCAATCGTCAGCTGCGCTTCGTCCCGGTTAAAGGCGATACCGGAGATTAACGCTTTTTCCATATCTTCATCCTCAAGGCTGATTAAGGTACCGGGTCCATCCTCAAAACTAGACAATACCCGCAATGGCACGCCGTATTTACCGGCAAACTCAACTGCCCGGATTTGCAGCACCTTGGAGCCCTGGCTGGCCATTTCCAACATTTCCTCAAAGGTAATGCGACCAAGACGCCGGGCCTGGGGTTCAACACGCGGGTCGGTAGTGTACACACCATCCACATCAGTATAGATCTGGCATTCATCGGCGTTTAGGGCAGCCGCCAACGCAACGGCAGTGGTATCAGAGCCCCCTCGCCCGAGGGTAGTAATATTGCCATGTTCATCAACACCTTGAAAACCGGCCACTACCACTATCTTGCCATCCGCCAGGTCGCGCCGCACCCTGGCCCCTTCAATATCCTGAATACGCGCCTTGTTATGTGCGCTATCGGTCAGGATATGTACCTGCCCACCGGTATAAGAAACGGCGGGGCAACCTCGCTGCTGCAAGGCCATACTTAATAAGGCAATGGTGACTTGTTCACCGGTGGAGAGCAATACATCAAGCTCACGTCCGGCGGGGCGTTCATGAATTTCGCGTGCCAGCCCCAGTAAACGATCGGTCTGGCCACTCATCGCAGAGACAACGATCACCAGATCGTGCCCCTGCTTGCGAAACTGCACGGCCTTTTCGGCCACATTCTGGATTCGCTCCACCGAACCAACCGAGGTGCCACCGTATTTCTGAACAATCAATGCCATGATTTGATTACATCTATTATCAGGAATCTACCGGGACGCGCATTAGACAATAAATGGAGACGGGTTTAAAGAGCGCGGTTAAGAAAGTTGTTGCTCAACCCAGCCAGGCACACTCTTTAGCGCTCGATCTAATGCTCTGGGGTCATTGCCACCCGCCATCGCCATATCCGGACGCCCTCCGCCTTTGCCACCAACCTGCTGGGCAACGGCATTCACCAGGTCACCCGCTTTGATACGCGCGATCTGGTCCTTGGTAACCCCGGCCACCAGGCTGACTTTGTCATCCTTGACCGTGCCAAGCACGATGGCAGCGCTACCGAGTTTGTTCTTGAGCTGATCCATAGTGTCACGTAATGATTTCGGATCGGCACCCTCAAGATTAGCCGCCAGAACTTTAAGCCCATTGATTTCTACGACCTGCGACGCTAGATCACTGCCCGCCTGCGAGGCCAGTTTGGCACGCAACTGTTGCAGCTCTTTCTCTAGTGCGCGGTTCTGCTCCAGTACTTGCCGCACCTTGGCATCAACGTCGTCGCGACCAGCTTTGACCAGACCAGCAATATCATCGAGTCGCTTTTCATTCTCTGCAATCCAGCACAGCGCATTATCACCCGTCAATGCCTCAATACGGCGTATTCCGGCTGCGACACCCGATTCTGCAATAATTCTGAAGACACCAATATCACCGGCACGCTCGACATGGGTGCCGCCACACAACTCCATCGAAAATTCACCGATCGAGAGTACACGCACCACGTCGCTGTACTTTTCACCAAACAATGCCATGGCACCACTGGCGACGGCATCTTCCATCGGCATCTCCCGGGCCTGCGCTGCAGCATTGGCACGTATTTCATCATTCACCAATTTCTCGATTTCTTGTAACTGCGTATCAGTCACCGCCTCATGATGTGAAAAATCAAACCGCAGGCGATCCGGTGCAACCAGTGAGCCCTTTTGCTGCACATGTTCGCCCAACACCTTGCGCAAGGCGGCATGCAACAAATGTGTAGCCGAATGATTGAGAATGATCGCTTGACGGCGCGCTTTATCGACATGCGCTGTGAGCATATCGCCACGCTTGATAGCCCCCGATTTTACGGTGCCGATATGCGCGTGCAGTGCGCCCTGTTTCTGCGTATCACGCACCTCAAAATCTGCACCTTCGCCCTCCAACATACCGGCATCACCGACCTGGCCACCGGACTCAGCATAGAATGGGGTTGGATCGAGTAGCACGACCCCTTCTTCACCTGTCAACAAGGCATCAACGCTGATGCCATCTTTGATCAGGGCAACAACCCGACTTTGGTCGACCAGATGGTCATAACCTGAAAACGCTGTTGGTGAAAGCTTACCGACAACCTCCGCATTGACGAGCTCATCAGACTTGAATTTACTGGCCTCACGAGCACGTTCACGCTGTGCGTCCATTTCACGGCCGTAACCCGCCATGTCCAGGCTCAGACCGCGTTCACGCGCGATGTCGTTGGTTAAATCGACCGGGAAACCATAAGTATCATAAAGCTTGAACACGGTCGTGCCCGGAATCTCTTTACCTTTGAGACCGGCAAGATCTTCTTCCAGAATGCGCAGTCCTTGCTCCAATGTTTCGGCAAAGCGTTCCTCTTCCTGTTGCAGCACACCTTCGACCTGTGATCGTGCTTTCACCAACTCGGGATAGGCTTGACCCATTTCATCGCACAATGCTTGCACAATTTTATAGAAAAAGGGTTCCGTCATACCGAGGCTATGTCCATGTCGTGCAGCGCGGCGGATAATACGGCGCAACACATAACCACGACCTTCATTGGACGGCGATACGCCATCGACGATCAGGAAACTGCAGGAACGAATGTGGTCAGCGATAACTTTTAATGAAGCATTTTCTTTGTCTTGCGTACCAATGACATCAGCCGCTACATTGATCAATTTCTGAAACAGATCAATTTGATAATTGCTGTGCACCCCTTGCAGGATGGCGGCAAGTCGCTCCAGGCCCATACCAGTATCAACCGATGGTTTGGGCAAGGGGTTAAGGTTACCGTTCTTGTCGCGATCGTACTGCATGAACACCAGATTCCAGATCTCGATGTAACGGTCGCCGTCTTCATTCGGACTGCCCGGTGGACCGCCCGGAATGTCTGGGCCGTGATCGTAAAAGACTTCCGTGCAAGGGCCGCAGGGACCGGTATCACCCATGGACCAGAAATTATCCTTGGCGCCTATACGGCCGAAACGCTGAGGATCAACCTTGATCTCCTTCAGCCATATGTCTTCGGCTTCATCATCTTCTTCGTAAACCGTCACCCACAAGCGTTCCGGAGGCAGACCGATGACATCGGTAAGAAATTCCCAGGCATAGTGGATCGCCTCGCGTTTGAAATAATCACCGAAGCTGAAATTACCCAGCATCTCAAAAAAGGTGTGATGCCGTGCGGTGTAGCCGACGTTTTCCAAGTCATTATGTTTGCCACCCGCGCGCACACAGCGCTGGCTGCTGGTGGCACGCGTATAGGGACGCTTCTCGCGACCAAGAAAAACATCCTTAAACGGCACCATACCGGCATTGGTAAACAGCAAGGTGGGATCATTGGCAGGCACCAGCGAACTGGAGGCCACGACCTCATGGCCGCTGGCCTTGAAATAATCCAGAAACAGTGTGCGTAATTCCGCACTGGTTGTGATCTTACTAGCCAAAAATCCACTCACTCTCAGTCATCAATAGCATCATTACAAAAACTCAATCGGCCGCATCAGTATCATCCAACACGCTACGAATAATATCACCCGAGAAACCGCGTTGTTGTAAAAACCGGGCCTGCTTTGCGCGGGCTTTATAATCACGCGCAGCACCCTCACTAAATTTCTTGTGGAACTGTGCTCGAGCAAGCTCGAGCCAGTCGTCTTCAGCCCTTGAAAGCGCATCATCGATTAACTCACCCGCCACACCGCGCTCCCTGAGTTCAGCCCTGACGCGCAACGGTCCCATGCCACGTTGTTGGCGCGAACGCACATAGGCTTCAGCGAACCGTCCATCACTGAGCAGCCGCTCTGCTGTCAGCGCACTCAACAAATCTTCGATTTCCGGCTCTTCGAAACCCCGCGAGGCAAGCTTGTACTGTAACTCATGACGTGAATGTTCGCGCCGGGCCAGTAGGCCCAGCGCGACTTGACGACTATCTCTTTCGGGAATGGAAGCCTCAGGCTTCTTCGGCTGCTTCAACCTCACTCTCTATGACGGGCTCGCCTTTGGGTAGCAACAGTGCGCGCAACTGATTATCAATGTCCTCGGCGATCTCCGGATGCTCTTTCATAAAGGTACGTGCATTGTCCTTGCCCTGGCCAATGCGGTCGCCCTTGTAACTGTACCAGGCGCCGGATTTATCGACGATATTGTGTTGCACACCCAAGTCGATAAGCTCACCGACATGCGAGATACCCTCACCGTAGAGGATTTCAAATTCAGCCTTCTTGAACGGCGGTGCCATTTTGTTCTTAACCACCTTGACGCGGGTTTCGTTACCAACGATTTCATCACCCTTCTTGATAGAGCCGATGCGGCGGATATCCAGGCGTACCGAGGAATAAAACTTGAGCGCATTACCACCGGTAGTGGTTTCCGGGCTGCCGAACATCACGCCGATCTTCATGCGGATCTGGTTAATGAAGATCACCATAGTATTGGAGCGCTTGATGTTGCCGGTAAGTTTGCGCAGTGCCTGCGACATCAAACGGGCATGCAGGCCCATATGGGAATCACCCATCTCGCCTTCAATTTCGGCCTTGGGCGTCAACGCCGCCACCGAGTCGACCACCACGACATCGACCGCGCCTGAGCGCACCAGCATATCGGTGATCTCCAGCGCCTGTTCACCGGTATCAGGTTGCGACACCAGCAGATCATCGACATTCACCCCCAGCTTTTCCGCATAACCGGGATCCAGCGCATGCTCGGCATCCACAAAGGCCGCTGTACCACCGTGTTTTTGGCATTCAGCAACGACCTGCAGGGTCAGCGTGGTTTTACCGGAAGATTCCGGACCGTAAATCTCAACAACGCGCCCTTTGGGTAAACCACCGATACCCAGCGCCACATCCAGCGCCAGTGAGCCGGTAGAAACCACCTCCACATCACGCGCAGCAGTGCCATCACCCATACGCATCACGGCGCCCTTGCCAAATTGTTTCTCAATCTGGCCCAACGCTGCGGCTAATGCCTTTTTACGATTTTCATCCACGGATTTCTCTCCTCAAGATCGGCAATAGGTGGGCTAACACAGCCCCAGGATGTCTATTGCCGTTTCAAGCATCGGATTATCACACAGAACCGGCAGCCGAAAAAAGCCGGGCTGCCAGATTAAGCGTCCAGCGGATAATCCCTGATCACTTTATAGCGGACGCCACCCGGATCTGTGACCGATTCCACCAGACTGAAATGGTCTATTAGCCAGTGAATCGTCTCTGCCGCGGCCGGCTCAGCGGCAGGCTCAGCCTTGCGGAACAAGGTCACATGCGGGTGAAAGGGGCGCGCCTCAGCTTGATATCCGCATGGTGCCAGCGCTGTATTCAAGCCAGCCACCAATCCGCCAAGCGCCTGGGGACGGTGCGAGACCCCAAGCCACAGGACTTTGGGTTTGGGGAAATAGCCAAACTGGTCCAGTACCAGCTCAAACTGCGGAGCCTGCAGCGCCCCCCCCTGAGATTCGAGACAGGCGCGCGTATCACCATCAACCATACCGATAAAGGCCAGCGTGATATGGAGATTCTCTACCGCCACCGGTTTGCCGCGTTTACGGGGCAATCTAAGTGAACATTTTGCGATGCGCGCGCGAGTATCAACGTCGGGCCACAACGCAAAAAACAGCCTCTGCCGGGTGTTATTCTGCTTCGACAAGTGTCTTAATCCCCCGCAAGGCTTGCAGTACAGCCTGCTGGCGTACTGCCTCACGATCTCCGTCGAACCGGTCGCAGGCTGTTTTTATACCATCGCCTCTACGTGCCCAGGCAAACCACACTGTGCCAACGGGCTTGTCCGGCGCGCCTCCGCCTGGCCCCGCGACGCCACTGATCGCCACCGCAACATCGGCAAGGCTGTTGGCCAACGCCCCGACGGCCATTTCACGCACGGTCTGTTCACTGACAGCGCCATGGGCCTCCAGGGTAGTCTGTCGCACACCCAGCATCTCCACCTTGGCCTGATTGGTATAGGTCACAAACCCGCGTTCGACCCAGGCCGAGCTGCCTGCGATATCGGTCAGTACCTTGGCGACCCAGCCACCGGTACAGGATTCGGCAGTAGCGACCATCAGCTGGTGAACTTTTAAGACCTGGCCTACGGTTTGTGAAAGTTGTTCGAGTTCTTGCCGCATGTTTTTTAATCAGCGCCCCTGTCTGTGGCGTTAAAATTCATTTGTATGAAACAGACTGTAGTATACCCTGCCTGCTTTTCGCTAGACTGCGCCGATGGCTACCTCACCCAATCTGAAACAAAATAAACACACGCCAATGATGTGTCCTCCCCCCTATAAATTGGAGCCTCCAAAAGTAGGGATTTCTGTCAAAATAGATAGAAGAAGAGAGGGCATTTGCCATGAGGAGAACGAAGTTCACAGGTGTACAGATTGCCTTTGCGCTATAGCAGGCCGAAACGGGTCGGCGAGGTCTGCCGGAAGATGGCGATCTCAGAGGCGACCTTATATGACGGGAAGAATGAAGTCTGGTGGTCTGGGTATTTCCGAGGTACGCCGACTAAAGCAACTCGAAGATGAGAACCACAGATTAAAGCGCATGATTGCCGATCTGAGTCTGGATAAACAGTTGCCTGATGTAGCAATCATCTAACTGCTTCAGATGGCATATATTTCATATCTTCATTTTTTGCATACAGAAATATTGGAATCATGATTTATGAATAACCTATCAGGCTGATAATTCTTCAAGACGTTCAAACGCAATAATTCGTTCATCAACAACATTTTCTTTAGGTATATTTTTTAGCACTCCCATCTTTTCAAGGCGCTGTAATGGTTGTCCTTCACTGGCTACGATATAAACCGTTCTATCCGCTCGAGTCATATCAAGAATGGCCTCTTCAAGAGATAATGCTGCAGAAACACCAAGATGCAGTACATCATTTATATCAACGACAAGAGCATGACAACCCTCGATCTGTGAATTCTTCCGGGTGATTGCACGTGATGTGCCAAAAATCATAGCACCCTTCAGGTGAAACAATAAAACCTTACCTGAAGCTGATTTTAATAATTCTTTCTCACGTGCTGAAAGTTCCAGAACTGTATCATCAGGATCCGTTATTGCATTTACATCATCTGCTTGCAAGTCAGATAGTCGTGTAATTGTCATGACATTAGCGACAAATAAACCAATACCTACAGCTGCAATCAAATCAACAAATACCGTTAGCGCAATAACCCCATAAGTAATCAATACACCCTTACCAGAGATCAAATGGGCGCGTTTTAGAAATCCCCAATCGATAATATCGATGCCTACTTTTAATGCAATGCCGGACAATACCGCCAAAGGTATGGGTGAAGTAAGATCAGCAGCCCATAGTACGACAATAAGTAGTATGCCAGCCCTCACTATACCGGCTAATGCGGTCTGAGCACCAGCCTGTATACTTACGACTGTACCCATGGTTGCACCTGCACCAGGTAAGCCACCAAATAAACCAGACATAACATTACCTATACCCTGCCCGATTAACTCCTTATCCGACTTGTGTCGTTTTCGTGTGATACTATCCGCAACAACAGATGTTAGTAGTGCATCAATACAACCCAACATCCCAAGCACAATGGCATCGATTAGCATACTTCGCCATTGCTCTGCGCCAAACACAGGTAATTGAAATTCCGGTAACCCTGTTGGAATCTCACCAATACGACGAATATCATCTGTGCTCAGTAACCACACAGACACCACAGTACCTACGATCAAAGCAAGCAGCTGCGCTGGCATGTAACGCTTAAAGCGGTTAGGCATAAAAAATAGGACCGCCACGGTAAGTGCAGCAAGCATTGTTTCTTCAGCACGAATACCTGTGATAAGTTCCGGTATAGCCTGCAGAATACCGATGACTCCACCAGATGGTACTGCCTGGCCGAGTAGTGGACCTATTTGCAGAATAATCAGGATAATGCCGATCCCCGACATAAAACCGGAAACGACAGTGTAGGGCATCAGGGTGACGTATTTGCCAAGGCGCATAGTACCAAAAAGAATCTGGAACATGCCGGCCATTATCACCACAGTAAACGCCATAGCCATACCATTAACAGGATCTGACGCGATAAGATTTGCAATAACTGCGGTAAAGACAACAGTCATTGGTCCAGTGGGTTCAGATATTAGCGTTGGCGAACCACCAAACAATGCTGCAAATAAACCTACAAGAATCGCACCATACAACCCCGCTTCTGCACCAGCGCCTGAAGCCACACCAAAAGCAAGTGCCATGGGTAAAGCAATTACGGCTGCTGTTACGCCGCCAAAAATATCACCGCGAAGATTGTGGAAACCAATTTCATTAAAGATGCGCATAAAGCTCAATACTCAGGCTGCCTAACACACAGTTAAGGGATCTTAATTACTAAATGTAATAATAAACGTTAGCGAATATTGCTCTATGATCCTGTTTTTTTTACTCTGACCCAAACTACTTTTTTGTTAACTACTGAATTTAACAAGTCGGGTGACCTGGATATCAGACACAAACACAACTCCAGAGTGCTCACTATAAAATGGTTCGAGGCCATCAAGAATAGGCTCGACCAGTTTATCGGGCACTGCTGCAATGATCATAATCAAAACATCCTCCTCGTTGAACATCAGGTGACCTTCATGAAAACCATGGCGCCCCTTACCGGAAAGGTTATTGATAATTGTATAACCAGTTACCCCTGCATTATCAAGCAAATCGGTTGCAAAGGCCTGATGCTCACCACTGAGAATGATTTCAAGTTTCTTGACTGAACTAGAGTTGAGATTATTCATTGCGTACTGGACTCCTTGGCTAAGGATAACTCGTGCGTATCGACTAGTGACTGTTCATCCCAATTACCATTATTGTAGCTATAGACAACTTGTTTCTCCTGATCGATGACCAGAACTCGGATCCAATCATTTAGTACCAGGTTCTTGACGGTAACGACACTTTCTATCGCCCGCCAGGCATGTTCCAGAGGAGCCTCTATTACGGTGATCAGGCGTAATGGCTCATGAAATGGTAATCCTTTATCCAGAACGGTCTGGGAAGGCAATCCGGTACGGAGATCACTCAGCCCACCCGTCATGACACCAAACCGACCAGCAACATTGTGATATACCTTGCTGCCACTTCCAAAGCGTTCATTATCAACTGTTGAAAAATAGTGTTCCATATTAATCCATTGAGCCACAACCAAGGGGCCTGTAAGAATATTTTCCAAAAGTCGTAGCTTGGGATCCAGATGATAATCATAGGAATGCAGGAACGAACGACCTTCCAGTGACATAGTCTTGGTTAAACTTCGACGGCCAATAATTATATAGGCGTTTCGAGACAAGCCCCATTCCGGCCGCACTTGTGACCAGTCCATTGCATTTCGCTCGACTTCGCGATAAGCAACTGCCGGCTCTCGGGCCTGTGGTTTAAGCTGTAAACTGGGTAACCGCTCTTGAGCACAAAGACGCGAGGCAGCTAACAGTCCCGTACGTAAGCGATCAATATAAAAAATATGTGTCGATGGAATATGATCGAGATCGTAAAGTTTTAGTTCGTCTGTGGTGGTGTTGTGAAGCGCAGCAACAAACCAGACATCGTCTGCAATTTCAATCCCCTGAATACGTAGCTTCCGGCGCACTTCATTTTTATTCGCCATCTGGGCCAACACTCGTGCGCTGACATGGCCATGATTTCCGCCGCATGCACCACAATCCAGTGCAGATTCATACGGATTGTTTTCCGAGGAACTACCATGTCCAAACAGCAGTATAAAACGCGAGAAATCCTTGGTTAGGCCTATCGACCGCAGCGCCTGGCTAACGAAATTTACCTGCTCATCAAGGCTGAAACCGATCCGCGCCAGTCTTTCCATTTGTAGTTGGGTATAGGCAGCATCAATCCGGTAGTTGTCACGCAAGCGCAATATGAATTCACGCTCCTGTTGTTTACTTAAATTTAACAAACTACCCAGCGTGGCAGCGCCCTTGTGTCTACCCAGGGCGGCCTCACGCAACTCGCGCACCATGTCGTCACTAATGCGTTCGGCTTCCAGACCTAGATCTTGTTCAATCGCCATGATAATCACAGCACGTTGTATTGTTCTTAGAATAGAATCTGCTTGCTCGCGATCGAGTTTATCGATCAGAAGATGTGTGGAACGTTTTTTTCGATACAGGCGTTTACGCCAGTGATTATAGGTTTGTGGCATCAAGGTCTTGCCAACCATATCAAACCCGAATAACAAGCCAATTGCCTCAACCGTTACAAAGGGGCCAAACACCGATGCTTTCAATTCATGCATGGCCTTCTCAAGCGCTGTAACCGGATGCACGTCTTCGGCATCGGCGACGGTCATTTCCAGTACCAGGTTTTTCGGTGTTAACAACACTGGGCAAAGATGCATTTCGCTACCCTTACCCAGCTCCATGAAGCTCAAGGGCACACCAAAGAAACCAGCAATGCCAAAAGTTTGATAATCACCAACACTTTCCAGATGGCGACGAATACGTTCGGAACGGGTATCAATACAAAACATCGCCTGCACGAAGGGGCGTTTATCGCGCGGCTCAGGTGGTGCAAGGTTTACCCCGGCCAGTAAATGTTTAATGGCACGAGCTTCCATGGCGCGTAACCAGAACATACCTTCACAAAACTCAAACATGCGCAGGCTATCCAGCAAATCGCTAAATTCATCAGCTGTTAACGATCGCAGGGCATCCATCTGGTTAACACGTGTAGCCAGCGTGTACAGCCTGTCCGCCTGTGTCCTGGCTTCATGCTGGCGTTTGAACTCAACATACTCATTAAAGACTTTTTCGATTTGCGGATCATTACCGCGTGCAAGGGTCTGTTCCACTCGTTTCGCCATGGCCGGCACAATACGTTTGCCATGTAACTCATAACGTAAATACGTTTCCATGGTTTTGCTTTCGATCGCTTCTTCAATCTCAAGCGCCGTAGTGGCGATACCTTTACGACCCCACTCATTGTGCCGCTCACTAAGCAGAGCCAGCGCAAAGGTTAAACGTATAGCCATCATGTCGATCAGGTCAGCGGGATAACGTTTGCTCCAGTAATAATTCTTGGCATTCCAGCGCCAGCGTATAAAACCTGCCCAACCATGCAGTTGCGCCAATTCACGTGTGAAATAATGAACCCAGCGTTCTTCGGGAATGCCTAGCGTATTCATTACATGGGTAATCACACCCTCCGGCGTGTCGTCTACAGCAAGAATGTCCTGTATATGCATACCTCGCAAATAAAGCCGGATATTGCGATTGGCCACTTTACGCCAGGCCTGAAAGAAGCCACCTTTGCGCCCCGGCATCGACCAGACTGATTGACCCTCATCAAAAAAGTCCAGGCAACTTTTGATGACAAGTTCATCGAGTTCGGTAGCGATTTCGGTGCCATACAAAGCATCCGCAGCATCATAAACAGGTCGATCACCAAGTAATTCATGTCGTAAATACGGCACTATACGGTCAGGTATAAATACTTCCTGCGTCAGACCCTTGTTGTTTACCGCCGCTTGAAGATCCTCGGTACTGGCAATGTTGTGTCTAATAACCACTTTTTGTTCGGTTTGGGTTAAAAGCGCCATCAGCCATCGCTGCAGGTCAATACCAGGCAGAGGTTCACGCTTAGCTACATAGTCGGCTACTTGTGAAGTCAGGTCCTGTCTATCCACCTTACCCTGCTCCAGGTAGTTTTGATAAACAGGTCTGCGTAAGAAGACACGACCATGAAATAAACGCTTACCTTCCTGTACGGCCTGCTCAAAAGGCAGATCCTCCAGGTTGTGTAGAGGATTATGATGAATAAAGGTACGCATTGGGTAGAAAAACGGAATTGCTTCGCTCGCCACATAGATCATGGAGCGTATCCTGAGTCTTTGTCCAATTACTAAACTCATAAAATAACTCCACCCAGGTACACACCAGCAACAATTAACGCAAGTAGCGCCAGCGAAAATAGACTGGTGGTAGTGTTACCCATATCTGCTATCTTGACATCACTTGCCCTGCCTACGATCAAGCCCTGGATCAAGCGCGCTCCGGCCCAGCTCCACAGCAACCAGATAAGCAACAAAACCATCGCTGTAAGCGGCGTGGCCGAAACGGTTTCAACAACCATGTCGAGCATAATAAAAAAGGTCGGGAACAACGGTGTGGCAATCGCAGCTACTACAACCGTGACCAATATTCCTGCGAAACGGGGAATCGCTCTTCCCAGCCCACCATATAAACCGGTATAAGCAGCACCAAAGCGTTGTTCCAGGCCTGCACTTAGTAACACCAGTAATACCAGTGGCACACTCATACTCAATGCATAACTATTCAACAATACCGCCGTAGCATCCTGCATGACGGCTAACCAGAGTAAACTCCATAACGAAGTGGCCAAAAACCCACACCACTGGTCCACTCCACGCAAGCTCAGCATACGTAAGGCATACAGCGCTGAGGTAGCCAGGGCCAGTGGCAATAACCAACCGGGTATGACCACATTGCTATTGAACACAATCAATAAACCGCATAAGGGCCATACTACAAATAAGACTGCCCGCACCCAGACATATTTGATTTTTTCAATGATAGCGTTGAATACCATACTCATGGGAAACAACGGTAGGAAAATTCCGGCAAGCAGAATGATCATTGAATCAGTCATGTTATAACCACCTCAACCAGACATTTAATCGACCAGAAATTGCCAACAATGTGCGCGCCAAACGAGTATAAATGTCACTGATATAAAACTCCCGAGATATCAGTGCATAAAAGTTTAGCCACAAACGTTTAGTTCGCTGGCGTCGGCTATAATCGCTTTGTTCCATATAATATGTCACGACCCACCCTGAAACGATAATCAATGTGGTGATGACTACCAAAACCTCGAAAGGTAGCAGGTCTATTGTGGCAGCAGAGTAAAGCTGCGCACGGAACGCAGGATCCGGATAGAGAAACAGATCAAAGGCATGGCTAATAAAAACATACCCCAGCACTACAACCACGAGTGATAACACACTCAAACCCACCAGTCTCCAGACATTCTGGCTACGCATACGGTATGTGGCAAAGATAAGTTGTGCACCCGTTACCCAACCAAAGAACAACAACACGATCGCCCCCTGCTTCTGGTAATAATTTTCAGCAACAAGTAGATGCGCAAAAACCAAAATCACCAGTGGTACAGCCAGGGTAATGGCTGCCATCAGTAGCCATGGTTGACGTGCCTTGTTTGGTTGTTTTTCAACTGCAAAGGTATAGAGCTCATCTTTAGGAATGCCATCGTCCTGACGCGCATTATTGATTACACTACCCGCGGACAGGAACATAGTGCCTTTGAAAACACCATGGGCGAACATATGGTAGATCGCTAATGAGAATGCGCCGATACCACATTCCATGATCATGAAACCCATTTGACCCATGGTTGAATAACCAAGTGCTTTTTTGATGTCGTTCTGGGTTAACATCAGCAGCGAGCCAAACACGGCGGTGATCAAACCGACGACGAAGATCCAGTTCAACACGCCCCCGCTATGAATGAACACGGGTGCAAAACGATTGATTAAAAACCCACCAGCATTAACGATACCAGCATGCATCAAGGCCGACACCGGGGTCGGCCCATCCATGGTGTAAGGTAGCCATGTGTGCAAAAGAAATTGGGCTGAACGGGCAAAGGCAGCAAAGCCGATTAATGCAGCTACTACTTCCGTTAACGGTAAACCCATAACCTCATGAGCATATGGATCAGCCATAATCTCGGCAAAGATAGTCGCCAATGACCAGGTATCATATGCGTTATACAGCAATGCAGCGGCGAGAATTAACGGTAAGTCGCCAATGCGATATGTAATCAGGGTCCAGAAGGCAAAGCGGTACGCGGTTTGGCTACGAGTGTCCTGCCCCAACAGGAAATACAGTAACACACCGACCAGGTACCAGGCGATTACCAGCGTAATCAAGTCACCCGCAATGACCATGAATAACAGCGCAGCTGTCATCAGATCGAGTAACACAAAGAACTGGCCGTAGGCGGCTTCTTCGGCCATATACCGCACCGAGTACAAATGCACGATCAAACTGATGCCGAGGATGATCGCAGCCAGCAAGGTACTCAGAGGATCAAACAGCACGATCGTGCCAGCATAGCCCAGCGACAGCGTCTGCGGCCCGTAACCAATCAATGCCCACCATAGCAGCAGGCTAGATAATAGGAAACTGAGGGTGGTAAAGGCCACACTGACCCGAGCAATGTCACGGCCGATGCGCCCAGCGAATAACTGAATCAATAACGCGGAAACAAGCGGCAGAACCGCAATAACGATGATGAGTCGCTCCATGTTTTTATCTCTACCCCTGTCAGACTGCTGGTCTTGTTATTAGATCGGTTTCGACACCAGTTACAGAAGCTACGCCGAAAGCTAATGCCATAGACAGAACAATAACAGCAGCTGCAACACCGCCAAAGATATCACCTTGCAGGTCACGTAAACCTGTTTCATTGAAAATCGTCACTATTCACGCTCCAACCTGGCATTGATATTATTCTGAGCACTAAGCCAACAATTTCCAGATATAAAAATATTGAATTATGAATTATGAATTATGTATGTAATCAGCGTCATTTACTCATTGAGTCTTACTATAGAAGCTATAGTTTAATGTCGATAAATCTATTCACTGAAAACCTATGCCTTTTTGGATTTTTTGCTACCCCGTTCTTTGCTTTCCATATAGGCCTCTTTGCTGCCCGGCAACAAACTCTCCATACGCTCACAAATAATAGATTCATATTCAATAGCAAAATCAAGGAATGTCCTTGCTATCAGTGATAGTTCTTTACCTTTCGGATAAACCATGTACCAGTTACGCATGATGGGAAATCCTTTAACATCAAGAACGGCAACTGGTCCATCAATACCTTCAAGCAATATAGTGTGCAAAGACATCACCGACAGACCGAGATCACCAACGATGGCATGTTTAATGGCCTCATTACTTCCCAGTTCCATCCTTACTTTTGGTCGTAGTCCCTTGGCATCGAATGCCCGGAAGGTAGCGTCACGCATCCCGGATCCTGGTTCACGCACTATAAAAGGTTCCTCGGCTATCTCTTCAAGGCGAATATTTTTCTTGCTAACCATTGGATGATCGCGAGGTGCGAGCACAACTAAAGGATTTGGTGCGAAGGCATATGACTGTACGTCAAGCTCACCTTCCGGCACCTGGCCCATGATATAAAGATCGTCGACATTATTGTGCATACGCTCAATAATACTATCGCGATTAGTGACCTTCAGGGCTAACTCAATCCCGGAATAAAGCTTGCTAAAGTCACCAAGCATTTCTGGCGCCATATATTTAGCGGTAGTAATGACAGCCAGGCGCAAGCGGCCCCGTTTCAAGCCTTTCATATCCGCCACTTTCATCTCAAAATTCGATAAAGACTCGAACATACGACGACAGGCGTCATAGAGCTCGATACCGGCTTCAGTCGGTTCAATACGACGCCCAACATGCTCGAACAGAGGTAGACCAATAGCGTCGCTAAGCTTCTTGATTTGCATGGAGACCGTTGGCTGGGTAAGAAACAGTTCCTCAGCCGCACGTGTGAAACTGCCTAATCGGAAGATTACTTCAAAAACTTGTAATTGTCGTAAAGTCGCATGACGGACCAGGAAATCAGATGTCGCGGTGGGTGTGTTGCTGGTGTTATCACTTGACTTGGGCATGTAAACAACCGGCTTTAGTAATCAGGTCAACCAAATCAATGTAAAACTCACCGCGTCCAATATAGTTTGAGATATCGAGCTAACGGCAGAAGTCTTGATTTCCATCTCCACGCACGATTTGTGTGATAAAAATGGAATGGTTTAATCCTTGATAGCCAGACACTTCATGGCTTAAGCCTGTAATTTCGAAATGCCTGATTATATATTCAGGAAGATTATATTCTTTAATTATATAGACTTCAATCTATATAATGCTTCTAGTCCGGCCAGACTCTACATCCAGACGAAAAACCCGAAGCAGCAGGTGTTGAGGCAGGCTTTTTGCGAGGTTGCGCCGCTTTTTTCGCTGGCTTTGCTGTAGCTGCAGGTCGTTCTTTTTTCTCAGAAGCAGTAGTTGTAGTGGCTGTACCTGTCTTTGTCATTCGCATTGAATTGACGAGTTTATCTTTCATTTTGTCATTACTGCTCATTGCATAATCTCCTGGATCAATTGCTCGATTTCTTCTACAGCTTCGTCACCACG
The DNA here is from genome assembly GCA_947258875.1 of uncultured Gammaproteobacteria bacterium. Classification (GTDB taxonomy): domain Bacteria; phylum Pseudomonadota; class Gammaproteobacteria; order CAMYKB01; family CAMYKB01; genus CAMYKB01. Next base: position 32,773 of record CAMYKB010000030.1, on the reverse strand, counting down.
TCGGCCAACCTCATAAATACTTTTGCCTTCAAGTGCACTGCTTCTAAATATGGTGCGACGACGAATCATGGTATCCGCTACGGGTATACCTATTTCCTTTACCGCATCACGTACCAGCCTGGATAAAATCGTGCGTGGTTCCAGCTGGTTAATAACAAGTAATGGTCTTAATCTGGGGTTAGTTTGCTGGGCTTGTTCTACAGCTTCAACAATATGTATAGTTGCCCACAAATCCATGGGGGATGGCTGTACCGGGATAACAGCACGATCACTGATAACTAGTGCTTTGTTTGTCTGTGGAGCAAACACGGAGGGTGGACAATCTATGATGATCCTTTCATAGTCTTGCATTAATATTTGAGCTTGCACACCCAGCTCATTATTCGCTTCATAGACAGAGACCGCATCATTTTCAGCAAATGCCCGCCATTGTAAAGAGGAACGCTGTGGATCAGCATCGATGATTGCTGTACGGCCCCTGTTTTTCATGCCCGTAGCGATATTCAACGATAATGTTGTTTTCCCTGCCCCACCCTTGTTACCAACAATGGCAATAATACTCATTACTCGTGCTCTATAGGTTTCTCACTAGATTTCTCACTAAAGAGTGAATCAAGTTGTACTGCAAATTGACGTTGTTGTTCAGTGACAGTTTTACTGTCTTCCGGTGCATGGATTGTGATATTCACATAATCGCGACCAAAGCCCATATCAGGATAATAATCTTCTTTTTCAGACAATTCCGCCGCACGATCAAGAAAGCCACGTAACGCTTCATAGTCCTCGAACTGGTATTGTTTTTCCAGGCGGTTGGGACGATTGCGCTCATTCCATTCTTTTTTCATGGTCACTCCGAATCAGAATTTAACACGCGTGGATTACGAAGTCTCGGAAGACTCAAGCTTTTTTAACCACTCCGTTAATGCTGCGTCGTGCGCCTGTTCTTCCATCAATAAGTCATTGAAAAATCGGCGATTATCATGATCACCATTTCGTGCACAATGGTGAGCAGCCTGGCTGTAGAGCTCAACCAGATCTTTTTCCAGCTCTGCATCAGCGAGTAAGAGTTCTCGCAAACTCCTACCCAGTTTTACCGGGCGCAGCACGGAAGCATTCGGTGCCGCCTCAAGAGCGAGCATGCGAGAGATTATTCTCTCTACATGACCCATCTCTTCGAGCGACTCCTCCTGTAACTTACTAGCATCCTCAGTCAGTCCCCAGACTGACACCAATTTGGCCTGAGTCGCGTACTGCTGTACTGCGGTCATCTCCAAACTAAGCGCCCTACCCAGGTAACCCAGGACCCACTGATCTCCAGTTGCGTATAGCATCACGAATTACACACGTGCCAGGTTAAGAAACCTTTCTAGACTCAAAACCTTCGCTATTTGCTAATACAGGTTCAATTTCGGAATGCGGGCGAGCAATAATATGCGCTGCAACCAGGCCATCACCAACACGTTCACAGGCATCAGCACCGGCACGAACGGCAGCATTAACGGCACCTGTTTCACCACGAACCAGAACTGTCACGTAGCCACCACCAACAAACTCGCGTCCGATCAGATGAACTTCTGCTGCTTTTGTCATGGCATCCGCTGCTTCAATAGCAGGAACCAGACCACGTGTTTCGATCATGCCTAAAGCAATACCGTAAGTATCATCGGCCATAGTTATTCCCCTTAATAGGATAAAGAAAAATCAATCAGTCGTTACAAAACGATTGATTAACTAGCACCACCAGCCGGCAGAACTGGTTCAACTTCTTTGTGTGGGCGTGCAATGATGTGCGCCGCTACCAGGCCATCACCAACACGTTCACAGGCATCGGCACCAGCGCGAACCGCAGCGTTAACCGCACCTGTTTCACCACGAACCAGAACAGTTACGTAACCACCACCAACGAACTCACGCCCGATTAGACGAACTTCAGCTGCTTTGGTCATCGCATCTGCTGCTTCAATTGCTGGCACTAAGCCACGAGTTTCGATCATGCCCAAGGCAATACCGTAGTTTTCACTAGCCATCTGCTTATCTCCTGATATCTCAGTTAAATTAAAAAAAACTTTCTTTATTCATTAACCGGCATCGTCTTGCCAGTTATCAATAATTCCTGCAATCGTTAAATCAGTAAGTACTTCAAAGTCACCTGCCGCATAACGCGCCGCAGAACCACTTGCTGTAAAAACCCAGTTACCTTCTCTAACGCCAACCGGGTCAACTGCCACCACCTTGCTACCACTTGTGCTTCGCAAAACTCGTAGGTGTGTCTGCTTCAAGCCAGGTACGCGGCTCGTACAAACCAGGGATTTATCCGCCTGAAAAATTTCCATAGCGATTAACTCTCTGCTTCCCAGTGATCGATAATGCCAACAATCGTTAAATCACTCGGGTACTCTTTACTTCCCGCAGCTTCACGCGCAGCAGAACTACCGACACAGATAACCCAGTCATCAGGTTTTGCACCGACTGCGTCAACAGCCACTGCCAGTGCCGAACCATCATGCACCACCTGTAGGTGCTTGTGTTCCATACCCGGTATGCGGTTAGTTGATACCAGCGGTTTTACTACTTGACAAATTTTCACCTAGTTTCTCCGCGCTTTATAACGCCGCTTTTAACGACGAACCTAATATCTCAATCTGGCCGTTAGCATTGCAATCACGAACCACCAACAAGGTATGCAGTAATCCCTTTTGAGACAGGTCGCCATAGCGACTTGCTACTGCATCTGACACGCGTTGGCAGTGCTCTGTTGCCCGCTCGCGTGCCCCAGGTACCTGGCCGTGATAATCAAACCGAATCACGATAGGTACCGGCAAACCATGCGCCACATTTAACTTGCTGAAGATCTTGATGCCAACATCAAAGTCAGCCGTTGATTCTTCAACCGTGTTCAAGTACGCAAAATATGTCAGATTGCGTAGTTGCACTTCTTCAAAGCCAATGCCAGCACCAATAAAACGCTCTGCATGGCCAATATCTTCATAGTGGCTACCAAAGTAGCTACGTACATATTCTATTTGCGACAAATTATTAATGAGCAGTTTGCTAATCAACTTCAACATACCGTCATTAACATTTGCTTGCGCATCGCGAATCATTTGTTCGATCCGCTGCATCCCATCTACCGCTGAGAGATGCTGTGTTTGCTGATAAACCTCTTTGGCATCAACAAACCTGTCTAATTCGATGTTACCGTTCGCATCAGGTATATGAACCTTGATGGCATCAGTATCTGTATCGATGCCCAGCAACAACAAGTCGATAGAGGCACCACAACAAAAACTATTTTCAACTGCTTGTTGAAACGCTAATAAGCGATTCAACCCTTCCGCTGCAGCTTTCGCATCATCTGAACCATGTGCGGCACAGCCCTCGTAACCTGGGTCAACTGAGCTCAAATGATAAGCCACAGTCTTTAGATAACGTGTCGGTGCATCTGCCGTATTCGGCCGCCCTTCACGATATCTCAGCATTTCTGTTTCCACCCACTTCTGGATACTGTCATCAATATCAAACATGGCGCCTGCGTAGGATTTACGACGTACTGCATCAATCGGTAGTCGTAACACGTAACGAATAGCGTGAGCCAAACGTCCGTCCGCACAGGGCGATATATCCAAAGTGTGAAAACCACACTGCTGTAAAAAGTCCTGAAATTCTTCAGTACTCTGGTTATTCAATGGTGCGTTAATAAAAAACTCATCACAAAAACGGTGGTAGGTTTTAAACACACACCATGCAAATAAAGAACGCATATCTAACTGTTCAACCCAGGCGTCTTGCAGAATTCCTTCTGGCAGTTGATACCCAAGTTGTTGTGTTGCTACTGCTTGCGCTCTTGCAACAAAATCTTCCTCATGCTGGAAAGCAGAGACTTTACGCAGCGCTGGAACAATGGCATCAAACGACTTCTTTACTGCTTGTTCGTATTGATATAAGTGCCCATTGTCACGACCATCAACCAACGGATGATTAGCCGTGTCTGCTACAACTACTCGTCTCGCCGTATCAGGACGTGACGTGTATGTTGCGCCAGATTGTCTCACTCTGGAGCCGGTTCTATTCCGGCCCATAGAGCGGTTCGTATTACGCCTTAGCATTCTCTACTCAGAGCGTTACGGTTACCCGCGAGCGCCGCCAGAATAAGTTATTAAAGAGCCTTGCTCAGTGTTACCACTGCTGCCAGTTACTTTACTTACAGGTAACGGCATTTCTTCATTACGCTTATTGTCCACTGCCATTGAAGCCATTAAAGCCGTTGAGCCTCGGCGAGTTGGATTTCGGCGCGTTGCAGAAGTCCCTTCTGTACCTGTTACATGATCACCTCGGTCCCAGTCATCACCCGTGATTTTCTGTCCCGCATCCTGACCTTCACCAGTAATGCGTGACTTGACGCGACCATCAACCATCCCTGCAGTTCCTGGAACGGGCTCCGGCATTGGTTGATTGGAACCACCAAAACGCGCTTCTTCAGTACCCGTGACTTTGCCACCTGCCATACCAAAAGGACCTGTTATATGACCTTTCTCATAGCTTGTACCCGTAATCGCGCCATTAGCCATCATTGCCTGAGCATCGCCAATTGGAGATGTGACGCTGAATTCACCCCACGGCTGACCACCACCTAGCTGCTGCGGAAAATCAGGGCTCGATGGTAATGCTGCAGTCGCAGAGCACACTTCAGCAGCCTGATCTGCGCCAACGTAAGGCGTACCTGTAACAGGTTCACAAACACCTTTTACATTACCAGTCATGACGCCATTAATACCTGGCTGAATACCTGTCATGCTAGGTCCAACATTCGATGTGCCTTTACGTGCACGTGCCATAGCCATTGCTTTATCGGGTGCTGAACAAAACGCTTCCGTTTGCTCTTGCCCAGAATATGGCGTACCAGTAAGCGCTTTACATGTGCCTGCTTCACTACCTGTTACATTGTCACTTCGATCAGTCATAGTGCCTGTAACAGTCTTACCCATTAATGTGCCTGACATTCCTACTTTGCGATCAGTTGGCGCAGGCGCACTCTTGCAGAAAGTTGAGTACTGTTCTGAACCTACGTAATCATCGCCTGTTACATTGCGGCAACTACCGGGCTCATCACCAGTGACTTTTTCACTGCGACCAATATGCTGCCCAGTGACAGAACCACCACGCAATGTCTGACTGACATTAACCTTGGCAGGCGCGTTATCATCAGCACGCTGCATATATTGCGTACCAGTTAATGCACGGTCAGCACCACTTTCGTTGCCCGTCACCTTTTCCGAACGACCAACATTGTCACCAGAAACTGTCTTGCCTTTCATTGTTTCAGCAATACTGAACTTGGAAGGGGCTGCAGTTGCAAAGCTTCCACAATAACTTTGTGACTGCTCTGCAGAAACGTATTCATCACCTGTCACATTTTTGCAAGTACCTGATTCATCACCAGTTACTTTTGTGCTGCGACCAACTCTGTTGCCAGTAACACTGTTTCCCGAACCAGTAGAGGTGACACTGACTCGATTAAATCCCGGCTTGGCATCAGCCTGACAAAAATCTTTGAAAACGTCGGCACCCATATATTCTGTACCGGTAATTGCACGACATGTACTGGCTTCGTTTCCGGTCACATCATCAGTCCGATCGACCATCGTACCGGTCACTGTCTGGCCAGAAGCTGTATCGCTGGCACCAACTTTCCAGGACGCATCTTCGGCGCCGGCCTGTCCCTTACGATGACGACCCGGACCAGTAGCTGCTGTACGGGTTTCCTTCTTGCTCGTCTTACCTTTAATGCTACGCTGTTCGCGCAATACCTGTGCCAGTTCACGACTGCTCAGATTAGGGTTGGCTGCACGCGCTGCACTGGCATCACTGACAGCGCCACCCTTTAAAGCAGACTTACCCTTGGCAGACATGGCCTTACGACGTGACAACGCTGCTGAACGCGCAGGGTTCTGGGCAACATTCTTTACGCGGTTGACCTGAACCTGTGTAGACACTGCCGGTGCGGCTTGAGTCTCAGCTTTCTTACCATCACAACCGCAGCCACAGTCTTTACGTTCACTCGTCGTGTTCGCTGCAGGTGCCGCTGCCGTCTTGGCATTGGCTGACGCTGAACGAGTCCTGTCTGTGCTTGCAACTGCACCCTTACCACCTTGAGACATAGCGATGCGTCGAGCCAGTGCCGCTTTGCGTGCACTACCGCCCTGGCTGCTTGTCGCAGGCGCAGCTGTATAGCTTGCTACTGGTGCTGGTGCCACAGCCGTAGCTGTGTTGCCTGTCGCTGTGCGAGTACGATCAGCATTGCCGGAAATAGCTGTTTTACCGGCAGTCGATAAGGCTTTACGTCTAGCCAATGATGCTTCGCGTGCTGTTTGTGCCATTGTTATCTCCGTGCTGTCAGTCCTGAGCTTGAATAGCCGGATAGCTATTCACGTTCAGATACTGACGCTGGTGATTGGTATTAACTATTTGCTCTTAACCTTCATAAACAACAAAGCAAGAACCCTGGCTTTGCGTGTATGCGTCATAACCGATCAAACGAATGTGATGATCAGGGTATGAACGACGACAATCCTCAAGTTCAGACAGAACGTTGCCCATGTTAGTTTCACCGAAGAATGGAAGCTTCCACATAGTCCAGTAGTGATCCATCGAATTACTTGGATGCTCATGCTCAATCGCTGGAGACCAGCCATTGGCAATGATGTACGCGATCTGCTTCTGTACTTCTTCAGCAGTCAACTTTGGAAGAAAACCAAAAGTTTCCAACGTTGCTTTAGTTTGATAATCACCTGTAGTGTTCATTGATTATTCCTCTATATAAATATGTTGTTCGAAACAAGCTACGCTTATTAAACGTCTAACTTATCAACAGTTTCGAATTCAAACTTGATTTCTTTCCAAGTTTCCATCGCGATAGCAAGTTCTGGGCTATTCTTGGCAGCTTGAGTCATGATGTCGTTAGACTCAGCTTCAAGGGTACGACCTTCGTTACGCGCTTTAACACATGCTTCAAGAGCAACACGGTTAGCCGCGGCACCAGCAGCATTACCCCATGGATGACCTTGAGTACCACCACCAAACTGCAGTACAGAGTCGTCGCCGAAGATAGTGACCAGTGCAGGCATGTGCCATACGTGGATACCACCAGATGCAACGGCGAAGACACCAGGTAGTGATCCCCAATCTTGATCGAAGAACACACCACGTGAACGATCTTCAGGAACAAAAGATTCGCGTAACTGATCAACGAATCCGAGAGTTGAGTTTCGGTCGCCTTCCAGCTTACCAACAACGGTACCCGTGTGCAGATGGTCACCACCAGACAGACGCAGACACTTGGCCAGTACGCGGAAGTGAATACCGTGTTTCGGGTGACGGTCAATTACCGCGTGCATTGCACGGTGAATGTGCAACAGCATGCCGTTATCACGACACCAGTTAGCCAGACCTGTGTTAGCAGTGAAACCACCAGTCAAGAAGTCATGCATGATAATTGGGCAACCAACTTCTTTAGCGAATTCTGCACGCTTGTACATTTCTTCAGGTGTTGAAGCGGTAACGTTCAGGTAGTGACCTTTACGCTCGCCAGTTTCGCGCTCTGCCTTATCAATCGCTTCAGCAACGAACTCAAAACGGTCACGCCAGCGCATGAATGGCTGAGAGTTTACGTTCTCATCGTCCTTGGTGAGATCCAGACCGCCGCGCAAACATTCGTAAACCGCACGACCGTAGTTCTTGGCAGACAGACCCAACTTAGGTTTGATAGTCGCGCCCAGCATTGGACGACCGTACTTGCTCAGGCGATCACGCTCAACCTGGATACCTGCTGGCGGCCCACCACAAGTCTTGATGTAGGCGATTGGGAAGCGAATATCTTCCAAACGCAAGTGCTTCAGCGCTTTAAAGCCGAATACGTTACCTACCAGTGAAGTCAGAACGTTTACCACCGAACCTTCTTCGAACAGGTCAATCGGGTAAGCAATAAATGTATAGAAAGACTCGGAGTCGCCCGGTACGTCTTCAATGCGGTAGGCACGGCCTTTGTAGAATTCCAGATCAGTCAGTAATTCTGACCATACCGTACTCCATGTACCAGTCGAGCTTTCTGCAGCTACTGCAGCAGCGACTTCTTCACGTGGCACACCTGGTTGTCCAGTAACCTTGAAACAGGCCAGAAGGTCGGTATCAAGTGGCACATAATCCGGTGTCCAGTATTTATCGCGATACTCTTTAACACCCGCTTCATAAGCTTTTGATGACATTGTTAAACTCCTGCTTCGTTAACTAAATCTGTGATGTTTAAAAAAACAACTAGAAAATTCTGTGGGCAAAGGATAAACCCAGAGCCACACATTGTTCCAATTAATATTTATTTGATAATTCATAGACAAACATCTATACGTCGTCATTCTTACCGAATGGCTGTTATTACCGCCTCATCATGAACCCAAAAATCAAGACAAACCCTACTCATCTGCCGATTTCGATGACGCGTAAATATATCACCAAAATACCCCACTAACAGTATTAACCCTGCTCTATCATAATCGGAATGATTTATAGCCTGCTGCCGACCGATGCGATATAGCGTTACGCATAGCACGGGTCTTTTCCAACATACGATAAGTCGAACGATTACGGTTATAATGAGAGACATTCTGTAAACCTATCCACAGCACCTCGTGTGACTCATCATTGCCCGGCACAGGAAGTCGGTCATCAATCTCAATCAAAAAACGAATATCGATATGCTGATGTTCAGGATCCTTGCCATATGGCGGAATCGTATGGATATCCACATCGAAAATTCCGCTATCAATTAACGTAATATCAGCAGAATCCATCGCCGTCTCTTCAGCCGTCTCTTTTAACGCTACCCGTAAAATATCCGAATCACCATCGGCATGACCGCCCGGCTGAAACCACTTATCGAGCTTCTTATGATGCATCATCAACACACGACTACGATCCGGATTCACAACCCAGGCCGAGCCAGTGACATGAGCCGGCCACAATTCCCGACAAAAACAATCATCATGTTGTTCGACAAAGCTGATGGAACGAGAGACAAAGGCCAGCTCATCCATAAACCGAGTCTTATAACCTTTTAATAACTGGAGCAATTCCTGACGGTGCATGTTTAAGTCCAGGATGGATTTTCTATTGCTCTGATTGCAGCAGCAGCAGCAGCTTCCACATCGGCTTCGCGACCAGATAAGGTTAACCGACCATGGGCACCGACCGCACGCACATCAATCAATGTGATATTGGCCGCCTTTTCTGCCTGATTGGCTGCATATACAATATATCCGGCCGGTTGGGTTTCAAGAATAAACATACTCTCACCAGGAAGCATCATTGAACCGCCACGATGCTGGCGATTAATCAATACCGTATGATCATTTGACATCCCCCGGATAATTTCCTGCCATTCGATGACACAATGCACTCTGTCATTGACATCTGCTCCAATACTGGCAAGCAATGTCGTACCGGATTGAAGTACATCACTCTGATCACGGTGATGAATAACCATGGAACCAAAGGTGCGTTCTACAACTTGCTGCGTCAGCTTCACTTGTGTGGCCTTCAGGGCAATATCCGTAACACGGTGAATAGCCATGCCTGGTGAAACTTCAACCCACAAACATGCATCACCAGGTACAGGTGGAAAACCCTGTGACACAGAAGCCATGTATTCCGCTAACTGTGGCTGCAATGAGTCGATATACACGTAAGTTCTAAGTTTTACCATAAGACTCTGTTGCTCTAACCACGCTATTCCTGAAAAGTGCGACACAAGAAAACGAACACATCTTTCATGAATGCCGATCGATGTCTACCGATTTGGACGGGAAAGCTTAAAAAAATCTCTCTTTATATACAAATAAATATTAACTTGATTATATATAGACTAGAATCTATATATAATTATTGATTACCACATTAGATATTAAAACATCGTTGTTTTTTGAGTGACGGGCCTGGCGCTACCTGACACCCGGCCTAGCCGCGAACAGATAAATTCGTTAAATCACACCAATATGATAGCGTACAAAACAAGCACAGCAACGTTCATGCCTGCATCCCTGCTAGAACAGTCAGTACCGTTCAAAGCAGAGTATAAACTACCCGTTAAGCGCCCTGCCTCACCTTGCCTTCAGAATACCGCGCCTCCATTACTTTTAGAGCAGTTAGCTTGTTACTGATGATATTCTCCTCACCTATAACCTTTTGCAGGTCGGCCCTTTCTAATGCCTCACGCACCTGCCGCTTTAGGCCTGCTAGCATCAGTGTGACGCCCGCCGCCTTGAGATCCCGTGTCAGTGCACGCAGTTTTTCTTCACCCGTTGCATCAACGCCATTAATACCCTGACCGATAATCAGAATGGCCTGGGCTTGCGGGAATTCACTCAACGACTTCAAAACAGCCTGCTCGAAATGTGCTGCATTAATGAATACCAGTGACCCATCGAAACGCATCACAACGTAATTTTCACTTATCGGCGCCAGATCGTGACTGGCCGCGCCGGCCAGCGAACCATCTGCCCTGCGCCCAAGGATATCACTTCGAGGTTTCATGGTACCCGCCAGGAACAGGAAAATCGTGAATGCGACGCCTACCAATACACCGTCTGCCAATTTTGGTGCCATCACCAGGGTGGTGACGAAGGTGATCAGACCAACGATGCCATCGTTCCGTCTTACCCGCCAGGCATGCACCATCGACTTGTAGTCGATCAAGCCGAATACAGCACTCATAACAATTGCGGCAAGCACCGCCTTCGGCAGGTGATACAGGTAATCCGTCAGAAACATCATCACCAGCAACACGCCAAGCGCACTGATAATGGCATAGAAACCGGTCTTGGCGCCGATACTGGCTGCGACCGCCGAGCGTGAAAACGACCCACTCACGACATATGACTGGAAGAAACTACCAACGATATTCGCCAGACCCTGGCCAATCAGCTCTTGGTTCGGGTCGAGCTTTTCGCGGGTCTTGGCAGCCAATGCACGGGAGATCGAAGTTGCCTCCATAAATCCGATCATGGCCATAATAAATGCCACGGCAAACAAGTCAGATATAACGCCGAGATCCATGGTAGGTACACTAAAGCCCGGCAATCCGCTGGGAATACTACCCACAACAGCACCACCACCTGAGAGTTTGAACTTGTCTTCGGTATAGCCGGACCAGCGCCAGACGGTTGTAAATGGCCCCATCTGTTCAGCAAGCTGGTAAAACACCTCGCCATCGTCCTGTACCTCGGACACCAATCCAATCTTGTGAATTTCGACCTGCTTCTTGTAAAGACTGTGTTTCAGGCTGCTCTCTTCACCTTTAAGGCGCAACAGGTCTGCCTGCATAGTATACATTTGCTGGTCGCCTCTTTTAAGATCCTGTAATTGGCCACCAATACTCTTTTGCTGTTCCTTGATTTGTTTGAGCCTTTCATCTTCTGCCATCAAGGACTCGAACTTGGCACGTACCCTTACATCTTCTACCTGCTGCGGATTGACCACTTTGATCTTTTCGAAACCGATACTGGCACTGATTACCGTGCCCGCAATAACAACAATCAGCACACCCGGCAGTTTTGGAAACTTCGCGCGCAACCAATACAAGAGCGCCAGCGCGCCGAGGCCAAATATCAGCGTCGGGCCATGCACCGTGGACACCTGCTGAACTACCTGCAGTAGGTCAGCAAGAAAACTATCTGAGCGAGGCATGGGTACCCCAAGAAAACCGTTCAGCAATGACAAACCAATAATCAGTGCAGCCGCATTGGTGAAGCCCAGAATAACCGGGTGTGAAGCAAGATTGATCAATACCCCCATGCGAAACAGGCCCAATGCCAGGCGCAGGACACCTACCAGCAAGGCCAGCAAAAGAGAAAGCTGAATAAACTCATCGGAACCGCGACTGGCCAACGGCTCAATGGCCGCTGCCGACATCAGTGACAGCATGGCAACCGGGCCAGTATGCAGGAAGCGCGATGCCCCCCACATAGACGCGACAATAACGGGTAAAAAAGAGGCGTATAAACCGTAGACGACAGGCAAGCCTGCCAACGACGCGTAAGCCATGCTCTGCGGCACCAGGATCATCGCGATCGTAATACCGGCGATTACGTCCGCACGTAGATTTTCAGCGCTGGGCGGGAACCATCTAAAAAAAGGAAAGATTTTTTTTAACACACATCAACCACATTCAGGCATAAAAAAAGGTAAGATGCGCGCATCTTACCCAACGGCATGAAAATGTGATTATATCATTTGGTGACTACTGATTTACCACTGTTTCCACAGATGAATCCGTCTCGTCCTGCGTACCACTCGTTACGTCTGTGGTGGCTACAATCACGACAGGTATTGGCAGAGCATTCTCACGCTGGGTACCCTTCAGGTAGCTGCGTCCCAGATAGCCGGAATCCTTGCAGGCCAGAAATGCGAATTCAGGGTGACTGCGCAGATACCGGTTCAAGCCGGATACAGGATCACCATGGAGGGTTACCAGCTCCATGTCGACTTCGTTTGCATCAATTGCCTGCTCGTGAGTACTGAGCAAAGCCCTGGCTGTGCGCTCGGACTGGAAGGTCAATACCGTAAGCCCATGCCCCAGGCGCGAGCAAGTTTCTATCACGTAATCCATAACCTCTGACGATAATTCGCTTCCCATATAAAACGCCACTCGACGCACGTTGCTGCTGGGACGCACGTTGGCAGGTTCGAAAACCTTGGAACCTGTACTACTGAGAGCCCCCAGTTCACCCTTCAGGATCAAGTTCTTTTCCGTCATGCTCAGGTGCTCACCAGCGTGTTGATTGGCCAGGGCATCCAACATCTGCTTCACAGCGTTGGTTAATGCTTTCATGGAATACTCCTATCAAAAATTAAAATCTTTGCGTACTAAATTGCAGATATCGTGCCAGAATTGTTTTTCCTATTAAAACAGATAGTTACATAATTTCGCTGCTGAGGAGCTGTTTCAGAATGTAACATCCTGGTGGTGTTGCATTGTGAACCACTGTAACAGTGTTGTAATATGCAACAGCTTAATCCGAGTAATGGATGCACGGTAGACATGACCAGCCTGCGCAGCAAGATCCTCACCTCCTACGGACTTTCCATGGCTGCGATGCTGATTATTGTTGCGATAGTCATTGCGGACCTGCACTACCTGCAAACCCACATCATCGAAGGCGAGGCCGTTCAAGACCTGTCTGATGCAAGCCAAAAAATACGTCGTGATGAGAAAAACCTGTTCCTCTACCACGATCCGAACGACCTGGAACAACTGCGCCAGCAGCTAGATGTGGCGCGAAATGCACTAACCGAAGGGGAGCGAGTATTCGCTGCAATCGTGGGCCCAGATGAACTGCAGCAACTGGAACTGGCGCTGTCTAGCTACAGTATACAACTGAAGCAGTATGCCAATCTTTCCCCTAGCCAGCGCCCTGCCAAGCAAGAAGAAATCCGCACCACCGGACAGCAACTTTCAGTGCTGAGCCAGGATCTGGAGCAGAGTCAACGAGGTATCCTCACCGAAACCACCTCGGTAGCTGCTAGAACATTAATGATTGCTTCTGTCACGGTGATATTGATCGGGGTCGGGTAGTCCGCCCCCTGACACAGCTTGAAAACCAACTCGATCAACTAGCAGAAGGTCATGTTGAGACGCTTACCCAGCCATCAAACGACCAGGAGATTCAATCCTTCGTGTTCCATTTCAATTCCATGCTGCAACAACTTCGCGAGCAGCAGAATCAGCTGCGCCGCCATGAACGTGCGGCAGCACTCGGCGTGCTGGTGTCGGGTGTGGCACATGAACTGAACAACCCACTTTCCAACATCTCGACCTCTGTTCAGCTACTTTTGGAGGACGATGGCACCTCACGCGAAGATTTACGAAAACAGTGGCTATCACATATCGATGGGGAAACGGAGCGGGCACGACGCATTGTCAAACGCCTGCTCGACACTGTGCGCCAGCCAATCCATCAAATGCAGCTATATGGTGCCGCACGGCTGGTACAGGGTGCAGCTCTGCTGGTTCACCGCCTGTTACCGCAGGATCTGTTCCTGCACATCGAAGATATCACTGACGGCATGCTGTTAGTGGATCGCGAACGCATGCAACAGGTATTCATCAACCTCATAAAAAACGCGGCACATGCAGGTGCCAAGAACATCTGGATCACAGGCAGGGAAACCACATGGCAGGAATCCAAGCCGATCAATAGCAATAACCTGGCAGGCGACGTCACCGGGATCGGCCAGTTTACACATATAATGTTGCTGCATGTCGATGACGACGGACCCGGTATTCCGCCAGAATACATGGCACAGATATTCGATCCTTTTTTCACCACCCAGTCCGGCGGTGAAGGCACTGGCCTGGGATTGTACCTGGTTGAAGAAATCATCAATGAACATCGCGGATGTATCACGGTCGAGAACCGTCCCGAGGGCGGTGCCCGATTCTCCATCTGGCTCCCTCTTGAACGGGCGTCATCAGATGATCAGACATCAACATGCGAACAGGAACTATCATGAGCGATAACGATAGCAAGCCTCGTATCCTGCTCATTGATGACGAGGCTATCGCCCTAACAAATCTGAGTCATGTCCTTGAACGTGAAGGGTACGAGGTAACGGCCTGCAGGGATGGAGAAACTGGTCTCGCCGAGATGCAGAGGACTGAATTCGACCTCGTGTTGACTGATTTGCGAATGCCTGGCATCGATGGCATGGATGTCTTACGCCACATCCGGGAATCCACGCCCGACGTGCCTGTCATTATGATCACCGGACACGCCTCACTCGATTCCGCCGTTGATGCCATGAAAGCCGGGGCCTTTCACTATATATCCAAGCCATTCCGTCTAGACGAAGCGCGCGAGGTCGTGCGTTCTGCGATGGACCTGCGCCAAATCAAACGGGAAAACATTCAGCTTAAACAGCGCATCGAGGATATTTCAAGCATCGCTTCGATCATTACACAAGATTTGGGCATGCAACGACTACTAGAGACCACCCGCCAGATCGCGGCCACCGACACCAGTGTCGTGATTCATGGCGAGTCCGGCACCGGCAAGGAACTCCTGGCAAGCTTCATACACCAGCACAGCCAACGCGCAGAACGCCCCTTCGTGGCATTCAACTGTGGCGCACTGCACGAGGAGATCGCGGCCAGTGAGTTATTTGGCCACGAAAAAGGGGCATTCACTGGGGCAAATGCAACCAAGATCGGGCTGTTCGAAGCAGCACAGGGCGGCACCCTGTTTCTGGATGAAGTCGCGGAAATGCCACTGCTTATGCAGGTTAAACTGCTACGCGTACTGCAGGAACGCGAACTGATGCGAGTCGGATCAACCCAGCCGGTTGATATCGATGTACGTGTCATCGCCGCCAGTAATCGCGACCTAAAAGCAGCCGTCGATGAAGGCCAGATGCGCAATGACCTCTATTTCCGGCTCAATGTCGTCACATTAACTCTCCCCGCCTTGCGCGAGCGGCGGGACGATATCCCATTGCTGGCCTACTACTTCCTGCGCAAGTTCTCGGCGATGATGGAACGCGATTTACAGGAGATTAGCAGCGAAGCGATGCAGCGCCTGGTCGACTACGACTACCCTGGCAACATACGCGAACTGTCGAACTTCATCGAGCGCGGTGTCGCGCTGGCCAATGGAAAGACTCTGGACATAGAACACCTGCCACAAAACCTGGGCTCAGTCACTGTGCGTGTGTTCAAGCCGGAGATGGCGGCTACCCCGACGACATTAAAGGAACAGGAAAAAGAACATATCCTGAATGCACTGAAAATGGCCGACGGAAACCGAACCCAGGCGGCCAAAATTCTCGGGATCGATCGTGTCTCGTTATGGCGAAAACTTAAGAAGCTGGGGATAGAATCCGACTAAGCGACTAGTTGGTGGAATGAATCAACCCCATTTAAATGAGCTATTACATAACTGCGCTAGCAGTTAGAATTATAGCCCGATCATGAAGCGATCTAACGATCGCATAACTTTACAGACCTTAGGAAAAACAAAACTAATGATGCGACCCAGTACCCCTAAAACTTACGCCGGCCTGGAGAATGATATTAATGGCGGCATGACTATGATCGGTAAAATTATCCGCGATGCCTGGGTATTTGGAATTTTACCCGAGACAGAGACCTGTGAAGGATGGGTGATCTCACGCATCGATGCCATACACCAGCAGGTCAATGACGAATGGGATAAATACGGCTGCATGGTGAGCAGCTTGCCTGATGACTTGCGCGAACGACATAAACGAATTTATGACGAAGCCATTGAACAAGCCAAAATGAAAGGCTGGGATCCAGAGGCAGCAACCCGCGATGAAGATTAACTAACACCACGCAAACGAATAGGGCCAACAGCTGTTGTTTGGCCTGGTCGTTATAAATCACGAAACCGTAGTCATACAAGTAGGAACTGCCCGGTATATCGGGCATATACACTTCGCAAAATCGCGGTACAATTCTGCCGCGCGCGACCAGTCACCCGCCTCATCAAGGCGCGCTACGATTTGTTCGCAAGTTGTTACAATTCCTTATTTATAATAAACAGCTTCACATACTGGATACGAAAAACCAGATCATTGATACTAAAACCTGATGAGAAGGTCCCCACAAAAACTCAATAGCCATACGCCAATGATGCAGCAGTATCTGGGCATTAAGGCCGAACATCCGGATACCCTGTTGCTCTACCGCATGGGTGATTTTTACGAGGTGTTTTTCGATGATGCGCGCCGCGCCGCCGGATTGCTGGATCTAACCCTCACCAAACGCGGCCAGTCGGCCGGCGAGCCCATTCCCATGGCCGGTGTGCCGGTGCACTCCATCGACGGTTATCTTGCCAAGCTGGTGCGCCTTGGCGAATCAGTGGCAATTTGCGAACAGATCGGCGATCCCGCCACCTCCAAGGGCCCGGTGGAACGTAAAGTGGTGCGTATCGTCACGCCGGGCACCGTCACCGAAGATGCCTTGCTCGATGAACGCCGCGACAACCTGTTGATTGCCATCGACAGACAGGATAACCGCTATGGCCTGGCCTCATTGGACATAAGCTCCGGACGCTTTGTGGTGCAGCAACTCGAGAATGATGAAGCCCTGCTGGCGGAAATCGAGCGCCTGCAACCGGCTGAAACCTTAATCAGCGAAGAGACTACTTTCACCACCAGCGAGCCGAACGGACTCAAACGCCTGCCGCCCTGGCATTTCGATGTCGATACCGCCACGCGCCTATTGTGTGATCAATTCGGCAGCGCTGATCTCGCCGGTTTTGGCTGTGCCGGGATGCCGTTGGCGATCGCTGCCGCCGGCGCCTTGCTGCAATACGTCAAGAACACCCAACGCAACGCCCTGCCTCATATCAACGGCCTGCGCATCGAACAACGCGAACACAGCATCATTCTCGACGCTGACAGCCGCCGCAATCTTGAACTGGAAAAAACGCTCAGCGGCCAGCAGGAAAATACCCTGGTGGCTGTGCTCGACAGCAGCGTGACCGCCATGGGCGGACGTGCCCTGCGGCGCTGGATCAAGCAACCCCTGCGTGATCGACTTACGCTGCAACAGCGGCATCAAGGTATCGCCAGTCTGCTGGAGGGCCGCGATTATGAAGCCCTGCGGGAGGTATTGCAGGGTATCAGCGATATCGAACGCATCCTGGCGCGCGTTGCTCTTAAATCTGCTCGACCCCGTGATCTTGCCGGTTTGCGCGATACGCTGAGCTTGTTACCCGAATTGCAATCTCTGTTAAAGCAATATGATATGCCCCTGCTGCGCAGCCTGGCTGACAACATTGGTGAGCACCAGGACATAGAACAACTACTACGCCGCGCGATCATCGATAACCCGCCGGTGTTGATACGCGATGGCGGCGTGATTGCTGAGGGTTATGACGCCGAACTCGATGAACTGCGCGGCCTCAGCCACAACGCCGACCAGTTTTTACTGGACCTGGAAAACCGTGAACGCAAACGCACCGGACTAAACAATCTCAAGGTTGCCTACAACCGCGTGCACGGTTATTACATCGAATTGTCACGCGCACAGACCGACAAGGCACCTGCCGATTACATACGCCGCCAGACACTCAAGAATGCCGAACGTTATATCACCCCCGAATTAAAAGCATTTGAAGACAAGGTACTCAGCGCTCGCGAACGCGCACTGGCGCGCGAAAAAGCAATTTACGATGCCCTGCTCGAATCCATGCTGGAACATCTGGCCCCATTACAAGTGTGCGCTACAGGACTCGCCGAACTCGATGTGTTGTGCGGACTCGCCGAGCGCGCCGACGCGCTGGACTACAACGCACCCGAGCTCACCGACACACCCGGGATAAACATCGAAGCCGGGCGTCATCCCGTGGTCGAACATGTACTCGACGAAGCCTTTGTGCCCAACAATGTGTTGTTCGATGAACAACGCCGCATGCTGATGATCACCGGCCCCAACATGGGGGGTAAATCCACCTACATGCGGCAAACCGCCTTGATCATACTGATGGCGCACATCGGCAGTTACGTTCCGGCCAAACGCGCCGTCATCGGTCCCGTCGATCGCATCTTTACCCGCATTGGCGCATCCGATGATCTTTCATCAGGCCGTTCCACATTCATGGTTGAAATGACCGAAGCCGCCAACATCCTCAACAACGCCAGCGAACACAGCCTGGTGCTCATGGATGAAATCGGCCGCGGCACCAGCACCTTCGATGGCCTGTCACTGGCCTGGGCCTGTGCCGCGCACCTCGCTGATCACAATCGTGCCTTTACTTTATTCGCCACGCATTATTTTGAACTTACCACTCTGCCCGCAGAACATGTCACGATCAGCAATGTGCACATCGACGCCGTCGAACATCATGACAGTATCGTGTTCCTGCATGCCGTTAAAGAAGGCCCCGCCAACCAGAGTTACGGCCTGCAAGTCGCACAATTGGCAGGTGTACCTAAATCCGTTATCGCAAGAGCAAAACAACGCTTGCTGCTACTGGAAAACCAGAGCGTCAACAACGCCGAACCCAGTCCACAGCTAGGGCTTGGTCTGGGATTTGAAGAGGAAGAACAACCGCACGCAGCGCTGGGCTTGTTGAACGAGACCGATCCTGATGAGCTGACACCGAAACAGGCGTTGGAGTTGTTGTATCGGCTTAAGCAACTGGCTGACGAATAATATTGAGTCGCTAACGCGACTATTATTTTATGCAGGTTCTCGCCCGTAGGTGCGAATACCCGCATAAATAGCTCGCGGAGCGAAACATTGAGTTTATTAACTGGATTCCCGCCTGCGCGGGAATGACGAAATATTATGCAGAGCAATAAAGGGGACTTACTCCGAAGCCAACAACCTTTCCAACCCATCCGCCAAAGAAACCTCAGATCGAACCTTCAGGGACAAATGCAAATACGACACATCTGCCGCCGAATGCTGAATATCCCCTTCACGTGGTGCGTCAAAATTAATATCGGCTTTGTTACCACATAACCCTGCCAAAGTATCAATCATCTCCAGGAGGTTAACCGTGTTACCAGTCGCAACATTGCAAGCGCCTTCGAATTGCGACTCCAATGCCGCAATATTGGCGCTCGCCACATCACCGACATAAATAAAATCACGTGTTTGTTGTCCATCACCAAACACTGTCAACGGTTCGTTAGCTTTAATGCGATCCACAAACAACGCGATCACACCCGCGTAGGGCGACTTGGGATCCTGCCTGGGGCCGAAGACGTTGAAGTAACGCATACCCGTGCTGGAAATACCATACAAATCACGAAACAGTTCGGCGTAGCGCTCGTTGATTAGCTTCTCAAGACCATAGGGAGATAGCGGCTTTAATGACGAAGACTCTTTAAGGGGCAGTTCTTCAGGATTACCATAAATGGCGGCCGATGAAGCATAGACTAAACGTTCCACACCCGCCTTGCGCGCGGCGTCGAGCACGGTGACGTAGCCCATGATATTTTGATCGGCGGAGTGGCGCGGGTCTTCGATGGAATTCACTACGGAAACCTGCGCCGCCAGGTGCAATACGTGACTGACACCCTGCATCACCTTATCGACGGTCTGCGCGTCGCGGATATCACCTTCGACGAATTCCAGGCTTGCATGATTGTTGGGGAGGTTGGTTCGTGATCCGCTGGAAAGGTTATCCAACACCCGAACCGATATACCTTTTGCCAGCAGGGCATCGACTGTATGTGAGCCGATGAATCCGGCGCCACCCGTAACGAGCACTTTATCCATTGCCACCATTCACATTATCCCTTGTTTTGTTGTTGTCAATACCCGCCGCATCACTGCGTAAAGTATATCGTATGCGCCACATGAATACCGGCACAGCCTGTGTTATTTGCCATTGTTGGTGGCAATGGATTCCCGCTACAATAGACACCGAGAATCCATGACCCCTGGCGGAGCCAAAAGAATGACCTTTGTTGTTACTGAAGACTGTATCAAGTGCAAATATACTGATTGTGTGGAAGTGTGCCCGGTGGATTGTTTCCATGAAGGTCCGAACTTCCTGGTGATCGATCCCGATGAATGTATCGATTGCACCCTCTGCGAACCGGAATGCCCCATTGAGGCCATCATGTCCGAGGATGATGTCCCCGAGAATCAGCAACAATTCATCCAGCTCAATGCCGAACTCTCACAGGAATGGCCGGTGATAACAGTACAGAAAGAGGCACCGGAGGATGCCGACGATTGGGTCGGCAAGCCCGATAAACTCAAGTTGCTGGAACGCTGAATCATCAGCCGGGCACCAGCCAGCACCCCGGTCATTATTGTTCCCTATGGCAAGGATGTCCTGGACATCCTTGCCCAACGTGTTCTAAAACGCTGCAAAGACCGCTTACCCGATCTCAGCCGGATCAATATCCTGTTACCAAATCTGCGCAGCAGCCATCGGCTACGAGAGTGCCTACTTAAAGCCGCTACGCAACACGCCCTGCTCGGCCCGCAGATCCAGACCTTACGCTCATATATCATGACCGGGACTCAGCTGGACAAGCCTGTCCTCAGCCAACATGCCCGCGAGCTGATACTGGTCGAAGCCCTGCAGGCGCATTCCAGCCTCTTTAGTCATGCCGACCCCTGGCAACTGGCAGCCAGCCTGCTGGCACTGTTCGATGAACTGATCCTGTACGGCACTCGCATTGATGACAGCGAACAGGCTTTTATTGCACGCCTTAACCAGGCCTATGGCGAGCCGGACACTGATTTATTACCGCTGAGCCGCGAAGCTAAACTGGTGTATACCCTGTGGCATGCCTGGCAGGAACAAATTGATGCCGAAGACAAACTCGACCCGCAAATGGTATATCACGATGCGCTGCAGCATGATCCAGCTACTAACGACGGCAGCTTCATTTTTCTGACCGGCTACGAACAGCTACTACCCGCCGAGATCGATTGGGTTAATCGCAACATCCAGGCAAACCGCATCGAAATCCTGCTACATGGCCAGGTACAGCACAAGGGCTATCACCCTGATGCACCGTTAACCGCGTTGCTCGACACGCTGGTCACTCCACATCACGCGGCCACTGTAGCTGACTCCGCCTATACTCAAACCCTGCAGCAGGTGTACAACTGGCAGCAGCAACCCCTCAACCAACGCGCTGCGCAACTTGCCGCGCAGCATGACTCCAGCCCGTTACAACAACACTTGAGTGTATTCACTGCCCCTGACGCCGAATCACACGTGCAGGGCGTCGACATTCAGATACGCCAGTGGCTACTGGAGGGTAAACAACGTATCGGTATCGTTACTGAAGACCGCCGCCTCGCGCGACGCCTGCGCGCCGTACTGGAACGCGCCGGCATCCTGTTACAGGACAGCGGCGGCTGGGCGCTGTCAACCACCAGCGCAGCGGCTGTGCTGGAACGCTGGTTTGAAACCCTGGAAGAAGACTTCGCGCACCAGCCGCTGATGGACGTGCTCAAATCACCCTTTCTTTTCAAGGGGACTGCACGTGAACATCATCTGTACGCCGTATACCGGCTGGAGCAGGACATCATCCTGCACGCCAACATAGCACGTGACCTGCAGCGCTTCAGACATCAGGTAGAGCTGCGCGCGCGACTGCTGCCTGAGTGGGCCGATGAATCGGCAGCAGCGGTTCATGAACTGCTCGATACTCTCGCCAGCGCAGCCGAGCCGTTAAGTTCTTTAATACAGACACGTAGCGCCGAACCTGACAGCTATTTTGCCGCGCTGGAAGAAAGCCTCTCCAGACTCGGAATACTGGAGACACTGCAAATTGATGCCGCCGGGCAACGTATCCTGCAAGAACTGGCCGGGCTGCGCGCCAGCCTACAGGGCCGCAGCATCAAACTCAGCTGGCGGGACTGGCGCACCTGGTGCGGTCGCGCCCTGGAAACCCAGAATTTTCGTCCCGGTAATACCGCCAGCGATCAGGTGCAGTTACTGAACATGGACCAGAGCCGCTTGCTGCAATTCGATGCCCTGATCATCGCCTCAGTGGATCGCGAACATTTTCCGGGCCACGATCAGGCCTCGCCGTTTTTCAATAACACAGTACGCGCAGAACTCGGTCTCAGGACCTGGCGTGACACCCAGATCCAGCGCTTTCATCACTTCCGCCGCTTGTTGGAAGCTGCACCGCAGATCCTGCTGACCCTGCAAGGCGAACAACAAGGTGAATTGCAGCTACCCAGTCCTTGGCTGCAAACCCTGCAGGTCTTCCATCAACTGGCCTATGGTAATGACCTGAGCAATGTCGAACTGCGGGCACTGGTCAATGAACCTGAGGCCCACATCGAGCCACAGGATCGATTCCCCTATACAGGCGTCGCCAGCATGGCGGCACCCAGGGCGCCGCAGACCTTATTACCGCAAACCCTGTCCGCCTCCCGCCATCAACGCCTCATCGACTGCCCCTACCGCTTCTTCGCCGCCGACTGCCTGGGCCTGCAAGCCGCCGAGGAGATTTCCGAGGTACTGCGCCAGAAAGATTACGGCCAGCGCATACACCTGGCCCTGCAGGCCTTTCACGGCGACACCAGGCGACTCCCCGGACCGTTCACCAGGCCCTTTAACAAAGAACACCGCAGTGAGGCCATCGCCTTGTTGCTGGACATCAGCGACGCGGTATTTGCCGAAGACGTCGAACAAAACTATCAGCACCGCGGCCTGCAACAACGCTGGACGGCATTGATCCCCAAATACGTCGACTGGCAAATCCAGCGCAGCACAGAATGGCGGGTTAAAGACACCGAACTTGTGGTGAACAAAGAGCTTGCAGATAAATTGCAGATCAAGGGGCGTATCGATCGTGTCGATCAACACGGTACACAACATGCCATTATTGATTACAAAACCGGCAGCATACCCAAGAAAGCTGACATTCTCGCAGGCGAAGCCGTGCAACTCACCAGCTATGCCCTGATGCTCGACAACACCCAGCGTGTCGAATACGTACAGCTCAGCAATGATGTAAAAAGCGTTGGCGCCGTAGAAAGTGAGGACCTGCATTCACTAACTAAGGCGATACAGGAACGGCTCATAGAAATGAAATCCCAACTGGAAACCGAAATCCCACTACCCGCCTGGGGCGATGCTGAAACCTGTACTTATTGCGAAATGAAAGGAGTGTGCCGGAAAGAAGCCTGGGGTAAGTTGTAATACATTGCTTTATTAACGACGCAGATCGCTGTAACGCGCCTCTGCAGTCATGGCAATCCATGCGGCGCAATACGCTACGCTATCGCGCGCTACTTAGGGTCTTCTCCTTCCCAGTAATCCATCGTTGCAGACTTGCGATAGCCTTCGCCTGTTAGACGCACACCTACCCGTCCGGAATCCGGATATACAATCACATCGTTTGGGTTTCTTTCGCCAATGATGAGGTAACGACATGGTTCATCGCTGTTGTTGATCAGCGCGTGCCCCGCCTTTTGGCCCGCCGGAAAACACACATAATCATTAGTGGCTAGTTCATATGACTTATCACCCAGTCGCAATGTCAGTCCACCTTCCAGCACCAGCAGATGTTCTTCTTCCAGCATGTGGTAATGCGCTGGATAGGCCTGTTTGCCCGGCTCAAGCACCTCCATACATACACCGACGTGTGAACAACCACCAAATTCTCCAAGTTGTCTGAAGCGGATGCCGAAGCGTTCACCTTGCGAGTATTCTTCCCACGGAACATCATTAACCGAAAACGGCTCAAAGATACCATCAGCATTTTTAGATGAAGGTTTAGTCGTCAAAGCACTTCTCCTTACATAATTAAGTGCTCAGAACTGAACGCCAAGCTTAACGAGTAAGCCTGAAACTGAGCGGAGATACGTAATATTTCAATAGTTTATTCTGTTGGAGGTTCGCTTTACTCACCTCAACCTACCGCGCTGGCTTAACTGGATTTCCGCCTCCGCGGAAATGACATCCTGATTGGACAGCAACAAATCAAGCCCACTCATCCCAACATATACGAATTAGATTGATTATCAATACATTGATTAATCTTGAATTGAAGGTAAATCGCGTTGAAAAAGAAGGTTATCACAGGCCCGATATAATACTTCCCGGCAGACGGTCCATTCATAACTTCCATCAAACGGCTCCTCAACGTAAACAGGACCGTAAGATAAATCACCATATATAAAATATTGATCAGCAGTGATATTTGCATGCCAATCTCGGATTGCTCGAAGAACGCCGCTGCAAATGACGCGACAACGATTATGACCAGCGTGTTTGGCAAATACATGGGAATTTCGTTACGATGAAACGAATTCAGCGTTTTGCTTCTGGTATACATCCAGTAAACTGGATATATGCCCAGCGTGATAATGGATAAACCAAATACCCACCATGCACTAATTCTTTTAAAATTTGTAATATCACCACTCTCTGCAGGCCGATCTAGCCTGGCCTGGGGTGTTTGATAAGGATTGTTTTCAGGTTCGTCCAATATCTTTCCTTGGTTTTTTATAAAATATTAGAATTCCGCGCTCAACTCTCGGAAAAATGCACCCTGCCGCCAACACCACACAGCAACTCATAGCTAATCGTGCCAACATGCCGCGCAACTTCATCCACAGGAACCGCCTCGCCCCACAACTCGACCTCATCGCCGAGTTTAGCATCGATATTCCGCAGGTCGATGGTAACCATATCCATAGAGACACGGCCGATAATTTGTGTACCTCGTCCATTAATCATAACCGGTGTGCCGCTGGGCGCATGCCGCGGGTAGCCATCAGCATAACCGATAGCAACTACACCAACAGGCATATCCTCGGGGCACTCAAAAGTACCGCCATAACCCACACCATCACCCCGCCGGGCCTGCGTTATCGAGATCAGCGGCGCCTTCAATGTCATCACGGTCTTAAGATCATCGCGTGACCGGTCACCGTCTTGCAACGGTGTGCTGCCATAGAGCATGATACCCGGCCGCACCCAGTCGCGATGACAGTGTGGTAACGCCAGCACCGCACCGGAACTGGCGATACTTTGCTTTCCGGCCAGCCCATTGATCGCGTCACCGAAGTCTGCAAGTTGCCGGGCATTCATTGGATGCTGTGGATCATCGGCACAGGCCAGGTGCGTCATTAGTGTTGGCGGCTTGTTGACAGCATTGAGACGTGTCAACCTTTGATAGACTCGGCCAGCATGTTCCGGCATAAAGCCCAGGCGGTGCATACCGGTATCAACCTTCAACCAGACATCAACCGGCGCTGGCAGATCAATGGATTCCAACAGATGTAATTGCTGTTCGTTATTGACCACCAGTTGTACGCCATATTCGGCAGCGTATCTGAGCTCACGCTCATTCTTGTATCCCTGCAGGGACAATATCGGATAAGTAATCGCACTTTCACGCAGATACAAGGCCTCGTCGATACAGGACACAGCGAAACCATCAGTATCCGCAAGTGCATTTGCCACGCGCAGCATGCCATGACCATAACCATCTGCCTTGATGACGGCCATGATCTTACTGTTGGGTGCAAGTTGTTTGACGCGGTTAAGGTTGTGTCTCAATGCCGCGAGATTGATGTTAGCGCGCGCGGCGCGCTTCACGAAAAGTTCTCGTTTGAATAGATCTCGGGAACGAAATTTTCGAAGCGCGTATATTGCCCAAGGAAGGTAACCCGTGTCTTGAAGATAGGACCATTACGTTGCTTGGCGACGATAATCTCGGCCGTACCTTTATCGGGGCTGTCTTCGTTATAGACCTCATCGCGGTAGATAAACACGATGAGGTCGGCGTCCTGCTCGATGGCGCCCGATTCACGCAAGTCCGACATTACGGGACGTTTGTCGGTGCGTTGCTCAAGGCTGCGATTGAGCTGCGACAAGGCAACCACCGGCACGGATAACTCTTTGGCCAGTGCCTTGAGTGAACGCGAGATTTCGGAGATTTCGGTAGCACGGTTTTCCGACGTACCATGTACCGACATGAGTTGCAAATAATCAACCACGATCAACTGCAAATCATGTTCGCGTTTGAGGCGTCGCGCACGAGCACGTAATTCAGTGGGTGACAGGGCCGCGCTGTCGTCAACAAATAGTGGCACTTCTGAAAGCATGGAAACCGCACTGCTCAAACGCGGCCAATCTTCTTCGGCAAGCCGCCCGGTACGCAGGCGGTGCTGGTCGATACGCCCCATGGAGGACAGCATACGCATCGAAAGTTGCTCGCCCGGCATTTCCATACTGAAAATCGCCACTGCTGCATTTTTCTTGAGTGCCGCATATTCGGCAATGTTCATGGCGAAGCTGGTCTTGCCCATAGAAGGGCGTCCCGCCACGATAATCAGGTCACCGCGTTGTAACCCGGAGGTCTTTTCGTCAAATTCGTTGTAGCCCGTCGGAATACCGGTAATGGGATCATCCTGCTCGAACAACATATCAATATGTTCGACGGTGTTCTTTAGCAACGCCCTGATACTCTTGAAGCCCTGCTTGCCGTGAGCCCCCTGATCAGCGATGCGGAAAACCTTTTGCTCGGCAGTATCGAGTAATTCCTTGCTGTCACGGCCTTCTGAGTTGAAAGCGCTATCCACGATGTCGGTACCGGTGGAGATCAGCTGCCTCAAGATGGATTTCTCGCGCACGATATCGGCATAGGCACGGATATTGGCCGCGCTCGGCGTGTCTTTCGCAAGCGTACCCAGATAAGCGAGCACGCTGCCTGTGTCATTTAACTGTTTGCCGCGTTCCAGCATATCAGACAATGTAACGACATCGAACGGCTGGTTTTTCTCTGCCAGTTCTCCTATGGCGCGAAAAATGATGCGGTGATCGTAAAGATAAAAGTCATCCTCAACGACGCGATCTGCAATTTGATCCCAGGCGTTGTTATCCAGCATCAAACCACCGAGCACCGACTGCTCAGCTTCGAGCGAGTGTGGCGGTACCTTGAGACGATCGGCACTGGGGGCGTGATGTTGGGCTTGTGTTGAATACTCCGGCATAAGCGTTTTGACGTTACCTTAAAGCCACAAAGACCACAAGCGCGGAGATGCGCAAACTATGAACCGGTTGGTGTGAGCACCTGCAAATTCATAACGCAGAGAATATGTTAGGTGCAACACAACACCAACCGTCGAGTTTCAGTTAGCAAGTGACTGATAACAGGGCGTTATCAGCAGCAGGATTTATTCTTCGGCGACAACCACTAGCTTGATTGTTGCATTGACATCGCTGTGCAGGTGCACATCGATATCATATTCACCCGCCTGCCGAATCGCACCCTCCGGCAGACGCACTTCACGGCGCTCTATTTCAACGCCTTGGGCAGTCACGGCTTCTGCTATATCAATGGTTCCTACTGAACCAAAGAGCTTGCCTTCACCACCGGATTTGGCAGTGATAGATATCGCTATACCATCGAGCTTGTCCTTACGCGCGTTAGCAGCGGTTAATGCGTCGGCAGAGGCCTGCTCCAGTTCAGCGCGGCGAGCTTCGAATTCCGCGATATTGGCTGCCGTAGCAAACTTGGCTTTGCCGGTGGGTACCAGGTAATTACGCGCATAGCCTGAACGCACCTTGACCTTGTCGCCCAGGTTGCCGAGATTTTCGATCTTGTCCAGAAGTATTACTTCCATCATGGTCACCTAAAGTATGTTGTCTCGCTTAGTGCTGATCGCAATACGGCAATAATGCCAAATAACGTGCACGTTTGATGGCGGTCGCCAGTTGACGCTGATAGCGCGCCTTGGTACCGGTAATACGGCTGGGCACAATCTTGCCGGTCTCGGTTACGTAATTCTTCAAGGTATTGAGATCCTTGTAATCGATCTCCTTAACACCTTCTGCAGTGAAACGACAGTATCTTCTACGACGGAAAAATCTCGACATGGCTTATTCCTCTACAGCAGTGGTTTCAGCGGCTTCGACCGGCGCGGCTTCAGCAGCAGGCTCCAGTTCAGCCTCGGGCGTAGCGTCTTTCTGAGTATCGCTACGCGATTCGGACGCTTCTTCTTCACTGGATTTAACCAGCAATGAAGCCTCTGTAACGGCCTCATCACGCTTCATCACCATATTACGAATAACAGCATCATTAAAACGGAAGGCGCTGGTCAGCTCATCAAGCGCTTCCTGGCCGCACTCGATATTCATGAGCACATAGTGAGCCTTGTGGATTTTCTGGATGGGATACGCCAACTGACGCCGCCCCCAGTCTTCGAGGCGATGAATCTTGCCACCTGAGCCTTCGACCATCGAACGGTAACGGTCGACCATGGCAGAGACCTGCTCGCTCTGGTCCGGATGGACCAGAAACACTACTTCATAATGCCGCATTTTTAGCTCCTTACGGGGTTATGCCTCCTGACGTGGCCCGTGAGACCGTAGCAGTGAGGCAAGGAGAATAGTCTGTTTCAAGGCGGCGCATTCTACTCGAGCCGCCACAGCGATGCAATGCCGATACAGGCACTTAAGGAGTTGATATTGAGGATAATTCAGCCCTGATTGCCGTAACATTGAAGCGCGATTACCTCTTTCGCTGCCGCACCACCTCATACAAACAGATCCCGGCAGCGACCGACACATTGAGACTCTCGGTCAGACCCGCCATCGGGAGACTGACCATCTGATCGCACAGCTCACGAGTCAGGCGCCGCAACCCGGAGCCCTCAGCCCCCAGAACCAGCGCCAGCGGCACGCTTAGTTCAAAAGCATAAATATCGTCTCGGGCCTCGCCATCCAGGCCGAACAACCACACCCCCTGCTCTTTAAGATCGCGCAGACAACGGGCCAGATTGGTCACTGCAACGAAAGGCATGCGCTCCGCCGATCCGGAGGCCACCTTGCGGGCAGTGGACGTCAAACCGGCGGCACGGTCTCTCGGTACCACCACCGCATCCACACCCGCGGCCTCTGCAGTGCGTATACAGGCACCCAGATTATGCGGGTCAGTGACGCCATCAAGTATCAGTAACAAAGGTGGTTTTCGCGCCTGTGCCACCAGCTCCAGTAACTGATGCTCATTCATAGGCGCAGCCGAGCGGTAAGCGGCAACCACACCCTGATGACGCTGCTCACCCACACGCCGTTGCAACGCGCGGGTTTCAACTTTATGCACCATTACGCCGTGCTGCTGAGCCAGCTTCAGTAGATTGTTCATGCGCACATCCTTGCGCTCGCGGTCGACCCACAGCTCGATAATATTACCCGCGTCATTTGTGAGTGCAGCCATAACGCTGTTAAAGCCGTAGATGATTTCAGTGTGGGACATGGAATCTCAGATCTATTTTCTACTACCTGACTCAATAAAATAACTATGATCGATGCGAAAGCACCTGATAGGTTATAGATTAACGCGTATCAATTTGCCGGCCGTTTGAAAATCCCGATAAGTCCATCCGTACCTCCTACTCCCTGCAAAAGACTGGATACCAGTTCCCAGCCCTCCGCACCAAGTCGATTTAATTCTTTTTCGAGTTTTTCGAATCCAAACTTGTCACTAAAAAAATGCTTCGTTTTAAAAAATATCGTCTTATATTCCCATTGCATTAACAGCACACCCATAGCTAAACACGTAAACCCTATTTCCGCTGCTTACCCGTGCCTTTCTTCCTGGTGGTCTTCGCTTTAGTGCGGTATTTGGTACCCGCTTTTTTCTTCTTTTGGGTATTTGAACCAGCGCGCGTCTTTTTCTTGCCGGTTATCTTCGTGGTAGATTTTTTCGGGGCAGACTTCTTTTTTCTTCTGGCCTTCGGTGCATCTTCCAGGCCGAAATCAATTTTACGTTCGTCAAGATCGACCCGTGCAACCTTGACACGGATTTCATCGCCCAGGCGATATACCTGACCACTGCGTTCGCCGCGCAGTCGGTGGCCGGCGGGATCAAAGTGGTAGTAGTCATTGTCTAGTGAGGTGATATGTACTAAACCCTCAACAAAGATATTGCTTAATTCGACAAACAGGCCAAACGATGTCACGGAACTGATCACACCGCTGTAGCTTTCACCCACCTTATCCAGCATGTACTCGCACTTGAGCCAGTCCACTGCATCACGAGTGGCTTCATCGGCCTGCCGCTCTGCCATGGAGCAGTGTTCACCATTAGTCACCATATCGTTGTGGCTATATTCGAAACTGGAGGGCTTGTTTTTCTGCAGCACATGGCGAATCGCGCGATGTACCAACAGGTCGGGATAACGGCGTATCGGCGAGGTGAAATGCGCATAGGCTTCATGCGCAAGCCCGAAGTGCCCCTCGTTATCCGGCGTATAGATGGCTTGCGAGAGTGAGCGTAATAAGACCGTCTGGATCAGGTGCGCATCCGGGCGATCCTTGATGCTTGACATGATCTTGGCATAATCTTTGGGTTGTGGATCGTCGCCACCGCCCAGGCTCAAACCTAACTCATTCAAAAAACTGCGCAGGTCTTCGATTTTTTCATTTTTCGGCCCGTCGTGCACCCGATACAGCACCGGCATTTTCTTTTTCTCAAGGAAACGCGCGGCCGCGACATTGGCTGCGATCATGCATTCCTCAATTATACGATGCGCATCATTGCGTACGCGGGGCACGATACGTTCAATCTTTTGCTCCTTGCCGAATTCGATATAAGTTTCAGTGGTCTCGAAATCGATAGCGCCACGTTTGGCGCGCTGCTTGTGCATCGCCTTAAACAGGGTGTAGAGCTCATCGAGATGGTCAACCAGCTTCGCGTGCTTCTTGCGCAGGACGGGCTTGTGGTCAATCACCATGGCCGCCACCTCGTCATAGGTCAGGCGCGCCGCCGAACGCATCACGGCGTCATAAAACTTAAAATCCTTGAGCTGGCCACCTTGTGTGATATGCATTTCGCACACCATACACAGACGATCTACCTTTGGATTAAGTGAACACAAGCCATTGGAGAGGGTTTCCGGCAACATGGGAATCACACGCCCCGGGAAGTATACGGAAGTGGCGCGCTTGTGCGCCTCTTGATCCAGCGCGTTGCCTATATTGACATAAGCCGAGACATCCGCGATGGCAACGATCAGTAACCAACCCTTGCCCATACGCTCGCAAAATACGGCATCATCAAAATCACGCGCGTCTTCGCCATCAATCGTAACCAAGGGCACCTCACGTAGATCGATGCGCCCCTCTTTCGCCCGCTCGCTGACCTCAGGTGCGAAACCGGCCGCCTCGGTCATGACCTCATCCGGCCATTCGTGTGGCAGATTATGTGAACGCATGGCGATATCGATCTCCATGCCGGGCGCCATATGATCACCCAGCAACTCGATGATCTTGCCGATCGGCTGGCTGTGTTTACTGGGTTGCTCGATGATCGCAGCGATCACGATCTGACCCGAGGTGGCGCCACCCAGATTTTCGGGGGGAATGAGAACATCCTGGTTGATACGCTTATTATCAGCCACCACAAAGGAGATACCGCTCTCGATAAACAGGCGCCCCACCACCTGCTCATTGTTACGCTCCAGCACCTCAACCAAGGCGCCTTCACGGCGGCCGCGGCGGTCGATTCCCGCCACTCGTACCAGCGCGCGGTCTCCGTGCATTAATGAACGCATCTGCTTCGGTGACATAAACAGGTCATCACCACCCTCATCCGGCTTGAGAAAACCAAACCCATCCGGATGGCCGATAACCCGGCCACGGATCAGGTCGCTTTGATCGACCGGCAAGTAGCTACCACGCCGGTTTCGCAGGATCTGACCGTCGCGCTCCATGGCCCGAGCACGGCGTCTGAGGGCTTCAAGATCAACATCCTCATGCAAATTCAGACTCGCAGCCAAGGCGTCGAAATCCATTGGCGCCTGATCGCCCGACAACACCTTCAGGATAAGCTCCCGGCTGGGTATCGGACGTTCATACTTGCGTGACTCACGCTCGGCGTGGGGGTCCTTAAATCTTGATTTTTTAGTCATTTTTAGCTGCTGATCCGGATTGGGGTGCATAGAATGACGCCCACCGCGCCAATTGACAAGCCCGCGGCCTATAGGTACAGTTTCGCGCTCCCTGAATCCATCGGATTGCTGGTCGGATTTCAGTCCGGACACCAGCCCGAACTTGGGGCCACTGCCGAGGTGGCGGAATTGGTAGACGCGCTAGCTTCAGGTGCTAGTGGGGGTAACCCCGTGGAGGTTCAAGTCCTCTTCTCGGCACCAGTATTTCTTTGGTTCTTTCTTTTTACTGAAAAGAAAGAACATTATACCGGACGCCAGTCCGCTCATCTGATGCTCTTAGCTCTTTATCTTAAACCCCTTTGGTTC
>CAMYKB010000029.1 GCA_947258875.1 uncultured Gammaproteobacteria bacterium | reverse complement strand
CCAGGCGGCGAGCACGCTGCCCGGGGTCAACAGGCCGGCGCCAACAGCGACGGTGACCGCACTGGCGGCAACGCCTGTTTTCATGAATAGTCTGCGTTTGGGGTTCATTTAAGCTAACTCCTTGGTTGTTGGTCCAGGGTGTTCTGGTTGTACACGGTGATGTTGCAATGGCCATGCCAGACAATAAATATCTATTAAAAACAGTGAGTTATGATTGAGTGAGAAGAGATCGCCGTAGTGTTGGATTGCAAAATGCAATGCCCCCGTTGCATTTTGAAGTGCTTATCCGGAGTTAGCGTCGTCTTTGCTGGATTGCTGCAGTTTGCGCCACAGCGTAGATTTGTTGATACCCAGCGCTTGTGCAGTCTGTTCGCGGTTGTCGTTGAAATGTGCCAGCAGTTTATGGATATAGCGCTGTTCAAGGGTTGACAGGTCTGGCAGGTCACTATCGATAGTGTCAGGCTGAGCCATGGGTGAGCCGAGTTCCTCGTCGAGTGTTATCAGGGGGGCATCGGCCAGCGCGACATAGCGCTCGATCAGGTTTCTTAGCTCGCGCACATTACCAGGCCAGGCATAGTCGAGGAGCCGGGTCATTGAGGCACTATCGAAAGCCTCGACATCGCGGTGAAACTGTTCAGCAAACTGTTTGATAAAGGCGTCGGCCAATAACGGGATATCGTCTTTGCGCGCGCGTAGCGGTGGCACCGTAATCTTGACGACATTCAGTCGATGATAAAGGTCATGCCGAAACTCGCCGGCCTCGACCATGGCTTCGATATTGCGGTTGGTGGCGGCAATGAAACGCACATCGATATCATTGGGCCGTATACCGCCAACACGCGTGACCTGTTGTTCCTGGACGACACGCAGCAGTTTGGTTTGCATGGCCTCGGAGATGTTGCATATCTCGTCGAGGAATACCGTGCCGCCGGAAGCGGCCTCAAGCAGGCCCTGTTTAACCTTGTCGGCACCCGTGAAGGCGCCTTTTTCATGACCGAACAATTCGCTTTCCAGGAGTGTGTCGGTAAGTGCACCACAATCAATAACGATAAAGGGCTCCTCAGCAAACTGGCTCTGCTGGTGTATGGCACGCGCCACCAGCTCCTTGCCGGTGCCAGACTCACCCTCGATGATGACGCTGCAGCGGATGTCCGAAATCTTATCGATGATAGAGAAGACCTTTTTAATCGCTGCGCTTTCGCCGATCATGCCAAAACGTAGCTGTTCATCCATGAGTTGCCGTTTGAGCAAGCGGTTTTCCTCGCGCAAGCGGACATGCTCCAGGTTGCGCTCGACCTGTAACAGCAATTCCTCCATATCATAAGGTTTCTTGATAAAGTCGCTGGCACCCAGGCGCAGTGCTTCGATAGCATTATCGACGCTGGAATAACCGGTAATGATAATCACGGGTATCTCCAGGCCATGTTCGCGAACGCCTTGCAATAATTGCATGCCGGTCATGCCGGGCATGTTGAGGTCGGTGATGATCAGCTCTGCGCCGTCATCGAGCACGTTTTGCAGGGCGGCCTCGGGATCCTGGTAAATAAGGCTCTCGAATGGGTATTTATGGCTGAAGCGTGCAAACAGCTCCCCGGCTTTGGGGTCGTCGTCGACGAAGATGATGCGGGATTTATCTGTCATTACTAAACTGCGGCTGAGTTGCGTGGCAGTACAATAGTAGCAGTTGTGCCGCGAGTCGGGTTATTTTGCAGCATGATGTGGCCACCATGTTGTTCCACAATGCCCAGGCTCACTGATAATCCCAGGCCGCTGCCCTGTCCCGGGCCCTTGGTCGTAAAGAAAGGGTCGAAGAGCTTGTCCTGGGCGTCATCAGTTATGCCGTAGCCTTCATCGATAACATCTATGATGACATCATGCTGTTCGTTAGTCTTTGCCCTGATCACAATACGACTACCGTTTTTGCTGGCTTGAATGGCGTTGATCAGTAAATTAATCATTACCTGTTGTAGCTGGTTACGATCGCCCTCGATACGCAATCCCTGCTGTGTTTCCAGTTCAATTTTTACCCCATGTTGAGCGGCTTGTTGCGTTGTTAGTCTGCAGCTGTCCTGTAGCCAGGCGCGCGCATCGAAGTTGCTGTAATTCAGCGGTACCTGGCGCGCAAAGTCGAGTACCCCGGCGACGATGCGTGAGGCACGCCTGGTTTCATCGGTCAGTGAGTCAATGTCGCTCAGGGTTTCTTGTTGTTGTGTCGGCAGGTCTTGTTTGATGAGCTTCGCGAGTGAAAGAATGTTATTGAGTGGATTGTTGATCTCATGACCGATGCCGGCCGCCATCTCGCCTATCGAGGCAAGTTTTTTCGATTGCACGAGTTTCTCTTCTGCTTTGCTGCGTTCTGCTTCGGTGGCCTCCAGTCTGTCGGCCATGTCATCAAACGCTTGATTGAGTGCACGCACCTCATTGGTGGTGGCAGTGGTCATGACAGTTTCGCGCCTGCCGAGCGCATATGCCTTGATCCTGTGAGTGAGCTGCTTGATCGGCTGCGACATACGTTTGGCAGCAAACCGCGCCAGCAACAGGCTCAATAAAAAGGCTGTGGCGACAAACAGTCCCATGCCTATACGAATACGTTTGAAGGGTGATGTAATCTCGCTGCGATCGACTTCGGTACCGATAACCCAGCTGATGAGCTGGTTTGGGTAAGGCAAATATTCAGCGTAATAAACGCGTACATTCTTTTCCGACATGTTAACAGCGCCAAAAGGTTGCTTGTTGAGGCTGCCGCGCAACTGGCCATTGAATATGGCATCGAGTTTGTTGTTGCTCTGCTTGGCACGGCTGACGACCATGTGCTGCGCGTCGTCGAAGAGCAACATACCATCGCGCTCCGGATTATCGGGATTGAGTTCAGCGACAAACAGGCGGCCCTTTTTTAGCCGTGGTGTCAGTTCCAGGACGCGATCAACCGGGGCCCCGGTTTCGTTGACCACAAGATAACCTGACCCGTCCAGGGTCACCACTGCTTCCAGCATCGGCGCCAGGCCGAAACCGCGAAAGTCATGGCGAGATTCGGGTACCAATACATAGTTCACCTCTCCTTCAGGTAGCGATGACAGGGTATTGGCAAACTCCTCATCGTCGAGGTCCTCTTCTACCAGCGGGTAGGGGTCGATGCCATCATAGACTGTGCGTGTGCGTTGACCGAAGCTGACCTTGGCCAGTGAATTGCCCCAGGCGTCCAGCACACGGATACTGCCGGTGCTGGGCAGGACCGACTGGTATTCCTCAAGTGCAAGATTGAGTTTTTCAGTGCGCTCACGGAATTCGGGATGAAATTCACCCCGTTCTGCGGCCTGTAACACAGGGATGTAGTTCTGTACTGCGGGCGATTTCGCCAGTGCCTTGATGGTATCGCGTTCAAAACTGAGGCGGCTGTCGAGTTCCGAGATGATGTAATTCAGCCCGGAGGTGATTTC
Source organism: uncultured Gammaproteobacteria bacterium (assembly GCA_947258875.1). Lineage (GTDB taxonomy): Bacteria > Pseudomonadota > Gammaproteobacteria > CAMYKB01 > CAMYKB01 > CAMYKB01. The sequence continues at coordinate 29,614 of CAMYKB010000029.1, read as the reverse complement.
ACGGTCGACTTCTTGCTGGTGCAGGTGTTGGCTGTAAGTAGTCGCGAAGAGGCCGAGCAACGCCAAGGGCAACACGGTTGCAAACAACGCCCACAGGAAAAAATAGGTTTGAAGGCGCAAGGCTAGGGCCAGTCGCGCACGGCATCACGTGCATCCGGGTTACTGGGACGTGCCAGCAACCCGGACTGGGTGAGGTGAACTTCAAACACGGCGCCGTCCGTCATGGGTAGATAGGTGGCGCTGCCGTAGCGTGCGTCTAACCAGGGTAGCCAGCGCTGGTGGCGTTGGCTGATCTGCCAGAGATCGAGTCCAGCATCATCTGCCAGCGCATGTACGCTGCGAGTACCGTTGCGTTCTTCATGGAGATTACGATAACGGCCGCTGATGCGTTCCAGGCGGTATTGGCTGTCCATGCCAAGCACGTTCGCAAAGCCTTGCCACTTGAGGATGCGCGCATCCAGTTGCCATTCGTCACCCAGCATATCGAATAGTCGGGTTTTGCCGGAAGGGTAACGCAGATGAGCCTGGAATTGGTTTGGGGCAATTTGCGTGAAACGTAATTCAGCAATAGGGCGCTCATAGGTGAGGCGCTCATAGGTGTGAATATTCATGGCGATGGCGCTGAACAGGCCGGCAAAGGCCAGCAGTGCAAGCCCAGAGACAGTATGGCTGCCTGCGGCGATGAACCTGCGACGGCGCAGGCGCAAGACGGCCAATAGCAGGAACAGGGCCCCAATAGCGGCAAAACTAATGATGATCACGTTCATATATTAAATCGTGGGGTTTTGTCTCGTATAATGTATCACTATCGACAAGCGGTCCGGGCAGGTCAAGGCCGTTCGTAATAGAAAACAGGCCAGATCCATCAAACTGTTTCGCATTACATGTCCTTAAAACGATATACTTCCCACGACTACTCCGAATTCGTGTTATTTCCGCTGATGCCAGGGACACCCAACAAATGCAGATTTGTTAAACCGGGCCCGTTTAGAACGGTCTTTTGATCATGCCAATGAAACGTCTACTTGCACTGCTTTTGTCGTTTTTTTTGATTACCGGAGCCCTTTCCGCCTGTGGTCAGAAAGGACCTTTGTATCTACCCGGTGATGAGCCAGAAAAAGAAAAGAAAGCGAATTAATTACCATGGATTATTTCAATTATCGTAACGGAGGTCTGCACGCCGAAGATGTCGATGTGTCCGAGATTGCCAAATCCTATGGCACACCCTGCTATGTTTATTCACGGGCCACATTGGAGCGCCACTGGCATGCCTTTAATGATGCCCTGGGCGATCACCCACACCTTATTTGTTACGCGGTCAAAGCCAACTCTAATATTGCCGTATTAAATGTTCTGGCCCGGCTCGGCTCGGGTTTCGATATAGTCTCGATTGGTGAGTTGGAGCGTGTGCTGCTCGCTGGTGGCGAGCCCTCGCGCATTATTTTCTCGGGCCTTGGCAAGCGCGAAGATGAAATGCGGCGGGCGCTGGAGGTTGGCATACGCTGTTTCAATGTCGAGTCTGAGCCCGAGCTGGAATTGTTAAACCGGGTGGCCGGCGAAGAGGGCGCGGTTGCGCCGGTGTCGCTGCGCGTCAATCCGGATGTCGACGCCAAGACTCATCCCTACATTTCCACCGGGCTTAAGGAAAACAAGTTCGGTATCGATATTGTACGTGCCGCGGATGTCTACCGGCATGCGCACGCATTGCCGCACCTGCGGGTTGTCGGTGTGGACTGTCACATTGGTTCGCAATTGACGGAACTGTCTCCTTTCGTCGATGCATTGCAACGCGTGTTGGCGCTGGCTGAAACCCTCAGGACGGAAGGCATGGCTATCGAGCACCTTGACCTCGGTGGCGGTCTGGGCATCCCCTATGATGATGAGCAGCCACCGCTGCCGGCGGATTATGCCAAGGCTCTGTTCGAGCAGCTTAAGGATAGCGATTATGAAATCATGTTGGAGCCGGGGCGCGCGATTATGGGCAATGCCGGCATCCTGCTGACGCGCGTGCAGTACCTCAAACTGACATCGCATAAAAATTTTGCAGTGGTCGATGCTGCCATGAACGACCTGATTCGGCCCGCATTGTATGACGCCTGGCAAGCCATCATCCCCGCAGAGGAGATTGCCGCGGTACAGACGCGCAGTTATGACATAGTCGGACCCGTTTGCGAGAGTGGGGACTTTCTGGGTAAAGACCGTGAACTGAAAATTAATGAGGGAGACCTGCTGGCGGTACGTTCTTCCGGCGCCTATGGGTTCTGTATGTCGAGCAACTACAACAGCCGCCCACGTAGCGCAGAAGTTATGGTTGACGCAGACAAGGCATACCTGGTTCGTGAACGGGAGACCATCGAGCAGCTGGTGCAAGGCGAACATATCCTGCCGGGATAAAAATATGCAACGCATACCCGAACCCGAATTAATGGATGAGGCCGAACAGGCGCGTGCTTATGCGGAGGCTGATTTCGAGGCTGCGCATGAAACCATCATTGATTATTTCTCGAGGGTGTTTCCCGGTGTACTGATCAGCGGCCGCGTTTTAGATCTGGGTTGTGGTCCCGCAGACATATCGGTGCGTTTTGCGAAACGTCACCCGGCCTGCGTGATTGATGGTATTGATGGTGCTGAGGCGATGTTATCATTTGGCCGTCAGCGCCTGCTGCGCGAAAGTCTTGAAGGACGTATCAATCTCAAGTGTTGTTATTTGCCCACGGATGAATTGCCGTTGGCGCACTATGACGCGATTATCTCCAATAGCCTGCTGCATCATTTACATCAACCGGCGGTGCTCTGGGATGCTATTAACACAGCTGCCGGGTCCGGTTGCTATATCTATGTTGTGGATCTGATGCGCCCGGACAGCCCACAATCGGCGCAGGCGCTGGTCGATGCAAATGCAGCTGGGGAACCTGAAGTACTACAGCGGGATTTTTATAATTCATTGCTGGCTGCCTTTACTCCGCAAGAAATTGCGGCGCAACTCAAAATTGCTGGCCTTGAGTATCTGCATGTTGAACCCATAAGTGACCGACATCTTATAGTTTATGGACGTAAACCATGAATGAGTTTATCAACCCGGCACCCGTAGAGATCAGAACAATACTCAGTCAAGCCAAGACGCTAGCGGTGATTGGTCTCTCGCCAAAGGAAGCAAGGCCAAGTAACCGAGTGGCAAAGGCCATGCAGGGTTTTGGTTACAAAATTATTCCAGTGCGTCCCGGTGTAAAGCAAGTATTGGGCGAGCCGGCATTTCGGGAGCTCGCCGATGTTGATCAACAGGTCGATATTGTAGATGTGTTTCGTGCGCCGGAACACGTCATGCCGATTGTTGATCAGGCTATAGAACAGGGCATCAAGGTCCTGTGGTTACAGGAGGGTGTGATTAACCTCGATGCCGCGCGCAAGGCGCAACAACATGGCATAACCGTCATCATGGATCGCTGCATCTATAAAGATTATCAGAAATTGCTCGGCAATTGATATGTTGCCACGGGCAAACTCTCCTTCCCCGTAATTTCCCTGTCAGGTTTTTCGGCCTCGTACGGTCTTGTATGTAACAGGACAGTTTAATTCTGTTGGTTATCTAACCAGTAATACCAGTCCAGGTTCACACTAACTACGATGAGGAGAGAAACCATGAAAACCCTGAGCCAGTTATTGTTTGCGCTGTTTGTTTCAATGGGGTTGTTGTTCTCGGCCGGCGCTGCTTCTGCAGCAGATTGCGAGAAAACGTCACAGGTTGTGTCAGGTGATTTTGCACATGATTTGCCTGAGTTGGAAGATCATTGATCAGCAATGGAAGCCATAAATGGCGAATAAGCACGGATGCTTTTGTTAACAGCGACATCCCGGGGTTTTTCACCCAAGGATGTCGCCTTTTGGTTGCGGACAAATATAGACAAACCACGCTGCGTCTAAGCGATGTTTCACGTCGTATACCTGATACGAGTTGCCATAAACTTGCCGGGTAGTACAGCTACATCGGTAAGCATGGTGAAATTCTAATTACACGCGAGTAATGGTTATCTATGTCCGACTCCCGACAGCACCGCTTTGAAGCGCTGGTCGATCAATTTTCGAATGACCTTTTCCGCTATGCCATATGGTTGTGCGGCAACAAAGCAACAGCGGAAGATTTAGTCCAGGAAACATATATGCGTGCGTGGAGATCGCTAGACAAATTAAAGAGTGACGGAGCCGCCAAGAGCTGGTTATTTACAATCATTCGGCGTGAAAACGCACGCTTGTATGAGCGTGAACGACCGGAGACCGGTGGTATCGATACCAGCCAGGTCATGGATCACAATTTTTACGACACAAGCACGGAGGCGTTTGCGTTGAGAAATGCGCTGGCGAAACTCGCCGATAAATATCGTGAACCGCTGCTGTTGCAGGTGTTGGGTGGTTTTAGTTGTGATGAAATTTCAGGCATGCTCGATTTAAGTGTGAGCGCGGTGATGACACGGGTATCACGTGCGCGCAAGCAATTACGAGACATGCTATCGGAAGATCAGCACAAACGCAGTGAGGCAGTATGATGAAGTGTGAAGAATTTCGCTCCAGGTTGGTCGCTGATCCAGATGTAAAAGATCTGGAGCTTGCGCGCCATATGCGTGAGTGTAGTGCATGCCAAAATTTTGCTGACGAAGAGGCCCGCTTCAATCGGCAAGTAGCAGCGGCGGCGGCAATCGATGTGCCGACAGGGCTTGCAGCCCGCCTCAAACAGATTGCTACTGATGGGTCTATTGGGAGCGATCAATTCGGCGAAATAAGCGAGACTGCCCGGCAAGGCAATACACTATCAAAGCGGCGTCACTGGTTCATACCTTATGCGATGGCCGCGGGGCTTGCGTTTGCAGCCGGCTTCGGGGGTCTGCTGGCCTATCATATGATAAGTCTGCAGTATGCCGATGGCTTGCAAACCATGGTAGTTAACCACATCAATGCCGAGCGTGATCATCTTGAGGCTCATGATGATGTTGAGACGGGTGAGGTGAAGGCTTTATTAGCAAGATTTGGAGCCGAGCTAAGGGGAGAGGTCGGCGAAGTGAGCTACGCGGGCATGTGTGAGATTAATAATCGCGAAGGGATGCATATGGTGTTGGAAGGCAGGCAGGGCCCGGTTACCGTGCTCTATATTGCAGACAAGGCACTTGAAAAGCCCGTCAATATTGATGACCCGCGATTTACTGGGCTGGTAATCCCGCTTGAGCACGGCAACCTGGCTGTCGTCGGTGAGAGGGGCGAGGCCGTCGAGCAGATTGTCGAAACGTTACAGGATAATGTTGTATGGCGGATGTAAAGGGCTGTGTGCGGTACCAATCTGGTTATGGGTTCTCGACAACTTGTTTTAACTTGTTAAGTCCACTGGCAAACATCTCGCCGGCGAGAGAGTCCATCATCATGGCAAAGTAGCCGCCGATAACCGGCATGCCAATCTTGCCTTGCATCGACCAGGTCACTTGTGTGCCCTCCGCTGTTGGTGTGTAGGTCATGGCGCTGATGTTTTTTTCCGGATCGCCATCAAAATACAGATCATATTTGATGCCATTGTCCGGGTCTGAATAGGTAAAGGTCAGGCGGCCGCCGCCGCTGTCCCCGATCCATGACTGGCTGGCACCCACGCCGGTTGTTATATCGCCCGGCGTGACCTTAATACTGGGATCGGCCTCTTCCCATGGAGACCACTGTGGCCATTTTTCAATATCCCCGACATATTCATGCACCTGGGCCGGACTGGCCTTGATGGTGACCGAGCGTCCAATAGCATAGTCGGTGGGCAGTAGAAAACCCACGATGACAAAAATACCAACCAGCAACAGCAGTGTGATAAAAATACGTTTGAGCCATTTCATGTCTGTTCCCCGAGCTTCTTATATAGCTACAGTTTAGCCCAGATTTCACACGGCTTAAGCTCTTGCCGACGCTGACGGGCATCCTCATTCTAGCCGTTGATAAGTGATCACATAACAATGTTCGAGCCTGACCGCCCGGTCATGTTACAGGCAAAGGGTGACAGCTGAAGAGATAATGCGACGGGCCGCATGCCCTACCAGGGATAGAGCCAGTTGCTTGTCTGCCGGCCTTTTCCGGTGCTGGTGCATCCCTCTGTGACATTGCCGATAAGGGAGAGGGCGGTTTGAGGATATCTGTAGGCTTTCAAAGCTTCTTGGCATTATGTCTGCTGGGTCATATTTAAGAATTGACATACGAATGATTATCATTTATATTTGCATTAAATGGACGCACTTCAGGCCGAGGTCTCTGGCCTGATTCGCTACAGGGACAATAACGCATTGAATTGATTTAAATTCTGGGGCTAGAGCGCGAATACGCGGTGATGAGCACAGAGATTAAAAGCGTAGGGCTGGGAGACATTCCTGTCAGAGTCGTCTCCACTCGGGGCAGTACAAAGCGCGCAAACCTGACCGCAGCCATAGAGATGTTCATGGCGCGTCATCGCTCGCGATTGATGTGGCTCCACAGTGTTATGTTCCTGGGTTTTCTAGCACTATTGTTTCTGCCCTTGGTGCTTTCCGAGCCACCTGAGCACGCGACGCCGCTAAGCCACTTCACGAGCTTCGCAAACTACATCATGTGGGGCGTCTGGTTCCCACTGGTATTCCTGTCCGTTATTTTTACCGGGCGAAGTTGGTGTGGCCTGTTGTGCCCCATGGGGGCGGCATCGGAATATGCTAATAAACACGGTTTGCAGCGAACCATTCCGGCCTGGGTCAGGTGGCCAGGCACGCCCATCGTAAGTTTTCTCATTATCACTGTCTTGGGGCAGACGATCGGGGTCCGCGATCACCCTGAAGCTATAGCGATCATATTTGGTGGAACTCTCGCGGCAGCAATCCTGCTGGGTTTTATGTTTGGTCGCATGAAACGGGCATGGTGCCGGCATATGTGTCCCATTGGTCTGTTGCTTGGTGTGTTCTCACGGCTGGGCGCCGTACAGTTCTGGCCTAAGATCAAGCGGCATGGTGGCGACGCCTATATCGAGAAAGGCATTTGCCCAACCATGATCGATATCAATCGCAAAGAAGAATCACGCCACTGCATCGAATGTTTCCGTTGTGTAAATCCTAAATCAAGAGGTGGATTATTTCTGCGCTTGCGCCACCCTGGTGAGGAGGTTGAGCAAATTCGCGATCATAACCCCAACCTGGCTGAGGTTTGGTTCCTGTTTATAGGCACGGGGGCTGCGTTGGGCGGTTTTCTGTGGCTGGTATTGCCATTTTATAAACTACTACGGCAGCGGGTCGGCGAATGGTTTATCGAGCAGGGTTTGTATTGGGTCGGCGAGTCGGGCCCTGTGTGGCTGATGAGCGTGCACCCCGAGCGTCGTGAGGTGTTCTTGTGGCTGGATTTCATCATGATCGTGGGCTTTATGTTGGCATGTACTGTAGCACTCGCTGCGATATTGTCGGCAACAACGGCGCTGTCGGCGTACTTTGCTGGAAAGATGGGCGCGGATTTGAATTTACGCAAACGTTTTGTAGAGCTGGGTTATCAGTACGCGCCCGTTGCGATGGTGTCGTTGATAATTGGCCTGGGTGGAGAGTTGTTTGATTCAATGCAATATCTGGGGTTAGGGGATCGCGACATAGGCTATGTGAAAGGTATGTTATTCGTGGGCAGCCTGTTGTGGAGTATACATCTTGGCAACAGGATCCTGGCACGGCAAGGTGTAATAACCACGAAGCGCTGGCTCGCGTTGGTGCCCGGTCTGTTTGGTAGCGCTCTTGTTGGGCTGGCCTGGTGGCCGGCGATATTTGGACTGTGATTCCTGGTGGCAACCGCAAGGGTTGTGATGCTGTTTTATGCGTTGTACAGAGGAAGATGCTGATGAATATACGATCTGGTCATGTGAGTCTTGTTTTAATTCTGTGTTGCCTGTTGTCCTCAGGCATGGCGTTCGCCGGTGATGTTGAAATAGGCAGTATAAAAAAGAACGGCATGGAAGTCGGTGCGGTCTACATCCAACCGGTTACAATGGAACCCATGTTGCCGGGCATGAAGCATCCATACGACGTGCACCTGGAGGCCGACATCCATGCGCTCATAGGCAATCCGCATGGTTTCAGAGAAGGGGGCTGGATACCCTATCTGGATATTACGTTCACCCTGAGCAAAAAAGATTCGGATTGGTCTATAACAGGATCACTGATGCCCATGGCGGCATCTGATGGTCCACACTATGCCGACAATATTAAACTAAATGGGGCCGGGAAATATCATCTGACTTACCACATCAAGCCCCCTGCCTACCACGCCTTCCACCGCCATACGGATAAGGAAACCGGTGTTGCCGAATGGTGGGTGCCATTCGATGTTGAGTGGGATTTCATCTATGTCGGCACGGGAAAGAAGGGCGGCTATTGATACATGTTTATTTGCGAATTACCCGCCAGGCTGGCAAACAACGGGCAATGATTCTTGTCTGTTCAAAGGTCTGCGGCACAACGAAAACCAATCGATCCATAAATTGATTTACCCTGTTTGGGTGGTTTAACGTTGCGGAATGAACTGCGCAGGTTGGCGCGGTTTTCATCCCATGAACCACCGCGCGCAACACGCTGTTTGCTGGTCACGGGACCGGATAAATCTCCCTTGGCGTAAAGCGCGCTGATGGCGTTACCAGCGTACCAGTTAGCGGTCCATTCACCGGCATTGCCGTGCATGTCATATAGGCCTAATGCATTCGGAGCACGGCTGCCTACCCGCCAGCTGCGGTCCATACCGCAACCATCGCGTTCGAATTCGGTCGGACTCACTTTGATTGTGCCGTGCGTCTTGCCGTCATCCAGGATCGCCTGCTCACAACTGACCTGCTGCCCCCAGGGATAACGCGTGTTGCTGCCGGCGCGTGCGGCCTTTTCCCACTCTGCCTCTGAGGGCAGACGTTTGCCTTGTGATTCACAATAGGCAACTGCCTGGTCCCAGTCGACACAGTTCATAGGGTGCTGGCTGCGACCCGGGGCGCCATAGTTGCAGTACTGGTTGGCGCTGTGATCTTTGGGGTTGCTGCATTTGCCGGATGTAACGCAGGCTCGGTATTCGGCTACCGTCACCTCATGCGTGTCGATTTTGAATGCCGGTACATTAACCTCGGTGCCGCCCGCGGGCCCCTCATCCTTTTCGCAGGCATCATCATTTTTGGAGCAGCCCATCTGAAATTCACCGGCGGGTACCGTTACCATTTCTGCATGTAATGGAAGACTTATCAATAACAACAACCCTAAACGTGTAATCACATTAAACATGTTCATGCTCCCAATGATGAGAATTTTTTATAGATAAACTGATCCAGTGACAGTTTGCCAGGCCCATGAAAAATGAGCACCGCAATTAGCATACCCCAGAAACTATGATCCTTGATGCCGGCATCGCTGATATCCGGGTATGAAATAGCGGCGATAATGTTAAAAACAAACAGTACGATGGCTGTGTAACGTGTGCCCAGGCCAACGACCAGTAATACCGGCGCCAGCAACTCAACAACAATGGATAGCGGCGCTGCGATCCCGGGAGGCAAGATCGGTACCGCGTACTCATATTCGAATAACGCTAAGGTTGATTCCCAGGATGCAATCTTGGTGAGTCCTGATATTCCAGAATATCGATGCGACATAGAGTCGGATCGCAAGATCCAATGCAGGGTTCAACCAGTCCAGCAGCTTGATGCTGGGGTTGATCATTTTTTCCTGCAATGCGGACGCCATACTCAAAACGGTTGTTCCTCCAGGTGACTTATCGAGCGGCGATGAATGTGCCTTGAGTGATGTGCTTGTATAAGGCGCATGAAATATCAAAATCCACATCAACCGTGAGACTGTGCTCGCAAGCAGATTGTAATGCTGCGCCTTGCTGGAGCTTGTCCAACAGTGCGTATTCGGCAAGGGTTATTGGTTGAACCTCTACCTGTAACTGTGGGCGTATTACCAACAATGCTGTGCCGCCTGTGTCGAGATCGATAGTCACATCGTCGTGTTTATTGTCAATGTTGCTCTGCCAGATGACATCAAGCGGGTAATCGGAAATCATTAGGCGCGCGGCAGGGTGTAGTGCCAGGCACAAAGATTCCTGTTGCGCAGGGGCTAGCTCAGACAGCATATCAATATTGAATGGTGTTGCATCAGCGGCATGAAACACACGGTGATAATGCCATTCCAGCTGCGCCACATCCGGCAGGTAAACCAATTCCTGCACGGGTTCAAACTGGCTTAAAAATTCCGCCATGAGTTCACCGTAATGATGCAGGTCGCCCGAGCGTGAAGGATGAGCTGCAATATAACGATTTGCCAGGTGCTCAAAAAAAAGTTCGCCGACAAGGTTTTGTACTACTGGATAGACGGCTGCCAGTGCATCGGTCAGGATGCCGAACACACTGGAGCGATAAAGCGCCAGGCGCTGTTTGCCATCCCAGTTGTTTGCATAGACTATATTTTCGGCGAGGGATGATTGTTTGCGGTAAATGTCATCGCAAAAAGTCTGTTGAAGTTCACGCAACTGCGGCATGCTGCGCCTCCAGGATTGCTTCCGCTTTGCGGGCTTCGTCGAGTAACACCGACAATGCCGGGATATCGGTATCCCATTCAATCAGGGTTGGTGTTGCACCAAAACGGTCAATCGCCTTGCGATATAGGTCCCACACCGCCGCATCGACGCGCTTGCTATGGGTGTCTATCAAAATTTTTTCGCGTTCATCAAAACCAGCTAGATGGATTTCCTGTACGTGTCGGGTGTCAATCGCGGTGAGATAGTTTTGTGAATCGAAGCCATGGTTGCAGGCATTGACATAGATGTTGTTGACATCGAGCAGGATGCCGCAACCACTACGTTTGGCGGTTTCGTTGATAAATTCCCATTCCGGAATGGTCGAGTGTTTGAATTGCAGGTAGCTGGACAGATTTTCAATCAGGATTTGTCGTCCCAGATATTCCTGGATATGACTCAGGCGGGCGCTGATATGCGCCAGCGCCTCTTCCGTGTATGGCAAAGGCAATAAGTCATTGAGGTGTGTTCCGCCAATGGCGTTCCAGCATAGGTGTTCGGATACCAGCGATGGCTGGAAGCGATCGATAATGGTTTTTAGTTTACGCAAATGTGTTTTATTTAGTGGCTCGGCGCTGCCGGGCGAGAGACCGACACCGTGCAGGCTCAGTGGGTAATGCCCGCGGAGCTGTTCAAGGAAGTAGAGTGGTTGTCCGCCCGCACCGAAATAGTTTTCAGCATGCGCTTCCAGCCAGCCGATGTCCGGCGTTTCAGTGAGCAGCTGTTGGTAATGTGGCGAACGCAGACCGATCCCGGCACGCGCCGGGATCGGTTCATAGTTCAACCCCGCTTGGGGTCTTGGGTGCATAACAGGATTATTTTTTGGCTTGCTTGATTGTGCCGCCGACAATCTTTTTGCAGGTCCCTTCAGGTACATACACCCACTCTTCGGCATCGCCGTCGGTCTTGGCCTGGCCTGCGCAAGAGTGCTTGCTGGTGCCGCAATCATTCATTCCCGTCTTGGCAATACCCTGGCATTTCTCGAAACCCGGCTTGCCGGCAAGGGCGTTGCCTGAAGCGGCCATCATACCGAGAGCGATTACGCCAGCGATTGCAGTGCTGGCAGTGGTCTTAGAGTTATTCATTGCTTCTCTCCTATAGGATTTTGGGGTATATCGCATATCTATATAGCAGGCCTGCAAGTCGAAACTGGGCCTGCATTGGGAAAAGACCGGTAAAGCCGTCATAATCTGGCAACATCGGTCACAAAAAATGATACGAGCCCGGTTTGGATTTGGATCAATTGGTAGATAGTGAGCAGCATGAAATTCACCAAAATGCATGGTTTGGGAAATGATTTCGTCGTGATTGATGGCATTAATCAGGCGGTTGATCTGAGCCCCGAGCAGCTCCGGTTCATCGCCAACCGGCGGCTTGGTGTGGGTTGTGACCAGGTGTTGCTGGTTGAACAGCCACAGACTCCGGACGCTGATTTTCGTTACCGTATTTTTAATGCGGACGGCAACGAAGTGGAGCAATGCGGTAACGGCGCGCGCGCTTTTGCCCGTTTCGTGCGTGACGAGGGTTTGGCCGACAAGGCGCACACCAGGGTCGAAACCGCGGCGGGGCTTATCGAATTGACGCTCGAAGCGGACGATCAGGTTACAGTCGATATGGGGACGCCAAAACTGATGCCAGATGAAATTCCGCTTAAAATGGATGCGAGAGCCACAAACTACCGGCTTGAGGTCGAAGATGAGGTGATCGAATTTGGCGCCGTGTCGATGGGAAATCCTCATATGGTGTTGCGCGTGGATAATGTTCAGACCGCCCCTGTGACTGAGTTAGGGCCCCGGCTGGAAGCCGACGCGCATTTTCCGGCGCGTGTTAATGTGGGGTTTATGGAGGTTGTTGACCGAGAGCGTATTCGCCTGCGCGTCTATGAGCGTGGGGTTGGCGAGACCCTGGCCTGTGGTACCGGCGCTTGCGCTGCAGTGGTTGCCGGACAGATTCAGGGCTTACTCGACAGGCGGGTGGCGGTTGATCTTCCCGGTGGCCGGCTTATGATAAGCTGGCAAGGCGAGGGTACGCCGGTCATTATGACCGGCCCGGCAACTCGGGTGTTCGAGGGCACTATTAATATATGACCAGTAACAGTACATCGGGCCTCAATCATGAGGGTCTGAACGAAGACGACATTGTGCGCTACCTGCGCGCCCATCCTGATTTTTTCGAGCGCCACACTGGATTGCTGGAAATGATTAAATTGCCGCATCCTGCTAGCGGTGGCGTGGTATCACTGGTAGAACGTCAAGTCGAGGTCTTGCGTGCTAAAAACAACCGACTTGAACGTAAATTGATGGACCTGGTTGAGGTTGCGCGTGACAATGAAGGTCTCAGCTCACGCCTGCATCGCCTCGCGCTGGGACTGATGGAAGCCGAAACGCTTGATGATGTGGTTTCTATTAGTAAGGAAATCCTGCGCAACGAATTTACGCATACGCATGTTGCCATCCGCTTACTTGATATTGTGCAGGGCGATGACGATGCCAGCCTGCACTTCATGCGCAGCGATCAACCTGAAGCAGCCATGTTCGACCAGTTGTTTGAGAGCAAGCGTCCGGCCTGCACCCGCCCCGGTGACCCACAACTCGCATACCTGTTTCCAGACGTAGTACCTGAAGTGGCATCTTCCGTGATGGTCCCGTTGGTAAGCGATACCCAGGATCTGGGCGTGCTCGCCATGGGCAGCGCTGATAACGACCGTTTCCGCAGTGGCATGGGTACCCTATTCCTGGGTTATTTGGGCGAACTGATCAGCTGCGCAGTACGGGCGCATCTCTCATAACCTGCTGTGGATAAAGAGGCGCATGCATGGTTGCAGCGCTACCTGCGTTATCTTGCCGATGAACGCCGTTATTCCGGGCATACCCTCAGTAATTACCAACGTGACCTAACTCGCTTCGCCGAGTTTGCCGATTCACAAAACATCACGCAGTGGTCGGATGTGGATACACATCTGGTGCGCGCCTATGCCGCCCAACTCCATCGCCAGGGTATGTCAGGCCGCAGCCTGCAGCGCAAGCTCTCAGCGATTCGCAGTTATTATCGTTTTCTCTCGCGTGAAAAGCAGGTCAGATACAATCCGGCGGCGGATGTACGGGCTCCCAAGACGGCGCGCAAACTGCCTTCGGTGTTGGATGCAGACGAGGTGAGCAGGTTGTTAACGAATGATAGGGATGACCCTCTGTCATTGCGCGACCATGCTATGTTGGAGTTATTGTATTCATCCGGATTGCGCCTGGCGGAAATAATTTCACTGAACAATCACGACATCGACCTGGCTGGTGGTCTAGCACGCGTTACCGGCAAGGGTAACAAGACCCGTGATGTGCCAGTGGGTCGCATGGCACGTCAGGCCTTGCGGCGCTGGTTGCAAGTGCGCGCCGACATCGCTGGCGTGGATGAAGTCGCACTATTCGTAAGCCAGCGGGGTGGCCGCCTGCAACCGCGCAGTGTGCAGCAACGGCTACGCAAATGGGCCTTGCAGCAGGGCATGGACCAGAGCGTGCATCCGCACATGCTGCGCCACTCTTTCGCCAGTCATCTCCTGGAATCTTCCGGTGATCTGCGTGCCGTGCAGGAATTGCTGGGCCATGCGGATATCAGTACCACCCAAGTCTATACCCACCTTGATTTCCAGCACTTGGCCAGGGTTTATGACGAGGCTCATCCTCGCGCCCGCGGCGGCAAGAAACGTCCGCCCAAGTAATGGTTAACGCGGCTAAGGCCTCGGTGCGCGCCATCGTGTACACTACCTTCCCCTGATTTATGGGGAAATGATGGAGACCCGGTTTTGGAACAATATCGCGGAACAACTATCGTATCAGTACGCCGTAACGGCAAGGTGGTGCTGGGTGGCGACGGCCAGGTGACCCTGGGCAATACCGTTATGAAGGGCAATGCGAGCAAGGTGCGCCGTCTTTACAAAGATAGCGTCATCGCTGGTTTTGCCGGGGGTACTGCCGATGCCTTCACCCTGTTTGAGCGCTTCGAGGGCAAACTCGAAAAGCACAGCGGCAATTTGACTCGGGCGGCGGTGGAATTGGCGAAAGATTGGCGTACCGACCGCATGTTACGGCGATTGGAGGCCCTGCTGGCGGTTGCCGATAGTAATACCTCATTGATCATTTCAGGTAACGGGGACGTGATCGAGCCGGAGGGCAACCTGGTGGCTATGGGGTCTGGTGGTCCGTTTGCACAGGCCGCGGCACGTGCCTTGTTGGAGAACACCGATTTCGATGCCCGTGAAATTGTAGAGAAGGCATTGAATATTGCCGCTGATATCTGCATTTATACTAATCGTAATCTTTCAATAGAGGAGCTCTAGTCACAGACGACTCCATGGATAGAGGAGATAGAGTAGCGCATTAGGGCAGGAAGCCCGTAATTAGGACAGCGCAGGAGCAGTTACTGAGGACGGCTGGGCCACACCGGTCAATGTATTATTTTATGGTGTATGGCGTAGGTCTTATCATTCGGCGTAACTCTTGACTTCTTAACTACGGAATAGTGGGTAAACCCCAGGAATTCCGTGATCGATACAAACTAATGACACAAATGACACCCAGAGAAATCGTCCAGGAACTGGACAAACATATCATCGGCCAGGATAGCGCAAAGCGCGCCGTTGCGATTGCCTTGCGTGATCGCTGGCGGCGTTTGCAGTTGCCGGAAGCGCTACGCGTTGAGGTCACACCCAAAAATATTTTAATGATCGGACCGACCGGCGTCGGTAAAACCGAGATCGCCCGCCGTCTGGCAAAACTTGCCAATGCGCCTTTCATTAAAGTGGAAGCCACTAAATTTACCGAGGTGGGTTATGTTGGGCGAGATGTCGAATCCATAATACGTGACCTGGTTGAAACCGCGGTAAAGATGACGCGCGAAATTGAAGTCGAGAAATTGCGTCATCGTGCTGAAGATGCCGCGGAAGAGCGCATCCTCGATGTTTTGTTGCCGCGTCCGCGCGGCATGGGGTTTGAAACCGAGACGCCGGTGCATGACGATTCCGAAACCCGGCAGAAATTTCGTAAGAAATTGCGTGAAGGTGACCTTGATGATAAGGAGATAGAAATCGAGGTGTCGGCCACGCCGCTTGGAGTTGAGATCATGACGCCGCCGGGTATGGAGGAAATGGCGGGGCAACTGCAAAACATGTTTCAGAACATGGGTTCCGGGCGCACCAACTTGCGCAAGATGCCGGTGAAAAAGGCGTTTAAGTTACTCACCGACGAAGAAGCGCACAAGATGATCAATGAAGAAGACCTCAAAACCCAGGCGCTTAATAATGTCGAGCAAAATGGAATCGTGTTCATTGATGAAATCGACAAGGTTGCCAAGCGCGGGGAGTACAGTGGTACCGATGTGTCGCGTGAAGGTGTGCAGCGGGACCTGCTACCATTAGTGGAAGGTTGCACTGTCAGCACCAAGTATGGCGTAGTGAAGACGGATCATGTGCTATTTATTGCCTCAGGCGCATTTCATCTTTCCAAACCCTCCGACCTGGTACCCGAATTGCAGGGGCGTTTGCCGATCCGCGTGGAATTACAGGCGCTGACGACGGAGGACTTTATCCGTATCCTCACCGAGCCGGATGCCTCGCTTACCGAGCAGTATATCGCCCTGATGGGTACCGAAGGCCTGGATGTGACGTTTTCGAAAGATGGCGTGGAACGGGTCGCACAGGTTGCTTTCCAGGTCAACGAGAGTACCGAGAATATTGGGGCTCGCCGCCTGCATACCGTCATGGAACGTCTGCTTGAGGACATTTCCTACTCAGCACCTGACCAGTCAGGGCAGTCAGTCACCATCGATGCCACCTATGTGGATACCCATCTTGGTGACCTGGCTAAAAATGAAGATCTCAGCCGCTACATACTATAGCTACGCTACTTACAGTATATATTCCAGGAGAAAAGCATGGCTAAGGCCAGACCAACAGAAATCCAGTTGCACCAGAAATCGCGGGTTCTGGAAATTAAATTCGACGACGGCTCGCATTTTGAAATGACCGCCGAATACCTGCGCGTGAATTCACCCTCCGCGGAAGTACAGGGCCATGGTCCGGGCCAGGAAGTGCTGCAGATCGGTAAGGAAGATGTCAATATCAATGAAGTCGAGCCGGTGGGACATTACGCCATCAAACTGGTGTTTGATGATGGCCACGATTCCGGTATTTTTTCCTGGGAGTATCTCTATAAACTGGGCGTGGAGCAGGAAGAGAACTGGCGCAGTTATTTAAAACGCCTCGAAGAGACCGGTTATAAACGCAAGGTGGATGCTTGAACTTTAACGCCAAAGCAGAAGTCTGTTTCGCTTCGCGAGATAATTTCATGCGGCTATTCGCAGCCACGGGCGAGGTGATTTCTTTGTCAACAGCAACAAAGAAATCACCCAAAGAAAAGACCGCTGTAACTGGTGTTTTGATGCTATTAATTATGAAAAATCTACAGGTAATTCAGTGACTAAAAAAACCACCCACTTCGGCTACAAACAGGTACCGGAAGACGAAAAGGTGCACAAGGTCGCCGAGGTGTTTCATTCGGTTGCCGACAAGTACGATGTCATGAATGACCTGATGTCGTTAGGCGTGCATCGCTTATGGAAACGCTATGCCCTGTCCTTGAGCGGCGCCAAAAAAGGACAGCGTATCCTTGACCTGGCGGGCGGCACCGGCGATCTTGCGCTACGCCTGGCGCGCATGGTGGGTACTCAGGGGGAAGTGGTGTTGTCGGATATCAATGCCTCCATGCTGTGCTGTGGGCGCGAGCGGTTGGTTGATGAAGGGATCGCAGGAAATGTGCGTTACGTGCAGGCGGATGCAGAGTCGCTGCCCTTCGCAGACGATTATTTTGATTGTGTCACCATGGCTTTTGGTCTACGCAATGTCACTCGCAAGGAAAACGCGCTGCAAGCTATACAGCGAGTGCTCAAGCCCGGTGGCCGCGTGCTGGTGCTGGAATTTTCCAAACCGCATGACTGGTTGAAACCGGCCTACGATCTTTACTCATTTAATCTGTTGCCGCTTATGGGTAAGGTGGTAGCGCGCGATGCCGACAGTTACCGTTACCTGGCGGAGTCCATCCGCATGCACCCGGATCAGGAAACACTCAAGGACATGATGCAGAACGCCGGTTTTGAGCGCTGCGAATACTACAATCTTAGCGGCGGTATCGTGGCCGTGCATCGCGGCTTTAAGCTGTGACCATGATGAGCAGGTAAACCTGATGACTCCTGCCGCTAGCCTGGTAGCCTCAATAGTAGAAACAGCAATTAACCGCTATCTGCGCCTGGACGCCGATGCCGCGGCACGCCTGGCAGAACTGGATGACAATGTCATTGCCCTCGAGATCAGGGGCCTGGAGATCACTCTTTATATATTACCCGTCGACAATGCTGTGCAGGTGCTTGCCGATTATGAAGGCGAGGCGGACGCCGTGATCAGTGGTGGCCCCATGGCGTTGGCGCGCCTGGGTATGAGTAAAGACAAGAGCCGTCAGTTTGCCGATGGCAGTATAGAAATCAGTGGCGATACAGCGCTGGGCACCAGCTTCAGCGTTATTCTGGGTTCGGTGGAAATCGATTGGGAAGAACTGGTATCCAAGGCGATGGGTGACACTGCGGCGCACCAGTTTGGCAATTTTATACGTGGCGTGAAATCCTGGATGGGACATGCGCGTAGTTCATTGCGTATGGATTTGTCTGAATATCTGCAGGAAGAAGCACGCCTGATGCCGACACGTTTTGAGGTTGAGCAGTTCATGGACGAGGCCGATGCCCTGCGCGACGATGTCGAACGTCTGCAGGCACGGTTTGAACGTGTCAAGCGGAAAATGGGCGTGGTCGGGGAGAACTAGGTTGCTGCGCCCCGGTCAGATACTGCGCTTGATACACATTAATATTGTGTTGGTGCGCCACGGTTTGGAAGAGGTTGTGCTTGCGATCCACCTGTTTCGGCCGGTGCGTTTCCTACTCTATTTGTTGCCGTGGCACTGGTTCCGCAAAGAGAAACTCTCTCATGCTGCACGCATTCGGCGAACGTTGGAGGACTTGGGCCCGATCTTCGTAAAGTTCGGACAGATGTTGTCGACCCGGCGAGATTTGCTACCGGACGATATTGCTATTGAGCTCGCGAAATTACAGGATAGTGTGCCGCCGTTTCCCGGTGAGCAGGCGCAACTAATCATTGAAAAGGCTTACGACAAGCCGGTAAGCCAGATCTTCAAATCATTCGATATCAATGCGCTGGCTTCTGCGTCTATTGCGCAGGTACATGCGGCGCAGATGGATGATGGTTCCGATGTTGTGGTAAAGGTGCTGCGCCCGGATGTAGAAGTCATCATCAAACGTGATCTTAGTTTGCTGTACGTGATCGCACGATTGGCGCAACGCTACTGGGCTGACGGTCAGCGCCTGCGGCCGGTAGAGGTCGTTGCCGAATATGAGAAAACGATACTAGACGAACTTGATCTGATGCGAGAGGCTGGTAATGCAAGCCAGTTGCGTCGCAACTTCGAGGATTCGGATGACCTGTATGTGCCGGATGTCTATTGGCCCTATGTGCGGCGCAATGTCATTGTTATGGAGCGCATCCATGGCATTCCGATCAGTGATATAAGCAAGTTACGTGAGTATGGGGTTGATCTGAAAAGGCTGTCTGCGCGGGGTGTAAAGATATTCTTCACGCAGGTGTTCCAGCATAATTTTTTTCATGCTGATATGCATCCCGGTAATATTTTTGTGTCTTATGATAACCCGCAAAATCCAAAATACCTTGCGGTGGATTTTGGCATTATGGGAACGTTGTCGCCTTCCGATCAGCGTTATCTTGCCGGCAATTTTGTCGCCTTTTTCAACCGTGATTACCGGCGTGTTGCGGAATTACATCTGGAGTCCGGCTGGGTGCCGGGTGATACACGTGTAGATGAGTTCGAGTCGGCTATTCGTACCGTCTGCGAGCCGATTTTTCAAAAACCCTTAAATGAAATTTCTTTCGGAAATTTGTTGTTGCGCTTGTTCCAGACGGCGCGGCGATTCAATATGGAAGTACAACCGCAGTTAGTGCTGTTGCAGAAAACCCTGTTGAATATTGAGGGTCTTGGTCGCCAGCTCGATCCCGAACTTGATCTGTGGCAAACCGCCAAGCCTTTCCTTGATCGCTGGATGAGCGAGCAGATTGGCATGCGCGGTTTGTTGAAAGGTGTGAAGAAAAACCTGCCGATGTTGGCAGAGAAACTGCCGGAAATGCCCGAGATGATTTATTCGCTGATGAAGCAGGCAGAGGCCGGGCAAGCCAGGGTCGAGTGGCACAGCGAGGAATTGAAAAAGATACGCAAGGAAATCGAGACCGCCAACCGGCGCACGGTGCTCGCAATTCTGGGGGCCGCGGTGTTGGTGGTAGCTGCGATTCTGATTTTTTGAGGAAGATTTCACCGCGAAGGCGCAAACGACGCAAAGAAAGTTCGTAACATATTTTTTGATCTTTACTTTGCATCCTTTGCGCTATGTCAGCTCTTTTTTCGGGTTTCCATGGTCTCCGTGGGAACCCATACCGGGGTTAGCCAAGACCAAGGTATGCATTCCCACGCGGTGGATGGGGGATGAGAAGCAACAACTTGGTTTTCTCTACGTCCCTTGCGTTTCTGCGGTGAACAATCTTTTTTTGATACAATGCCAGCATGGATGTTTCCCCTATTCTTTACCCTTTAAACGACGCCCAGCGTGAGGCCGTTGCTTCGCCGCCCGGTCATGCGTTGGTGCTGGCGGGCGCGGGCAGTGGCAAGACACGCGTGTTGGTGCACCGCATCGCCTGGTTGTGTCAGGTGGAAACGGTTTCACCCTACAGTGTTTTGGCCGTGACCTTTACCAACAAGGCCGCCGCCGAAATGCGGGGTCGTGTCGAGGGGTTATTGGGTCTGTCAGTTGGTGGCATGTGGGTGGGGACATTTCACGGTCTCGCGCACCGCATGTTGCGCGCACACTGGCAGGAAGCCAGGCTACCGCAGGCATTTCAGATCCTCGATTCTGATGACCAGTTCCGGCTGATTAAACGCATACTCAAAGGCCTGGGCCTGGATGACAGTAAATGGCCGCCACGTCAGGCACAATGGTTTATCAACGGGCGTAAAGACGAGGGGATACGCCCGCAACACATGGATGATGGTGATGATCCAGTCAACCGCCAGTTGATCCGTATCTATGCTGCCTACGAGGCGGCGTGCGAGCGTGCCGGGCTGGTGGATTTTGCCGAACTTTTGTTGCGCTCTTTGGAACTTGTTCGTGACAACAAGGCTATACAGGCGCATTACCGAGAGCGTTTCCGGCATATCCTGGTGGACGAGTTCCAGGATACCAACACCATTCAATATGCGTGGTTACGACTGTTGGCCGGTGAGTGTACACCGGTATTTGCGGTGGGTGATGACGATCAATCTATTTATGGCTGGCGTGGCGCGCGTATTGAAAACATCCAGAGCTTCAGTAAGGATTTCGCCAATGTAATTACCTATCGTCTGGAACAGAATTATCGATCAACCGGTACCATCCTGTCGGCAGCAAACGGACTGATTGCACATAACTCGGGCCGTATGGGCAAAAACCTGTGGACAGATGACGGCGAGGGCGAGCCCATTTATTTATACGCTGCCTTTAACGAACAGGATGAGGCGCGTTTCGTCGCAGACAAGCTGCAGGACTGGGTTGCGCAGGGCAACCCGCGTAGCGAGGTTGCAGTGCTATATCGCTCCAATGCGCAATCGCGTGTATTTGAGGAAGTCTTCATCGCGCAAAGCATTCCTTACCGTGTCTATGGTGGGTTACGCTTTTTCGAACGCGCTGAAATCAAGGACGCGCTCGCCTATCTGCGCCTGGCAACAAACCACAATGATGACGCATCATTTGAGCGTATCGTTAACATGCCGACGCGGGGTATTGGTGAACGGACATTAAGCCAGGTGCGCGACCATGCGCGCACGCATGAACTGACGCTGTGGCAGGCGACAAACGCAGTCATTGAATCCGGGCAACTTAATGCGCGGGCTTCTAATGCTCTGGCGGGTTTTCTTGGGTTGGTCAGTCGCATGGCGCAAGGCCTGGAGGACTTGTCGCTGGAAGAACAGGTCGATCATGTAATTCAATTCAGTAAGTTAAAGGAGCATCATGGAAAAGAGGCGGGAGAGAAAGGCCAGGCGCGTGTAGAAAATCTGGAAGAACTGGTGACAGCGGCACGCGGGTTTATCTTTCAACCCGAAGAGCATGGCGAGATGTCACCCCTGGATGCATTTCTTGCGCATGCGGCATTGGAGGCAGGTGAAGGACAGGGCAATGCATGGGAAGATTGCGTACAACTCATGACATTGCATTCCGCAAAGGGACTGGAGTTTCCGCTGGTCTTCATGGTGGGTTTGGAAGAAGGCATGTTCCCGCACAGCATGTCGGCGGAAGAGCCCGGGCGTATCGAAGAGGAGCGACGTCTTTGTTATGTCGGTATAACGCGCGCACGGCAACAACTGTTTGTCTCGTATGCAGAGATACGTCGTCACTATGGATCGGATAACTACAACCCGCCGTCACGTTTCATCGGTGAGATCCCTGCAGCACTCGTGGCCGAGATTCGTCCCCGGGCGATGATTAGCCAACCGATGTACCAGGCTCCAGCTATCGAAGATGCAGCGGAGACTGGCATTGCCGTCGGACAACGCGTTACACACAGTAAGTTCGGCGAAGGAATAGTACTGGGTAGCGAAGGTCGTGGCAGTAGTGCGCGTGTACAAGTGAATTTCGAACAGACCGGCAGTAAGTGGCTGGTGCTCGCCTATGCGAACTTGCAGGCCTTATGAGTATTGTGCCCAATACATACGCCATTGACATAACAACGACCATCTATCCGTAAATTTCGCGACTTCGGTCGGCCTGTCTGATAATTCTATCAGCTGGATCTTCTGGTTATATCAATTAATTCTAAGCCTGATACCTTAGCCTTTCGGTTCGCTGTGTGTGCTTGTCGATTGTTTGTAAAAAAGCAAATCGACCTGAGTACGAAAAGCGTTTGGTTCTAACGAATATGTACAGGGCAAGGATGCATGCAGTATCCCGGCACCAACATCATTCCAGTGGGGCGGACATCCCTTGGCAACACTGTAGCCCCTACCTACACGTCGGTCTTTTATGGTGAACGATCACCATTCATCTTTTCATGTTTGTTGCTGGTATTGGCCTACCCGTATCCGTCTTATGCATCCGTCGGTCAGGCTGGTATTGTCAGGGCAGCTGATGGTCTTCAACAACACTACCAACAGCAGGGCAGCTATCGAATCGACGACAGGTTGGTCCTGAAATCAGAATTACGCCAACTTAGTAATATAAATACAGATAAGGACGAGGTATCGCTACAGGGTGCAGTCAACATGGATTATAGCATTGCACCTAATATTGCTATTTACGGTGCGGCCCAGTCAAAGTTTGGCAACGACAGTGTTGTTGACGATAGCGCTGTTTATAGCCTGGGCGCAAAAATGCGCATCAGTGATCACATGGCTGTACAGGCCGAAGCGGTAAACTCTGTTCGGAGTGATAAGCTGGCATTGGGTCTTAACTATAAACCCAACAAAAACTACCACATCAGCAGCAAGTATCAATCGTCATCAAGGAATGGCAGTGCCCGGCATAATAAAATGCAGGTGGAGGGCAAGCTTGCCCTCGGTAAACGTGTGTACGGCTTTCATAAGAACAATTTTGATAGCGATGACAAACAGGAAAACACAGGTAGTGAATTAGGTTTGGGATATACAGCGTCAAACAAGCTTGGATTTAAGATATCCGCCAAAACCAGTGGAATTCGAGCAGCTGATAACGCGAACCAGCATTTTGAAGCTCTAAGCCTAACAACTGACTACCGGCATCATCGTGTGTCTCTGCAACACCAGCTTGAATATGCGCGTGGTGACAAGGAGTTGTTCAGTGTTGATCAGTGGTTATACACAAGTGGAAGCAGCTTCAAGGCGAGTGACAATCTGACACTTACAGGCCAGCTCGACTATTTTGTAAGTTTTGATCGATCCACGGGGTATAGGGACGCGCAGAAATATAAAGTCGATTTGACTATTGTCGGGTTACCAATGGGAAGCAATTTGTTCAAGGTCTCAGGAAGATATCGTTATTTATATGACCAACCAAGTTGGTTGCAGGATACAATCCCAGGCAAGCGCTTGCAGATGTTGTCATTCAAAGGCAGTTACCACATTCTCGATGCATGGAGGCTAAGCGGGAACCTTGATTACGGGCTGTCGTCGATTCGTCAGGACCGCGTTTTGGGTTTCTGGAACCATTCCGAGACGGCATCCGCAAAATTGGCCATGGATTATCAAATTCCCGAGCGCTGGAATGCACAGGCAGAGTATCGCTGGCTTGATGACAGTAATGCAGAGCATGAACAGCATAACCGTAAGGTGACGATCTATCGTAATCTGCGGAATGACCTGCGGCTGGGTGTCGGCTACAGTTCGGCGCGTCTTAAAGACGATCTCACCGATTTCAATTTCAATAACGGTGGCTGGTTCGTCAGCCTCGCCGGCAAGTACTGACCCCCCGGATTGACTGGATAGAATTTCTGTACACCGAAAGCTGCACAGCCGGCTTCGCGACCACCTGCCTCGGGAACATTAAGTGTCAGAGTAAAACTTTAGGTCATCTGTCGGTTTAATGTGTTGTTTAAGCAGAAACGATTGTAAATTTCAGTAAATCAGGTGCTTACAAGCAATAGTTTAGGTGTTAATTGCTGTATTATCCCGCTAAGTTCAGATGTGGAACCCCCGATGACTATGTGCAGCGGGCCAGTCCGCGTGATATCGATGTAACAAAAGGACTTTTCAGGTTGGTGTAACAGGCAGTGCTCTACCCCTTAGTTATATACCGCCGCCCCGTTAAGGGTGCGATGTCTCATGCCTGCCAGTTGCTGATAGGCGTGTTGCTGTGTTTGCCTATCCTGCTAGTTGCAACCCCGTACGCCCATGCAGTCGATAATCTTGGCCTGTTCGAGCTTGATGCCAATTCAGCTGATTCAGCCGGTTCCGGGGATGATTTCGACACGATCCAGGCGGGTACCTCGGGCACCGCGACTTTACAGTTGTTTGCTACCGACGACATCGATGTCAGCACTAACGACAATACAATTTTTACCGGTGGTGGCTCCAAAGATACTGAGGCAGTATCTTTCTGGCAGCAGACCAGCGGTAACGTCAACACCAAGAACGATATCTATCACGGCTTCGCATCCAACTACACTTACACAGGGCCAAGTCTGACCGGCTCAGATGGCACCGTGCATCTGGCGGGCGACACTATTTTTTATATTGGTCTGGATACCATTCCAAGTGCCGGCTCTGTATCAGTCAGTTTCTGGTTGTTGCAGGACGGCAGTGTAGCACCCGGAGCAGGAACCAGTTGGAACGGGGATCACGTGGATGGAGACGTGTTGGTGCAGGCCGACATTGCCGGTAGCGGTGCGGTAACAATCGATGTCGATATATGGGACGCGGGGATCGGTGGGCTAAATAATATCATCAGTGGTGCGCCAACGTGCTCGGGGGGTAATCAAGTCATTTGCGGTATCGCGAACACCGCGCCCATCAGTGTGGGCTGGAGTTATGATCCCGACGAGAACAGCACGCAGGACCAGGTTCCCACAGGTAAATATTTTGAGTATGGGTTAAACGTCAGCGCCTTGTTCCGCAGGCCCGACGTGAATAGAACGCCTAGCTGTTTCAATACAATTCTCCATGAATCGCGAAGTTCCACTTCGAAGTCAGCGCAGCTAAAGGACTACATGCGCTCTGGTATAAAAGTGTGTGCGTTCCAGGTCTCAATTGCTGCGACAGATCCTGCTGCGGGCGAGCCTGCTGATAATGGTGAATTCGTCGTTACCCTAAGTGGCGGCACCCTAACGAGTGATCTCACTGTAAATTACTCGATAACAGGCACGGCGACTAACGGCAGCGATTACAGCAACTTGATTGGTTCGGTGGTTATTCCGGCCGGCAGCAGCAGCGTTGCTTTACCGGTGGAGGTGATCGATGATTTCATACTTGAAGCTGAGGAAACGGTTACAGTTACGCTAACGGGTACGAACAACACCGCTGTCGATGTTGAATTAGGCGCTAATACTGATAGCGCAACGATTACTGACGACGACACTGCATCATTGACCATCGATGATATCAGTGTTGATGAGTTTGCGGGTACCGCCACGTTCACGGTAACCCTGAGTGGCGCAGTGCAGGATGGTTTCACCATTGATTACATCACCACCGACGGTACCGCTACCGCCGGGTTCGACTACACTGCAACCAGCGGTACGCTGACCTTCACCGGTACTGATACTGAGACCCTCATAATTGTCGTACCGATTCTGACGGATGCGCTGCTTGAAGGGAGTGAAACGTATACAGTTGATTTGACTAATGTCAGCAATACCGCAATTAGCTTCGACGCACAGGGCCTAGGGACGATTTCCGATGCGCAGGTTGATCTCAGCATTACCAAGGATGATGGCGCATTAACTTATATACCCGGTGATAACGCGGCGTACACGATTACTGTCAGTAACGCAGGGCCAGATGACGCGATCGCTGCAGTAGTGACAGACACGCTTCCCGCGGGTGTCTCCATTAACGGAAGCTGGACATGTGCGTCCTCCGCTGGCGCCAGTTGCATCAGTGGCAGTGTAGCTGCCACCGATACGGGTGCCGGAGATATCAGTCAACTGGTGGATATACCGGTTGGGGGCTTAGTCATTTTTACTGTGCCGGTTTTGTTTTCATCCGACCCTGCTGATTATTAGCTCGTCACAATCTTAAACAATAAGTTTTGTGATTGTCGGTCGCGACATTGCAGCGATAGGCCGTGTTGATTGTAAATTTTTGTGTATCAATAGCTTACCGTATTTAGTGGGGACAGGATTTTAGGCTATAGTTAGCCAGTAACCCCGGCGCACAGCGTTGGACATGTTTTCAAGGATGAGCTGCTGTTGTCTTAGTATTACGAATGATCGATGGCTAAAATCATGTGCAAATTTAGGAGAAAATGCATGCGTGTCAACTGGATAATAAATACAGCGGGCGATGCCTTGGGGAGGATGGACGCTTCGCCGGGTCTTACTGGTTTGGCCCCGTTTTTTCGGCGCTGCGCAGGCATCGCTAAGCGCAGCGTGTTGGTTGTAATTTTCTCTATAGTCGCAGGCAATGCCTATGCCGTCCCTGGGTTACAGGATTGGGACGTCGTAACCTGGCCGGGGGGATCTACCGGGCCGAATAGCTATCCGGTAACCGGCGGCAATATCACTATCCAGCAGACGGGTGCTACCAACAGGTTCCTCCTCAATACGCCCGAAATCAATACAATTGATACCGGCGGTACCGGTGAGCGGGTGCTTGATCATTTTCTGCAATTTTCAAACACTGGCGAAACCATCACCATTACGATCAGCTTTGATCACACGGTTGGCGTATCAAATGTCCAGTTTAATCTCTACGATATAGATACCGGAGCAAACTTTATCGATCAAGCTGTTGTGACCGCGACGGATACCAGCAGCAATGCACTGAATCCAGCAAGCATTACGACTAGCGGCTGCAATACCCAAGTGAATGCTAATACTGTACAAGGCACCTGTACCTCACCCAATAACGGTACAGCTGGTAATGTTACATTTACCTTCGACCAGGTGGCCATCCAGCAAATTACCATTGTTTACTCGAACCAGGCGGTGACGACAACGCCTGGCACCCAGGCGATAACGCTGCACGATATTTCGTTTGATTACCCGCAGGTAAACTTGTCGGTCATCAAGGATGACGGCGCGCTAATCTATACGCCAGGTGGTACATCAAGCTATACACTGACAGTGAACAATTCCGGGCCAGATGATGCAGTAAATGCACTGGTGTCTGACACCTTGCCTGCGGGTGTAAGCATCAATGGAAGCTGGAGCTGTACGCCTTCAGGTTCCGCGAGCTGTATCAGTGGGAGCGTAAGTGCGCTAGCCAGTGGTACCGGCAATATCAATCAGCAGGTGGATATTCCGGCAGGGTCCTCGGTGGTGTTTACGGTGCCGGTATCCTTTTCCTCAGACCCGGGGGCTTACTAAGCTAACTTCATTTGCGCGAACTGTTCACTGAAAACTTTAGCCCGTTTATCAGTGATTTACGGCACTTAGGTCTATTTAATGTGATATATCATTACATTGTCTGGAAATGTGCGACACAAGAACATATTATGCATTCCTAATATTCTACCGTATAGGCTTACGGCAGCAATAAAGAAAACTAACGAGAAATTGTAGCTGTTCACCCAGTCTCTTGGTGCAACGTGATGTGCAAATGGATTGCACGATATGTGATAAGTAGGGAAGTCAGCTCCATGAGCCACAATCGCAGATACTTGCTTCCACCGTACAATAAAATCCACAGTATTGCTGAGCCTGTGCTCTGCGCGATAAGACTCGTTTATATTGTATAAAAATTGTTTGTGAATAATTGTTAATTATTGATTTAAATACAAAAATCTGATTCTCGGTAGTATATTATTCACTTGATATCTCTCGGGGGCATCTAGTGTAGGCACCGGGCGATAAGGGCGATGCGCTAGCTACAACGACGTAACAAACAGGGATGCGGGAAGCGCGTGTAACCAAGGAACCTATGGGCTCATTATTCAATACATCACGTTTTACCTTAGTATCAGCTTTAAATAATAAGCTGACGGCTGGCCGTTTATTTGCCCTGCTTGTCGTGGTGTTTGCGTCTATTCTCAGCCCCAGCTTGCTGTATGCGGCTTATCCGGACCCACTAGTAAACACAGCCACTGTAACTGCCCCGGCCGGTGTAGTGGATACAGACGCGAGTAACAATTCAGCGTCTGACGGTAATGCATTACAACCCCTTATTGAATTTGCCGCTGCGACAAATTCTGATGTGGAAGCCAATGGTGGCGACATCCCCCTGCTTTTGATTCTGGGTACGCTTGCTACAGACCAGATCATCGAAGTCGCGGTTACCGCTTCTACTGCAACAGGTGGTGCTGACTTTACAAACACCACGCTCGTAACTATTCCAGCGGGCACCTATCTCGGCACCTTCACGACAGCCGTTCCCATAAATCTGGCCATTATTGATGAAACGTTGGTCGAAACCGATGAAACAATCGATTTTGTCCTGCAAAACCCAAGCACTGGCCTGGTCATCGGTGATGCTGGCCAAGATAACGCAGTCCAGAGCATTAACACGTACACCATTACCAATGACGACGCCACCGAGGTAAGCATCGCGGCGACCAGTGACGGCGCCGAGCCGGCCACCAATGGCCAGTTCACGGTCAGCCTGACGAACCCGGTTGCGACCGACACCACCGTCACCTACAGCGTGACCGGCACGGCCACGAGCGGCACCGATTACACCGCCCTCAGCGGCACGGTGGTGATCCCGGCCAACAGTACGAGCGCCGTGATCGACGTTGCGGTGCTCGACGACAGCCTGGTGGAAGGCAGCGAGGGCGTGATCGTCACGCTGGACACCACCGACAACGGCACGCTCAGCACCACGGCGGGCAGCGCCACGGTCACCATCAGCGATGACGACGCCACCACGCTTATCATAGAAAACGTCACTGTAGACGAAGCCGCCGGTAACGCAATCTTCACTGTGACAGCAGACAATGCTGTTGCTGCCGGAGCATATACAGTTGATTACAGCTTTACTGATGGTACTGCTATAGGAGGCGGAGTCGATTATAACTCTACGGCAGGCACGCTGAATTTTGATGGTAGTGCAGGTCAAAGCGTGACATTCGCGGTACCGATTATTGATGACGCCTTTGATGAAAATAATGAAGTCTTCACTGTAAGTCTGGCGACCACAACCGCGGGTGTGGATGCTAGCGATACTGCGACTGGTACTATCACCGACGACGATGCGGTGGGCGTGACGGTGAACCCGATTACCTTGAGCACCAGTGAGACCGGCACCACCGCCGACTTCACGGTGGTGCTCGACAGCCA
>CAMYKB010000028.1:911-36435 GCA_947258875.1 uncultured Gammaproteobacteria bacterium | reverse complement strand
CAGGGTCTCTAGAAAGGGCTTGTAATTTTTTGGGTGAAGTTGTATTGCCTAGATACGCTATCAGGGAGCGTGCTTTGGAAAAAATATCTGTCTCGTCGAAAAGTATGCTGTTGAGCTTAACGTCATTGCGTGCTTTTTTCAGGATGATTGAATCAATATGGTGCAATACAAAACAAATAATACCCCCCTGGATAAGTAGACGATCAATTTCTGTTATCGCGCTTGGGACGTCAGCGTATTCAAGTGCGTATTGACCAGAAATGGCACCAAAGCTGTTGCTTTCCAGAGCGGTGAATTCGGTTGGTGTTTGAGGATGGAAATGGATTCTATCTAAATGGAGGCCGCTGATATCCATTGAGTTTTGAGGGTCGATGGCTGCCTTGTCAGCGGCATGAATATCAAGATTCTTGTGTTCCGACAAGGAAATTTCGTTTGCAATAATTGCAATAGCGCCATTGCCCGTACCTATATCCAAAATGCGTGCGCCCTCAGGGAGTGACCTGAAAAACTGTTCCCATAAGGCGCGAAGAGTACCCTCATAATTACCCTGAAATGAACTTTGGAAAGAGGTCAGTGCGCCACGCGTCCAATAACTTTCCCAATGCTGATTCTCGTTCAAATCAATTCTCCATTGAACATAAATATACCCTTGTTATGATCGCTGAATTTCTGTGAAATATCACTCAAATTGGGTATATGATCTTACTTGCAATTAATACTTGTTCCACCGTACCATAGCCACATTGAAACGAGCGTTTGAAAGTGTCGCGAATACAAGACGGGATAAAATATAATAAAAACAATGACTTATAATAACCGCTAATAAATTGTCGCGATTTATAACATCCCGGACGAAAATTATGGGAGAAGTTCGTATCAATATGCAGGCTGTCATTGTTTTTTTCGCTACATCTCATCTGTACGATAAGCTGCTTCTTGCTAATAAAGTTGTGGAAAGCACCGTTTAGCGATTTATCTTCGTTAAACTGCCACTGTTAGTATTTCAAATATATTGGCACAATGATGGAATTATTGTTATTTAGATCCGGGGTCTCCTAATGATTATATCTAGTAAATTTTGTATAACTACAGTTGTTGGTGTCGTAGGTCTGGCGCTGGCCTGGGAGGCATCTGCGGGTGCATTGGGCAGTTCACTCAAGACGCAGACCGGCATTAATACAGCTGCCGGGCAGAGTCAAAAGAGGATCGACAAGCTCGAAGATCAAACTGACACAATGCTACAGGAATACCGCCTGGTTACTACCGAGGCCGATAGCCTGAAGACATATAATGATCAGTTGGAAGTGTTGGTTAATGCTCAGCAGGCAGAGTTGGATTCGATGAGCAAGCAACTTGAACAGATCGAGGTTACTACGCGTGAAGTGGTGCCAATGATGCTCAAGATGATCGATGCGCTCGATCAATTTGTAAAGCTCGATGTGCCTTTTCTTCAGGATGAGCGTAGTGAACGGCTTTTGACCCTGAAGGACATAATGGATCGTTCTGATGTCACGACTTCCGAAAAATACCGCCAGATTATTGAAGCCTATCAGGTGGAGATGGAGTATGGACGAACGATAGAGGCCTACCGGGGCGAGCTTAAATTTGGTGACAGTGATGTGCGCACTGTTGATTATTTGCGGATAGGCCGGTTAATACTTATCTATCAGACGCTGGATGGTAAACAGGCGGGTGTGTGGGATAACAAAGCGCGTAAATGGACTCCGGTTGATAGTGGTTATCACACGTCAATTAACGCGGCACTGCGTGTGGCCCGTAAGCAGGCTGCACCTGATTTATTGAAATTACCGGTCGCCGGGGCGGAGGAAGTTAAATGAGGACAATTATCCACGGCATGCTGATCTCTGCTGCTCTTATTCTGTTTTCCTGGAATGGAGCCAATGCTGCTCCTCAAACGCTTGATGAATTATTGCGTTATGTGAAGCAGTCGCGTGCGGCAGAGCAAAAGCTGAATGCGGAACGCGAGGCGCGTTTCAAGGCGGCGCGTAATCAGCAGGCCAGTTTACTCACAAAGGCCAAGGCAGAGTTGGCTGCACAGGAACAGCGCAGTGAAACGCTTCGAACAGCATATGATGCCAATGAGAAATCACTAAGTGAGCTGGAAACTGAGCTCAAACAACGCATGGGGACTATTGGTGAGATGTTTGGCGTGGTACGCCAGGTTGCCGGAGATGCGAGTAGCCAATTTCAGCACTCATAATGTTGTAACCGGAGATGGTCAGGAATCACAGCGTGTTGTTACTCGAATAGGGCTGTTCAATGCGGTTTCAGATGGCAAGTATCTTCGTTATCTGGCTGATGCCGGCAAACTTGTAGAATTTGATCGACAGCCTAAAAGTCGTTATTTGAAATTAGCGAAAGGGCTGGAAGGCGCAGCTCCCGGTGAAATGACGCCCATGGCGCTTGATCCTTCGCGTGGCGCTATTCTTGGACTGCTGGTCCAGGCCCCCAGCCTCAAGGAAAGGGTGCAACAGGGCAAGGTAGTGGGTTATGTCATTATTGCGCTTGGTATTTTGGGCTTGCTACTGGCGGCCGAGCGCTTCATCTCCCTTAACCTTCAGGGAGGAAAAATTAAGCGCCAGCTAAAAAGTGAAACTCCGGATAAGGGGAATGCGCTGGGTAGGGTGCTGTCTGTCTACAACGACAACCCATCTGCAGATGTGGAATCGCTGGAACTTAAACTCGATGATGCCATTCTTAAGGAAACGCCTAAACTAGAGCGTGGACTTGCAGGGATCAAGTTGCTCGCCGGTATTGCCCCTTTGCTGGGGTTGTTGGGTACTGTGACCGGCATGATCGTTACATTCCAGACAATCACACTGTTTGGCACAGGAGATCCTAAACTGATGGCAGGTGGTATTTCGCAGGCATTGATGACAACGGTGTTGGGTCTGGTTGTTGCGATACCGTTACTACTATTGCACAGCGTCCTCTCAACTAAAAGCAAGCGCCTGGTTCAGATTCTGGATGAAGAAAGCGCTGGTATCGTGGCGATGACTGCGGAGAAACATCACGGCAATGCCTAGCTTTCTCGAGGCATTTCGCGATTTCATGGAAACCGGGGGCATCGTCCTCTGGGCGATACTGTTCTTTGCTATTGTTTTATGGACACTGATACTTGAGCGTTATTGGTTCTATTTGTTTGTTGTCCCCAGCAAAATAAAACATTCGGTTTCGAGTTGGGAAAACAGGAAAGATAAATCTTCCTGGCACGCCATGCGAATTCGCGAATATTTTATATCGAATCTTTCCTGCAGCCTGCAACGTAATTTACCAGTTATTAAGACGGTAATAGGTTTATGTCCACTACTGGGGCTGCTGGGTACCGTTACCGGCATGATACAGGTGTTTGATGTAATGGCTGTGATGGGTACCGGAAACGCGCGGGCCATGGCCGCAGGTGTATCTGCAGCGACAATTCCTACAATGGCAGGCATGGTTATCGCCTTGTCTGGACTTTATTTTAATGCACGCCTTCAACATATTGCAGAACGTAAAAAACAAGAGGCGGCTGATCACATGTTACATGAGTAACTATTATGCGACGCAGACATAAAACGACTGAAGAAGAAGCCGCTTTTGATATGACGCCGATGCTGGATATCGTCTTCATCATGCTGATTTTTTTCATTGTAACCACTTCTTTTGTCAAAGAGGCTGGTGTTGATGTGAATCGCCCACAAGCTGACACAGCGGAAAAGAAGGAACGTGCCAATATTATGATCGCGATTACGCCTGCCGGTGAAATCTGGATCGATAAACGACGAGTTGATATCAGGGCTGTGAGGGCTAATGTGGAGCGTTTGCACGCAGAGAACCCAGAAGGTTCGGTGGTTATCATTGCTGATAAGGAATCCAAGACAGGTCTGCTGATTCAAGTAATGGATCAGGCGAAGCTGGCTGGTGTCAGCAATGTGTCGATTGCAGCTCAAAACGACGATAAATAATCAAGATGCGTGTGATCGCCTCATTCCTTGCTGCGCTTATTGTGGTTTTCGGCCTGTTTATGCTCATGCATTTCATGATAACCAAGGGTGCTGGTGAGCTGCGAAAAACAGAACCATCCGATGTGATCGAGTTTATTCGGATAAAAAAGGAGGATCGGCTCAAGACAAAAGAGCGTGAGATACCTAAAAAGCCGCCACCGCCTAAAAAGCCGCCACCACCTCCCAAGCTTGAGGTGACGGATACTCCCAAGCCCAAGGCGCCAACACCAAAAATGGATATTCCGAATATCGACGTACCGATTAAAATTGGTGGTGGCCCCTATCTCGGTGAATTTTCAACTGCTGCTGCACATGGTGATGGGGATCTCATTCCTCTGGTAACCATAGCGCCTCAGTACCCGAGACAAGCAGCTATGAACAAGATAGAGGGCTGGGTTAAATTGGAATTCACAGTTACCGAATTGGGCACCGTAATAAATGTCCGGGTGATAGACGCAAAGCCGCGACGTGTATTTGACAGGGCTGCGACCCGGGCTATGCTCAAATCGAAATTCAAGCCCAAGATTGTTGATGGTACCGCAGTGCCAAGACAGGCTGTTCGGGTAGTTGAATTTAAACTCACTGAATAAGCAGTAGAAATACGTCTAATTCTCATGCTAAAAAAATTATTAGTTATTTTCGGCTTGTGTCTGGTCACTCTTACAGTGACGACCCAACTTTATGCCGCCAGCGCAACATTATCTGAAAGCACCTATAAGCGATTATCACGTGTTCACGAGATGATAGGGAATGGGCAGTATGACGCTGCGATCTCAGGCCTGGATAAACTGGTGTCAGGGAAACGGGGTTATGAGAAAGCAATCGTGCTTCAGACCTATGGCTACGCATATTCAGGGAAAGGTAATTATGGCAAGGCGGCTGAGTACTTTAAGCAATGCCTGGATATGAATGTGTTGCCAGAAAAACCTCAACTCAGCATGATGTATAACCTTGGGCAAATCTATATAGCTGATAATCAGTTTCAAAAAGGAATCTCTTTGCTGGAAACATGGTTTTCTAAAACAGATGAAATCCCAAGCTCACAGGCTCATATGTTGATAGCCACTGCATACGCTGAGATAAAACGCTATGCAAAGGCTATCCCTCATGTAAAAAGCGCAATAAAAAAATCAAAGAAGCCACAAGAGGCTTGGTATCAGTTGTTGCTCGCGATGTATTACGAGTTGAAACAGTATAATAATGCTGTGCCTGTTCTTGAAACACTCATACAGTTATCACCTGATAAAAAACAATACTGGACGCAATTATCCAGTACATACATTAATCTTCAGAATAACGTCAAGGCTCTGGCAACGATGGAGCTGGCCTATAAGAAAGGTTTGTATACTGAAGGTAAGGAGTATATTAATCTTTCCAATATGTATATGTTTCAGGATATTCCATACAAGGCAGCGGAAGTACTCGCTGCCGGATTCGAGCGCGGCATCATTGAAGATAATTTCAAAAATCGTGAATTGCTCGCGAATAGTTGGACACATGCCAGAGAAACCAAAAAAGCGATTGTAGCCTTGCAACACGCTGCCGGGCTTGCCCCGAATGGCGATGTTTATGTTCGTTTAGGCCAGCAATATGTCAGCATGGAAGAGTGGAAGAGCGCGAAAAAGGCGCTGAGTAACGGGCTCGCTAAAGGTGGTGTAAAAAATGTCGGTGCTGCGCTGCTACTGCTTGGTTTGTGTAATTATCAATTGCAAGATTACGACAGTGCCAGGCAGGCATTTAACAAAGCCAAAAAGTATGGCAAATACAGAAAACAGGCAGTGCAATGGATAGATGAAGTTGATCGTAAACTCAAGGATAAGTAGGCTTAATGTTTTTCGGTTTTGGAAGTCGTAAATAGCAGCGCATCTGCTTTTTAATACTGTTGTAAGTATGTTCCATGGAGGTGAGGCTAAGCCTTTCCTGATTACTATAACTGATTTTTTTTGCTTAAAAAAGTATATCCTGTCGAAACCATTAACTAACATCGAGTTATCTGGTATGAAAGTTTTCTCTAGTGTGTATGGCTATTAGTCATTGTCTCGATCGGAAAACGCATCAACCTTACTGTCGTTAACTTGCTGCTAGCATTGCATACATTACGTCATCTGTTATCCTTCTGATGAGAAATAACACTATTGTTAACTACCTGTTTGGAGTTTGATAATGCGTGCATTGGCGCTGTTAGCGGGTTTTGCAGTTTTAGTTGTTGCCTGTGGGAAGCAAACTCCGGCAACTCCCGAGCATAGGCCAGCAAATACATCACGTCTTGATCAAAGTCTGGAGCAAGGAATCGCCGCGGGGGAGTCGACTCACTCTTTGGGAGTTTCCACTACAGGAACAGTGCTTGATTTGCCCTACGTTATGCGTGATCTGCCGAATGGTTTACGTGTAGTTTTGATAAAGACTGATTACCCGGATGTTGTCGCATTGCAAATTCCCGTACAGACGGGCTCACGTAATGAAGTGGAGCCAGGTAAGTCCGGATTTGCGCATTTCTTCGAACATATGATGTTTCGCGGTACCGAGAATTATTCGCCTGAGGAATATGGGAATATCCTCAAAAAGGCAGGTGCCGATCAGAATGCTTATACTTCAGACGACTTGACCAACTACCATATTACCTTTTCCAAAGATGATCTTGAGCAAGTACTTGAACTGGAAGCCGACCGTTTCCAGAATCTGAGTTATAGCGAGGAGCTCTTCAGGACAGAGGCACAAGCCGTTAAAGGTGAGTACCTGAAAAACTACTCGAACCCGATTCAAAAGCTCTTTGAGGTCACGCGTGACAAGGCCTATACCACGCATCCCTATAAACACACCACAATGGGTTTTTTCCGCGATATAGAGGCGATGCCCGATCAGATGGAATATGCTCAGACGTTTTTTGATCGCTGGTATCGTCCCGAAAAAACCAGTATTGTTATTGTCGGTGACATCGATCCTGAGTATGCGTTTTCATTGGTTGAGAAATATTGGGGTGGCTGGAAGCGCGGTGACTACAGCATCGATATACCGCCTGAACCGGAGCCGCAAGGCCCGGTAACACACCATATTGAATGGGAAGCCCCGACCCAACCATGGGTGACCGTCGCTTTTCATGGCCCGGCATTTACCGCTACTGACAAGGCCATGCTTACGACGGAGCTGATTGGTCAACTCTATTTTTCACCGACCTCCGATCTTTATCAAAAACTTGTCGTAAAAGAACGAAAGGTGGATCAACTCTTTTATCATTTCCCACGCCGAATAGATCCAGGTTTGTTGACCATTGGCGCCAGGTTGATCGATCCACAGGATGCGGGGTACGTACGCGAGGCGATGAACCAGGCGGTGTTACAAGCGCGTACTAGACTCGTTGGTGAGCAACGTCTCACAGATCTCAAGTCACATGTTAAATATGAAATTATCAATGCCCTGGATAACTCTGAAGCGATTGCCAGCCATATCGCCCGCTGGCTCACCTATGAACGTACGCCGGAAACGATAAATGCAGCGGATAAAATCTTCGCTCTCATTACTGCTGAGGATATGCGATCTTTCGCCAATCAGTATTTCACTGATCCACGCCGGGTCAGCATTTCGTTGGCACAGAAGGGTGTCGATCTGGGATTGGCAGACGAAGTGGGATTAGATAAACAGGTTACGGAGTTGGCGCAGCCGCGCACGCCTGAATTCGAGTTTGTCGAAATGCCGTCTTCTTCTCCACTGGTGGATATCAGTTTCTTGTTTAATGTGGGTGCAGTTCATGATCCTGAAGGTTACAAGGGTTTGGCGGCATTGACAGCAGCCATGATAGCTGATGCAGGCACCAGCCAACGAAACATCAAGGAAATACGCAAGGCTTATTTTCCACTTGCGTCCGGCTTGAATTATCAGCTTGATAAGGAAATGATGGTCTTCAGCGGCAGGGTACACAAGGATGAGCTTGATCGTTGGTATGCGCTTGCCTTGGAGCAATTACTATCACCGGGTTGGGATGAGGAAGATTTCAAACGCATCAAGCTGCAGACGATAAATAACATTCGCACTGACCTGCGCGGTAATAACGACGAAGAGCTTGCCAAGGAAGTTTTATATAACTATATCTATCTGGACGAGCACCCGTACGGCAGCCTGAATCTGGGGGAAGTCAGCGATATCGAATCGATCACGCTTGATGATGTCAAAGCGTTCTATAAAGACATGATTACACAACGTAACCTGGTCGTGGGTTTGATAGGAAGTTATAACAGGAATTTCCTGGAGCGTCTGCAGCGGGATCTAAATCAACTACCACTTGGTAGCATGCAACCAGTGGAGCTCCCGCAACCGCTATCTTTCAAGGGCCATCAAGCACTGATTATCGAGAAAAAAACACCGGCAACAGCAGTGTCTTTTGGTTTTCCGATCTCAGTGCGTCGTGGTGACCCGGATTGGGTGGCGTTGTGGCTGGCGCGTTCATGGTTGGGCGAGCACCGTAGCTTTAATGGACGTCTATTCCAGCGTATTCGTGAAGTACGCGGTATGAATTATGGCGACTACGCCTACATCGAATATTTCCCGCGGGGCATGCACCAGTTTCATCCTGATACGAACCTGGGCCGGTCGCAGCAGATTTTTCAGATATGGATCAGACCGCTGCGTACGGCAAATGATGCGCATTTCGCTACGCGCACAGCAATGTACGAATTACTGGGCATGTTAGAGAAGGGTATCAGTGAAGATGATTTCAATATCACACGTGATTACCTGAGTAAATTTGTTGGCCTGTTAACCAAGAGCCAGGATCGCCAGCTTGGTTATCGCTTAGATAGCCACTATTACAAGACCGATGAGTTTGTTAAATATGTACGAGATGGGCTTGCGCGGTTAACCGCTGATGATGTCAATGCAAGTATTAAGCGACATTTGCAGGTTGACAATGTCAAGTTTGTTTTCGTTACCAAAGATGCACAAGAATTGCGTGAGCGCTTGATCAACAATAGCTCTTCACCCTTGGCATACAATACGGAAAAAAATCAGCAGCTGTACGCTGAGGATAAGTTGATTCAGGATCTGACTATGCAATTTTCCTCTGACAGTGTGCTTATCGTACCTATTGACGAGGTCTTTGAGTAAGCTGCTTAGTCAGAGCGGCGCATCATTCAGACAGATTGGGAGTATTCCGAGATGCCCGAACTCTTGAGCCATCAGCAATGGTCCAGCTATTGGCGAAACAAGACCCTTACCAGTTTCCATGGACATTTTGATGAAAATTATGATGGTCCATTGCGTGATTTCTGGAATGAGATCTTTGCCGGGCTGTCTGCCAATGCGCGTATTGTAGATCTTGCTACTGGAAATGGGGCGCTGGCGTTGCTGGCAGCTGGTTATTCACGGCAGCAACAGCGCAGCTTCGAGGTTACTGGTATAGACTTTGCCTCCACTACACCACTCGAAACCCTCGCTGAACGAGATGATCTGAAGGGGCTTCTGGCTAATATCAAATTTATTCCAGAGTGTCGTATGGAACACACCGGGTTACCATCTGGTTATTTCGATCTAGTGATGAGTCAATTCGGTTTCGAATACGGTGATACTGTTGCAGCGATAGCTGAAGTTGACCGCTTGCTCAATGCCCAAGGTGGTCGGTTTGCCGCCATGATGCACCACAAGGACTCAGCAGTTCTAAGTGAGCAGCGCGATAGCCGGCGGCAGATTAATTACTGTGATCGCTCCCAACTATTCGAAATCGTTGGCAAAATGCTGGCGCTGCAAGAAAAGCTGGAACAGCAAGGCTCGCTAACCGCGATACAGCGTCAACGAGGTAATGAGCTGTGGGGGCAATTTGATCAGAAGATAAAGAAGGCCAAACGTTTTAGTCGAGAATTCAAGAACCCGTCATTTTTAGAATTCTTCTGTGGTAACTTGTTGGCTATCTATGACCAAAAACATGCAAACACCATGTCCATAGAAGACAAGCGCGGTATCCTCAAAAATATTGAAGAAGAGGGCCAACGGTTTCGTGATCGTATGAACGATCTACATCTTGCGGCTGTAGACGACAAACGGCTTGATAAAATGAAACAGTTATTGAAAAGCCATGGGTTTAACATCTCACGGCTGGAGCCGTTCGATTATAAGAACCAGTTCTTCTGTATCGCTCTGATCGCTGAAAAATCTGAAACACGGGCGGATGTATAAGGCAGGGTGTGTTCGTCAATCAAAGCAGATTTCCAGCATTTCATAGTGTGGGTCGCGCCAGCCAAGCCGATTATAGACTACGTGTGCAATCTTATTTGAGCGCTCTACATAAAGTCTCAGTCCGCATACGCCACTTGCCTGAGTAGCCAATGTGTAAACGTGGTTGTACATTGATCTGAAAACCCCCCTGCGACGATGATCTCTGTGCACATAAACGCTCTGAATCCACCAGAAGTTAGCGTTGCGCCAATCACTCCACTCATAAGTGATCATAAGCTGGCCAACAATATTATTGTCTACCAGCGCTAATAGGTAACGCCCCTTTCCGGGATCCTTGAGTGCAGCAAGCACCCCCTTGGAGAGAATATCTATCGACAGCTCGCGGTCTTCTGTTTCTGCGGCCATGAGGCGATTGAATTCAACAATGGTGTCGACATCCGCGATTGATGCCTCACGGATTACCAATGCAGTTTTAGATCTGCGGGAGAAATTCATACTTACTTGCCGATATTGTGGGTCGAAAAGAATAACATTACACCGATCTTGTGATTAGGCCGGCCGCGAATAGTGCCATCGGGATAAACCAGTTGTTCTTCAACAGGAAAGGCTGCGATCGATTCGTCTGTGGACGCGGCTGTCTGTACTATGTTGTTTTCCAGAATATTGGCTTCTCTGAACAACTTGAGTATGTCCATCGAAATCACTGCCGCTGGTATTGAGGCAGAGACAGTGAGCCTGCTGGAAACGGGCAGG
Source organism: uncultured Gammaproteobacteria bacterium (assembly GCA_947258875.1). Lineage (GTDB taxonomy): Bacteria > Pseudomonadota > Gammaproteobacteria > CAMYKB01 > CAMYKB01 > CAMYKB01. The sequence continues at coordinate 25,513 of CAMYKB010000028.1, read as the reverse complement.
GAGGCATTGGCGCCGGCGAGAAGCACGGATAAGGTTTGTTGGTTCATTAGAAGTTGATTCCCTGGGGTTAGGCTTATATGTAATGATTCGTATTAGGAATAACCAGTATCTATTTGTTATTTATATCTTTTTACTGTTAAGAATTACAAAGTTTCTGAGTGATATTCTATGCTGAAATTTATTCGAAATCTGCACAAATGGATTGCTGTCGGAATTGGCATCCAGGTCCTGCTTTGGATGCTGACTGGAGTGTATTTCTCCTGGATCAGCATCCACAATGTGCGCGGCGAATTGGATTCTGCGGTGTATGAGACTGCACTTCCGAAGACAGATTATCTGTCGCCAATGGACATCCTTGAACGCAGTACTTTTGAAGTTGTGCAGGAAATTCACATCAAGATGATCAATGATCAGGTGTATTACATCGTCACCGGGGCAGATAGGCTTGAGAAAGAGCGTTTTCATGCTGCATCGGGTCTGCTGGCATCGCCTATTACGGAGGCTGAGGCTCGTGAAATCGCTGTGCTGGACTTCACTGGCGATGCCTCAATACGCGAAATCGCGCTCATCGAACAGCCTGAGACCGGTGAGTACCGCAAGGCGTTGCCAGCCTGGCGTGTCAGCTTCGATAACAGCAAAAATACAGCGATATATATCGACGCCAATACTGGTGAGATCACCGCCCGACGCAATACGCTCTGGCGTATATTTGACTGGCTCTGGATGCTGCACATCATGGATTACGATGAACGTGATGACATTAATAACTGGCTGCTAAAAAGTGCCTCGATAATCGGTGCCACGGCCGTTCTCAGCGGTATCACATTGTTTTTCCTCACGACCGTGAGAAGGCGGCGTAACCGCCTGAAAACAAAGCTTCAACCTGTACAGGCAGTGGCGGATTGAGGCAAGACTCCATTAGTAGTGTATTACTTGACAACTGAGGGGCAGGGCCGTACATTGCGCGCTTTGTTTTACCGGGCAAAAATACCTCATTTTGATCCGGTCATGAGTCAGGTCCCCATCGTCTAGAGGCCTAGGACACCGCCCTTTCACGGCGGTAACAGGGGTTCAAATCCCCTTGGGGACGCCAACACAAAAGCCCGCCTGATTATTTAGGCGGGCTTTTTTTGTGGGGTTTCCGAGCTGACGAGAATCCCGGGCGGGCTTGATAGAATTGCCGGGAGCGATTTTATCAGCCAAATCCCAGTGGCTGGCGCCTACGGGGCCATAGCTTTGGTGGACATATTTTTAATGTGTTGTATGGTTAACTTAATGCGCGCAACGTTTAGCGGGCCCGGCCGATCTTCTAAAGAGGAGAATTGCATATGCCGCATGTCACGTTTATACACGGTATCGCCAACAAGCCGCCTAAGGAAAAATTGCTCGAAAACTGGGAAGCCTACCTGGCACAGGGAGGCCTGGATCTCGCCGCGGGTGGTGTCTCCACCTCGATGGTCTACTGGGCCGATGTGATGTATGCCGAGCCAGTGGCCCCAGATGCTGATTTTGAAAGCGTGGAAGAGGGGTTGGGCACAGCGGCAACAGACGAGGAGCTGGCGTGGGTCGAGGACCTGCCCGCCAAAGAAAAGGCCTTCGTTGAGTCCTTTCGCGAAAAACTCGGTTTCGACATAGAATCCCCGGAGGGCGATCATTACGCGCCACCTCCTCTGGAGGGGAATGAAGACGAACTGGAGGCACTCAACTTCGAAGCGATTCCTTTGCCATGGTTCATCAAGCGGCGGGTTATGAAAGCGCTGCTGAAGGACGTGCATCACTACCTGTTTAACGCTAAATTCTCCCCGCGACCCGGCGAGGAATACCAGGTGCAGGATCATATCCGTCGGCTTTTCGTGGACCAGTTAAAACAAGATACCGCGAATCGGGAAGGGCCGCATGTGGTGGTCAGCCATAGCATGGGCACGGTGATTTCCTACGATTGCCTTAAAAACGTTCCCGACTGCCCTTCGATCAGCGCCTACATGACCGTGGGTAGTCCGCTCGGTATTAGCGAGGTGCACGACAACTTTAAGCCGAATTACGACAAGCGCGACGCTTTCCCGTCGGACAGAGTTGCCGGCGACTGGGTCAACGTCTACGACCGTCTTGACCCGGTGGCCTTTGATGCCCGCATCAAGAACGACTACCAGAAGGGCGGAAATCAAGTGGTGATCGATGAGAAAGTACGCAACTCAGGAAAATGGCGCCATAGCAGCTATAAGTATTACGGGCAGCAGGCATTGTGCAACCATCTGTCGAAGCTGCTCACATTGTAATGCTGGAGCAGCGATGGCCGGCAACATAAAGGGTCTCCTCGATCAGATCGATGCTGCAGCCAGAGCGTATGACGTCACTGAGATAGAAATCATATCCAGAAAACTCGTGGAACATGTCCGGGAGAATATTGCCACGCATCCCAAGAGCTTTGTCAAGGAGTTGAAAATTGCGCTCGGTACTTTCGACCGGCCACGGGCTGAAGAGCTGTGTAGCAAGCTGGCCGTTCACCTGCGGTCACGCGCGACGCCCTATCCCTTCGCTGAGTCAAAAACCATTCTCAGTACCCTGCGTCGCAAGCGGTATTTCGATTTGATCATCGAGGTCGCTGATGTGTTGATACAGACCGGACAGGATGAGCCGAACATTCGTCGCCAATATGCCCAGGCGATGCTCGATCTAGGTTACATCACAGCTGGCCTCGGTGTGCTCCAGATTTTGGAACAAGACTGCCTGGAAGAAGACAATGATGTCGAATTAGCGGAAACCCGGGGCCTCATGGGTCGCGCGCGGAAACAGATGTACATGGATGCTGCCGCAGACAAACGCCCGGGCGTCATAATCCGACAGCGTCTGGAGGATGCGGTTTCAGACTATGCCGGGGTGTATGCGGCAAAGCAGGACCACATCTGGCACGGGATTAATACCGTGGCCCTGCTGGAGCGCGCGAAACGCGACAAGATGCCTCTCTCCAAGGGCTTTCCCAACGCTACGACAACCGCAAAAACTATCCTGAAACGGATCACGTCAAAAAAGAAAACCGATCTGTGGGATTACGCAACTGCAGGAGAGGCTTGCCTGGCATTAAAGGATTACCCGCAAGCCCTCGAGTGGATTCTCAAGTATACCCAGGAAAACAAATACGCCGATTCCTTCGAATACGCCAGTACCCTGCGCCAGTTCGAGGAAGTCTGGAAACTGGATGATGACAAAAAGGAGCATGCGCAGATCCTTCACCTGCTGCGCGCGGCGTTGCTGCGCCAGGAGGGCGGTCGGGTGGAGATCGAAAATCCGACACGAAACCTCGCTACCGCTGCAGCGTTGGAGGCGGACAAGCAGTTTGAACAAATCCTCGGCAAGGAGCGCTACAAGACCTTCCAGTGGTATCGTATGGGACTGGATCGGGCTGCCGGAGTAGCCCAAATATGTGACCGCGCTGGTAACGGTTGTGGCAGCGGTTTCCTTATCCGCGGTGCGGATGTGCACCCAAGCATCGAGCAGAAATGGGTGGTGGTTACTAACGCACATGTAATCAGCAATGATCTGGCGGAGCAGAGTTCCATGCCGGCTGCTCTACCCGCGGACGAGGTCCGAATCCGTTTCGAGGCAAAAGATCCAAACAAGGAGTTCGAGGTAGATAAGATCCTCTTCAGTTCGCCCCGGACCGAATTGGACTGCACAATCCTGAGCCTTCAATCACTCGTCGAACATGAAAATCCCTATCCGATTGCCAAGCGGCTTCCGCTGGTGGGCAAGAACCAGCGAGTCTACGTCATAGGTCATCCCCGTGGAGGCGGCCTGTGCTACTCCATAGATGACAACCTTCTTCTCGATCACGAGAAACCCAAGGTGCATTACCGGGCACCCACCGAGGGTGGCAGCTCGGGCAGTCCCGTATTCAACCAGCAATGGGACTTGCTCGCGTTGCACCATGCCGGCGGCATGAACATGGAGAGGCTGAATGGCAAAGCCGGAACCTATCCAGCCAACGAAGGCCTTTATTTCCAAAACATTCTAGATGCGGTTGCAGCCAAGCTGGGATAAATACAGGGTAAAGCTGAACCCACAGAGTACGGCAACGCATGTTTTTTTGTATCTTTACTTGTAGCGATTGGTCTTCACCAACTTTCCCTATGGATAGGTAATAAGTTACACACTTCATGCGAATTTCTTACTTTTCCTGAATCCATCAGAGGACTACGATATATGAGTCAAGAAGGATTCTGAAGCTATGCCTGTCAACTATGCACCCTGAGTAGCTAAAGGCGGAAAAGTACAGGGTTGCCTCCAAATACCAAGTTGACGAGGTATGCAGCATATGTGAGGTGTATTATGAACACTGTAGCAGCAGTCACAGAGATTCCTCATCGGGCGGTCGATGATGACGGAAAATTACATATTTTTATTAGTCACAAACTAAAAGACAAGAAGCTTGCTGAAACGATCAAGAAGAAACTTGGCGTTCTTGGGGGCGTCCAACTAGAAATGTTTCTTTCCGAAAACATCGCGTTTGGCTATAACTGGGATGATGAAGTGCATGCCGCACTTGAGCGTTCCGACTGGCTATTTCTATTGTATACTGACCCATCTGCGGAGTGGGACTGGTGTCTCTATGAGACCGGCTATTTCTCCGCAGGCATTAAAGCAGGTAAGCACGCGCCAATCTGTTTGCATAGCCCTGGCATTGTGCCACCCAATCCGATTGTGCGTTGGAAGACTGTTCCGGCTGACGAGCATAATGTAGTAAATCTATTGGGGCAGTTGTACGGAGAGCCGCCTCGCGAGGGAGTGCCTGCGATCCGACACGACCTTGTAGAAGATTACCGCGATACCCTTACCAGTACCGCTGCGGAGATTGTTGATGCTTTCGGTACTAAACCAGAGCAGTTCTGGTGGACAAATTTTTTCCGCCTTACTTTGGGGGGGAACCAAATAACGAAGCTCAGAGAAGACGGGTGTATCGACGACAAAGCGGAGGTTACTTCAGACATCTCGTCGTTGAAGCTATTTAACCTGAACACTGACCGGTGTGAATGGTTTGACATCAAGCAACAGTTAGATGAAGAATCACTCGGATGGATAGATGCTCTCGGGTGTATCATGCAGGATGCATGTCTACAGAGGGTGCCGAGATATCCTATCTCGAGGTTCCATCCTCCGGGTGACAAACAGCAGCTCTATCGCCCGGTCGTCTACCGTTTGGATAAGATGTCTGATCAGTCGATTTGTTTCAAGATACTGCTTATCAAGGCCACCGGACAATGTAAGCCAGAGGTTAGAGGTAACCTTGGAAGTATTTGTGATCTCCTGCAGATGGCGCAGGATTTTAGATGGGGCGTTATTGACGAGCATAGTTTTAAAATACGGCGTCTGATGATGAATCCTGCAACGGATGAAGAAGTATCCAAATATCTGAATAAAGTAAAAATGTCGATCAAAAAAGTCGAGCTCAAGGCGATTGATTGTGGCTTTAAAGTAATAGAAAACATTGAAGAACTGTTTGATGAGCAAGATGATAAGGATGTGATCCGCGAAGCCTCTAACAGGTGGGCAGAGGTACGCGGCGAGCTCATGACAGCGATAAGCGACAATAATCCGAAGCAAGTTACTGTGGCTTTGGATGAAATACGACGAGTTAATAAGCAATTCTTGTGTGTTTTTGCGAAACGGCATCTTGAGCTTCTCGCTAAATTGGACTGATGTCACGGCAGGCTGCTGTACTTCGTGAATACGAGCGTTGAACATGTCTTAATGACCACTGGATGCGGTGATAAGTGATAGAAGCGCTGTAATCCTAACTTAATCTGACAGCTACCGCTTAATCTCAAAGGTGGCTGTCAGATTAAGATGTCTCGACTAGAGCTAAGGACTGAAACATCTTGTTTTAGTATAGGCACATAATGACTTTCAAGCTGTGATCCCTCTAGCGAGGAGTTATAACTGAAGGCTCAATTCTTCGTATTTCTAGCCTGCGATCAAGTTCATTCAATTTATCCGTGTTTTGGCCAATACGTGAAGCAAACGAGCGCTGTTCTGCGGAGATCTGGGTAATCATTTTGTTTTGTGTGTCGAGTTGTTTCCTGATTTCACGTAGCTCCCTGGCAAAACCAGGATCAATAGTAGGGGCCGCTTTGAGGCGTTCTTCTAATCGTTTTAGGTTCGTCGTGTTCTGCTTTCGTATCTCATTAAGTGATTCTTCCCATTGGCGTTGGAGTAGAGCAACGTTACTATCCTGCCTTTGCTCAAGTGTAGATAAGCGTAGTTCCTGATCTGGTAATTGTTTAGTGAGTTGTTGTATTTGTGGGCGAAATGTTTCCAATTCATTGGCTTGCGCATCCTGTTTATTCTGGACGCTTGTGAGTAGCTGTTGTTGTTGTGGTAGCTGTTCGCTAAGTCGTCGTATTTCAGGTAGTTCTTCACTTAATTCACGTGTCTGATCTATAAGTGGGCGTATACTCATTATTTCTTGTGAGGCCGTCTGCTGAGCCGTTTTTTGTATCCAGCCTGACTCATCTTTGCCGCGCATGAATATGTATGCACCGATAGCGATCGGAACTAATGTCAGCAGTATGAAAAGAGTGAGAATACTACGTCGTCGTTTGTCTTCACGTGCGACTGTGTTGGCTATGCGCTCAGATAAAAGTGAAAAATCCTGATCATGTTCGGTTTCAGACATTTTTTCCTCCTACCTCGGTAAAATACAGCAGCAGCAATAAAACAAGTACTGATAAAGTCAGTCCACAGAGTGCGATGGTGTGGTTTGGGGATAAAAAGTTGAAAATAAAATTGGCGCCAATGACCAGCGCGAGCGCCCCAACGGTGCTGATTCCAAGCCAGGCAATCAGGTGGCTTAGCCAATCTCGTCGTTTATCAGCGTTTTCCCGGGATTGTACAAAATATTCGACCAGCCATGTGGTCAGCGATTTCCGCACCAAAATAACGAGTTCCTGGGTCGACTCGAAGAATCGGCACCAGACACCACTTCTAAATTGCGTCACCTTGTCTCGAAAGCGTTTTTGTTTGGGGTCTATTGCGGTCGGTTCAGGTGTTTTCGCCAACAACATCATGATAGCGATGTCCTTATTTTCTCTGGCCTGATCAAATTCCCACTCGCAAATTGAACGCGGATCAGTGTCTTTATAAGATGAGCCGTATTCTTCTCCGACAATTCCGATAAACACCTCAGAGTGCTGAATGACTTCCTGACAACGATCCTCTGGTGATTTTCGGCGCGCCCGATCTTCTTCATAGAGATAAGGTTCGTAATCAGATTTTAGTGAAGCCGCGATTGTGGTTCGTTCATCCTGCAAATCGGATGTTGAGCTGATGAAGACGAGTGGTTTGCTTTTCATTTTCAAGTCACTCCATGACGATAGCTGGCGGAATCGGAACGGTTGCTTGCGAGATCACGTGATGTCTAAAATAAATCTAGTACTAAGAGAATAGTACAACTTTGTGATTATTCCAGATTACCGTGTTGCTGGCACATTGCAGAGATGGACGGTTATTAAACTAACCCTAAATTAAGAATGAGCGCTATTATCGACCGGTAATCTTTGTGTGTTATGGCTATCCGATTTGGTGATAAACATTACGGTAAGAGTTTATTGGTTATTGCAGATTGCATAGATATCATCGTTTGTCGCAGCCTTGTGTTAGTTATCATATTTATCTAAGTTCACTCAGGTTCAGGATATACTCATATCTGGCGCTATAAAAAAGTACTTGGCGGCCAGTGATCTAGTTCATGTTCTCATTGTGAGGCACCAGGAACTATGGTTCGAAGTATTCAAACTTGTTCGTGAATGCTGATCTGCCAGAAACAAGCAACGGCACTGAGGATGAATTAAGTATAGGAGATGTATGTCCCAGAACGCTGATCCACTTACACTTGCTTTGACTGGGCAATTACCCTTCGTCATTCTGGTTGCGTCAGTTGTTGCATTTCCATGCTCTCTGCTTCTCTTGTGGTTATATCGCCGCGCAGTTCTTAGGACAATGGGGAGACGATCTCATGTGAGAGGCGAGGGTAACCGGAACACGTTACATACAGGCTCGCATGCCGCACCGACAGTGGGTGTTGGGCTGAAGTTGCGTGTCGAAGAAACAGGGCGGGTCCTGAAATCTCCGATATACACATGTGCGCAACATGGTGCCTGGCGCGCCGCATTGATCTACGGGTTTGCTGGAGTTGTGTTCACGCTGGTTATGGTCATGGCCGTTTTGGTTTCAGGCAACATGGAAGTGTCTGTGGTTCGCTATCTCATGGTTTTTTGGGTTTACGCCTGGCCGGTAGTACTGACAGTGAATTTCATAGCTGCATCGACGCGGCGCGTCATGTTGATGACTGGATTTATCTACTTCGTTATCCTTTTGCTAATCACGTCGGTAGCCGTTGCCAGAAGTACACAACTCACCCTGAATCAGATAGTTATGTTATGGACTATAACGAATCTCCCGCCAACTGTACTCTTGTTTGCATTCCTTGCTCGGCGTATTCGTGCGGTAGGCCCAATGGTACTGACTTTTATGGTTATATCCGCCACAGGATCAGTGATAGCGTTGGCGGTCGCCGGGGCTAATGCAGGCCTTCTTCGCATAATCTCTAATGTGGGGTCCAGTATCGGACTGAGTGCCTCGGCTACCTTTATCGGAATCGTCATTGGTGGATTTTTGATGTTTGCGGGGGTAGGGTGGCTGGCAGTCACCTGGATCCGGTGGGGTTATCAATCTAAAAAACTCAGCGACCAATCGATCACACTCGATGCGCTGTGGGTGCTGTTTGCTATTAGCCAGTCAATTGGCCTCGTATTCGAAGCGCCACTCTGGGTCTTATCCGGGTTGGCTGCATTTATTGCTTATAAAATGACAGTATGGATTGGATTTAGAACAGTTCAGGCACAACAAAATTCTAAAACATTCAACGCAAGACTCCTGCTGTTAAGGGTGTTTTCATTGGGGAAACGGAGTGAGAGGTTATTCGACGCGATCACAAAGCGTTGGCGTTACGCCGGCAGCGTGCAACTTATTGCAGGGCCGGATCTGGCAACAACCACTGTCGAGCCACAGGAGTTCCTGGAATTTCTGAGCGGTAGAATTTCGCGCCTGTTTATTGATGGAAAAGCAATGCTCGATAGCAGGATGTTACAACTTGACGTAAAACCGGATTTTGACAGTCGCTATCGTGTCAATGATTTTTTCTGCTACGACGATACCTGGGAGATGGTGTTATCCAGGCTTGTCGAAGAAAGTGACGTCGTATTTATGGACCTGCGTGGCTTCTCACCACAAAATGCCGGCTGTGTACGCGAACTCACTGAACTTATCAATGTGGTGCCTCTTGAGCGCGTTGTTCTGGCGATAGATGATACTACAGACTATGGTTTTTTGGAGAATACTATCACCAACGCCTGGGACCAGGTGAGTGCCGACTCGCCTAATATAGAGTCTTCTGAAGTAGAACTGAGGCTTTTCCGATTGTCACGTTTGGGCACTCAACATATTGCAGGTCTGGTTTCGGCATTGTCTTCGGCTGTACAAGGCAAAGATAGTCCACTATAACTAAACAAAGAGGTCTTGAAACCAATACTTCTAACATGCCAAGCAGAATAATCATGTCTTAAGGCTGCTGCAAAGGAAGGCATAGATAAAGATGGTGGCCGATGAATTTTTCTTAGTTGGCTGCAGTCCTGGTGAAGCTGGCGATCGTTTACACTGGCTAACGGAAAAATAAATGCCCAATCCACTCTGTTTTGTCTTGATGCCTTTCGGTCAAAAGCCGACCAGCGGTGGGCAGCTGGTCGATTTTGATGCGGTTTATCAGGAACTTATCAGGCCGGCTATTGAAGCAGCAGATCTCGAACCGCTGCGCGCGGATGAAGAAATGACCGGGGGCATTATCCATAAGCCCATGTTCGAACGCCTTATCCTCTGTGAGTACGCCGTATGTGACCTCACGACAGCTAATGCCAATGTATTCTATGAGCTGGGTCTTCGCCATGCAGTGCGGCCACACAGCACCGTATTGCTGTTTGCCGAGGGCGCGGGACAGCTACCGTTTGATGTGGCCCCTCTGCGTGCCTTGCCTTACCGGTTAGATGCAGGTGGCAAGCCGGATAACATGACAAGCACGCAATCCGCGCTTGCGGATCAACTGCGTGAAGCCCGCGATGCAGCCCCGGATAGCCCCGTATTCCAAATGGTCGAGGGATTCCCCGATATCCAGCGTTTGAAGACTGATGTATTTCGTGATCGCGTCCATTATTCCGAGTCGATGAAGCGACGACTGGCGCAGGCGCGCAAACAAGGTGTCGATGCGGTGAGGACGGTAGCGACCGAACTGGGTGACATTGCCGATGCTGAGGCCGCAGTAGTGATCGATTTGTTTCTGTCTTATCGCGCAGTTAAATCCTGGGACGATATGATCGCGCTGGTACCTAAGATGTCATCGCCGCTGGCTGCAACCGTGATGGTGCAAGAGCAATTGGGTCTGGCGCTCAACCGCGCCGGGCACGGTGAGGAGGCGGAACAGATTCTCACTGATTTAATAGCGCAACGCGGGCCGAGTAGTGAGACCTACGGCATCCTAGGGCGCGTCTACAAAGACCGCTGGGAGGCAGCACTTAACGCAGGCGATGAATTACTGGCGCGTGGGTTACTGGATAAGGCCATCGCTGCCTACCTGAAAGGTTTCGAGGCAGACTGGCGCGATGCCTATCCGGGCATCAATGCGGTTACGCTAATGGAGCTGAAAGATCCTCCCGACCCGCGCCGCGAACAACTGATCCCGGTAGTCAGTTATGGAGTGGAACGACGTATTGCCAGTGGCAAACCCGATTATTGGGATCATGCCACGAGACTGGAGCTGGCGGTGCTTGCCAAGGACGAAGCGGGGGCTTCAGCCGCGTTATCTGATGCACTGGCGAACGTACGCGAGTCCTGGGAGCCGGAAACCACGGCACGCAATCTGCAACTGATCCACGATGCGCGCGAGAAGCGCGGTGAGAACATCGAGTGGGCAAGCGATGTTGAGCAAGCGTTATCACGCAGAGCGCAGGGTTAGAGGGTTGAGTGTAGGTTGATACGTAATGGTCAATCGTATGAAATCTCTGGATAAATAATGAGTTTACTTTATTACAGCAGGTGACACGGGTTATTGAAGGTATAAATAGGGGAATGATGAGCTGGCAATACCGCCTTATTGGAGGATGGGCATGAAAAAATATTTCTTGGGTTTGCGTTCAGGAACGAAGATCGTGAACTGGCTACGAATATTGAAGTGCTGCTAGCGAGCCATAACATAAAAATGATTACAGGCGAGCACCTGGGTGGTGATCAGTTGACGGATGCGGTCACAGAGCGCATCGATCAAGCAGATGCCCTCATAGGATTGCTGACACGGAGAGAACAACTGGCGAGTGGTGGTTGGACGACACACCAGTGGGTGTTGCATAAATCACGGGTTATGGGTTATTTGACTCGCCCCTGATGCAACGTGTGTTAACCACACGCACTACACCGGGCTCACTGGATGCGCGAGAGAAGGTGCCGCCGATTTGATTTTTTCTGCTGACGATCAGATCGGAATACTCAGCCAGGTTAATCTTGCTATCGAGTTCGTTTTGCTCACGGTATGTCGTTTCGGAACAACTGCTTGCGGCCAAGCCAAGGTGTTCGATATAACTGAGGTGGCTTCCGCAATTCGAACAACTGTGTTGGCTAGCCACTTTGGCGCTTTGGTTGACGATTGTTTGCAAGAAATTAATCGGATTGAGATCTGCCAGTGGATTACTGCTCATAACCGTCCTTCCTTCGACGCATCATAAAGCCGTCGTTAATTGTCTCAGCAGCGCTAAAACGCACTGATGATGGGTTAAATTCAGACCTCTTTGCTGACAGATCTGGATCACAGCCTCTGTCCATAGCAGGGCCATGGACGCTGCCTGACTAGTTTATTTTAGCTACTGGCTTTAACTGTAGAACATAAATGTTGCGAATGGCACATTCGTTTAACTAAAGAGCAGTCTCCATGCCAGAATAAATATATTTATAAAAAACAATAGGTTAAAAATGAAGAAATCAGTATAGGCTGAACAGGTATTTTCGTGATGGGATTCCAAAAAATATCTTCAGGTTATCAATAAGTTATTGCACTGATCTTCAATTTCCTAGTAAGAAGTAAAACTTCCTGCTTTAGTAGCCCGTAGGCGGTCATCGAACGCCCGTAGCGCGTGATCACACGTCCTCAATGCTGCGGCTTGTATAGCGTCCTTCAACTTGTCATCCATAACTAGCGCCTATACGGACGTGATGCCATCGTCTCGGCCCGCTTGGAAACGGTCCTCTCACTTATCTTTAATTTGGCAGCATCATGTTTCGGACTCGACTGTCATTCTGATTTTTCTCTTTGGTACGATTACACTTCTGGTTTTTCATGCGGTTGATGAATATATTCTGGGTAAATGACAGATTCACCTGGCCAGTCGATATATCTCAAATATCTCAGTTTATGGGTACCTAAACGCCAAGGAATGAGTGGCTTGCGTATCAGCTTTCACTATCCGGCAGAGAAGGTCGTTGAAACCCTGCAGTTTCTGAGTATGCTACTTTCTATAATATCAATAGTATTAAGTATGCATTATCAGGATAGCTACAGCGAAGTCTTATGCAGGATAAACCCGTTGTTTTGGTAACCCGGAAACTGCCCCAGGCAGTTGAGGAGCGTCTGGGGCATGATTATGAGGCGCGTTTCAACCAGGATGATCGGGTTTATTCCGGAGATGAACTGATCAAGCTTGCGGCCGGCGCGGATGCGATTATTCCTACCCACACGGAGAAGCTCTCGGCCGACGTGATACAGCACTTGCCAGAGAGCGTACGCGCAATTGCCAGTTATTCAGTGGGTTACGATCATATTGACCTTGAATCTGCTAAGGCCCGTGGAATTATAGTCACTAATACGCCTGAAGTCCTGAGTGATGCCACGGCGGAAATCGCTATGCTATTGCTACTGGGCGCGGCCCGTCGGGCCCACGAGGGTGAGCAGTTGATACGCACCAATACCTGGTCTGAGTGGAGCCCGACTTATAATCTGGGTATCGGCGTGACCGGCAAGCGGCTTGGGATTCTCGGCATGGGGAGAGTTGGGCAGATCATGGCACGTCGCGCCCGTGGCTTCGATATGGAAATTCATTATTACAACCGACACAGACTCGGCTCTGAGTATGAGACCGGCGCCACTTACTATGAGACCGTTGAGGCTTTGCTGCCACACTGTGATTTCCTGTCGATCCACTGTCCGGCTACGCCGGAAACACATCACTTACTGAATGCCCGGCGTATTGCGCTACTCCCAGATGGGGCGGTGGTCGTCAATACCGCCCGCGGTGCTATTATTGATGACGAGGCCCTGATTGCGGCGTTACGTTCAGGCAAGTTGTTTGCTGCGGGGCTGGATGTGTTCAATAATGAACCCGATATCAATCCGGGCTACCGGGACCTGCAGAACAGCTTCCTGCTGCCCCATATTGGCAGCGCAGCGCGCGAGACGCGGGATGCGATGGGCTTTCGGGCATTGGATAATCTTGATGCTCTTTTTGCAGGGCGTGAACCCCATGACAGACTGGTGTGATAGCTAAGGATTCAATGTTTGAGCAGCAGTAGGTAACACCCGAAATATACGCATGATTATTGAGTTGTTGTGTGTAATTAATAATAAGGAGGCCCAGCCCGTAATTTAAGTCCGCTAAATAACTATACTATGTATGTGATAGTTCTACTGGAGGATACACCAAATGAAAGATGTACAGAAAAACAACGATACGCTAACCCCAGCAACCAAGGACGCCAAATCTTCACCTGGCCGCCGCAAATTCCTTAAAGGCGGTCTTGCTGCGGCAGCCGGTACAGCTGCTGTTGGTTTCCCGATGATATCTACCGCAGCCAAGCCGACCGTACTGAAACTGCAAGGTGCATGGGGTGGGGGTATATTCAAAGAATTTGCCGTTGATTATGTCGATCGTGTCAATGAGATGTCGGGTGGCTCATTGAAGGTTGATTATCTGGATGTTGGTGCCGTTGTTAAAACGGCTGAGATGCAAACTGCAGTTCATCAAGGTGTGCTTGATGGTGCGCATCTTGTAACCGCGTATTGGTACAGCAAGAATGCAGCCGCATCCTTGTTTGGTACGGGCCCCTGCTGGGGTTGGACTGCCAACCAACTGCTGGGCTGGATGGCCTATGGTGGCGGTAAGGAGCTTTATGATGAGCTGATGAACGATATTCTCAAGCTCAATATTGTTGGCTTCTTCACAGGTCCCATGCCGGCACAGCCGTTTGGCTGGTTCAAGAAAGAAATCAAAGGTGTCGAGGATATCAAAGGCCTGAAGTATCGCACCGTGGGTCTGGCGGCCAATGTGTTGCAGGAAATGGGTATGTCAGTCGTGCAGCTTCCTGGTGGCGAAATCCAGCCGGCAATGGAGCGCGGCCTGATCGATGCGGCGGAATTCAACAACCCGACCTCCGATAAAGATTTTGGTATGCAGGACGTAGCCAAAAACTACTATCTGGCGAGTTTCCACCAGTCTCAGGAAACCTTCGAGATCATCTTTAATAAGAAACGCTACAACTCACTGTCGAAGGAACATCAGGCGATTCTACGTATTGCCTCTGAAGCCGCTTCGGCTGATATGTCATGGAAATATCAGGATCGTTACTCCAAAGACTTGCAGGTGTTGCAGGACAAGCACGGTGTCAAAGTTCACCGCACACCGGATTCGATCATGACAGCCCAACTGAAGGCCTGGGACAAGGTGATTGCGCAGTTCACAGCTAAGGATGCGTTCTTCGCTAAGGTTGTTGAATCGCAGAAGGCCTGGATGAAACGCGTGGGCTTCTACGAAATGACGAATGCGCCTGATTATGCGGCTGCGTACAAACACTATTTCGGATAACGAATCGCCACGGTTAGCCGGATGATTTTTTGTGTTTTGTAATCATAAAAAGGGCGGCGCATGACTGCGCCGCCCTTTTTATTAATAGCCGTTGCAAGTATTGCTTGTGGAAGTTGTTATGAATCCTTTTTTGTATTTCATTGATTCGCTCAGTACCTGGATGGGGAAGGCGTTTGGCTGGTGTATTCTGGTGCTGACCTTCGCAACCTGCTATGAGGTATTTGTCCGTTATGTATTGAATGCACCGACAGTATGGGCGTTCGATATGAGTGTCCAGATGTATGGCGCCCTGTTCATGATGGCAGGAGCCTATACGCTGGCGCGTAACGGTCACGTAAGGGGGGACATTATTCATCGCTTGTTGCCGGTGCGTGCACAGGCGAGTATTGATCTTGCTTTGTATATCCTGTTTCTCTTGCCTGGCGTGTTTGCGTTGATTTGGTACGGCTATGAGTTTGCAGCCGATTCGTGGCGCTATAAAGAAGTCAGCTGGAGCAGCCCGGCAAGGGTGCAGATCTATTTCTTCAAGACATTGATTCCGATCGCGGGATTCCTGGTGCTGTTGCAAGGCATAGCCGAAGCCGTGCGCTGTGTGATGTGCATCCGCAGTGGCCAGTGGCCCGCGCGTCTGCATGATGTCGAAGAAACTGAAACCATGGCGCAGCATCGTAATGAAAATGAACAAAAATTGCCTGAGGTTCTTAAAAAGACGCAGGTGGATGAGAGCAGCAGGGGAGGTGCAGGCAAATGACTGATCCTCAAATCGCTATCATGATGTTGGGATTGTTTATCCTCATCGTGCTGCTGGGTTTTCCTATCGCATTCACACTGATTGCTATGGGCCTGGGTTTTGGCTATTACGCCTACGCCACGCCGGATCAAATGGAGCATATCCTGGACAACCGGATATTCAATCTGTTTGTGCAAAATACATTTTCGGTGATGTCCAACGATGTGCTGGTCGCGGTGCCATTGTTCCTATTCATGGGTTATGTGGTTGAACGTGCCAATATCGTTGAGCGGTTGTTCTACAGTATTCAGCTCGCGGCCCGCCACTTGCCAGGTTCCATGGCGTTGGCGGCATTGGCCACCTGTGCCTTGTTTGCGACAGCTACCGGCATCGTCGGTGCAGTAGTGACGCTAATGGGCTTGCTGGCACTGCCGGCGATGCTTAAGGCTGGATATGAAAAGAAACTTGCAACCGGTGTCATTTGTGCGGGTGGCACATTGGGTATTTTGATCCCACCAAGCATCATGTTGATTGTCTATGCCGCTATTGCCCAGGTATCACCGGTGCGTTTGTATGCGGCTGCATTGTTTCCGGGTTTGATGCTCGCCAGTATGTATATGGTTTATGTCATTGTAAGGGCCTCATTCAACCCGAAACTGGCACCTAAACCACCGGAAGAATCCGTTCCACCAATTGGCATGATTCTATTACAGTTGTTGACCTCCTTCGTACCGCTCGCGGTTTTAATCCTGGGTGTACTGGGTTCTATCCTGGCGGGCATAGCGACTCCGGCGGAAGCCGCCGGTGTGGGGTCTTTGGGTGGACTGGTATTGGCGGCTGTGTATCGTGCTCTGACCTGGCAGCGTCTTAAGGAAGCCGTGTTTCTCACCGCCCGCACCTCTGCAATGGTGTGTTGGTTGTTCGTGGGTTCCTGGACGTTTGCTTCAGTATTTTCGTATCTGGGTGGTCATGGGCTGATCGAGGAATGGGTGCTCGGTATGCAACTCAGCCCCTTGCAGTTCCTCATTATGGCGCAGTTGATCATTTTCTTTTTGGGCTGGCCGCTGGAGTGGAGTGAGATCATCATCATTTTTGTACCGATTTTCCTGCCCATGTTGGCTATCTTCAATGTCGATCCGCTGTTCTTTGGTGTGCTGGTCGCCTTGAACCTGCAGACCTCGTTCCTGACACCACCCATGGCTATGTCGGCCTATTATTTAAAAGGAGTCGCGCCGTTGGGTATAGAACTCGTTGATATCTTCAGAGGTATCATGCCGTACCTGGGTATTGTGATATTGGCCATGATATTGATGTATCTGTACCCCGGTATTGCGCTGTGGTTACCGGTGCAGCTGTTTGGTTGAGTACCCAGCCTGGTGAATAAGGTGTTTGATTGATGGGTTTGTTTCAAATGACTGCGGTTGATATGGCTGCAGCGATTCGTGCGGGCGAGATCACAGCGGAGGAACTGGTGCAGGATTGTCTTGCGCGCATTAGTACACTGGAAGATAGCATCGGTGCCTGGGCCTATCTTGACCCCGGTTATGCCTTGAGTCAGGCGCAGGCAGCCGATAGCGCACGCCGTGCAGGCGAGTCGCTGGGTCCACTGCATGGTGTTCCTGTCGGTGTCAAAGATATCTTCGATACGCATGATATGCCTACAGAACACGGTACGGCACTCCATGCGGGCCGGGCACCAAGCTATGACGCCACGGTAGTTGAACTGTTACGGGAAGCGGGCGCGGTGATTATGGGTAAAACTATAACAACCGAGTTGGCGGTGTATGCGCCCGGCAAAACGACTAATCCGCACGACCCGCAACGCACGCCGGGCGGTTCATCCAGTGGCTCGGCGGCAGCGGTTGCGGCAGCCATGGTGCCGCTGACAGTAGGTACACAAACCAATGGCTCCATCATCCGACCGGCATCTTATTGTGGAGTTTATGGTTATAAGCCCAGCCATGGGTTGATTTCGCGTTACCGGGTTTTGCAGCAATCACGAATACTGGACCATGTCGGTGTGTTCGGACGTACGCTAGGGGATGTGGCATTGATAGCCGAACAGCTTATGGCGTTTGATGATAGGGACCCTGATATGCGCCCGCGCGCGCGCCCCAGGCTGATAGAAACTACGGCCCAGGAACCGCCATCCCCGCCTCGTTTGGCTATGATCAAGACTGCGGTGTGGGACCATGCGGAAGCATATGTGCACGGTGCGTTTGAGGAACTTGCAGAACACTTCGGTAACAGCATAGAGGTCATGGAGTTGCCTGAAGCATTCCAGGACGCCGTGATGTGGCATCGCACCATCATGGAAGCGGATCTGGCGCTAAGTTTTGAGCGTGATTATCAACAGGGTAAAGAACAACTCAGTGACACCCTGTGTGAAATGATCGAGCGTGGTCTTGGATATTCAGCTGTGGAATACAATCGTGCGGTCGCGCAAATATCTGCCATGAATAAAGTGCTGGATGAAATCTTGTTGCATTATGACGCCATCATCACCCCAGCAACGACGGGTGAAGCGCCGCTGGGCCTGGAGTCGACAGGTAGCCCTATATTCTGCACGTTGTGGACATTGTGCGGAGTGCCTGCGATAACCGCTCCCGTGATGCAGGGCTCTAACGGCATGCCTGTTGGTGTGCAGTTGGTTGCTTCCCGTGGTGATGATGCACGTTTGTTGCGTACCGCCCGTTGGTTCGCAACGGCGGCCAGCGCGGAGTAGGGTTATGATGCAGCCTGTGTTTGGGATACACTGTCTATAAAATAGCGCGTCAGTTTGTAAGAAACTGTCGGGAGGTTATAAGATCTGATGGTTAATTTTATCTGTGGTTTGTTGGCGTCTATTGTGCTGACGTTATTTGCCGGCGGTCTGGCCATTTCAATCTGGGGCAACACCGGTTCGATTGCATTTCCGATTATCGTGAGTGTTGTGCTCGTCATGAACTATGCTCACTTCGTGCAATCTGTAAAGTCGGGTGGTAAGGAGACCTAGGAAACCTCTAATCAAGCACATTCGATAGTGAGGTTTACGGCCTGCCGAAGCGTGTTTGCGCATATGCAGCCACGATCAGCCAGCCTGATCAGTTTTTCAAATTCATCCAACGACGGTCTATCACCCGTGACCTTCATGTGGATATCGCTAAAGCGCGCTGGCGCATCGGCCAGTTCGGCGGCAATCTCGGCCTTGACGTTACGGAGTTCAATATCCCTGGCAGCGGCTGCCGCCAGCAGGTTACTCATAAAGCATCCAGCCAAACCCATTAACATGGCTTCACCTCCCATTGGGCCCTTATTCTGTCCACCCTTGGCCTCAGGACGATCCAGTATCAGTGCATGATCACGTGCCTGGGCCTGTGATGCGCTGTGATCAAGTTGATCTACGCTAATGTGAATCGTGGACATACTGTGCTCCTTGGATTGTTGCAATTAAATGAAGTGCACGCCATAAAAAAATCACCGCAAAGGATGCTACTAAATACGAATGAATTAGTTTCATGTTTGCTTTGCGCACTTTATGGTGAAAGGCAATATTCATGCACACCGCGCACGCTGGGTGGATTTATGTAACTTCGTGGTTAGCTAGTGCTTCGAGGGCCTTGACCAGCGCCGAATGATCCAGTTCGGCCCCGCCGTGGGCAGTACAGGCATTGAAGAGTTCCTGTGTGCTCGCCGTATTGGGGAGGCTGATGCCCAGTGCTTTCGCACCCAGCAGTGCCAGGTTCAGATCTTTCTGGTGCAGATTGATGCGAAAGCCGGGGTCGAATGTCCGCTTGATCATGCGCTCACCATGCACCTCGAGAATTTTAGAACCGGCGAAGCCACCCATGAGTGCCTGCCTGACCCGTGCCGGGTCCACGCCTGCCTTGGAAGAGAATAGCAATGCCTCAGCAACTGCTTCGATGGTAAGCGCCACGATGATCTGGTTAGCAACCTTACAAGTTTGACCGGCGCCGTTTTCACCAACCAGGGTGATATTTTTACCCATTAACTCAAACAGTGGTTTGGCGCGTTCGAAGGCCGCTTCTGGACCTCCTACCATGATGGTCAATGTTGCCGCCTGCGCGCCTACTTCGCCGCCAGAAACGGGTGCATCGAGGTAGTCACAACCCAGAGCATTGATTTTTTGGGCAAACAACTTGGTCTCAATAGGAGAAATGGAACTCATATCAATCACGGTTTTGCCGCGGCTTAGCCCTGCTGAGATACCGTCTTGTCCGAAGAGTGCTGCCGCGACATCAGGGGTGTCCGGCACGATGGTTATAACTATATCAACGTGTTGTGCAACCTCTTTGCAGGATGCGCATTCAATTGCGCCGGCATCGAGCAAGGTCTGGGGCAGAGGAGAGTGATGTTTGACCAGATAAAGCTCGTGTCCAGCGGCTTGTAAATGGCCCGCCATCGGTGCGCCCATAATACCGGTGCCTATGAAACCAATCTTGCTCATAAGAATACGTTCTCCCGTGTGCTTGTTTTCATAAACCCCTGATTTACTCTGAGGTTGTCCAAGTGTATTTTTACTTTACACCTATAGATGGTCTTTATCAGGCAAAAAAGTTATTTCATTGTCGGCATGTGGAAATCTGCGCCCGCGCGAATGCCTGTTGGCCAGCGTGAAGTAATGGTTTTCAGTTTGCTATAAAAACGGATGCCTTCCATACCGTGAACATGCATGTCCCCGAACAGCGAATGTTTCCAGCCGCCAAAACTATGAAAGGCCATGGGTACCGGGATAGGGATATTGATGCCCACCATGCCCACCTGAACTCGCGATGCAAAGCTGCGTGCGGTGTCTCCGTCGCGGGTAAAAATCGCAGTACCGTTACCGTATTCGTGGGTGTTAACCATTTCCAGTGCTGTTTCAAAATCGGCTGCGCGCAGCACACACAGTACCGGGCCAAAGATTTCTTCCTGATAGATACGCATTTCGGTAGTGACCTGGTCGAACAGGCAACCACCGAGGAAGAAGCCCTGTTCATGGCCTCCAACCTTCAAATCACGACCATCGACCACCAGGTCGGCGCCTTCCTGGACACCCTGATCGACATAAGCTTTGACTTTTTGCCGATGAGCATCAGTAATGAGTGGACCCATTTCCGCATCCGGCTGTGAAGCAGGCCCGACTTTCAAGCTGGCTACCCGCGGCGCAAGTCGAGCAATCAATGCATCCGCCACCTCGTCGCCTACCACAACTGCAACAGAGATGGCCATGCAACGCTCGCCGGCGGAACCATACGCGGCTCCCATCAGGGCATCCACGGCTTGCTCGAGATCAGCATCGGGCATCACAACCATGTGATTCTTGGCGCCACCCAGGGCTTGCACGCGCTTGCCGTGTTCGGAGGCGGTACGGTGAATATATTGCGCGACCGGTGTAGAGCCGACAAAACTGACTGCGGCAACGTTGGGGTGCGTCAGCAGGGCGTCTACCGCGTGCTTGCCGCCATTGACGACATTCATGACGCCATCCGGCAGGCCCGCTTCGGTGAGCAACTCTGCAAGCCGCAAGGAGGTGGAGGGGACCTTTTCAGAAACCTTCAGGATAAAGGTATTGCCGCAGACAATCGCTAATGGAAACATCCACATGGGTACCATAGCCGGAAAGTTGAACGGAGTAATGCCCGCGCAGACGCCAAGTGCTTGACGCACGGAATGGCTGTCGACATCACGGCCGACATTTTCCGAAAACTCACCTTTTAGCAGGTGAGGCGCCCCACAGGCAAACTCCACGACCTCCAGGCCACGAATGACCGAGCCACGGGCATCACTCAAGACCTTGCCGTGTTCTGCGGAAACCAGTTCGGCGAGTTCATCGAGGTGTTGATCCAGTAGTTCCTTAAAGCGGAATAGTATCCTGCTGCGGCGCAGGGCGGGCGTATCCCGCCAGGCGGGAAAGGCTGCAGCGGCGGCCTCGACCGCATTGGCCGTTTCGTCGGCCGAAGCCAGCGGTACCCGAGCCGATATTTCGCCGTTTGCCGGATTGAACACATCGCCATAGCGGCGACTGTTGCCCTCAACCCGCTGGCCGTTGATGTAGTGGTAGAGTACTTTTGTCATGCGCATTACCAAATAGTGACAACGAATGGTATTAAGTACTTATTATGACAGATGGTGATCGATGCAGGACTACGCTGCTTATCATATAACGAAAAGTAAGATATCACGGGCAATGGGCTTGTGTTGCCCGTCAGCTAAAAAAAGCTGTGGTGGTGAGCTTCCCAAGCTTGGAGAATCTGGGGTGATGGCAGTTTCACTGACACTATATGAGTGTATCAGCGTGGCGGTGTATGCTTCTTATAGAGGCGGTGAGGATGATACTCCTCGCCCGCAAGCGACCTGGTGACTAAGAGTAATACTATCCATAAGCACTGTAAAAGTTACGACCTGTCGGTGCGCCATCCATGACACCATAGCTGCCCAGTTCGAACGCTCTATCAAGCAAATCAATTGCGTCGAATGAAGTCAAGGACTCGCAATGGAATGCGTGAATATCGCGCTGATCTTCAGTGGTCTGTATTTCAGGTCTTGTAATAGTCCTTGTACCAATCGACAAAGCGCCTGATTCCGTCTTCAACTGATGTGGCCGGTTTGTAACCTACATCTGCGACCAGAGCTTCAACATTGGCATAGGTGTCCGGGACGTCGCCTGGTTGTAGTGGCAAAAGATTTTTCTCGGCTTTTTTGCCCAGGCAATCTTCAAGTACCTCAATGTAGTGCCCCAGCTCAACTGGATTGTTGTTGCCAATGTTGTAGAGCTTATAAGGAGCTGTACTGGTGGCAGAATCAGGTGCATCGCCACTCCAGTCAGAGTTCGGCTGTGGGATATTATCGAGGGTGCGAATAACACCTTCAACGATGTCATCGATGTATGTGAAATCACGCCGGTGGTTGCCATAGTTAAAAACATCAATTGGTTTACCCGCGAGTATATTTCGTGTGAACAGAAACAGTGCCATATCCGGGCGGCCCCATGGGCCATAGACAGTAAAGAAGCGTAACCCGGTAGTAGGTAAACGGTATAGATGGCTATAGGTATGTGCCATTAATTCATTGGCTTTCTTGGTTGCTGCGTACATGCTCAAAGGGTGATCGACATTGTCATGTACAGAAAAAGGCATATGAGTATTGGCACCATATACAGAGCTACTGGAGGCATACACAAGATGCTCGACGTTATTGTAGCGGCAACCTTCCAGAATATTCATAAAGCCGACCAGGTTCGATTCTACATAGGACATCGGATTTTCGATTGAGTAGCGGACACCAGCTTGTGCTGCAAGATTAACAACACGGTCGGGCTTGTGTTTGGCGAAGATGTCCGCAATTTTCTCGTTATCTTCAAGGTTGGCACGAATATCAGTATAGGCTGAATGTTGGCTGGTGCGTGCGAGGCGCGCCTTTTTGAGATTTACATCGTAATAGTCATTAAGATTATCGATGCCGATAACTTCATCGCCCCGATCCAGAAGTTGTAGAGACAGATTAGAGCCAATAAATCCCGCTGCTCCGGTAACCAGTACTTTCATGCTCGCTCCAGTTAATAATCTAGTGTATGAATGCGGTATATCTCAGTTTACAGGCGGGCATCAACCTGATCACGAGGAAACACATATTTGACATCGAATATGATGCCATGAGGTTTTGATAGTGCGCGAATTTTTGCCGCTCCCATTGCCTTGAACTGGTCATGGGCTACTGCAACTATCACCGCATCATAGTTCGCCTCAGCAGGGTGGTCTACAAGCTCAACACCATATTCAGTTTTGGCTTCATCTGTGTCTACCCAGGGGTCATGTACGTCCACATTGGCGTGATAGCTTTGCAGTTCCTCGATCACGTCAATAATGCGAGTATTACGCAGATCTGGGCAATTCTCCTTAAATGCCAATCCCATGATCAGGATCCGTGAACCTGCAACATGCACACGCCGTTTTGTCAGCATTTTTACGATACGTTCCGCCACATAGGGGCCCATACCGTCATTGATTCTGCGCCCTGAGAGGATAACTTCCGGGTTATATCCTATCTCCTGGGCTTTGTGAGTCAGATAATAAGGGTCGACGCCGATGCAATGCCCCCCCACCAGCCCGGGACGAAAAGGAAGAAAATTCCATTTAGTGCCTGCGGCCTCAAGGACTTCGAGGGTATCAATGCCGAGTTTGTTGAAGATCAGCGCAAGTTCATTGACGAGAGCAATGTTCAGGTCGCGCTGGGTATTTTCAATGACCTTGGCAGCCTCCGCGACGCAGATACTCGACGCTTTATGGGTACCTGCCGTGATGATTGACTTATAGAGTTGATCGATAAATTCAGCAACGTCAGGAGTAGAGCCTGACGTTACTTTCAGTATCGAAGTGACGCGGTGTTCCTTGTCTCCAGGGTTAATGCGTTCAGGGCTATATCCAGCATAAAAATCTTTATTATATTCAAGGCCGGAATGGGTTTCGATAATCGGTACACATACGCTTTCAGTTGCACCAGGATAGACGGTTGACTCATAGATGACGACGTCGCCACTGGAGATTACCTCGGCGATCAATTTGCTGGCACTTTCTAGTGGCCCGAGCTCCGGGCGTTTATGTTTGTCTATAGGTGTTGGTACTGTAACAATGTAGACATTGCATTTGGCAATGTCGGTTAGCTTGTCGGTGAAGCTCAGATTGTTGGAAAGTCCGAGCTCTTCGCTACTGACTTCGAGTGTACTGTCATTACCTGCGACGAGTTCCGCGATACGCTGTGACTTGATATCAAAGCCAACCGTTGGGAATTGTTTTGCAAATTCGACTGCCAGAGGCAGTCCAACGTATCCGAGTCCAATGACGGCTATCCTTACATCATCGGTAATAAGCATTGTAGGTGACTCCTTGTCAAAATATAATGAGATTATTATGTCAAAGCGGGAATTCTATCAGATATTTCAGGGCACT
>CAMYKB010000028.1:0-823 GCA_947258875.1 uncultured Gammaproteobacteria bacterium | reverse complement strand
AATCTGAGTTTACATACTGCTTGTGTCTGACCCTAACTGACATTAAGATACTGCTGTTAAGAAACACATAAATTGACAAGCCCGCTTCTGCGGCCTCAGGGACAAGCGACGCAGGAGGGAATCTGTGGCCACTTTCCGTTTATTTAAGCACCATATACGGATACCTTTCTTTTTGTTGGGACTCAGCGAGTTCCTGATCCTGTTTGCATCGGTCTATCTTGGCGCCTACTTGAGGTTTCATTGGGGAGATGCTCCATCAGCTGTTGAGTCTTTTGAGGCAGTAAAACCGCTTAACCTCAAAGCGTTTGTTGTTGCTGGAGCAGTCATCCTCAGCATGGGGGCTATGGGCTTATATCAAGCGCTCAGGCGAGATGGCTTGTCGAATATTGTGTTGCGTATCGCAACGGGGTATTTGCTGGCGTATTTAGCGCTCGCCCTCATATTTTATTTGCTGCCGACCTTGTTTCTTGGCCGTGGCATCATTCTGATAGCTAGTGCAATTTCATTTGTTTCTATTGCCATTATCCGGTTTATATTCCTCAATATCGTCGATAAAAACGTACTCAAAAAACGTGTACTCGTCTACGGCGCAGGCAAGATGGCAGCGACTATTGATGAGCTTCGCCGTAGTCATGAGCAACAAAATTTCTATATCGCCGGATTTCTGCATGTCCCAGGCGAGCACGATATTGTTGAATCCCATAAAGTGATTCGGCTTAAAATCCCTTTGTCAAAATATGCTGAGGAGGAAGAGATTGAAGAGGTGGTAATCGCGGTGAATGACAGTCGCAAAAATTTTCCCGTTGATGAGCTGCTTGATTGT
>CAMYKB010000027.1 GCA_947258875.1 uncultured Gammaproteobacteria bacterium | reverse complement strand
TACCGACTACTACACGTAATTACTATGGAAAGCTAGATGCCCGCTGCCGGCCGTTACCGAACAGTAGATTCAAAAATCATTGATCGCCTGAGCGGCCGATTGTGGGCCAATGTGGCCCATATAACTCGGTCTGATCGGGCACTGCCTATATGGTCGGGTCGAAGCTACCACACATTGAAGCGTCTGTCCTTGCTCAGGTTTTACCCGGCGCCTGTCTGTTCCCACTCTTAAAGGCCTTCTTTCTCGCTGCCTTCTTTTCGGCCTTACTCGCCTGCATTGCCACCAGTTGCTTTTTCTCACGCTCTATCATTTCAGGTGTCTCGAGGCTGATGCGTCCGAGCATCCCTGCGCGAATTTCGTTCAGCAGTAACGTGCCGACCTTGTTCAGATTGACCCGGCCGCCCGCGCCGAGACAACCCCTCTTTTTACCGATACGCTCCAGCAGTGTCTCCGGATCATCCGGCAATTCGTCTAACTGGTAACGCGCCTGGAGTCTCTCCGGGTATGCTTGCAGCAAGTACTCTACAGCGAAAAAGGCCACGTCCTCATATTCCATGGCGGTATCCTTGACGGCGCCGGTGACTGCCAGGCGGTAGCTGCTGTTTTCATTCTCGATTTTGGGCCAAAGCATCCCCGGTGTGTCGGATAGGACAATTCCGTTATCGAGATTAATGCGTTGTTGTCTTTTGGTAATGGCCGGCTCGTTGCCCACCTTGGCAATCGCCCGATCTGCCAGGATATTGATCAGGGTCGATTTACCGACATTGGGTATTCCCATGATCATGGCATGTATGGGCTTGTTGCTATGCTCCCTGCCCGGAAAAAGCTCGCGACACAATCGTGTTATTTGCAGCACCTGTGAGGGTTGCTCACAGCTCAGGGGCATGGCCGTGACACCATGTTCTTTTTGCAGATAATCGCGCCACTGTTGCGTGATTACGGGATCAGCCAGGTCATTTTTATTGAGCAGCTTAATGCAGGGCCTGACCTTGCCATTGTGTTCACGCAAGCTGGTGATCATTGGATTTTCACTACTATACGGGATACGCGCATCCAGCACTTCAATGATAAGATCGACCTTGGGCAACACCTCTTCGATCTGCTTGCGGGCCTTGTGCATATGCCCCGGATACCAGTGAATAGCCATAGTATGTCCACGCTGAATGAGATACGCATTCTAAAGGGATGCGCGGGCAAGAGTAAGCCCTGCTTCGAATAACAACATGTGTCGCAACGGAACACCATAAAGCGGTAAGCTCAAGATGCATAAACTTTCCAGTCCTGACGCCAATCCGCGCAAGCTGACACAATCGGTTATACAAATCACTGAGATGTTGGGCCTGTACCAGGCCGAGCTTGCGCGGATACTCGGCATCCAATGTGGTGACATCGGCGAACTCTCCAGCGGCAGACAAGAGCTAAGGCCCGGTTCTGCTGCCTGGGTACGGGCAGTGCGCTTTGCTCGTGTTTACGATGCGCTTTATGAAATGATGCTAGGTGACGGTGTATCAATGGTGCACTGGTTACGTGCCGATAATGCCGATTTACAGGGCGTACCGTTGTTATTGATTGTGGATGACGGCAGGTTGAGTGAGGTACTTGAATATCTCGAAACCTCGAATCTGGCTAACTTAGAAACGCATGGGTCTTGCAATTGACACCGCGACCACTCACTCCCTGGAATTCCATTCGTCATCACCCGATGGTTCGTCGACCTCACCTTCCCAGCTGTATTTTTTCATGGGCGGTGCTGCATCATAATTTTTGAGCAGGAATGCTAACACCACACCTATGACGGCGCTAAAAAAATGGGACTCGAAAGACACGCGGGGATCAGACGGGAACACCCCCCAAATCATGCCTCCATAAAGAAAGAAAACGACCATGGAAATCACGATAGCACGGCTATCCCAACGCAGCGCGCCGACAACGAATACAAAAAACATCATGCCAAACGTCAGACTACTGGCGCCAAAATGGTAAGCACTGCGCGCAAATAACCACACACATAGACCTGTACCAAGGTAGATGATCGGCAACACTATCCTTGCTGATCGCGGATAACCATATAACAACGCTGTAGTGAGAAGGACAATGGGCATGGTATTGGCGAACAAGTGAGATAGGGAACCATGTATCAAGGGAGCCCACAGGATACCGCTAAGGCCCACCATATGGCGTGGCAGCACACCATAGACCTCAAGATCGAGGTTAAAGAGGTTCTTGGCAAGTTCGATCAACCACAAGAATACTGCAAACGACACAGCCAGCATGAATGACCGCCGTAGCCGCTGCGCGTCATCCCCCGTGTTTATCTGTTGCTCCGTCAAACCGTACACTCCTTGCTGCTGTGATGTATCCACTATGCGCCAGTAAAACTCAAACGCGATTACTGCCAGGGATATCCCTGGCCATGGCCCTCGGTAATTGCCCCTGCATTACCCTAACAGCTACATCCCTGTAGCTGTCCATGCATTACCCACCTCCTCCGTCCTTGATGCCGTCCTGCATCCCTGCTGTCGCCCCCGCCAAGGGGTAAGGGGATGGACTTATAGCCTAAACTGTTGCGTATCAGGCAACCAGAAAGCGGCGTTTGAATGATTGAGATCAATAACTTCCGGCTGTATTTGTATGAGCAGTGCGATAATATCAAAAGCATCCACCCATAGCCGCGAGAATACACCATGTTTGGAAAACATCACCGTTTAGCCGAGGAATTCCCGAATTTCAAGGACAAGATCAACGAGCTCACTCTCAACGATTCCGGGTTTTCAGGATTGCTCAAGACATATAGCGAACTTGATGACGAGATATTCAGGATAGAAGAGGATATCGAGACCCCTTCAGATGAATACACCGAGAGCCTCAAGTTTAAACGAGTGCAATTGAAAGATAAGTTATACGCCATCCTCAGAGGAACGTAACGACACACCCAACCCATCATGCCGGGCGTTGCAAATTGCAGCAGCAAACTGCAATGCCTTGGCGGCTTGCTGCTATATTTGCTGTGCTCTTGCAACACAGCCTGTTCGTTAGCCTATAGCCAAACTACCGGGCACAGAGTTTATTACACGGGCGCCATCAGCACACAACACAATGAGCGCTTTTTCAGCAGTATTCAGAAACAACCCGTCGAACGCTTAATCATCACCTCCAGCGGAGGCGAAGTCGCCGCTGCTATAGAACTGGGCTTGTGGCTACACGAAAGGCAGCTTGATATTGAAGTCCCTGAATATTGCCTTTCTTCCTGCGCTAATTATGTATTCCCAGCGGCGCGCAACAAACTGATTCGCGATAATGCCATTGTTGCCTGGCATGGGAATTATCATCATCTCAAGAGCACGGGCCTATGGAGAGATGAGATTACACAACGAATGCAACAGCATAATGAAGATGCCAACACGGCCACACACTATCTGCAAGCACAGGTCGAGCGACTGGTAAATCTGGAACACGAATTCTTTACGCGCATCGGTGTTGACCAATACCTGTGCTGGATCGGCAAGATGCCGCCGCATAACGCACCCGATTATTATTTTCTCTCCACACGGGATATGGCACGTTTTGGCGTCAACAGTGTGCGTGCTCCGCCGGGATATGAACACACAGACCTATCTGACTTTGACTCGCACATTGTGTTTATCGAACTACATGGCGACGACTAATAAAAACACTTACAAATTCGCATCGGCACGTAAAGAAAATCAATGAATACGGGCGTTATCTGTTTTACGGCCCACTCGGTTTGCATCTGAAACGCTACCAGGCGGTGTAACCAGCAATTGTTCCAGTTGATCAGCAGGCATGGGTCGACTGAACAAGTAGCCCTGGATGGTCTGGCAACCTTGATCGCACAGGAATGCATTCTGTGCCTCTGTTTCAACGCCTTCAGCGATAACACGGAGATTCAAGCTATCTGCAAGTGCAATGATCGCACTGACGATCGCGGCATCATCCGGATCGGTTGATATATCACGTATGAAACTGCGATCAATCTTGAGTGTATCAATAGGGAAACGTTTGAGATAACCAAGCGACGAATACCCGGTACCAAAATCGTCAATGGCAATCCCTACACCCAACTCACTGAGGGTATTAAATACTTCCATTGTTCTACGGTCATCCCGCATCACCGTACTTTCCGTAATCTCTACCTCAAGCAGATGCGGATCCAGCTGTGCTTCATGGAGTATATTGCGTAGCGTTGCCGACAGTTCATGTCCGCTGAACTGACGCCCTGAGAGATTAACTGCGACGCGTAACGGGGATTCGTACAATTTCTGCCAACGCTTTGCTTGTATGCAGGCGGAACGTAATACCCATTCACCGACCTGTACGATCAGCCCTGTTTCTTCAAGTATGGGGATAAACTCGACAGGCTCAACCAGGCCAAGTTCTGGATGCTGCCAACGCAACAACGCCTCGATACCCGTTATCTCACCACTATTGAGATTTACTTGTGGCTGGTAGTAGAGCCGGAATTCCTCACGCTCCAGGGCATGCCGCAGGTCAGTTTCCAGTGTCAGACGCTCCAGCGCGGCATCGCTCATACTTTGCGAATAGAACTGGTAAGTGTTACGTCCAAGATCCTTGGCACGATACATGGCAATGTCGGCATGTTTTAGCAAGCTCTGCGCATCATCGCCATCCATAGGCGCAAGACTGATACCGATACTGGTTGTTATATAGAGTTCGCGATCGTCAAGTTCGAAAGGCTGCACCAGCGAATCCAGGATTTTCTGTGCGATGGGTGCCGCATGATTGGCGGTCTTGATACCTTGGATCAGGATTGCAAATTCGTCGCCGCCCAATCTAGCAATTGTATCACCTTCACGCACACAATCTTTTAACCTTTCAGCCAGCACCCGTAGTACTTCATCACCAATACCATGACCCAATGTATCGTTAATAATCTTAAATCGATCAAGATCAAGGAACAACACGGCCAGGTTATCATCGACTTCGCGCATTTGTGCCAACGCGTGGTTCAGCCGATCCGAAAACAAGGCGCGGTTTGGCAGCGCTGTCAACGCATCATGATGAGCAAGGTACTGCAAATGCTCTTGATCCTCGAGACGTTCAGTTACATCCCTCCCGGAAGATACAATATCCCTGATACCGCCAGTCGCATCTTTTATAGGCGTAATGGTCTTTTCTTCGTAGTAATGGCTGCCGTCTTTTCTGCGATTAATAAACACCTCGCTGAATACTTCACCGGATAATATCGTTTGCCACAGGCGTGCAAAAAATTCAGGCTCGTGCTGACCTGAGTTCACAATTTGGTGGCTCTTGCCTACAGCTTCTCTTTTGCTATAACCCGTAATCTTCTCAAAAGCCGGATTGACATACTCGATGATGCCATCACGGTCTGTAATAGTGACCGCATCGCCGCTTTGTTCCAGCGCCATCGAAAGCCTTTGCATACTGGCTTCTGAGCGCAAACGTTCGCTCAACATTTCTTTAAAAGCGACATTAAGCTCAACAACCTCCTGGCCACCGGATTTGACATCCACAAGAAACGGCGCAACCGCCACACCGCGGCCATAGTATCTGAGTAACGCGACCAGCCTGCTCAACGGTCGCGTTACACGCCTGCTGAGATAGATACCTGCAAAGAAACTCATCACCACCGCCAGAATCGCGACACCTGCCATTTGGTAGCGGATAGAGGACAGCTGTTTTATTGCATCCTGATTGTTTATTCCGACATGTATGCGAGCATCCATACCCTCAATCAACGGGTGGCTGGCGTGAATGATCTCGGATGCCGCTACCGCATATCTATCAAGCATTTCACCTTCAGAGGCTGACGCCTTCTGCGTTAAGGCGATCAGGTCACGAGGAAAACCATTTTTAAAGCTATGCGCAAACATATTGCCATCAAAATCGGTAATATAGACATATTCGATATTCTCATTCGCTGTCTTGAGTTCGCGGAGAATCTCATTGACAGATAGCGCATCACCATCTATCACACGATCAACAACAGCTTCGCCGGCTGACTTACCTATTACAGACACCCTTTCGCTCAGTTCATCATGCAGACTTTTATGCATAAGGGAGCCTCCCCACAGAACAATGACAACCCCCTGAAACAAGGCCACACCGGCAATCAAGAGCAGTATCCTGGTTGACAGTTTCATTGTTCGGCACTCGCCTCCGCATGACGAATCAAGCCGAATTTGTGGTTCCATTCATGTAAGGCGTGATAGTCCTCGTCATCCGCCTCGACAAAGCCGTTGGACATTTCAGTCAACTGCCATCTGTAAAGCCTTTTGGCATGAATACTCAGGGGCTTGAAATCGAGCAACGCCTGCTTCACCCTGTCTCGCACTTCCTCTGGAACTTTGCTGTTGGTAACAATACCACTCGACGGAAAGTAGTTAGATTCGTGAACAATGCGCAGTAATCCCTCAGCTGCCAATTGTCTGCCCATGATGTCCTGCATACCACAGGCATCGAATTCACCAGAAATAACAGCCTTGGCACAATTAGTGTGTGAACCTGTGTGGTCATATAGCTTGAAGTCCTGCAATGAAATGCCGTGCTCCTGCAGCACGATGCGCGGGATCAAATGGCCCCGTGTAGAGGAGAGGCTGCCAAAGGCGAAGCGCTTGCCGACCAGATCCTGCAACTGTTCCACCGGGCTGCCGGGCGCAACAACAATCACAGACTGATATTCGGCCTTGTTGTATTGGTTCAGGCCCCGTACCAGAGGGATTACATGATATTGATGCCGTGCGCGTATATAGGACTCTGCGCCTATCGCTGCGAACTGAACGACATTGCTGCCCAGGTCGTCGATTATTTCCCCGTCGTTTGGAGTGAAGCGCAACCTGAATCGATAAGATGTCGCTTGTTCTAAATAATCCAGGAAAGGAAGGTATTGGCGAGCGTCCTCGTGTGGGCTACCGCGGAGGTCAAATCCAAAGTTGAATACTTCTGGATCATCAGCACCATCATTAGTAAGTGCAACGCTGGCGGTTTTATCACTGACACGTTTAGTTAAATCCAGTTTTTCGCTGCTTTCCCCCAGTCCACAACCTAATAAGCCCAATGCAATGCCCGCAAACACGCAAAAGATGAGCAGATATCTGATTGCTACTGAATATCTCATTTATTTCTGGTCTTCCTTCTTCATTGTTTCAGGCACTTATTTTCTGGCTGAATCAACATACAGGCAGGCGATATATTTTTGACGCCCGCGGTTGTTCAATAGGCACAGCAACGCCAATAAATTGGCGTTGGCAGCGTAAAGTCCCGTAACCCAGTTGTCCCTTAATATTTCGGCTCATGAGCCGTTAACTTTATCGGCTGGAAGACCTTGTATCCGCCGTTCGGTATAGACCGTCCGGTCTCATAGGCCTCATAACGGGCTTTCAATATAGGTAGAGCAATAATCGGGCCATTATCGAGTATGAGGAGTAAGCACAGACAAGCAAAAGTAGCGGAGAGAGGTCTTTCAGGCTGAGCCGGAGCATCGTGGGTAGCGCTTGTAGGCCTTTCATAAAAAAAACCTATGTCGGAGTTATAGCGAGTTAGCCCAGATCAACAAATCGTTCTGCCAGCCTGCATCAGGTATTGATAACACCGGCATAAGTATCATAATCAGTATATAAGATTATTATTAATTTCTTATAGACAGAATCCAACCGGCTGCTTTTAGCCGCCAGGAGAGTAAAGAGAGGGTCCGACATGATTAAGACAATCGTAGGTTTCATTGCAGGCATTGCTCTGGTCGCAGTCATCGCGGTGACATCAGCACAAAGCCTGATGTTCAATATTACCCCCAGCCCCTATGGCGTAGAGGAAACGGCGGCACGCATCCAGGCGAATATTCAAAGTCCGGAGATGGCCGCGCATGGCTGGAAGTTGTCTGGCCTCAGGGATCCGTCAAGGGCCGTGGCATCTGCCGGAAGTAACGTGTTACCGGTATTGCTGGTTGAGGCATGTAGCACCAATTACTCCGGGCCGTTACTCAAGGCCAATGCCAACCGCATATTTTCAATCCTGATGCCCTGCACCATCACTGTATTCAAAAATGACGATGGCAAAACCTACATCGGCACCATGAATTCGGGCCTGATGGGCAAACTCTTTGGTATTTCAGACATCATGGACCAGGTAGCGGCCGACCAGGAGGCCTTCCTGACATTTGATCCAGACAAACCTGCACCCCCACTAATTAAGATTCGCCCAGGTGGTGGCGGTGCCGGCGGCACGGATGTCGGTGGATGCTGAGCAATCACATGAACCACGATATAGCTATTAGCTCATCGTATACATCTGGAGTACACATCATGAATACACCAAGGATGAAAGTACGCCACGCGCTTATTCTCATCGGTTGCCTGCTGGTCACCACCAGCGCATCCGCAATTGTGGCGGACGCCCAACCAAAGGCGGACGGCGCCGCTATCACTGCACAACCAGGCAGCGCAACCACGACACCAGTGGTAACCCTGGCGAACGAAAAGACCACTGTGGCTGTAAGCAGCGAGGCATATACCAAGCCCAAGGCAAAAAAGCCTTCCACCGCCGATCACTCCAAGTTTTCGGAACTCGACAAAGATTTCAAGACCGGGCCCGAGGTCACCAAGGCATGTTTGGAATGTCATACCGAGGCCGCCAAACAGGTTCACAACACCAAGCACTGGACCTGGGAATACCTCAATCCGGTCACCAAGCAAAAGCTCGGCAAGAAAAGCATAATCAACAACTTCTGTACCGCGGTGACTTCCAACCAGACCTTCTGTAGTGCCTGTCACGTCGGTTATGGCTGGAGTGACGATTCCTTCGATTTCACTTCCGAAGCCAATGTCGACTGTATCGCATGCCATGACACCACCGGCAGCTACAAGAAGATCCCGGGGCTCTCCGGACATCCCAATTACGAAAAAATGGAATGGCCACCGCATTCCGGCAAATTCCGTGAGGCCGTCGATCTCAAAAAGATTGCCCAGAACATTGGTAAAACCAGCCGGCAAACCTGTGGCGCCTGCCATTTCTACGGTGGCGGTGGAAATGCAGTCAAGCATGGTGATCTGGACAGCTCACTGACCAATCCAAAACGTTATCTGGATGTCCACATGGAATCCGACGGCCTGAACTTTACCTGCGGCGACTGCCATGTCAGCGATTCACATGAGGTGTCGGGCAGCCGTTATGCGCCGACCGCAACAGACGACGAGGGCGCATTAATCCGCGGCAAGCGTAACGGCAGAAACCCCACCACCTGTGTCGCCTGCCACGGTAATACGCCTCATCCGGGTAATACCACAATCACTGCGAAGCTCAACGCGCATACCGACAAATTGGCCTGCCAGACCTGTCACATTCCGGAATTTGCGCGCGGCGCGCTCGCCACCAAAATGAGCTGGGACTGGTCGACCGCCGGCAAGCTTGATGAAAAAGGCCAACGCATTATCGAGAAAGCCAGTAACGGCCGCGTCAGCTATGACAGCAAGAAAGGTCACTTCACTTACGACCGTTATGTAATACCGGAATACGTATGGTTCAACGGCAACGTCAAGTACACCTTGTTCGGTGAAAAAGTCGAGGGCGACAAGGTAAACATCAACACCTTCCTCGGTAGCGCCGATGACCCGGACTCGCGCATCTGGCCGGTGAAAGTATTCCGTGGTAAACAACCCTACGACGTCGGCAACGAAACACTGGCCGTGTTTCACACGGCGGGCAAGGACGATTCCGCTTTCTGGGGCAACTACGACTGGGACAAGGCGCTCGAATGGGGAATGCGCGAAGCCGGCATGAAGTACAGCGGCGAAAAGAAATTCGTGGAAACGGAGATGAGCTGGCCCATTACCCATATGGTCGCACCCAAGGAAGACGCCATGCGCTGTGAACAATGCCATACGGAAAATGGCCGCCTGCAGGCGATCGACGGCATCTACATGCCGGGCCGCAACAACACACCCTTAGTCGACAAGATCGGTTTCACCCTGGCACTGCTTGCCTTGCTAGGCGTCCTCATCCACGGCGGTATCCGCTACCTGATGAGTAAGAGAGGATAAAACGATGGAAAGAATGTATATCTTTAAACGCTTTGAACGCTTCTGGCACTGGTCGCAGGCGGCGCTGATCATGTTCCTTATGCTCACTGGCTTCGAGGTGCATGGCTCGTATACCTTCTTTGGTTTCCAGCAAGCTGTGGCCTACCACACCATCGCCGCCTGGACGCTGGTGGGTTTGTGGGTGTTCGCAGTCTTCTGGCACCTCACTACCGGCGAATGGAAGCAGTACATTCCAACCATGGATAAAGTGGTGGCGATGTTCCGCTACTATCTCACTGGCATCTTCACCAATGCACCGCATCCATTCAAACAGACACGCTTAAAAAAACACAACCCCCTGCAACGTCTGGCCTACTTGTTTGTACTGTTAGTCATCAACCCACTCATCTGGACAACAGGCTGGTTTTATCTGTTTTACAACTCCTGGAAAGATTGGGGGGTAGACTGGTTGAACATTGAATACGTTGCCCTGTTTCACGTGATCGCCGCATTCATGATGTTGATCTTCTTTATCGCGCACGTGTATCTGGCAACCGCCGGACATACACCGACGGCTCACATCAAGGCCATGATCACTGGCTGGGAAGAAACAGACTAAGCGAGACCAATGAGACTTTTTAAGGTAACTTCATTTCACAGCAGAACAAGCAAGCCGGGCCTGGCACGGGTTGTTGCGGTTATGTTAACAACTTATTACCTGATCGCCGGGCCTGGCATTGCATCACCGCCAACAGCTGCAGCCAACCTACCGCACGTCAACGCAAGGGCACAGCAAAACTACAGCGCATACCAATACGCCGACGGGCACAAGGCGTTTGCGATTGCCCCTGGCGGCGCCTGGGCGTGGCAAGCCGATGCCGTCTCGCCGGAGGACGCCAAACAACAGGCCCTCGAAAACTGCCAGGCGAACACCCAGCAGAAGTGTGTACTGTACGCGCTGGATGAGCGTGTTGTTTTTAATAACAGCACATGGCCGACGCTGTGGGGGCCCTATGCAGGCAAACAGGACACACTGGATGCGGCAACCGGCACAGGAGTCGGTCAGCGCTTCTACGACCTGACCTACAAGGATGCCGCAGGTAAATCTCTGTCGCTGTCTGGCTTACGAGGGAAAATCACCTTCGTCCATTTCTGGGGCTCATGGTGTCCGCCTTGCATGCGGGAATTCCCTTCCCTGAAGATTTTGCAACAACGACTTGAGGAAAAGTTTTCTGCCGATGTTGTCATGGTTTTTCTTCAGGTACGCGAACCCTACAGCAAGTCGCGCCAATGGGCCGAGCAAAACGGCTTCGGCAACCTGCCGCTTTACGATTCACTGGCCACAGACAGTGACCACACCAGCCTGTCACTGGCCAGTGACAACCAGATCGAGGATCGCAAGATCGCCCGTGTGTTCCCTAGCAGCTATGTTTTGGACAGAAATGGCCTCGTAGTGTTCTCACACTACGGTCCGGTCGAAAACTGGCTTGAATACCTACCCTTCTTTGAGGACGCCGTTGCACGCTCCGAATTCCATTGCGCTGCGGCAGCAACGGCCTCTGGCAAGGGCAGTCGAACACCCGCCTGTTAAGGTTTCCTGGCGCTACTGACGCCTTATGCAGGCCACAACTACAACGCTCAGAAAACAAACGGGACGAGTGATATATAATATCTACGATACAGCCTAATCTACATCATGAACGGTCGAGTGTCGTAGCCAATATGAAGCCACCATTCAAACTACCGCGCTTCCCTGGCGGGATGATCGCAAGACACATAGCGCAGCAGCCAGACACTGCCTTGCTGGAAGCCATCGAGACGGTTGTCGAAGGCACCGAGCCGAATATGCGGCTCATCATGGGATACAAAAAAAAACTACAGGATGCAGTCGCCACCTCGCTGGCATATATCGATGAACTCGTAGACAAGATCCCTGGCCCTCTCGAGGTCAATCATAAAACCTTCATTTCAGACCCGCAGGTCCATGCCTTATTCGCCACACTTGGGGAAATGCATCTGTTTTTCAATCGCAACCCTGAAGCGAATGCGTTTTTCAAAGACATCTCAAGCGTCGGTATTGATGGAGCCTATGCATTGCTATGTACAACAGTGGAAGAAAAAACCATATTAGGCACCGAACTGGAAGGCGACATGCTGCGTCATGACGTCATGCAGACAGCCGTTAATTTTTCTGATCATAAAATTCTGTCACCGGCGGCAACCGAAGCAGACGCCAGAGAGGGCATCAAAAAATGTATTTTCGATGGCCTGATAACTCGCGCACTACAGAACATCGTGGAAGTTAAGTCACAGATGCGGAATCTGGAGGATCAACGCCGTATTCTTCATACGCGCCTGAGAGCAAGGCAGGCACAGAGCGGTGGTTTGAGCGTCCTGCTGAATACCTCGACTATTGAGCAAACCCCAGACGGCGACATCGAGGAGAAACTAGCCGAAACCGAACACAAACTCAAACAAATACCCGCCAGCCTGGATTCACCGCGATATTATCTGAAGGAGGTCAAGGGCATCCTGAATCATCCCGAAGACTTTGTATGTATGAATCTCAATTCTTATCACCTGAACCAGATGGGAATCAAGGTCAGCGATGACTCCTCACAATCCGCTCATACCATTCACGTAGCCAAACTCGAAATCGCTGATATCTTCAGGTTCGCGGTGACCATCATCCACTATCCTCGCGAAAACCTGGTGGATTGGTAACGGCAAGAACAACTGGGCGGCAGGCGCGTAAACCAACATGGCAGCACCGCCGACCATGTCGCTCCTGGCGTTGTCTTTATGTACATCTACCCCGATAAATAGTATGTTCGAAGTTATCAATCGACCCTGAGCCACGCTCATTGATTGCCAAGCCCTTATTTATGACTCTGCCGCAGGGCGTTAATCCATGTTTAGGACTAAGATCGGGCCCTTCAGCGGCGGGCCATTATATTTAGAAACGCAAAGCAGGAGTAAAATTTGAAACTCAGTTATTTCCCAATATTGTGTTTGTTGTTTGCTTTAGACATACCCTCTCCTGTCATCGCTGCTGATGATATTGTTCCATTTGTTATGCAGCTAACTCGCCCTGGCGACAACTATGGTCACCGACGCGCACTGTTGCAAATTGACAAAGTGCTAGATGATCTAGGCGAAAAACAGTTAAAAATAGAAGTTGTTGCATATGAGAATGGAATTCAAGCGTTATTAGAGAATAACAAGGAAACATCACAACTTGTAACCAAGCTAGCTAACCGAGGCGTTACCTTCAAGGCATGCCGCATCAGTATGCGCGCGTGGAACTTACAAGAAGATGAATTCCCACTGGAAATCGAATTTGTTCCAGCGGGCGCGCCTGAAGTAATACGGCTTCAAATGCTAGGTTACAAGTATTGGCGTCCCTAACAGCCACCCATAAATGTGCCAACTGATTTTGGCGTTACAGAATATCATCCTTTTGATTAACACAATGCTACAGGTCGTCCATTTGCGCCGCATTACGGACATCCGGCCTTAGACGCATGACTTTCAGTTAGATGGATAGCTGGTGATCACGACCTTAATTCAAAATCACCGCTTCCAGTCGTTGTGAATATCCATGTGGAATTAGATTTCCACACATTGTGATTCTTCTTTGTGGATAACGCATTGTTGTGCTTTCGAGTCCCTGTAATACAGCGTAGCGCCTAAAATCGGGTTACACTTATCGCCCAAGCAGCCAGTAACTGAAGAATATGAACCAACAAAAATCAGCCGGCCATGACTTTGTACTTGACCACATTACTGCAATCAGCCTGTTGATCATCGGCGTGGGATTATCAACCTTTATTGTAATTGCGAATACCGTCATGGCGGGCGGCATGCACGCCTTTGATGAAGGGATGTTGATGTCGATGCGCGTACCGGGAGATCTCGCCGACCCAATTGGGCCTTCCTGGCTGGAAGTCATGTTTCGTGACTTTACCGCACTCGGTGGTGTGGGCGTGTTGATTCTCATTACCTTCGGCACAATGGGCTACTTGCTGTTACGCGGTAAAAAACACGCTGCCCTGTTTATTATTCTAGCGGTCAGTGGTGGACTACTATTATCGACGGCACTGAAATCCGGTTTTGACCGCACACGTCCGGATCTGGTGGCGCACGGTACGGCAGTGTCATCAGCCAGTTTTCCCAGTGGCCACTCCATGCTGTCCGCGGTTGTGTATCTCACCTGCGGGCCCTTGCTGGCGGCCGTGCACAAGCGCCGTCGTGTCAGGGCCTATCTCATTCTCTGTGCGGTGTTACTCACGTTTCTTGTCGGCATGAGCCGTATTTATCTTGGGGTTCATTGGCCCACCGATGTTCTAGCGGGCTGGGCTGCGGGGTCGGCCTGGGCTGCGGCCTGCTGGTTGGTCGCCCGCTGGCTGCAGGAGCGTGGGCGCCTGGAAGACGCATCCGACCCAGCTAATAGTTAACATCAACCGGAACCGGTTTATGCCGCCTGCGGCGCACAACAGGCTTTACTCGCCTGCCCGCCTGCGTCAGTATTCCACTTATGGATACTGATATCGATCAAACTGCAGACCCGGCTCGCAAACGCCGCTTCGACGCTCTGCACATTACTCTGTTTGTACTGGTTGCAATTCTGCTGACGGCAGTTGTCACCTTCTTTGTCCTTAAGCTCACGGTGTTTCGTACGGAATTCAAGCCGGTCACACTCAATGCAAAGGAAGAGCAGGTTCTGACGACCAAGCTACAGCGCCTCGACACATTCCAGACCCCCGCTCGCGCTCATCGCGGAGGCGATGAATCGGTCAAACCCGGCAAGGCACTCGAACCGGAAGCCTACAGCGAAGAAGGTGCCAAGCGCGAAATCTCCCTCAGCGAAAGGGAACTCAATGCGCTGGTGGCGAAGAATACGGATATCGCCAGCAGGCTTGCGCTGGATTTATCGGGCGACCTGGTTAGCGCCAAACTATTGGTGCCCATGGATGAGGATTTCCCGCTGCTGGGTGGCAAAACCCTCAAGGTGCGTGCCGGTGTTGAGCTGGCATACCGCGACAGCCGGCCCGTGGTTGTACTGAAGGGTATTAGTGTCATGGGTGTACCGCTACCCAACGCCTGGATCGGGGGTTTAAAGAATATCGACCTGGTGCGCGAATTCGGCGGTGAACAAGGTTTCTGGAAGTCATTCGCCGACGGCGTGGAAAACATCCACATCGAGGAAGGGCAACTAGTCATCAAACTGAAAGAGTAAGGGCGCCTCACACAAACCATTCTTCGGGCTCATCCGAATGAGCCTTGAGTCAGTACTGTCTTACAAAGCTCATTCCCATTCATGCCCTTTGACTGCCTTGCAGCCGCCTTCCAATCTTGGGAGAAGGGGTCTTGTTCCTCGCCCTGCCATTTTCAAAGCCGGAATTAATTGATCCTGGTCAGTTAATTTGAACATTACCGTACTTATCCAAAATCGCGGTTTCATTGTTGACTCATGTCAATCTCGAGAGCCGATAAATAATGTATTACCTGCTCTCGGTAATGTTGAAACACAGTTTATGTGCTCAGCCAGCCCCCCATTTCAACGACGTAGACTGGTCTCACGGAAGTACACACCGTATTTCTGAGCCCAACCATACCAGGTGAATAAGCCTGGCATCGCGAGATAGCGCTAGCTGCAGTACATCCCCTGTTCTTTAACTGGAGATATAGCAGTCATGGCGATCAGCATCAAAGAGTCGGACACTCATCTGGATGGTTTCGTAGGCACGTTGGGAGGCGTTAGCCGGCGCGAGTTTATGAAGTTTTGCACCGGGGTTGCAGCCACTATTGGTTTACCGGCCGGGATGAGTTGGCAGATCGCAGCGGCCGCAAGCAACCCGCAACGCCCACCGGTGATCTGGCTGTCGGCACAGGAATGTACCGGCTGTACCGAATCGTTATTACGCTCCACACACCCGACCCTTGAACAACTCATCCTCGATGCTATTTCGCTCGACTACCATGAAACCCTGTCGGCAGGCGCGGGGCATCAGGCCGAGGCCCATAAACAACAATCGATGCAGCAGAACAAGGGTAAGTATGTACTGGTCGTTGATGGCTCCATTCCAGTCAAGGATGGCGGCATTTATTGCAAGGTAGCCGATAGACCGATTCTTGATCACCTGCTTGAGGCCGCTGAGGGCGCAGCCGCCATTATCGCCATCGGTTCCTGCGCATCCTGGGGCGGCATACCGTCCAGCGGCCCTAATCCAACAGGCGCCACAGGTGTCGCGGAAATACTGAAGGATAAGACAATCGTCAATATCCCCGGCTGTCCGCCGAATCCATATAACTTCCTGACTACAGTATTGCACTTCCTCGCCTTTAATCGATTACCGGAACTGGACGCCAAGGGCCGCCCGAAGTTTGCCTATAACCGTTTGATTCACGAGAACTGCGAACGCCGTCCGCACTTTGATGCCGGACGCTTCGCCATCACCTTTGGCGATGAAGGTCATCGCAAGGGCTGGTGCCTGTACAAACTGGGCTGCAAGGGTCCGGAGACCTACGCCAACTGTCCCGCAATACTGTTCGGCGACGTGGGCCCGGGTGCGTGGCCGGTGGGTACGGGGCATCCCTGCTTCGGCTGTTCTGAACAAGGCGTCGGCTTTACCAAAGGCGTGCACCAGCTGGCCGAACTTGAAACGATCAAGCCTTCCGCCACACATGTCGACATTGCCGAGGACATCGGGGTAGGCGTCACTCCCGCCGCTGCCGCCACGGCGCTGGCCGTTGCCGGTGCAGCTGCAGGTGCAGGTGGCGTCGTTGTTAA
Organism: uncultured Gammaproteobacteria bacterium; assembly: GCA_947258875.1. Taxonomy (GTDB): domain Bacteria; phylum Pseudomonadota; class Gammaproteobacteria; order CAMYKB01; family CAMYKB01; genus CAMYKB01. The sequence goes on along the minus strand of CAMYKB010000027.1, from coordinate 16,545 downwards.
TCGTCTCATGCAAAACAACGGTAACGAAACAGATAACGACCTAGAGCCGCACGACCGGGAGGGCTAGACGATGCCGTTAAATCGTAGAGATTTTCTCAAGTTGTCGGCCGCGGGTGTGGGTGGCGCATTGTGCGCAGATGCTGCGAATGCAGCGCAGCGCGAAACCAAACAGCTGCCGCCCGATGCAGTGGGCATGCTGTACGACTCGTCGTTGTGTATCGGTTGCAAGGCCTGCATGTCGGCCTGCAAGGATGCCAATAACATGCCGCCGGAAACCCCCGGTCAACCCACACCCCTGTGGGATACACCGCCGGAAACCTCCGGGCGTACCCTCAACGTCATCAAGCTCTACCAGAACGGTAGCGCTGAACACAAGGACCAGGAAGTCGATGGCTACGCGTTTATGAAACGCCATTGTCTGCATTGCGTTGACCCCTCCTGCGTGTCGGTATGCCCGGTATCAGCTATGACCAAAGACCCAATGACCGGCATCGTCGAACATCACGCCGATCGCTGTATCGGCTGCCGTTACTGTGTCTATAGCTGTCCTTTTGGTATACCCAAATACGAATACGAGGACGCCTTTGGCCAGATCCAGAAGTGTCAGTTCTGTGCACACCTGCAGGCCAAAGGTGTGATCCCCGCGTGTTGTGACGTGTGCCCGACCGGTGCATCGTTGTTTGGCACCGTCGAGGACCTGAAACAGGAATCACAACGGCGCTTGCAGATGCAAACCGATCAGGAATACGAATTCCCGCGCGGTAAACTGGGTGGCGGACGGCCCGGCCATATCGCGAAAGCGTCACGCTACCTCAAGCATGTCTATGGTGAGAAGGAACTGGGCGGCACCCAGGTGATGTATATGTCCGCCGTGTCCTTCGACAAACTGGGACTGCCAACCAATGTACCGGATTTTGGCTACCCCACGATTTCGGAAGGCATTCAGCACACGCTTTACAAGTGGATGCTCGGCCCTGCCGTGCTGCTTTCCGGACTGGTCTATGTAGTGCACCGCAATACCCGCAATCACCACGATGATGACCACAGCGATTCAGAAACTTCTTCTGACAAGGGGACGTCATGAGTACACATGCACCCATTGGTGGAAAGCTTTTCACCCGCCCGTTCTATTTTTTCCTGTTACTGTTCATGATCGCCCTGGCGATCTTGGCTACGCGTTTTATTTTCGGACTGGGATCAGTTACCAACCTTAACGACGGTTATCCCTGGGGTATCTGGATCGTTATTGATGTCATGATCGGCACCGCCTTCGGTTGTGCCGGTTATGCCGTGGCGCTGCTGGTGTATTTGTTCAACCGTGGCGAATACCACCCGCTGGTGCGTTCGGCGTTAATGGCAGGCATGTTTGGTTACACACTTGCCGGCATGGCGGTCATGTTTGATCTTGGCCGCTACTGGCAATTCTACACGCTGATGATGCCCGGCTACGTACAGTACAACTCGGTGATGCTGGAAGTGGCCTGGTGTGTGATGGCTTACATCGTAGTGCTGTGGATCGAATTTTTACCTACGTTCCTGGAGCGTTTTGGACTGAAAAACCTGCGCCAGAAACTCTCCAAAGTGCTGTTCATCATTATTGCCCTGGGCATCCTGTTGCCCACTATGCACCAGTCATCACTGGGCACCATGGCCGTGGTTGCAGGACATCAAATTTCACCGCTGTGGCAGACACAGTTACTGCCACCCTTGTTCCTCATCAGTGCATTGCTGATGGGCTACGCCCTCGTTCCCTTCGAGGCCATCCTTGCTTCCATGGGTTTGCGCCAGCCGATGGAAACCAGCCTGCTTGCAAAAATTTCCGGGGTAGCCCTGGCAGTGACTATTTTCTACCTGGTGTTGCGTTTCGCAGATCTGCTGTGGCGCGGCGCACTGGGTTTTGCCTTTGAAAGCAATCTGGATGCACTGATGTTCTGGGTGGAAAACCTGCTGTTTATCGTTCCGGTGGTACTGCTTGCACAACGCAGCTCGCGCACCAATCCAGCGTTGATTTTCATTTCAGCAGTCAGCCTGTTGCTGGCTGGATCGATATACCGGATCAACACCTACATTATCGGGTACCACCCGGCTGCGGGCGGCACCTGGCATTATTTTCCGTCGGTCGCCGAGATCATGCTGACGGTGGGTATTTTCTCTTTCGAAGTGATTCTGTATCTGATCTTCGTCAAGACCTTACCCGTTTTACACCGTGCGTAACTGCTGATAGCCCCTGGACTTAATAGGAAGGAGCACAACATGAGTGAACGAATCATCGTAGATCCGATGACCCGAATCGAAGGCCACCTGCGTGTCGATTGCGAAGTCGACGATGGCAAGGTTACCAAGGCATGGTCATCCGGCCAGATGTGGCGAGGTATCGAACTCATACTGCAGGGACGTGACCCGCGCGACGCATGGATCTTTACGCAACGTATCTGCGGTGTGTGCACCACGGTACACGCCATCGCCTCGGTGCGCGCAGTCGAAAATGCGCTAAACCTGGAAGTACCGCTCAATGCGCAGTACATACGCAACATGTTGATTACGGCACACGGCATCCACGACCACATCGTGCATTTCTATCACCTGTCTGCACTGGACTGGGTGGATATCGTGTCGGCACTTGATGCCGATCCGAACAAGGCTTCGCAGATTGCACAAAGCCTGTCGGACTGGCCGCTGAACAGCGCACAGCATTTCAAGCAGATTCAGGACAAACTGAAAAGCTTTATTGAATCCGGTCAACTGGGTGTATTTGCCAGCGGCTACTGGGGACATCCCTCCATGAAGTTGCCGCCGGAGATCAACCTGATTGCAGCGGCACATTATTTCCAGGCACTGGATTATCAGCGTACCGCCAACAAGATCGTTTCCATACTCGGTTCCAAGACACCGCATATTCAGAACCTGGCCGTCGGTGGTGTTACCAATGCCATCAACATGGACAGCCAGTCGACCCTGACGCTTGAGCGCCTGTATTACATCAAGAGCATCATCGATGAACTGGGTGACTTCGTGAACAAGGTCTACATGGTTGACGTGGCCGCCATCGGCGCTCTGTATGCCGACTGGACGGCTTATGGTGCCGGTGTCACCCATTATCTCGCGGTTCCGGATTTACCGTTGGACACCAAAGGCACCAAATTCGACCTGCCGGGTGGTTATATCAAGAACGCCGATCTGTCGACATTCAAACCGATAACCAGTTATCAGGATGCCTTCTTTGAAGGCGGCGTGAAAGAAAGTGTCAAGCACGCCTGGTATCAGGGCGGCAAGGGCGCACTGCATCCCTACGACGGAGAGACCATTCCCGAGTACACCGACTTTCAGGATGACGACAAGTATTCCTGGGTCAAGGCGCCGACCTTCTATGATGAACGCGCCCAGGTGGGCCCGTTGGCCAATGTATTGACAATGGTTGCTGCTGGACATGAACCGACAACGCGTCATTTAAAAACCCTGCTGGATATGGTTGGCAGTGTCGCCGGTACAACCATCCCGGTGGAAGCATTGCATTCCACCATCGGCCGCCATGCCGCACGCGCCGTGCGTACCGCGGTATTGCATGAATCACTTACCAAGCAGTGGCAGCTACTGATGGAGAATATTGGTAAAGGTGATTACAGTACCTTCAACCAGCCCGTATTTCCCAAGGAGGAAATTCGTGGTTTTGGCTATCACGAAGCCCCGCGCGGCGTCTTATCGCACTGGATCGTGGCACGCGATGGCAAGATCGCCAATTACCAGGCGGTCGTACCCAGCACCTGGAATGCCGGGCCGCGTGACGAGCTCGACAAACCCGGACCCTACGAAGCCTCGCTGCTCGATAACCCGATCGCTGATCCTGAAAAGCCGCTCGAAGTATTACGCACCATACACTCCTTCGACCCCTGCCTGGCTTGCGCCGTGCATATGGTTGACACCCGTAAGACGGAGATCGTGCGGCTACAGGCTGTCGGCGCGCAATGCGGAGTGACATTCTAATGAAAGAAACTGCGCAGACACCCACGGGGCTCGACACTGGCGCGGCCCAGGCACCGGTGCTGGTGTTAGGACTGGGGAACATCCTCATGCAGGACGAAGGCGTGGGTGTTGCCGTTGTTGAGCGCCTGCAACAGGATTATCGCATACCTGATGACATCGAACTGCTGGATGGCGGCACCTCCGGCATGGCGTTGCTGGATGATCTGCGCAGGCGCGAAACATTGATCGTGGTCGATGCGGTACGCACCGGCCAGCCCGCAGGAACGTTGGTGGTATTAAAAGGCGAACAGGTACCGGCATTTTTCCTCAGCAAGGTGTCACCGCATCAACTGGCATTGTCCGATGTGCTGGCGGTGCTGACACTCACCGGGGAAAAACCGCTGGAGGTCATCGTCATAGGCGTGGAACCCGAAAGTCTGAAAACCCATCTGGGCCTGTCTGATATCGTAAACCACCAGCTGCAAGCGCTGATCACAAACGTCCTGAACGAATTACATGTCATCGGTTATGAGATCGAAGCGAAATCTGAATCAGGGCGTATCGTGCATCATTAGTGTGAGAGGAAACGAATCATGAAACGCAACACTTGCACAACCGGCCTGTTGATAACAGGCTTGCTGCTGCTTGCTCCGGCGGCGTATGCCCACACACATGGCGCAACCCTGGGTGGCTTCGGCAACGGACTGACACACCCGTTCCGCGGTATTGATCACCTGCTGGCAATGCTGGCCGTTGGACTTTGGGCGTCACAGCTCGGCGGCTCGGCAGTGTGGAAAGTTCCACTGGCGTTTGTGGTAACACTGCTGCTCGGCGCTGGTATTGCCGTAGTAGGCATTAATTTGCCTTTTGCAGAAACCATCATTGCCGCGTCTGTCGTCATACTGGGTCTGGTGATTGCCCTGCGCTGGCGCGCCGCACCCCTGTTGGCCAGCCTGACCGTCGCGTTGTTTGCCGTATTCCACGGTTACGCACACGGCATCGAATTACCTGTTGCCGCTGCAGTGTCGAGCTATTTTGCAGGCTTTGCCCTGGCAACCCTTTTGTTACATGCCACAGGCCTGGCGTTGGGCTATCGGCTGTCACGGCGCACGCCAATCGCACAGCTGTTTTCCCGGTAAGATGTAATGCATGACCCGATTGAAAAACTGCTAGCGCGTTTTACACTGATCGGCGAACAGCGTATGCGTGACCTGCCGATCTATAACCATGCCCTCAAGGTTGAAACCGTGGCATTCCAGACCCTCGACGCCGGGAAGTCTATTGGTGTTCTGATAACACCATGGTTCATGAATGTCATACTGCTGTACGCAACACAACCACAGGAACATATCACGCCGGGAAATAAAGTCACGCATGAACTCCCTACTGGAGAACATCAATTCATGGTCGGCGAGGACGAGGAACTGGGCCGCTACGACTTCATCACCCTCTCTTCTCCGATGGTCAGGTACAAGACCCAGCAACTGGCGCGCGAGGCCGCATACAAGGGACTCAATAAACTCCTGAACCCCCAACCGGAGCTAGAGCCGGCAGTTACGGAACAGCCTATACATTTCGTAACAAATGCGCCCACAGACCCGGGCAGACGCGCCTTCCTGCGCGGCCGATCCCGCGCCGAACAAACGACCGGGAAAACAAGCTAACGCGCTATCATTCCATTATAACCGAACCACACCACACTCAGACGCTCGGTCAAACACGTTTGCGCCCGACTGCTTCCTGATTATTTTCTACCACAGCACGCTACTCCCCCAACTAACCCGTCATTCCCGCGCAGGCGGGAATCCAGTAGATAGATAGGTTATAAATCGATTATTTACTGGATTTCCGCCTCGGCTTTGGCATCCTGCGTCGCCCTACCACCTACCTCTATGTAGGTGTGCGCGGGAATGACGATATTTTTTTATACTTTGATGCCGCCGCAGAAAATGAGAAACCTCACATCCAAAATTACAATGTTAAACAAGTTAACGTCATAATTTTATGAGGAAGTAACCGCCACGATGCTATACGGCCTGAGAATGCGCTAAACTGTCTAACAACGGCAAACCGATAGACGAGAGTGACTCACGTGATACTGAAAACACTTTATGCTGCCCTGATTCTTGTACTAATCATCTGTATCTACTTCGCGGTCCTGTCATTGATCTCAAGAAACGAACCCAAACTCGGCACAGCCAATGGACGTCTGCTGCCCTGCCCCGACAAACCGAACTGCGTATGCAGCACACATGACGATGAGGCGCATTTCATCGAGCCACTTTCCTACAGCAGCGAACAGCACGTGGCGTGGCAAAAATTGAAGCAGGTAATACAGGCTCAGGGAGGCAAGCTTGTCGAGGATAAAGAAGATTATCTACACGCGACATTCACGTCGACTTTATTTCGCTTTATCGATGATCTCGAGCTAAGCCTGGATGAAAACAACAAGCTTATACATATCCGTTCCGCTTCACGCGTAGGTCACTCCGATCTCGGACAAAACAGGAAGCGGGTAGAGAGACTGCGCAATGATTTTCGTTAACTGCCATGGTCATAGTGAATCAGTCAGCCTGCTACAATAGTCCAAGCCGTAATTTCGATCAGCTATAATGGCAACATCACGCTATTGTCTACGCTGCGCATCTGCCGATACCCCCAAGCCGATGTAGCCCTTGATTTATCGTCTGAACCCGGTTTGGACCCGCACACAGGCCTTTTTGCGTCTATAAATGACTATGATCAATTACCATTCGGGAGCGCGGGTTACGCTATTCCTGAGGCGGGAGATGTGTCTCTAAGCAACACCACCCGGCTAGAGTTAAGTGTCCAATAACAACAAGGGAAATGACCATGCCCCGTTATACCTCCGACGGCATCCGTAATATCGCGCTGGTGGGCCAGAATGGCAGCGGCAAGACCAGTTTGATCGAGGCGCTGCTACATAAGGCCGGCGTTATCGGCACCCCCGGTAACGTAGAGAAAGGCAGCACGGTTTGTGACTTCGACCCATTGGAGAAGGAATACTGCCACTCTCTTTCCTCCAGCGTGGTGAGCCTCGACCACGACGCCATTCACGTAAATATCATCGACACCCCCGGGATGCCAGACTTCATCGGTCATTCGATTGCCGCCTTCCCTGCCGTGGAAACTGTGGCAGTGGTCATCGACGCCGTTGCCGGGATCGAACCGGTCACCCGCCGTATGCTGGGGTGGGCTGCGACAAACAAACTGTGTCGCATGATCATCATCAGCCGCATCGATGCCAAAGGTGCCAAGCCTGCTGCACTGATAACATCGATTCGCGAGGAGTTCGGTCCCGAGTGTCTGCCCATCAACCTGCCGGCAGACAATAGCGCGCGGGTAGTGGACTGTTTTTTCAATCCCGATGGCGATTCAGATTTTTCATCTGTGTCAGAGGCCCACGGGCGCATCATCGACCAGGTGGTTGAGGTGGACGAGGCGCTCATGGAACTGTATCTGGAACAGGGCCAGGAACTTGCTCCCGAGCAACTCCACGCGCCCTTCGAACAGGCACTGCGCGAGGGACACCTGATACCCGTCTGTTTTACCTCGGCAACCAGCGGCGCCGGTGTTTCGGAACTGTTGGAGATCCTTGAGAAGCTGATGCCCAATCCCATGGAGGGTAATCCGCGCCCTTTTCTAAAGGGCGAAGGCGCGTCAGCCCAGGCCTTCGTCGCGAAACCCGATCCAGGCATGCACGTGGTAGCGCACGTCTTCAAGATCATGGCCGACCCATACGTGGGCAAGCTTGGGGTATTCCGCATCCACCAGGGCACCATTACCAAAGACAGCCAGTTATTTATCGGTGATGGCCGCAAGCCCTTCAAGGTAGGTCATCTCTTTAAGCTACAAGGCAACGGGCAGCTAGAGGTGGATGCCGGAATTCCTGGCGATATCTGCGCAGTCGCAAAGATCGAAGAGTTGTATTTCGACGCTGTGCTCCACGATTCACACGAAGAGGATTACCTGCATCTCAGCCCGTTACCCTTCCCCGTGCCGGTGTTTGGCCTGGCCGTAGACGCACCCAGTCGTGGCGATGAGCAACGCCTCTCCAGTGCACTGGGACGGCTGGTAGAGGAAGATCCCTGTCTGGACCTGGAACACGACGCCCAGCAAAACGAATTGGTGCTGCGCGGTCTTGGTGAGCTGCACCTGCGCATCACCCTGGAACAGATGAAACACCGTTTCAAGGTCGAGGCCAAAACCCGCCCGCCACGTGTGCCCTATCGCGAAACCATCAGCGCGCCCGCCGAAGGCCATTATCGCCATAAGAAACAGACCGGCGGTGCCGGACAATTCGGCGAGGTCTTCCTGCGTATCGCGCCCCTCAAAAGGGGTGCCGGTTTCCGCTTCGTGGACGAAGTGAAAGGCGCCACCATCCCCGGTCAATTCATTCCAGCGGTGGAAAAGGGCGTGCGCCAGGCATTATCAACAGGGGCCGTGGCCGGCTATCCCATGCAGGACATTGAAGTGACTGTCTATGAAGGCAAACACCACTCGGTAGATTCCAAGGAAGTGGCGTTTGTTGCGGCAGGTAAGAAAGCCTTTCTCGATGCGGCACGCAAAGCCAAACCACAGTTACTGGAACCCATTATTAGCCTGGAACTGAGCATACCGAACGACACCATGGGCGCTGTCACCGGCGACCTGAGTTCACGCCGTGGCCAGGTGCTGGGTAGCGAATCGCTACCCGATGGCCGGCTCGCTATACAGGCTACAGCGCCATTGGCAGAACTCAATGATTACGCCGGCAAACTCAAATCACTGACTGGCGGCCATGGCGCATTCACATTGGCATTCAGTCATTACCAGCCAACCCCCGCCAACCTGCAGCAGGAACTGGCGAAACAATGGAAACCCAAGGCGACGGAGGACTAACGGCTGGGGAACCTCTGATTCAGCGTAATAGCCAGGACCTGACCGTACAAACAGTACCAGATCAAATCTAAACTACCACAAATAATCAGTATTTTAGTGCGCCCTGATATGTAATCTTATCTGGTAATGCGTTCTGCACAAATGTGTGAGCAAAATCCCTCGCGACAATATTTGCTTATTATAAATCTTTTTTAAATCCATCGTCGGCGTATTTTTCAAATCATCCGCGGATTAGAGTGATTGTTTCTGTTTCCATATTTTTTACGCGTAACGCTTATTTAACCGGCTTATATTTCATCGACCGTTTTTTGGTCGATGAAATATAAATTCTTGTTAAACTTGTTGTTAGGCCCCAATATTTTTTGATGAAAGAAATTCTACAGGCACATCAGCATTTTTTCTGCCAGCAATTGCGAAATAATAAAGTGGCTCACCTTCAATAGATAACCTATGTCGATATCGCTCAATATAATAGATATCAAGATATTCCGAGAAAATTAATTCTCGAATCATCTTGGAAAACCCTGAATCATCGGTATTATCAAAAAAGGATTCTTTTATATTAAATGCAACCCATCCTTCTGCCTTAATGATATTAAATGCCTCAATAAATGCTTTTGTTGGAATATCACCAAACCCTAAAGCTGCGACTGTAACCATACAATCACACTGCCATGACGCAATATCTTCTTTCTTTTCTTCACTTAATTGAGTGAAATCCTCTACGTAATAGGCATCATACAAACCAGGCCTATCTCGGATGGTAGCATCATATGCTTCTGGAATAATATCCACGCCTATCAAGCGAGACAATCCGTGTTTTTTTAACTCCTCGCCCATCATACCGTTACCTGCACCCAGATCTAACACGCGTAGCTCTGAAAAATTATCTTGAGATTGCCTTACGGCAGATTCAAGAATGGTTGCTACTTTGACAGGGGATGAGCACTTTAAACGATCATAAAATATCTGTTCATACAGACCCTGAACTTGGTATATTTCATCGTAGTCGTGAAATCTTATTTTACGCTGGCCCCCAGATCCCTGAAGGTAGAAATAAGTTTGGTCTTGATTAAGACTGGATGATTCGGGTTTTGGAAATTGGATTCTGTGTCTTTTTTGCATTACTTCCTCAATTATTGCTTCAATGGATTTATTAACGACCTAACGTCTAGCTCAACGGCTAAATATAAGCGTAGCGAGTATTTTGTCCGGTGGAATTACTTGTTAACGAGATTGACTGACTCATTGAACCTTTCTCGATCATGCCACAATCTACGAAACAGGCAAATCTGTAAGTTTTGCGCTGACTTCCCACAATCTTTGCGCAGCTACATCGTCCTTGGCCCAAGGCTTAGGCTGCTTTTCGCGACATTTTTTTAAATAACGGCCTGTCACACCGTCTAGTTCGGGAGACGTGCAAGCGTAAATCGATGTTCTTGCACCTTCTTCCGGAGAGTTCAGAAATGCTTTCAATAACAAGCTAAGAATTTTAGCTTTCCCGCCATTTTGTGAACCCAACCCTGTCCTAATACCAAAACCACCTGGGTGGACCGCATTAACTGTCACACCACTGCCCTCCATACGCTTCGCCAATTCCCTAGTAAATAGTATATTTGCTAGTTTTGAATGACCATAGACTTTTAGCGCTTTGAACCTTTCCTTGAAAGTCAAATCCTCAAAGTTCATGCCTTTGCAAAACCAATGTGCTTCAGAGGCTACGTTTACGATGCGTGCCGGTGTGCTGGCCATGATGCGATCAAGCAATAAATTAGTTAGCAAAAAGTGAGCAAGGTGATTGACCGCAAACATTTCCTCGTGATTGCCTACGGTAATTTCCCGATTAAAATTGAATACGCCGGCATTGTTCAACAACGCATGCAGGGGTCTCTTATAGTTGAGAAATGATTGCGCAATATCTCGCACCTCGGTCAATGACGATAGATCGCAGAGCAATAACGTGACTCTATCATTGCCTGTGTGGTCAACAATATCCGCTACGGTGCGCTCACCCCTGTCGCGATTGCGGCACACCAAAAACAACTCAGCGCCCATTTCAGCGAGTGCCTTTGCAGCGACCAGCCCGATACCACTGGTGGCGCCGGTCACCATACATACCTTGTTGCTTAAGTCGACCATTGATATTTCCGTGATTTAGCCCTACTTTGCTGAGGATCATCATCCGCCAATTCATTGCTGCCCCAAAGCTCGCTAACGCTTGAATTCAGCTGACCGGCAATACATAGTGCAGCGAAGCGGCGTATTGACTAGTGATCTTCTCTCGAAAAAAATCAACGCCGGTAAATTCATGCGGCTATTTTCTCATATTCCAGGGGTGAATAATAACCAATTCCTGAATGCGATCGCTTCTTGTTATAAAAGTAATTGATGCGCCTGTTCAAAGTAGACCTTAATTCACGCATTGAGTTAAATTATGTGCCTCTAATCTGGTCCGCTTTAAGGCTATGGAAATATGACTCCATATGGCCGTTATCGGCACAATGGCCCAATCGGTTAACACGCGGTGTTATCTTGTGTCTCTTAAGCGTTTTCCTGGACGCATTGCCCGCAAATTCCATACCGCAAAGAGATTTCTTTCCAACTAAGACTTTAATCTCTACAAGCGGGTGGCTACCCGCCAATGCAGTATATATTTCCCCAATCTCACCATACACCCATATTGAGCCACCTTTAATAAATAGTTGGTGCTTTTGAGTTTTATGGTTAGGTTGGATAGCTCCCAACAAAGTTGCATTATCACCAGCATGAAGTAGTTGTAACTCATTAAAAGTTGGGAAGCCATCCACATGTTGAACTTTTTTAACAAAGCGTTCTTGTCCTGCTACAGATTCTTCATCAGTCTCCCAGAATGATCCAGCCTCATCATCCCATGCTAACTCACCTTTCGAAATACTGTCATTAATATCTGATATAAATTCCTTTATGACACTAAAATGGCATTCGATTTCGCCGTCGCAGGATTCAAGAATTTGTCCCGCAGTGCCTTGATTAGCTGGATCCATATCCAGGAAAGCAATCGTATTGCCTCCATTATCAGCAAATTGAATCCATTTAGTATTGGCTATAGAATTTTTAAATAGACCGGAATCGTCTGTTACTTGATACCAGTCTTTTCCATAGACGTACGAGCAGATTTATACAGTTCTAGGATTTCGATCAATGGCGAAATGCGATATGAACCAAACAGAAATAAATCTCCTTTATTCCCGTTGCGCCACATATAAAGTTGCCGGAACTCCTCAGGAAACTTAATTCCAAGCTTTTGTTCAGCAACATCCAACTCCTCGGGGGTAGCTGGTGGAAGAAGTTCATCCTCTATAGCCTGAATAGGGCTCAAATGTCTTTCAAATTGTCGAAATGTATCTTCCATGATCATTTATGGCTAACATTTAAACTCAGCCGCACCGCTTTTAGGCGTCGGCTGGAGTGCATTCTTATACTTCGCTTAATGAATTGACAAAACCAGAATATCTTACTCCTGATAGTAATGCCATTTCGCGATGCCAGGTCGCAAGATCACCCTTATTAAATTGGGTTAGTGCATCGTGACCACAAGCACGCGCCATAACTTGCATGAGCTCTACGGAAGCGATAAAAAAGTTTTGTAACTTTGCTGCGGAATGATCAATATTTATTTTCTTACGCAGCTCCTCTTTCTGAGTGGCGATACCAGCAGGACAGTTGTTTGTATTACACATTCTCGCAGCGACACAGCCAATCGCTTGCATCGCACTATTCGAGACAGCGACTCCATCTGCGCCCAAGGCCAAGGCCTTAATAAAATCAATCGGGACGCGTAACCCGCCGGTAATGATTAGCGTAACACGGCCAGTTGCTCCTTGTTTGTCAAGATAGCGACGAGCTCGTGCAAGAGCGGGTATCGTCGGGACGCTAATATGGTTTCTAAACATTTCTGGTGCTGCACCTGTGCCACCACCTCGACCATCTAATATTATGTAATCCGCACTAGCGTCAAGAGCAAACTGTATATCTTTTTCAATATGATTCGCACTCAGCTTGAAGCCAATGGGAATACCGCCAGATATCTCTCTAACTCTATCAGCAAAATTTTTATACTCCTGCACTGTAGAAAGATCTTTGAAAGTTGGCGGCGAGATAGCGGGTTGACCTTCGGGTATCCCTCTCACGGTGGAAATTTTTCCCTTGTTTTTAATGCCAGGAAGATGCCCCCCGGTACCCGTTTTCGCACCCTGCCCCCCCTTAAAGTGAAAAGCCTGAACCTTATTCAATAGCTCTTCTTTATAACCGAATTTCGCGCTGGCTAATTCGTAAAAATAACGTGAATTTTCTGCTTGCTCCTCAGGCAACATACCGCCTTCGCCTGAACATATGCCCGTATCTGATAGCTCTGCGCCCCTGGCTAAGGCTATTTTTGCTTCTTCAGATAATGCACCAAAACTCATGTCTGATACAAACAAGGGTATCTCCAAGGTCAAAGGTCTCTTGGCTTCTGGTCCTATTACAAGCTCAGTGGCGACAGGATGATCTTCCATTAAAGGTTTAGTAGCCATTTGTGCAACCATGAGCTGTAAATCATCCCAATGTGGTAATTCAACACGGGGCACACCCATTGAGGTCATTGGCCCATGATGGCCCATCATCGTCAGTCCTTCTTTGGCCAACTGATGAATAAATTCAACAGTAGGTTCTTCATTTGTTATAACCGCAACGGGAATCTCTGAACTCTGCGACCCTAATCCAGGCCCTTCTTTTCCAACCTGCGCATCAGAAAATTTCTGATGTGTTCCATCACAATAAGGCCGGTTGCCACTATGTTTGCATGCACATAAATACGCATCGCCATTTTCTTCTGCAACAATCACTTTTGGTGTAAATGTTGTTCCAATATGTGAACCATCACAAAATGGCTGACTTTTAGATCGTCCACATGCGCAAAAATGATATTCCTCACCCTTTGACAAACTCACTTTAACGGGCTTGTTACCTGCGACAATGGGATTACTCATAATCCATTTCCTTTAGATGTATAACGCCTACATAACCGGCACAGCGCTGCTGTGTCTGTCGCCAAAGGCGCGAAGTTGATTGACTTGCTAGAAACCTTATTCTTTTAGAGTAGTTAACCGTTTTTTCTACTTCTTAATGAGCAAAGCTAATTCTTTATCGGGATTATCATTATTGTTTAGATTCTGTTCCAAGCCTTCTATTTGTGCTTCTAGCATGTTGATAGCCCAAATCTCTTTATCCTCATACGGTTTATCTTTTAATTTAATGAGAAACTCATGAACATCAGTATATAACCTTTTGTTCCTCTTAGCTGCGTCATTAACGGTCTCGCCATTCTTTAATAAGTAATCTTCCGCAAGCCCCCAGTTTGGATCTTCATATGGAATATCTATCTGTTTTTGTATTAATTGGTCAACAATTGCTAGCTGAGCAGTTGTTGGCTCTTCACTACAACCTACTGAGCCTAAATAAGCAGTCAGTAAGAAAATGTAATACTTCAATTTCAGCTCCTATGTTATTACGGTTTCTAACGTTAAGGATTAGCCAACCGCAAAAACGTCAGCTTTTGTGGGTAGTCTGAGCTGATGGCGTTGATAGGCTCATTAGTTGCTGATAATTTCATATCGGCCAGGCGACACTAATATTGGTTCAGGAAACCGCTTTCCAAGCACCTTCATGCTATTTGTATTTATTCCTTGGTCATTTTTGAATCCAGAATTCACAACTTTATTAAAACCCTCGATCGAGTTCCATACCACTATGTTTACATAATTTTTTTGATCTTTTTCTACCGATTTGTAAAACGCAGAACTTACAAAGCAACTTTGCCTTCGGAAATAATCGACGTAGCTATTGTGCCCATCCCCTCAGGCGCTTCTATAAAATTGATGACGCTGATCTGCTTCATTTGTATTGATAGCCCCTTCTGGTTTGAGCCTAATGACTACGGTAACTTGACGACAAAAGCAGTGTTCCGCTTCGCTTCACACTGCTTTTGTCGTCAAGTTGACCCGTTTGCTAAGTGCTCGTTTTTGCATCGCCAAGTGGATTCTCTTCGAAATAATGCACAATATGGGGAATACTTTCTTCAAATCCACCTGGTGTGTTGATAGACATAAAACCGACGGTGCTATCACTTCGATTTTCAAAACCATGTTCTGTTCCACCAGGGATATAAATGTACGAGCCTTTCTCTGCCTCAAACCAATTTTTGCCTTGGAGATAAACCGCCAGATTTCCTTCAATTACATAGAAAAGATGAGTTTCTGGATGTTTGTGAATATGCGGTCCTTCTGTATTTGGTTCTAGCCACCACTCAGATACGGATAGAGTCGAATTTGTTTCTTCAAGATCTGCTTTGAAGACCGCAGACATTCGGCCCATGCGGTAAGAACGACCATCATCAGGATTTAGTACCAAAGACTTTAATTCAGCTTTCGGACTCATGATTACCTCTAAGGTTGATGGTGATTATGCACTTAACGTTCGCGTTAACCCGCGAGCAAAAAAGATGCGAAGCACCGCTTTTGTGTGTCGGTGTTCAACGTGTTGTTAGGCATTACTCTGCCCTTCAAACATGGACTCACGAAACGACACGTAGTCGTTTGCGCATTGCCGTGGCTTCTCAAACATTGGCACATGACCGGCGTTCTGTACAAACACAACCTTGGAGTTAGGTAGCAGCTTGCTAAGAACATTAGCTGTTTCGACAGGAATGACGCGATCCCGACTTCCGAACATGATTAAAGTGGGTGTCTCCATGCCGCTAATCTGATCTTCGACCGAGTGATCCAATATTTTCCGGAAGATACGCTTTTCCAGGGCGGCATTCTGAATGCGCTCCTGCGCCAGAACCTTCAACATCGGCTCGGGGATAAATGGGGGCCTGCTCATTCCAAGCGCCATTACCTCCTTAAATTCTTTCTCATTTGTGGCGATCAATGCATTGTGGCCTGATTCGGTAACCTCTTTCAATACATCACTTTTTGGCACACTCCATACCCCGGCAGGACTCAACAGCCAAAGGCTGTTTACTTCAGCTGGATACAGTGCTGTGTAGAGCAAAGCGATCTGTCCACCCATTGAATTACCGCCGAGGTGAAAACTCTTCAGATTCAACGCCTGTGATAATGCCCGTAGCCGTTCAACTTGGGTTGATGGCGAATAGTCCGCTTGAAATGGGTGTGCTGATTCACCAAATCCAATGATGTCCGGAATAATCACTCTGTATCGTTTAACAAGAAAACGTGAAACGCGCGTGAAAGTATCTTTATTTCCGCCAAAACCATGCAGCAACATCAGTGGCTCACCTTGGCCGCCCTCCAGGTAGACATAGCGCAGTCCATTTGGCAGTGTGTTTTCTTTACGGATAAGACCAGACTGCTTACGCGTGGTATTGAGCGCAGCTTCTACTGCGCGTGCGGGAGCTAGATAGACGAACGCGATCAGCAAAGCAGTAACAACAAAAACGAATGCCGAACTGAATAAAAAAATCATCATTTTCCTTGACTTTAATACACTGGGAATGCCTGACGACTACATAACCGGAAATTTTTTCAGTGGGCGATTAAGCCCGCTGAAAAAATTGTCCGAGTTTATGTGGTTGTTAGGCATCTTACTTAATTCGCTTCCAGAAGCTTAAGTCGACTGTCTCAGAATCGATGAATTCTAGAT
>CAMYKB010000026.1 GCA_947258875.1 uncultured Gammaproteobacteria bacterium | reverse complement strand
TTTCGCGGTTATCACTGGCGGAGTAGGCTCTGGTAAGAGCACTCTGATTGAAGCCCTGATTAGTCAGCTCGACGATAACGTAATAGTCGCTAAGCTACACCAAACTCAACTCAACGAGGTCGAATTCCTACAGGCAGTGTTGTCCGAGTTTGGTGTGGAAACCTATAGTACAAATAAAGTCGAATTACTGAATATACTGAATCATTTTCTGCTGGAGAATCACGAGAAAGGCAACCAAATTCTGTTAATCATCGATGAAGCGCAAAATTTGAGCCCCCGTGTACTCGAAGAGATACGTTTACTGACAGGCCTTGAGATAAAGAAAGAAAAAATACTTAATCTTATCCTAGCAGGACAACCCGAGCTAAAAGAAACACTTGATTCTCCGAGTATGGATCAGCTTGCTCAGCGGATACGATTCAGGTTTCATCTCGAGCCATTGTCTGAAATTGAGACACGCACCTACATAAAACACAGATTAACAATTGCTGGGCGTAAAAAACGCAGCCCATTTTCAAATGCATCAATAGAATTGATCTACCGTTATTCCGGAGGTATTCCTCGGCTAATAAACGCTTTGTGTGATACTGCACTTATCTCAGCATTTGTAGATGATTCGAAAATCATTACTCCAGGCATTATTGAAGAAGCTATCTCTGAGCTCGGTTGGTTGCCTTATAGCGAACGCGCTCATAATTCATCCAGCGGTGCACCAAGGAGAAGGCAAGCAGATAAGAAAAACCAGAATGCTCCTAAACTAATCCATGTGCGAGCTGGTAACGATTTGAAATCACACTCGATATTAGGAGATCAAACTAACATAGGTCGTATGCCTGGCAATGACATCATGCTTGATGATATCTCAGTTAGTGGGCACCACGCAAAAGTTATGATAGAACAAGCTAATGTCTATATCGAAGATATAAATAGCACAAATGGGACTATTGTAAATAGCGAACGCATAAGCAGGAAACACCAACTTAGAGATGGTGATGTCATTAAAATTGGGCGTTGTAAATTGCAATTTTGCGAGAATGGGGGAGAGATGCTCAACCAAAGTGATGCCGCTAAGTTGCTGAATGATACTGTTTCGATAGAAAACGGAAAGATTACCAACTTACATACTAAGAACTCATAGTGCGCGATCCGTATATCTAAGTGCGAATACCTACACCCCTATTTAATAGATAGAGACACACGCTGAAAAGTATGATGATAAAACCCAGAATAATGCTGAACGATACAGCCAGGTTAATATCCGTTATCCCCAATATCCCGTACCTGAAGGCATTCACCATATAGAGAATCGGATTGATTAATGAAATGTCCTGCCAGAAATCAGACAACATTTTGATCGAATAAAACACGCCGCCAAGATAGGTCAGCGGTGTCAGTACGAAGGTCGGAATAATCGAGATATCATCAAAACTCCTGGCGAACACGCCATTGATTAACCCCGAAAGTGAAAACAGGATTGATGTCAGCAGTATGACGCTGGCGGTTACGAATAGATTATGTATATGCAGGTCTGTAAAAAGTAGTGACACCAGAAACACAATACAACCAACCAATAGTCCGCGTGCCACGCCACCGCTAGTGAATCCCAAAATGATAATATAGTTGGGCACCGGTGAAACCAGCATTTCTTCGATATTGTGCTGGAATTTTGAACCGTAAAACGAGGACACGACATTGGCGTAGGAATTGGTAATGATGGACAGCATGATCAATCCAGGTACTATGTATTCCATATAACTGTAGCCATCAATCGGCCCTATCTGTGAGCCAATCAGCTTACCGAAAATGATGAAATAAAGCGCCGTGATGATCGCAGGTGGCAGTACCGTCTGTACCCAGATTCTTATAAACCTCAGGAACTCCCTGATCATTATGGTCTTGAAAGCGGTGTATTGCTGCTGCAGGGTCATGCCAGATCACCTGCCACGGCATCGCCGTTTTCAACCATTTGCATGAACAGTTCTTCCAGGCGGTTGGTCTTGTTTTTCATGCTCAATATTTCGATGCCGCATTTTGTGAAGTCATTGAACAATTCATTGAGGTTTTTTTCCTTGGAAACCGAGACCTCAAGAGTGGTTTCATCAACTTGATGCACATTTTTGCAGTGTAGTGAAGGCAACTCTCGCACGGGATTCTTGAGATACAAAATGAACGTTTCAACATTTAACCGGGCAAGCAGTTCGCGCATACTGGTGTTTTCAATCAGATTTCCTCTATCGATAATGGCGATGTTGCGGCACAGGCTCTCAGCCTCTTCAAGATAATGCGTCGTTAGAATGATGGTCGTACCATCGGCATTGATCTTGCGCAGGAAATCCCACATCGAGCGGCGGATCTCGATATCAACACCCGCCGTCGGCTCATCGAGGATCAATAATTTTGGGTGGTGCACCAGTGAACGTGCAATCATCAGGCGACGTTTCATGCCACCGGAAAGATTACGCGCCTGATCATGGCGCTTGTCCCATAAACCGAGTTGCTTGAGGTAGTATTCTGCCGATTTGCGTGCCGTGTGGCGGTCGATACCATAATACCCGGCTTGATTGATTACGATCTCGCCGACCGGCTCGAACACGTTGAAGTTGAATTCCTGTGGTACCAGTCCTAAATAGGTCTTGGCGGTGGAGAATTCGGTATCGGTATCATGCCCAAAGATAGCTACTTTACCTGTGGTCTTGTTAATCAGAGAGCTGATAATGCCGATGGTGGTTGATTTGCCCGCGCCATTAGGCCCCAGCAGCGCAAAGAAATCGCCTTGTTGTACTTCAAGATCGATGCCCTTGAGAGCGGTAAAGCCGTTTTTGTAGGTTTTACTTAGATTTTGGATAGAAAGCGCAGCGGTCATAAGGTGCAATGTGTTAGCAGTAATACGGGTAAGGTTTTCAGATGAATTGAATGGTGCATTCTAGCACAGGGTATGCATCCCATTTCACACTTCATGCCTTGAATACAGTAACATACGCCCCTAAATAGTAAGGGGGTT
This sequence comes from uncultured Gammaproteobacteria bacterium, assembly GCA_947258875.1. Lineage (GTDB taxonomy): Bacteria > Pseudomonadota > Gammaproteobacteria > CAMYKB01 > CAMYKB01 > CAMYKB01. The sequence continues at coordinate 57,143 of CAMYKB010000026.1, read as the reverse complement.
TGGAGAGATTATGCTTGAGTGTTTCATCGAGTCGGCTGATGCTGACGCGACTCCCGTCATACCCTTGACAGCGGACGAACTGAAACCCTGGGTGCAGGGGCAAAGTCCGTATGTTAAGAAATGGGTTACAACGAACAAATTTACTGCCAAGGTTGAGACGACATGCCTGGTGCCCGATCCGGAGGGCGACATCGCGATGGTGCTGCTGGGCGTTGATAATCCATTCGATCCGTGGGTGGTTGGTGCATTGCCGACAAAACTGCCTGCGGGAAATTACACACTACAGACGGACTGGAGTGCCGCGCAACTTGGGCTTGCCACCCAGGCTTGGGGGTTGGGGTGTTACCGCTTCGATCGTTACAAGGCTAATAATGACCGGGCAGTAGGCAAGCTGGTGATGGATCCTAGCCTCGATGCTGGAGCGATTGCTTACCAGGTGGAGGCTATCTCGCAGGTCCGTGATCTCATCAATACCCCGGCAGCAGACATGATGCCCCAGCATCTCGCCGAGGCTGCGCAGCAATTGGCGGAGAAATACGCGGCGACCTGCACGCTCACGGCGGGTGAGCAACTGTTGCTGGATAATTATCCGGTAATCCATGCCGTCGGCCGCGCCAGTGATCATGCGCCGCAACTCATCGATGTGCAATGGGGGGATGCCGGGCATCCCAGAATCACCCTGGTCGGCAAGGGTGTGTGCTTTGACACCGGCGGCCTGGATATTAAACCCGCCGTTGGCATGCGCTACATGAAAAAAGACATGGGCGGTGCGGCACATGTGCTAGGGTTGGCACGGATGATCATGGCGCAGCAATTACCCGTGAACCTGCGCGTGTTGATCCCGGCCGTTGATAATGCCATCTCCGGAGATGCCTTCCGTCCGGGCGATATTGTCACCTCACGCAAGGGCACCAGTATCGAAATTGATAATACCGATGCCGAAGGCCGGCTGGTGCTCTGTGATGCCTTGACCGAAGCCGCCGATAAAAAGCCCGAACTGATTATAGATTTCGCCACCCTGACCGGTGCCGCGCGTGTCGCGCTGGGCACCGAAGTGCCTGCATTGTTCTGTAATTCAGACACCGTATCCCGAGGCATTATTGAGTCCGCCGAGCATGTATATGACCCATTGTGGCGCATGCCACTGCATAAACCCTACTGTTACATGCTTAACAGCCAAATCGCGGATATCAAGAACGCGGCCACGGATCCCTTTGGTGGCTCGATTACTGCAGCACTCTTCCTGCAGGAATTTGTACCCGCCGATATCGAGTGGGTGCATATCGACGTCATGGCCTGGAATGCCCGCAACCGGGCAGGGCGCCCCAAAGGTGGCGAGGCGATGGGCGTGAGTGCGATGTTCGATTACCTGAGTAAACGTTACGCCCATTAAGTCATCGTGTAATTCTTATGATTGATCGCCGTTTTACAATCGCTCCGATGATGGACTGCACCGACAGGCATTTCCGTCATCTGCTGCGCCTGATCACGCGCCAGAGCGTGCTGTATACCGAAATGATCACCACCGGCGCGTTGATCCACGGTGACCGCGAACGTTTCCTGAAATACAACCAAAGCGAACACCCGGTTGCCTTGCAGATAGGCGGCTCAGAACCCCGTGACATGGGCACCTGCGCCAAATTCGCGCAAGATGCCGGTTATGATGAAGTGAATATCAATGTCGGTTGCCCCAGCGACCGCGTGCAATCCGGACAATTCGGCGCCTGCCTCATGGCTAACCCTGATCTGGTTGCCGAATGTGTCGCACGCATGAATGCAGCGGTTACCATCCCCGTCACCGTCAAGTCACGCATCGGCATCGATGCACAAGACTCTTACGGGGAATTGCTTGAATTCGTCAACAAGGTAGAAGCCGCTGGGTGCAACACCTTCATCATCCACGCGCGCAAGGCCTGGTTGAAAGGACTCAGCCCCAGGGAAAACCGCGACGTGCCACCATTACGTTACGATGTGGTCTACCAGTTAAAACGCGATTTCCCGCACCTGAAGATCATCATCAACGGCGGTATCAAAACCCTGCACGAAACACAACAACACCTGCAACACGTTGACGGTGTCATGCTCGGCCGCGAAGCCTACAGTAACCCCTACCTGTTAGCCGAAGTCGACCGTCTCATCTACAACGACGAGCACGACATCCCAACACGCTTTGACATACTGCAAAACTACCTGCCGTATATCGAAACTCAACTTAGTGAAGGCATCTACCTAAAACACATCACCCGCCACATGATAGGCCTGTTCCAGGGCCTGCCCGGTGCCAAAGCCTGGCGGCGTTATATCAGTGAACACGCCTATAAGGAAGGGGCCGGTATCGAGGTGATTGAAGAAGCTGCTAAGCGGATTACTGAGCTGCAAGTTGAGGCGCGTGCCAGCTGAGCTCTATGGCCTCCGAGAATGTGATGGGGTGGTTCCCGGTTGTGGAAGTTGCGAGAACTTAAAGTATTGCGGGACTTTTTCTAAATGTTGTGCATGCAGTGTAAGCTTAGTTGTAATCCATTACCCGCAGTTCAAAGAGACATCCGGCGTACAGGTTTCCTCTAGCAGGTATGTTGTTAGTTTGTCCGCATTCATTGGGCGGTAATAGTGGTAGCCTTGTCCCAGCTCACAGCCAAACTCGCGCAACAGATTGGCCGCGCCCTGATTCTCTATACCTTCTGCCACTACGGACATGCCCAGGTTATGCGCAAGTTCGATGGTTGAACGGACAATCACACGGTCTTCCGCATTATCTAACATATTCAAGACAAAGGACTTGTCAATCTTCAGCTCATTTACTGCTAATCGCTTAAGATAAGCCAGTGAGGAATAGCCGGTACCGTAATCATCCACAGCAATTCTCACTCCCCATTTGGACAGGGAAAGAATTTGTTGCTGGGCCTTGTCTGGGTCAATCATAATATTGCTTTCGGTGATCTCCAGTGTCAGTTCAGAAGGGGCGACACCATATTCGCCGGCCAGTGTCTTTATGTAAGGTACCAGGTTGTCATCTTGTAGATTACGCGCTGAGATATTTACGGCAACATTGATATCAATGCCTTGATTCTTCCATGCTGACAATTGCTGTGCGGCCATTCGCAGTACCATATTGCTCAGGTCATTGATCATGCCACTCGCTTCAGCCAGTGGAATAAATACGTCTGGTGCGATGAAACCATGTTTGTAATGCTTCCAGCGTAGTAACGCTTCCACACCTACTAACTTATCGGAATCCAGGACCACCTTCGGCTGATACTGAAGATACAATTCGCCTTTATCAAGCGCCTGTCGAAGGTCTGCAGTCAGTGTCAGGCGACTGGGACTGTTGACATCAAATGATTCTTCATAAAAGCAGAACAACCCACCGCTGGCCTTGGCCTGGTACATGGCTATATCAGCACGGCGCATCAGTCCACTGAGGGTATCAGCATGTTGTGGATAGCACGCCACGCCAATGCTGGCTTGTGCCGCGATGTGATAGCCGTCTAAAACCATATGGTGTTGTAATTTACTATTGATCTTCTCGCAGACGCACCTGACGTATGTGCTGTCATGCATTGTCAGCAGAATGGCAAACTCATCACCACCTAATCTGGCTAAAAAGGCGTCCTCATCCAATGCCTGGTGTATTCTTAATGCCACCTCTATCAACGCCGCATCTCCGGCTTGATGGCCTAGGCTGTCATTGATTTCCTTGAAGCGATTTAGATCGAGTAACAGTACAGCAAATTTATCACCTGCCCTGGCATTTTCAATAGCCGCTGTAGCGCGTTGGTAAAAATATGCACGATTAGGGAGGTTGGTGAGGGAGTCGTGCGTCGCCTGGTGACGCAGGCGCTTACTCAGAACTGTTGCTTCCTCTAAAGCGCTTTGTTTTGCTTCGATCTCCGAGTGTAAACTCTGCTTAGACTGATCGAGCGAATTTATTACCTTTTTCAAGGTGGCGAAGGGTAAGACCTTCAACAAATAGTGTATTAGCCAGGCTGCAAGAACACCCGCAAGGCTGACTAGCGCAGTGGTGCGCAACATGGTTTTCATACTTGTGGTGACTCGAATAGAGCCGACGATATTCTCACCGTCGGTCAACTCTGCACTCGCTGTCATACGGGGTGTTGAAATTGTCTGCCCGACCTCTACTATCGCTTCTAGCTGTGTGTCGAGCACTGTATAATTTCTCGATGTGCGTAGCCAGTTCGATATAGACAGGGCATCGATTAAGCGGTGCTCTTGATAGGCCCAGAATTCCGGTTGCTGATAGATCATCTCCGAGATGGTATCTGCGGCGACATCGGCCTGTTCCTGTAACAATTGATGTGTGTGGCTATAGTCAACAACGAAATATCCTAGCGGGATGGTCACAGCAAATAGCGCAGCGACCGCCAACGAGGTCAGGTTGGCGATACGCTCAAGACGCTGACTGGATTGCTCCAACATAAATCAGTACAGTGTGAATGGAAGTGGTAGATGACCTGTTTCCTTTAATATCTGAGCTCCCTGAGCCGAGTTAACAAAGTGGACAAATTTTAGGGCGTCCGCATCCGGTTTCTCTGGAAGCACCAGATAAAGTTCCTTACTCATGGCATAGCTGCCATTGGCCAGGTTCTCGGTTGTTGGCGCCACATCATCCAGGGTCAGGGCTTTGAGGGCGCGACCCTCTCCCATAATAAGGGCTAATGTGGACGTTCCCAGGCTACCCTTGATTGTCTCAAGGGCCTTGGCGGCATCCTGATCGGTTCGAGCCACCGGGATGCCACGTGTTTGATAGGCCTTTGCCAGCGCCTGATCCAACTGAACATAATTCTGTTTTAGCAGTAGTGTGTCCGAATCGGTTGGAGGCCTGAGCACCAGTCGGATGAGTTCTCCTCCCGGCCAGTAGTGTTTTTTGCCCGACATGACGTCAAATATTATGTCGGAACGGATAGCGTCGGCGCTATTGCTCTGTTGGGTCGCGAATACCAGGGCGGTACGCGCATAGAGATGGCCGCTCACCGGGTATTTGTGTTCTTTCGGCTTAAGTGCTCTTGAGGATATGCCTATGTGCAGGCTACCCCTGGCCACGGCCTTGATGCCCCCACCACTGCCGAGGCTGGGTAGCACTTTGATCTCGATATCCGGGTAGTGTGCGGTAAAACTCTGAGCCATGATACGCATGGTGGCAATATCAGTACCCGAACCACCAATCAGTACCTCCTTGGCGTTTGCTGTTACTAAAATGTTTGACAGAACCAGCAGCCAACAGGCCCTCATCCATACAGAAGCCATAATTCTCACCTCGAATCTTTAATGAACACGTGTCTACTTAAAGGTATCGACTGGTTAGCATCGAACTTGAGGATATCTGGCTGATTTTCAGCACATTGAGGCGAGGAAATGGCCTTATAGCAACGATTAACCGAGGTCGAGATGTGTCGAGATGGCTGAGCCATCAACGCGCTGTATGAAAGGGGACTGACATGGACATATTAATTATGTGTTTTACACAATCAGCATCCTCACCCCTACAACAAGCAAAAACACCGCAAACACGCGGCGTAAGGTTTTCTCGGGAAGTTTATGTGCAATCTTTGCACCCAGTGGAGCGAACAGGGTGCTTGCCACGACGATGCCCGCAAATGCGGGCAGGTTGATATAACCCAGGCTCAGGGGTGGTAGGCCGGATTTAGTTAAGCCAGTGATGATGTAGGTGATGGTTCCTGTGAGTGCGATGGGCAGGCCGCCGGCTGCGGCGGTTGCGACGGCTTCGTGTACCTTGACGCTGCACCAGGTTAGGTAGGGGACCGTCATTGCGCCGCCACCGACACCGAACAGGCTTGAAACCATGCCGATGAAGGTTCCGGCCGTCATCAAACCTGCAGCACCGGGCAATGTGCGGTGCGCCTTGGTGCTGCGACGTGTCGCCATTTGTGCTGCCACGAATAACACGAACAGGGCAAACAGCACCCGCAATTGGTCACCCGGTAGAAAGTCTGCAATCAAAGCCCCAAGCGGGCCGCCAATAAGAAGTCCAATTGCAATTCGTATAAACAACGGCCACCTGATCGCGCCACGTCTGTGGTGTGCGCGCATCGAAGATATTGAAGTAAAGATGATGGTCGCCAGCGAAGTGCCGATGGCGACGTGTATGATGACATCAGAGGATACGCCTTGTCGTTGGAAAATGAATACCAATACAGGGACGATGATTACGCCGCCGCCGATGCCTAACAGTCCGGCTGCGGTACCGGCAAGTGCGCCTGCCAGGATAAGAAGGGTTATGTCCAGAAGGGCTGTCCTTGTAAAACTAGATTCCCGCCTACGCGGGAATGACAGTTATAGTGATAACTGGATTAAATTAAAACAGCTTCATGCAGCTGTTGAAAAATTGCGCCACAGAGCCGCAATTTTCTGATACTGCTTGGATAGCAAAGCTGATAACTGTATCTCGTTTCTTTCGACAAAGTGTTCATGGTTGGCAATGATCTCATCCGGATCATAGCGGTAGTTGACCATAACACCATAGGAATCCTGTAGCCGTTGTGCTGACAGATCGGCAAATACATTGATACGTTCCAGCCGTGCGCCATTGGCAAGATGAAACGCGGCCACCCGGTTGAAGGTCTTGCTGTCACAGGGCAGTAATGTGAGATAGGCCAATACCAGGCGCGCAAGGATATCGTTAAGCATTTCAGATTCTTTCGACAGGGCCGGTACTTCCAGGAGGTTGAGTAATGCCTGGCATGGATCGTCAATACCCGTTGCCTTGACGAGTCCTTCCTGGTAATCCTGCAGCAGGCCTTCCAGGCGCGCTTTTGTAAATTCGTTGTGTTTATTGTGCGCCGCTGTTTGCAGGGTTTTGGCAAAACCAGGGACGGGAGACAGGGTGGAGAAAATATTCAGGTTGGGTAGTTCGCTGATCAGGTCCTCCTGTACCTGTTTGATCAGGAAATTACCAAATGACAATCCCAGTAGACCCGGTTGCGTGTTATTGATGGAGTAGAACATTGCGGTATCGGCTTCACGTGGATCAAGAACAGGGGAATTGATGTCGAGCAATGGCTGAGCCTGACTGGCTATACCTTTTACCAATGCCACTTCGAGGAAGACGAGTGGCTCATTGGGCATGGCGGGGTGAAAAAAGGCAAAACAGCGCCGGTCCGGTGCCAGTCTGCGTCGCAAATCATCCCAGCCGCGGATTTCCTGCACGGTGTCGCTATGAATGATTTTCTCCAGAATTTGCGCCGGGCTGTGCCAATCGATTCTTTTCAGTTCCAGAAAGCCACGGTTAAACCACGACGACAACAGGTGCTTGAGGTCGGCTTCCACCGCGGCCAGCCGAGGTTGTTGTCTCACCAGAGGTTTGAGTTCTGCGCGCATCGCGACCAGTGTAGCGGTTGCTCCCGGCGCCATGTTCATGCGGCGAAATAGCTCTTGCCGGGGTGGCTCGACCACGGTATTGAGTTTAAGGAATGCCTGCATGTCACCCGAAGCAAGATAATCATCCGCCGCTGCACGAATACTTTCCGGATCAGGGCTGAATTCGTCGACAAGCATTTCGAAGAAATTCTGCCTTTCTGCTGCACTCATGGCCTGATAACGTCGCAACACCTCGCTCGACAAGGCTGTACCCGAGGCTTCACCACGGCTGGATAGTAATGCACGACAAAGCTCGACGATTGCCGGTTCACCTCCGCTATCCGTTCCCAGGTGCAGAAGTTCGCGACCTTTCTCGGCAACAGACTCCAGAAAACGTTCCAGCCAGTGTGCTTCCATCTAACGTTGTCTTCCCATCAAATGCTCGGGTAACCAGGTTGCGATTTCAGGAAACAGGCACAGCAGTATGATGCCAAATACCATGCACAGCATAAAGGGCAGAGCGCCCCATAGGATGGTTGGCAATTTGACATCAGGCACGATGCCGTTGATGACATAAAGATTGAGTCCTACCGGCGGTGTGATCAAGCCGATCTCCATATTGATAGTCAACACGACGCCGAACCAGATCGGATCGAATCCTGCTGCGATAATGATGGGTACGATAATGGGTGCCGTCATAATGATCACAGCCACGGGTGGCAGGAAAAATCCGGCAACCAGCAGGAACAGGTTGATACATAGCAGGAGTACCCAGCGGTTGACATCCAGCATTGCGATCCACTCGGCAATGGACTGGGTGATGTACAGGGTCGACATCATGTAACTGAACAAAGCCGAGGTACCGATGATCATCATGATCATCACCGATTCGCGAGTTGCGGTGCGCAGGATTTCCCACAGCGCTTTGGGTCGCCAGACCTTGTAAATCATCACCACCAGCAGGATGCAGAACATCGCGCCGACACCGGCCGCTTCGGATGGTGTGGCGACGCCGCCATACAAGGCCCACAACACCAGCGCGATGATGACCAGGAAGGGGATGATCTTAGGCAATATCCTGAGTTTATCCGCCAGTGAATAATAGGTATCCGGGTCAACAAAACGATAGCCTTTTTTGCTGGCATAGAATAATGACCAGGCCATAAATAAGGCGACCAGCATTACACCAGGTAACAGGCCGGCGATGAACAAACGGCCAATTGAGGTCTCAGTGGCAATGCCGTAAACAATCATGGTGATACTGGGCGGGATCAATATCCCGAGTGTGCCACCGGCTGCAATGGCTCCAGTGGCCAGGCTATCGGGATAGCCACGCTTCTGCATCTCCGGTATACCCATCTTGCCGATGGCAGCACAGGTGGCCGGTGATGAACCTGTTAGCGCTGCAAAGATGCCGCAGGCGCCGATATTGGAAATCAACAGACCACCGGGTACCCGGTAAAACCAACGTTCCAGGGCTTCGTACAGGTCGCTACCGGCGCGCGACGCCGCCACGGCAGCACCCATGAGGATAAACATCGGGATCGAAAGCAGTGCGAATTCATCCAGACCGCCGAACAGGGTATCGGCAACCACGGTCAAGCCATGAGGTCCGCTGTGAATCAGCAAAAAGAACAGGGCAACCGAGCCCAGCGCGAAGGCTACCGGTGCACCGGAGAGCAGCATCAGGATGAGCACGATTGCGACGATAATGCCTTCAACTAACGGTGACATGTGCTGTCAATCTCCTTCTTCCGCGTGGATGTTGAAAGGTGCTTCGCGTCCGGTCAATAAGCTGATGATGTCAACGACATACTGCAATGACAGCACTGTAAAACCGATCGGCATTGCCATGTAGGGAATCCACAGGCGCACTTCCCAGATGGTGTCGGAATACCAGCGGTTGTCCCAGCTCTTGTACCACTGCAGGGCACCAAACCAGGCGACAGTCAGGCAAAAGATAAATGAAACCAGGTAGGCGAATAGGGCGAGGTAGAAACGGGCACGCGGACCGAGGTACATGGGTAACAGATCGACATTCACATGACCGCGTGTCAATAATACATAGGGGCTGCCGATGAAGGTCGCCGCAATCAACATATAGGTGACAAATTCGGTCTGCCAGTAAGAGGACTCCTGAAGTACATAACGCACTATTACCATGTGACAAACGACCACCACTGAAATCAATAACATCAGTGCTGCAACAATCCCGCATAGTTTCGAGAGCATGCATACCGTACGGATGAAAATGTTCGCCTTCAGCTCATCACAGCGCGATGCTCTATCACTTGCATCCAAGCAGTCGTTGTCAACTGATTTCTTCATTTCCTCTTATCTTCTGCGTCCCTGTTCTTGTCACCCGGGGATGATGGAGAGTTATACGGCATTCCCGTTCCCACGGCGAAGCGTGAGAACGCTGGTAATTATTAAGTAGACAGGAATAACACAAATCCTTAGATATTGATTTCAAGAATGATGTTACTCATGAAGTCCCCTTCTCCCAAGCTGGGAGAGGGGACAGTTATGACTCGCTAGCTGTTTATTCAACGCTCAGTGCAAGATCAAGCAGTTCTTTACCGCCTTTGACTTTTTCAGCAAACGACTTGTATGACGTCGTGTCGGCGATAGCGCGCCATTTTGCGGCTTGCTCAGCCGTCATGGTTACGACCTTGACGCCGTTTTTCTTGTAGGTTTCGACCAGTACATCGTCGGTGACCTTGGCTTTTGCATAGGCATACTGCTCGGCTTTGCCCGCCGCCTTCATCAGAGCCAGTTTTTGATCCATGCTGAGCTTGTCAAAGCTCTTCTTGGCCATCAGGATCGGCTCGTACATGACCCATAGGGCATGGTCACCCGGTGCGGTCAGGCATTTCACCTGCTCATAGATGCGATACGAAACCAGGCTGGCGGAGCTGGTGTTAGCACCATCGAGAACGCCGGTTTGCAGTGCCGAATAGATCTCGGAGCTGGGCATGGAGGCAATAGATGCACCCGCGCCAGCCAACATTTGATTGAAGGCCTTGCCGGCAGCACGAAACTGCATGCCTTTGACATCATCCGGCTCCAGGATGCAGTCCTTGGTGGAGACAAAACCACCTGCCAGCCAGGTATCGGCCAGTACCATGACGCCGGCGTCATTCATGATCTTCTTAACACGTCGCATGAATTCTGAGTTGTTCAGGCGGGACGCATGATCATGATTCTTCACCAGGCCCGGCATCAATGTGAGGTTGAACTCGGGATGGCGGCCGCCGGCATACGCCAGGGGGAATGCTGTTATATCGAGGTTCCCATCAACCATTGCGGCCCATTGCTCTTTGGGCTTAAACAATGACTTTCCTGGATAGACTTTAACAGATACACCCAGATTAGCATTCTGCATATCCCGTGCAATGATTTGCACCATTTCATCACGAATATCACCTTTGCCTCCTGGCCATTGATGCGAGGCACGCATCTCCATATCGGCAGCTTGCACAGCAAAACTTGTGGTCAGGCAGGCTACAGCCAGACCCAACGGAAACAATATATTCATACATCTAAACATCGTACTCCTCCTTATCTGTTTATCTGTTTTGTAGTTGCAGTCCCATTACCTGATTCTTCACTGAATTTTTTCAGTGCCTGTTGTTGGTTTAGCAGGTGGTCTTGCATTAATTTATCCGCAAGTTCTCCATCCTTGTTGCGGAACGCGTCCATAATACGTTCATGCTCGTTGATTGATGATTGCAAACGGCCCGGCACGGTGAGTTGGTGGTGACGTGCGAGGCGCATGATTTTACGTAAGTCCGTTGTAATGCGTTGTAGCCATCGGTTGGCTGAGAGGTTTTGTACCGCTGTATGAAACAGAAAATTCTGTTCGTAGTAGGCATCGATGTCGTTGTTATGTGCATGATGTTCAAGTTCAGCATGGATTTTTTCAAGATTACTCATATCATCCGGCGTGCAATTACGGACTGATTCACGCGCGCAAAGACCTTCTAATACCGCCATCACCGGAAATATTTCATCAAGCTCATCGAAATCCAGGCTTTTAACACAACAACCTCGCCTGGGTATGAGTTCGACGAGTCCCTCGGAGTGTAGGACCTTGAGGGCTTCTCGCAGTGGCGTGCGGCTAATACCGAATTCATCAGCAACCGCCTTTTCATCGATCCATTCATCCGGTTTCAGTGAGCCATCGTAAATCCGTAGACGTAAACGGTCTGCTACTTGTTCATATAAAGCGATGTGGACGATTTTTTTGCTAGGCATGCCTGGAAAAATCCTGTTTAGCTGCTATACACATTCAGCCTTGTAATTTTGAATTTATAATTATGAATTATCGGTTATAGTAACGGCCCAGAACTTTGTCAAGCTGCATAAGATCACGCTTATTTAATAGAAATCTAATGAACGCCAATCTTTATACGCTATTTGAGAAACGCTTTTCTCAAGATGACAGTCAATGTTGTATCGAAACGTTTGCGGCACGGCGTTACAGCTTCAAGGAAGTGGGGCAAGAATCAGCACGTTATGCTCGTTTTTTAACCGGTGTCGGTATCTGCAAAGGCGACCGTGTTGTAGTACAGGTTGATAAATCACCACAGGCACTATTTTTATACCTGGCCTGTCTGCGTGCGGGATTCATCTATTTGCCGCTAAACACTGCTTATCAGGCGCGCGAGCTGGCATATTTCCTGGATAATGCTGAGCCGGCTGCTGTCATATGTAATTCAAGTAATTACAAAGTCTTAAAAGAACTTTCTAGGAAATCAGGTATCGATAAACTCTACACTCTGAAGGCCGATGGCAGCGGCAGTTTTGTCGATGCAATAGAGGGTACAGAGCCGAATTTCAAAACAGAGAAATGCGCTCCTCATGATGTTGCCGCAATTCTTTATACCTCTGGTACCACAGGCCTGCCCAAGGGCGCCATGCTCACACACGAGAATCTGGCTGAAAACGCACTAGCGCTGCATGCCTACTGGGGTTGGCGGGAGGGTGATGTGTTACTGCATGCCTTGCCGATTTTTCATGTGCATGGGCTGTTTGTGGCCTGTCATTGTGCCTTGTTGAACGGCAGCAAGATGTTTTTCCTGCCAACATTTAATAGCGCTGATGTGATTCGCTTATTACCTGAATCTACAGTCTTCATGGGTGTGCCGACTTTCTATACACGGTTGCTGGCCGATCCCGGTTTCAACAAAGTTAGCTGCCGCAATATGCGTTTGTTTATTTCCGGTTCGGCGCCGCTACTCGAACAGACCTTCGAGGAATTTAATGAACGTACCGGCCATACCATCCTGGAACGCTATGGCATGACGGAAACCGGCATGAATACTTCAAATCCGCTTAATGGAGAACGCTTGCCGGGTACAGTGGGTTTGCCGTTACCCGGTGTCGAAGCGCGCATTATTGATGAACATGGTGAACAGATAACTGACGGTAGCGTGGGGCAGTTACAGGTTAAAGGAAAAAACGTTTTTAAAGGCTATTGGCAAATGCCGGAAAAAACTGCCGAAGATTTTACCGATGATGGTTTTTTCAAGACCGGCGATATTGCCAAATGTAATCCCGATAACGGTTACATTTCCATCGTTGGACGCTCGAAAGATATGGTGATATGCGGCGGTTATAACGTTTATCCTAAAGAAGTGGAGTCGTGCATTGATGATCTCGATGGAGTGAATGAGTCTGCGGTAATTGGTCTACCACATCCTGACTTTGGTGAAGCGGTGGTTGCCATTGTTGTGCTTGAAAATTCAGCTGAATTGGCCGAGCAGGATATTATTGGTTCACTAAAACAGTCATTGGCGAACTATAAAGTTGCCAAGCGCGTGTTTATTGTTGATGAATTGCCGCGTAACAGCATGGGAAAAGTGCAGAAGAATGTATTGCGGGAGCAGTTTCAGATGCAAGTGGAATGGTAGATGGGGAGACATTAACAGGGTAGCTTAGGAGTTCACCCGTGGCCCAGCAGCCCATGTTTGATAATGTCATGCCGGGTTTCTGCGCTTTACCCCCTACGAAGGTCGTCAGCCCTGTGGTAAACGGAGATTCAGAGAGTAAGGAAACATTTTTTTGACTGGATACCCGCCTGCGCGGGTATGACGGCGAGAACTAGGAGAGTGGGTTTGGCGATAGCTGGCTGTTCGCCAGCTTACATTTGATCAAGTCACGATGGGTTACGCTACGCTGCCCATCTTATGAAGATATTCTGGTTCTCACTCTTCTGTAGAGTAATGAGGATGGCGTATCTTATCTGTCATCCCCGCGCAGGCGGGGGGATACAGAGAAAAGCACTATATATTACAGGGTTCCCGTCTCAGCTTTAGCTTCCTCGGTAACTGCTCCTGCGCCTATATCCCTATAGGAAAGCGTCGCCTACGGTTTGCTTTCAAGTAGGTATACGCGGGAACGATGATAGCGTTCGGATAGAAATGTGTAGCCCATACTGCGGTTACAATAAATCTTCTACCGCGGCACGTTCTTCGCGTAACTCCTGTTCGGTGGCTTGCATGCGTTCGCGGCTGAACTCGTCGATCTCCAGGTCTTGCACGATTTCGTACTTGCCGTTTTTGCAGGTCACGGGGTAGGAATACATGATGCCTTCGGCGATGCCATAACTCCCGTCAGAGGGGATGCCCATACTGGCCCAGTCGCCTTTGGCTGTTCCCAGCGCCCAGCTGCGCATATGGTCAATGGCTGCTGAAGCTGCTGAAGCAGCCGAAGAGGCGCCGCGTGCCTTGATAATTGCAGCGCCACGTTGCTGTACGGTGGGAATGAAGTCATTCCGATACCACTTCTGTTCAACTAATTCTGCCGCGGGCTTACCTCTAACGACACACTGGCTGATATCCGGGTACTGGGTGGATGAATGGTTTCCCCACACGATCATCTTTTTCACGTCGTTGACGTGAGCGCCGGTTTCTTCGGCGATCTGACTGATGGCGCGATTATGATCGAGCCGCATCATGGAGGTGAATTGACGCGAATCCAGATCCGGTGCATTTTCGGCTGCGATCAGGGCATTGGTGTTAGCTGGGTTGCCGACAATCAGTACCTTGATATCTTTTGAGGCATGGTCATTAATCGCTTTACCTTGCGGTGCGAAGATCGCGCCGTTGGCACTCAGCAGGTCCTTGCGCTCCATACCTGGCCCGCGGGGGCGGGAGCCGACCAGCAATGCATAGTCAGTATCCTTGAAACCAGTCGTAAGGTCAGTTGTTGCAACGATGTCAGTCAGCAAGGGAAAGGCGCAATCATTAAGTTCCATAACAACACCTTCAAGCGCTGCAAGCGCCGGTTCAATCTCGAGAAGTTGCAGGATGACTGGTTGATCTGGTCCCAACATATCGCCAGCAGCAATGCGAAAGGCGAGGGCATAACCAATATTGCCCGCAGCGCCGGTAATCGTGACCCGTAGAGCTTGTTTCATGTCGAACTCCAGGTTTGATAATTGATTAATAGATGGATGGCTCGCTATTGTCGTTGAGTCGCCATTCAGGGGCGGTGTTCTTCCGCCAGATACTCCCGTGTTTGCATTTCATGCAGTCGGCTGGTGGTGCGATTAAACTGAAACACCAGTCGCTTGCCGCGGTAGAGCGTATCCATAGGCGCTGCTGCCGAGACGAATAGTTTGACGCGGCGATCATAGAGCTCATCGATGAGATTGATAAAGCGGCGCGCCTCGTCATCACGGTTTTCCATTACCGGAATGTTTGAAATCAGCACGGTATTGTAACACCGCGCAACCTCAATGTAGTCGTTGGTGCTGCGTGGCCCGCCACAGATATCCGCAAACTCAAACCATACCACTTCATCTGCATGTTGCCGGGTATCGATAATACGCCCCTGAATCTTAATGCCTTGCTGTGTGCTGCCGGCAGCACCCACGAGGCGATCGAATGCCGTCTGCAGAACGGCTTCGCTTGCGTCGCCTAGGGGCGTGTTATAAACCTGTGTTGTACTCAATGCACGCAAGCGGTAGTCAATGCCAGCATCGACTTCAACGACTTGCATCGATTGTTTTATCAAATCGATCGCAGGCAGGAAGCGGGCGCGTTGCAAGCCGTTTTTATAGAGATCATCAGGGTGTCTGTTCGAGGTCGTAACCAGTGCAGTGCCCTCGGCGAACAGGCTATTTAGCAGGCCCGATAGTATCATTGCGTCGCCAATATCCAGTGCATGAAATTCATCCAGGCAGATGATCCGGTAGCGGGTAGCAAATTGTTTTGCAACGGCCTGTAACGGATTTTTCTCATGTTTGAAGCTCTTGAGCTCATTGTGCACGGCATGCATCAAGCGGTGAAAGTGGGTGCGTATCTTTTTTCCAACGGACAATTCATTATAAAAACGGTCCATGAGCAGTGTCTTGCCGCGGCCGACACCGCCCCAGAGATACACGCCTTGGCTCGGTGTGTTCTCCCGGTTCGTCAGCAGTGTACCTAGGCGTTGAAGCATGCTTTGTTGCTGTTCCAACCTGCCGGCGAGTTGTTGTAGAGACTGTGCAGCTACCATTTGTGATGCATCAAGTTCAATCGCGGCGCTGTCGACTGTTGTTGACATAATCTCTGGCGAGTTTTCAGGCATTGATTGGCTAACCAGTGGCTCTAGTAAGGGGTAATTGCGTGTGTATTATCATTTCATGGTTCTTGTATTAATAGTATTAATGCTATATCAAATATTGCATTGCTAATAATTATACAACATTTGTTGCGAATCGCTATGACCCGCAGTAATGATTGTTGAGCTGGGTTTGATACCATAGCTGGACTCAGGCATCACACATCAACCTATATGAAACCCGTAGTCAGCGAGACCGAAACTGCCAAACTGTTACGCTTGGCGACTTTTGCCTCTGTGGCAACAGCGAGCCTGCTGATCGCATTCAAACTTTTCGCCTGGTTATTGAGTGGTTCAGTAAGTGTGCTTGCATCGTTTGTCGACTCGCTTATGGATGTGGTGGCCTCTGTCATCAACCTTTTGGCGGTGCGCTATTCTCTGATGCCGGCCGACGAGGAGCATCGTTTCGGCCATGGCAAGGCTGAATCGCTGGCGGGGCTTGGGCAATCCACTTTCATCGCAGGTTCAGCCATTTTTCTAATGCTGCATGCCGTCGAGCGCTTGTTACATCCAACGCCATTGCATGGGATTACTGTCAGTATAGTTGTCATGGTGTTCTCCACCATCATGACACTGGGCTTGTTATTGATTCAACGGCATGTCATCAAGCGTACGGGTTCGCTTGCTATCAAGGCTGATTCATTACATTACACAACGGACGTGTTGGTTAATATCAGTATCATTATTGCGCTATTGCTTGCCGCATTTGGCAAACACGGGTTTGACCCGGTATTCGGTATGTGCATTGCTGTTTATATCCTCTATCACGCCTGGCATATCGGGCACGAAGCGGTCCAAATGCTGTTGGATCGGCAATTGGCGCCGGAGATAGAGAAAAATATTTGCGATATTGCCTGCTCACACAAGGAGGTTCATGGCATCCATGAGCTACGTACGCGACAGTCGGGTCAAACACAGTTTATTCAGTTGCATTTGGAAATTGATGAGAACACGGCATTACATAATGCCCATGTCATTAGCGATGAAGTCGAAGCGGCTATCAAAGAAATTTATCCTACGGCCGATGTCATAATTCACCAGGACCCTGTACCCGTCGGGTAGGGTGCCTGGTAGAGACCCTCTATGGTTTTTTTCTGCGGAGCTGCATAAGCAGGATACCCATCACCACGGTCATGATAAACATAATCAGCTCAACGCCATGATGGGAGAAATGCATCACGCCACTGAAAGAGCTTGAATGCCCCAGGCCATGTGCCTGTGCGGCGGCACCGAACGCTACATGCGCCACAATTAGCGTAAATAGTGCGAATAATTTCATCTTCACCTTGATTCCTCCAGTCCGGTGGTGATTTAACATGCTTTCACTGTCATGGGCCGAATTTAAGACCATTTTGACGCAATAACCCTTGATCCAAGTCAATTATTCATTATGGATCATGTACTTAAATGGGTGCCGTCATCAAGGCGATTATTGAAAGGTGTGAAACGAAATCTTATGTGCCTGGCTATCCCCATGCAGATTACAGCCATCGATGGATTCAATGCCCGATGTGTGGCCAAGGGCATCGAGCGGGATGTGAGTTTGTTTATGTTGCAGGATGACCCTGTTGAAGCCGGTGATTATGTGATGGTGCATGTCGGTTATGCCATCCAGAAGGTTACCCCGCAAGAAGCCAGCAGCGCATGGGAAATTTATGACGAGATGCTGGCTGCTGATGCCGCCGTAGCAGCCATCTGAGAAACACTAATGCACGAGCTTTCGATATGTCATGCGTTGATCTCACAGATCGAAAATGTGGCCACCGAGTATCAAGCCTGTGGTATCGAAAAAGTATATTTGCAAATCGGAGCTTTGTCCGGCGTCGAGAGCCAGTTACTGCGGCAGGCCTATACGGTGGCTAGCCTCGGCACGCTGGCTGATGGCGCAGAACTGGTGATTGAAGAGCTGCCGATACGCGTGCGCTGTAAGCGATGTGGTGCTGAGACCGAGGCAGCTGCGAACAGGCTGGTCTGCGGGAAATGTGGTGACTGGCATGCGCAACTCATCAGTGGTGACGAGTTGCTGCTGGCAAGTCTCGAGTTGATACATTAATCAGAGCTTCCTTGGTTAGTTGTCTACAAGGTTCAGGAGAAAGAACATGTGTGACACTTGTGGCTGTAATATAACTCCTGGCAATGCACATCTGGTCACTGCTGAAGGCAAGCATGCCTATACCCGCAGCGGGCGTGAAAGTGTCGAGGTTTTGCAAAATCTGCTGAGTGAGAACGATCATCAGGCCGCACACAATCGCAGTCATTTTGATACACATGGCGTCCTGGCAATTAACCTCATGTCTTCGCCCGGTGCAGGTAAAACAGCGTTGCTTGAGGCCACAGTTGACGCCCTACACGATCAATATTCCATTGCAGTAATAGAGGGTGATCTCGAAACTGAGAACGATGCCGAGCGTATCCGCGCCAAAGGTATAGAAGCAGTACAGATAACCACCGGCAGCGCCTGTCACCTGGATGCACACATGGTGCACAACACGCTGCATCATATGAGCCTTGATGGCCTTGATATCCTATTCATAGAGAACGTTGGTAATCTGGTGTGCCCGGCCAGTTTCGATCTGGGGCAGCACCTTAATGTCACGTTACTTTCCGTACCGGAAGGTGATGACAAACCTGCCAAATATCCCGTCATATTTCGTGCGGCGGATCTGGTAATGATTACCAAGACCGACCTGCTGCCTTATTTACAAGGCTTCGACCCGCAGCGTGCTGAAGGTTATCTGCGCCACCTGGCCAGTGATGCGCCACTGTGTTCAGTGTCGTCCACTACTGCAGATGGACTGGATACCTGGTTGGCTTGGCTGGATATCGAAATTGAAAAGCAACGTCAGCGGGTCACTGCTGGTGAAACACAACGGCCCACGATACAACCCGAGGACGCGCGGCTCCATGTTTCGCATTCACATCAACATGTTAAACATTCTCACGGCTGACAGGTAACTCGTCATGCCGCTTAGCGCCAGACAATGGTTGCAGAAGATACGGGACCTGGAGTTACCGGAAAAGGTTCGTATCATGAATGTCTGCGGCGGGCATGAACGTTCGATCACTATGGCTGGTTTACGTGGCGCCTTACCACTACAAATCGAATTGATTCCGGGCCCCGGTTGTCCCGTGTGTATCTGCCCTGAAGAAGATGTGTATGAAGCCATGCAGCTGGCGCTAAAGGAAGACGTCATCCTGGTGGCCTTCGGCGACATGCTGCGGGTTCCCGTTAATTTGCCTCATCGCGAAATCCGTTCCCTGCAACAGGCCAAGGCAGCCGGTGCCGATATCAGGCCAATCGCATCGCCTACAGAGGCGATACGCATAGCTGATGCTAACCCTGACCGCACGGTAGTGTTTTTCGCGGCCGGTTTTGAAACCACTACGGCACCTGTTGCTGCCATGCTGGTCGAGGGTGTACCGGACAATTTGTTAATCCTGCTCTCAGGGCGCCTCACATGGCCGGCTGTCGCCATGTTGTTGGAATCCGAGACGGCTGGTTTCGATGCCCTTATTGCACCAGGCCATGTGTCTACGGTCATGGGTCCTGAGGAGTGGCAATTTGTTATCGATAAACACCAGATGCCGGCTGCGGTTGCCGGCTTCACTCCCGAATCATTACTTGCCGCCATGTACTCCACGTTGCGGCAACTACTGGACGGACTGCGCTTCCTCAATAATTGTTATTCAGAAGTGGTTAAACCCGGTGGTAATAAAACGGCGCAGGCACAGCTCAAGGAAACCATGAACGTTGTCGATGCCAACTGGCGAGGTGTCGGTATTATTCCTGCCTCCGGTTATGCCTTGAAGGACTCGCTGGCTGCCCATGATGCCCGTAAGCAATTACCGAGTTATGCTGATGCTGATCGTAAGCGGGTAGGACAAATGCCGCAAGGGTGTGATTGTGCACGTGTAGTGCTCGGCAAGGTTTATCCTAACGAGTGCCGTATTTATGGTAACGCCTGCACACCGCGTAACCCTATAGGGCCGTGCATGGTTTCGGATGAAGGCGCTTGCAGGATATGGTGGGCTGGAGGAGTGCGCGAACGTGCTGTGTCACAGGTGGCAGAATGGTAAGTTGATGAACCCGTCTTCAAATATAAGGCAGACGATAGAGGCTCGCCGCTGGTTGATCTCCGGTCATGTTCAAGGCGTTGGTTTTCGGCCATTTGTTTACCGCCTGGCGTGTCAATATGGTGTTTCAGGATCGGTGCAGAATCAACTCGGCAGGGTGGAGGTCTCTGCAGAAGGCAAGCCCGCTACACTTGACGCATTTGGCACGGCGCTGATTCATGATGCGCCGCAAATCGCCAAACCGGTTATCGATAACTGTGTCACGGTCGATAGCAAGGGTTTGAGTGAATTTATCATTGAGTCCAGTTGCAGCGGACAGCAATCCCATATTGAGGTGCCCCCAGATTATGCTCTGTGTGATCAGTGCCTCGAAGAATTAATGCATCCTGACGACAGGCGTTATCGGTATCCCTTTATCAATTGCACGCAATGCGGGCCGCGCTACACATTAATCAAATCATTACCCTATGACCGGCCTAATACCACGATGGCGGGTTTTCCCCTGTGCAGCAATTGCACGCGTGAGTATGAAAACCCGCTGAACCGCCGCTTCCACGCTGAACCGATTGCCTGTCCTGAGTGTGGACCACAACTCACTTTTGTGATGTCTGATGGTGTGAATATCACGCAGACTAATAAGGCATTGTCAGCCTGCATAATAGCCTTGCGTAAAGGTGAAATCGTCGCCGTTAAAGGTATCGGTGGTTATCACCTGATGTGTGATGCGCATAATGATGTTGCGATTGCACGACTGCGAGCTACTAAACCACGTCCCGACAAACCTTTGGCAGTGATGTTTCCGTTAGCTGGCGAAGATGGCCTTGCTGCCGTTGCCAGCCAGGCTTTGCTAAAGCCTGATGAAGTCCGCCTGCTTACCAGTCCTCTACGGCCTATCGTACTGGCGCGCAAAGCACCCAATTGTAGCCTGTCAGTGCTGATTGCGCCGGGGCTTGAAGAAGTAGGTGTGATGCTGCCATATAGTCCACTGCACCATTTATTGCTGTCAGATTTCGCAGGTCCTTTAGTCGCGACCTCTGCCAATATCAGTGGAGAGCCGGTACTCACTGATAATCAGGATGTCGATACACGGCTTGCGCATGTCACACGGCTACGCCTGCATCACAGCAGAGTGATTGAACGCCCTGCAGATGACCCGGTATTTCGCACTATTAACAGACGGCTGCGGCCAATTCGACTGGGACGCGGTAATGCGCCTGTTGAACTCAATTTACCGGTAACGCTCGAGCGACCGGTGCTTGCAGTGGGGGGGCATTTAAAAAATACCATCGCACTGGCCTGGGATGACCGTGTCGTGATTTCACCTCACATTGGTGATATGGATGCACCGCGTAGCCTTAAGGTATTTGAACAAGTGCTCGATGATTTACAGCGCCTTTATGATGTGAAAGCTGAAAGGGTGGTTTGCGATGCGCACCCGGGCTATCGCACCACCGCCTGGGCGAAGTCCTGCGGTCTGGGCATGTGTCAGGTTTTCCACCATGAGGCACATGCATCGGCACTGGTCGGCGAACATATCGATGCTGCTTCGGTTAATGAATTTGACTGGCTGGTGTTTGCCTGGGACGGTGTCGGGTATGGCAGGGATGGCACACTCTGGGGTGGTGAGACCCTGCTGGGCCGGCCTGGGTTATGGGAGCGTGTGGGTAGCATACGCCCGTTTCACTTGCCCGGTGGAGACAAGGCGGGCCGCGAACCCTGGCGTAGTGCAGCCGCATTGTGTTGGGAGATTGATTACCCCTGGGAGGCGCCTGTAGAGAGTACCCTGATAAAACAAGCCTGGGAAAAACGCATCAATTCGCCGCAAAGCTCCGCGGTAGGACGCCTGTTTGATGCAGCAACAGCATTGATCATGCACAAACATAGCACGAGTTATGAAGGGCAGGGACCGATGCAACTCGAAGCCCTGGCTGACGAACAACAGGGCGATGTTGTCAGGCTGCCCTTGCAAGAAGATGGCAGTGGTGTGCTGCGCACAGACTGGTCTCCACTGGTTGCCTGGTTGGCGAATGAACGCATTTACCCCGATATGCGTGCAGCGACCCTCCACTCCAGCCTTGCACAGGCGCTGGTGGAACAGGCGAAATACCTGCGCAGGGAACACGGTGTTAATCAGGTTGGTCTCACGGGAGGAGTATTCCAGAACAGGTTATTAACCGAACAGGCGGCCGCTCTACTGTCACTGGAAGGTTTCGTGGTCAAGCTCGCAGAGCAAATTCCCAACAATGACGGCGGTATCAGCTTTGGGCAGGTTGTCGAATATGCCGTTCAACGATAACACTGGGGATAAAGGTTAGAAGATGTCCGTCACAAGCGCAAAGCAGTCCAGGCGATTACTACAAGACACACATATATCGCTGGCACACGGTAATGGCGGGCGTTACATGCGTGAATTGATCGAGGATCTGTTCGCGCCGCTGCTGGCAAGTCCAGCGCTTGATGTTCAGGCCGATGCAGTCGCATTACAAGTGGGTCAAACTGAATTGATGTTTACGACCGACGGTTTTACCGTGCAACCTATGGAGTTTCCGGGTGGCAATATTGGTTCCTTGGCCGTACATGGTACAACTAATGATCTTGCCGTCTCCGGCGCCGATCCACTTTATCTGAGCCTTAACGCTTTTATTGAAGAAGGTATGGAGGTTGCTCAACTCGAACGTATCATCACATCCCTTGCCGCCGCCGCACATGAGGTTGGTGTGCAGGTTGCTGCAGGTGATACCAAGGTACTACGGCGTGGTGAGGGTGGCGGAATTTACCTTGCAACCACGGGTGTTGGTATCAAACCTAAGGGCGTAAAACTTGGTCTTGATCAGATCCGGCCTGGGGACAGTATTCTGGTGAGCGGGACTGTGGGTGATCATGGCATTGCTGTAATGCTGGCGCGAGAGCAATTCGGCTTGCGTGGTGAGCTGAAATCCGATGCTGCGAGTGTCTTGCCGTTGACTCGAGCATTGCGTGAGCTGCCGGGACTGCGGTTCATGCGTGATCCCACGCGTGGTGGCTTGGCGACTGTGGCTCATGAATGTGCACATGCGGCGCAGCATGTGCTGCGTTTGTTCGAACCCCTTATTCCTGTGCGTGACGAAGTGCGCTCTGTATGTGAGATGCTGGGCTACGATCCTTATTATCTGGCCTGTGAGGGGCGAGTCGTGGCAGTTGTTGACAGCATACAGGCTGATCAAGCGCTCGCTATCTGGCGTGACTTACCTGAGGGTAGTGATGCTTCCATTATCGGTAAAGTTGAGAGAGACGAAGGCTGTCATGTCGTGCTCGAAACCGATCTTGGAGGGGAACGCTTCTTGGACGAACTGGAAGATGACCCCTTACCACGAATCTGCTGAGGCGCTTTCATTTCCACCTAACGAAAGCGTAATAGCCTCGGCTATCGCCTGGGCCTCTCGCAAAGCTATTTGACATGGGCTAGACTCCAGAGGGTGTGAAGTGGCATCAAAAGCCACTGGAACAACTACCCGAGGAGGCGTTAGTCTGTTATGAAGTATATTAAAATTACTCACCCGCATAAGATACTTACAGCATTATTCATCGCAATAAGTCTTATCCTGCCGCAAACAGCGGCAAGCGCTGAAGAACGCAACTACTTGTTAGCAACAGCGAGTACTGGAGGTACTTATTACCCAGTGGGGGTTGCCATTGCTACGCTGGTTAAAATCAAGTTGCAACCCAAGCAAAAAATCGGAATGTCGGCAATAAATTCGGCAGGTTCGGGTGAAAATGTAAAATTGTTACGCGAAAATGAAACCCAGTTCGCGATCTTACAGGGATTGTTTGGCTACTACGCCTGGAACGGCAAAGGGCCGGTAGAAAAGGATGGCCCGCAAACGCAGCTGCGTTCTGTCAGCATGCTGTGGCAGAACGTCGAACAATTCACGCTGGATAAGGATTTTGTCAAGACAGGCACAATCTCGGATATGGCGAATCTTAAGGGGAAAAAAGCGGCGCTAGGCAAGAAAAATTCCGGCACCATTGGTTCAAATCGCGTGCTGATGAAGAATATGGGCATCGATATTGATACGGACTTTAATCTTGCCTACATGGGTTATGGACCGAGTGCCGAGGCACTACAGAATGGTCAGGTCGATGCCATTAGTACACCTGCGGGTGTACCCACCGGCGCAATGACACGAGTCATGGCATCTGCCGGGGATAAAATCCAGATGCTCGAGTTCACGGATGAACAAATAAAGCAGGCTGACAATGGGTTGGGACTGTGGACCCGCTTTGTTATTGAGAAAGGTACTTATCCTGGACAGACAAAAGATATCAACACCATTGCACAACCTAATTTTCTTGCAGTACGCGCTGATGTTGATGAAGAGGCTGTCTATAAGATAACCAAGACAATTTACGAGAATCTTGCATTTCTAAATGGTATCCATAAAGCAACCAAGGCCATGAGTCTGGAACGTGCGCTTGCCGGGCTTCCCGTGCCGTTACATCCCGGCGCAGTACGTTACTATAAGGAAGCAGGTATCAATGTTCCTGATTCGTTGATTGCGAAATAGATCCGGCTGATATTGTTATTGCTTGTAGCCCTGCGGTGCCCTGTATAGGCTCTGCAGGGCTTATTTTGGCATACACTTTTTAGTCATCTGGTATGGCGAGTCAGCCACAACAAACTGCAGTGAGTTATCAAAAAGCTGCGCAGCAATTTGATTTGCATGCCGACAGGAGTGCTGCGGGGCGTGCAATATTTATCCTTGGCGTTATTATCGCCCTGGCGCATATGTATTTTAATCTTGCGCCCTCGCTCTCCAATCTCTGGCAGAACGCCATACACTACGCTGCCTTTGCCTGTCTTTGTGTATTGGTCTATCCTCTTTCGAAATCACGGCAGTCAATTACGCTCAGCAGCCTTAACCTGCTTTTCGGTATCATTACTGCGATCTGCGCGATATATATGGTTGCAGCAGAAGACTATATTTATGCGCGTGGTGTCAGGCTCACAACCCTTGACTGGATATGTGGTTGTTTCCTGATCGTGTCAGCTCTTGAATTTACTCGTCGTACTACGGGCTGGATCATTCCCGCACTGATCATAATCTCATTGAGTTATGTAGCCTGGTGGGGCGGATTAATCGAAGGAGTCTTTAAATTCACCGGACTTAGTCTGGAAACACTGTTGTTCCGTAGTATTTATGGTGATGATGGCTTGTTCGGTAATATCGCCCGCATCTCATCGACGTTCGTATTCATGTTTATTCTCTTCGGTGCATTTTTATTGCGTTCCGGCGCAGGGGATTTCATCGTCGATTTTGCGCGTTGTCTTGCCCAGCGCATCACTGGCGGGCCCGGTATTATCGCGGTGATTGCTTCGGGATTGACCGGGACAATTTCAGGTTCGGCGATTGCCAATACGGCCTCAACCGGCGTAATTACCATTCCCTTGATGAAAAAGGCCGGATTTACACCTAAATTTTCGGCAGGTGTTGAAGCTGCTGCTTCGACGGGTGGACAGCTTATGCCACCCATAATGGGTGCAGGCGCATTTGTGATGGCAAGTTATACGCAAATCCCATATACCACTATAGTAGCGGTCAGCATATTGCCTGCTATCTTGTACTTTTTCACAATTGGCTTTTTTGTGAGAATAGAGGCCAGACGTTTAAATATTAAGGCGTTCAGTGATCAACCGGAATCCCTAGCCAGCGTCCTGCGTGAAGGTGGCCCGGCATTTCTTATTCCCATTGCGGTCCTGATTACATTGCTGGTTATGGGTCTGACGCCAACCTATGCTGCCGTGATCAGTATAGTTGCCGTGATTGTTTCGTCATGGTTTGGTCCCCATAAAATGGGGCCTGTCGCGATTCTGGATGCGCTGGCGCTGGGCTCGCGGAACATGATCATGACAGCAATTCTCCTGTGTGCGGTAGGACTCATTGTCAATGTGATTGCTACAGCAGGTATAGGTAATACCTTTTCATTGATGATCACCGACTGGGCCGGCAGCAGTTTGCTGATCGCATTGATACTCGTTGGCCTGGCATCGCTGGTGCTTGGCATGGGATTGCCGGTGACCGCGGCGTACATCATTCTGGGTACTTTATCGGCGCCTGCCTTGTATGCGCTGATTACGGATAGCCAGCTTGTGACACTGATTGCGTCAGGGCAGGTGACTGAAGAAGCTAAGGCGGTGCTTATGTTAGCTATGCCAGACAAACTGGAGTTGATTGGCGCAGCGATGACTATTGAGCAAGCCCAGTTACTCCTGGATGCTATCCCTTCTGAATTAAAGTATTTGTTGCGCGATCAGATGCTACCTCCGGAAACACTAACCATTGCGTTGCTATCTGCACATATGATTATCTTCTGGCTTTCGCAAGACAGTAACGTCACACCACCGGTTTGCCTGACCGCATTTACTGCAGCCGCCATCGCCAAATCCAAGCCGATGGAGACCGGTCTGCAATCCTGGAAAATGGCCAAGGCACTCTACTTCGTACCGTTGTTGTTCGCCTATACGCCTTTTATTGGTGGCACCTGGCTACAGGTCATGGAGATATTTTGTTTTGCAATAGTTGGGCTGTATGCACTGAGCGCTGCAATTCAGGGGTATCTTATAAACCGACTCTCCTGGCCTATGCGCATCACAATAATGCTGGCAGGTGCTGCTATGCTCTGGCCTACTGTACTGCCTGTTCATATCGCCGGCGCGATAGTATTTGGCGTTATTTGGCTCATGAATAAGCAAATGAATACTAAACTGACTTAAAGAGTCGCCCGTTATGTGCTTTGCAACTAAACGTGAGCAGATCATCCAAACTTTGCCCTAAAATCATTCTTGAGGGTACTCGCATGACCTTCAAGACTGA
Organism: uncultured Gammaproteobacteria bacterium; assembly: GCA_947258875.1. Classification (GTDB taxonomy): domain Bacteria; phylum Pseudomonadota; class Gammaproteobacteria; order CAMYKB01; family CAMYKB01; genus CAMYKB01. The sequence continues at coordinate 30,276 of CAMYKB010000026.1, read as the reverse complement.
AATTGCATTCAGGCTGAATGAACATCCCGGCATCGTGGGGCCGCGAAAATACCGTTATCATTCGCCGATCATATCAGCAGAGTGGTGTGCCTTTACTAACTTTCCATGGGCACGTGGGTTGATCAATTTCGAGCCGCAGGAAGAATCACTCGCCATGGAAACCTATCGCACCTGGGCCCGGTTGTTTGAGTTACAGCAATACTATTCCTGGATCATAGACCGCTTTCATATTTCCACGCGTGCTTACCAGTTGAAACATTATATTCAGGATTATGACTTCCGGTGGCTGGAGGCACGCATGCAGGCGGTTGGCTTCCGACGATTCTCTGCACTCGCAACCCGGAATCATTTGAAGCCGCCCGACAGGAACGCCTGAAGGTGTCCGGGAATCCGGGACAATATGAAGACTTACAGGTATTCATTGAGGAACAGATATTAATGCGCAGATTAGTACAGGAATCGATATTGCCAACACTGGAAATCGACATATCGAATAATGACATCGCTGGTGCCACAGACCGTATTGCTGACTGGCTGGAGCAAAGCGGCGGGTTGTGGGCAACCGACTATTGAGCTAATAAACATATCGAAGTTGGATAAAAACGGATGGAATATCAAGCTGCTGTGACGTAAGGTACTTTTTGATATCTGAAAAAATAATGCTTATTCACTTGATCTCAGCGACTCACATCATCTGCAGATTATCGTCTTCTTGCTTTTCGGTATTCCGCTAATGCCTTCGGCATCTTGGCATGAAGTTGATTAATACGCGTTGCGTCCAGTGGGTGTGTGCTGAGAAATGCCGGTGCCTCACCGCCATGTCGTTTGCTGTAATCACTGAAGCGTTGCCAGAATCCGATTGCCTCGCGCGGATCGTAACCGGCACGCGCCATATAGAGTAGCCCCAGATAATCCGCTTCAAGTTCCTGCTTGCGTGAATGAGGCAGGGTTACCGCAAGGCTGCTGCCGATGCCATAGGCCTGCATCACAGTGCTGCTAGGTATGTTGCTGCCACTTTGCAGCACGCTGCCCAGAATCTGGCCACCCATTTGTACCGCAAGGCCCTGCGACATGCGTTCGGCACCGTGGCGGGCTACGGCATGCGCGACCTCATGGCCAATAACTGTTGCCAATCCGGCGTCATTTTGAGTAATGGGAAGAATGGCACTAAAAACGCCGACCTTGCCGCCAGGCAAACAGAAGGCATTGGGTGTTTTTGTATTTTCAAATAGCACAAACTCCCATTGCGCATTGGGGAGCGGCGCTATGGCAGAGATTCTTTGCCCAACCTGGCGCAAGCGGGAAGAGGCTGCTGCATCAGTAGATATTTTTGCCGTCGATTTAAGCTTTTGGAACTCGGTTAATCCAAGTTGTGTCTCTTGTGCAGGGCTAATCAACAGGAATTGTGATCGACCTGTTTCCGGTACCGTGGCGCACGCAGCCAGTAACGAGATGAGTCCCGCTGTAACAGAAATATTCAGTATTTTTTGATCAAGCTTCATACTTTGCTATCTCCTGAGTCTGGACAGATTCAAGTTTAGACATAATTATGTGTTAGCACCACACAGTATTATTACTGAAATCTATCATTTTTCTGCAATCTCCCACATGTGTCACACGCTAAGCCGTAGGTATTGTGGCAGGTAGATTGTAATATTTAGTCCATTATCAGGTAGGTTGCTGGCCGACATTTTGCCGCCGTGCAGTCTCACCGCGCGTTCTGCAATTGCCAAACCCAGCCCATAGCCACCGCTGGCCCTGTCACGGGCATCGCCGACACGCGCAAAGGGCTCGAACAGTTTAGCCAACATTGCCTCGGGTACGCCTGGTCCTTTGTCTCGCACCTCGATGGTATATCCCTCGCGTTGCGGGTCTTTATCGAGTGTGAGTTCTACCGTGCTTCCTGCCGCTGTGTATTTGATGGCGTTACGCACAACATTTTCGATCGCACTATGCAGCAGTGATTCATTTGCATTGATAGTTACAGGTATTGAATTAACAATTTTTACGCTACGGTTTTTTGATTCAGCCTCATAAGACGCATCATCAACGACGGATGATAACAATTTTTCGAGGTCAAGAGGCTCCATGTGAATGGTTTGTGTACCTGATTCCAGCCGTGACAACGACAAGAGTTGGCCAATCAGTTCATTGAGGCGTTCCGTTTCGCGTTCGATACGGTCAAGTTCAGCATTATTTTCACCTGTTGAGCGTTGTCTCGCCAGCCCAAGTGCCACCTGCAAGCGCGTCAGTGGTGAACGAAGTTCGTGCGACACATCGCGCAGCAGTTGTTTTTGCGATCCCAGTAATATCCGCAGACGTTCTGTCATGTGGTCGAAGTCATGAGCGAGGTCGGCGATTTCATCCTTGCGGGAACCCATGGTTGCGCCAACGCTCTGTTCAAGGTCGCCTGCTGCGACCTGTCTGGTTGCAGCACGTAATGAACTGATCGGTGCTGTCAGATAGCGAGCCAGCAGCAGGCACACGAGGCCGCTAATGATGCTGGCAATAATGATGGGTATTGCAATAACGCGTGGGCGGCGCAAGACCCTGCCCAGGGTGACACTCTGAAAGTCTGGCATCATTCGATAGCGTGTACCATCGGCCAACTGCACGATTGCACCCCTGCGTCGACCTTGCCAAACATGATGATCAGTCCTCGCATCAGATAATCGTCTGCGATTAAAACGTGTTGTGATGTGTTCTGGTACAGGCCTTTCCAGCAGGTCACGGCCTTCGGCATCCAGAATGTACACCGGTATTACCTCGCGTCGGTCGAGCGCTCGCAGCCAGTCCTGCAGTGCTGGAATACCTTGATTGTGGGCAATTGCCCGTGCTTCTCCGACATGCTGATGAATACGCGTCATTGGATTTACGGCGTGTTCATGGGTACGTGTTTTATCCAGATAATGCGCTATGGTTGCGACAGTTACGAATACAAAAAGCAATAAAGCGGCCCAGAATGATACGAATATTTTCCAGAAGAGGCGATGCATGGCTTATCAGTCCCGGCGAATGTATTGGTATCCGACGCCACGCACGGTTTTTATACGTTCATCACCATCAGGCAGTGGTCCCAGTTTCTTGCGCAGGCTGCTGATATGCATGTCAAGACTGCGGTCATGTGGCGTTAACTTTCTGTCCAGTGCGTGTTGTGATAACTCTGCCTTGGAAACGATATTTCCGGCGTTGTTCAGCAAAATTGCCAGTACAGTGTACTCAGTGCTGGTCATTTTTATCGATTGGCCATTGCAGAATACATTGCGGGAGCCGGGATGTATTTCAACATCACCGAGTTTTACGGTTTCGGGCTGCGTAGCAGCCGCAGCACCTGTATGATCCGCTCGCCGTAATATGGCTCGTATGCGTGCTACCAACACGCGCGGGTTGCAAGGTTTGGGTAGGTAATCGTCAGCGCCAAGTTCCAGCCCGATAATACTATCAATATCCTCGCCTCGCGCCGTCAGCATCAGGACTGGGGTAAGACTCTGCGCACGCAGTTCACGTAGCACATCAAAACCATTCATTTCAGGCATCATGACATCCAGGATGATCAGGTCATAGTTGTTTGCAAGCGCTAACTGCAGAGCGGTGTCCCCGTCGTTGGCGATTTCCAGGGTAAAACCCTCGGCTTGTAGATACTCTGTAAGCATAGCCGTGAGTTCGGCGTCATCATCTGCGAGCAGGAGGTGATTCATGACTTAATCAGAGGTTCCTTAATATATGACTCTCAAGATAGTGCCATAAACATTGTGATGAAGTCTGCATTCATGAGCTATCTTTACCTGTCTTTACAAAACTTTACGCCCGTTATACCCATCTTGACAGCCCACGGGACTATGCTCTTTACACGCTATCAAGACAACTATATATCAGAGGTGAAGACCATGAAAAAGCTGACTATAACTCTACTTACCGGTACGTTGTTGGCCGGGGGCCTGGGCCTGACGGTACCTGCGCTTGCCGAACGCAGCGACATGGGTGGTTGCTGGAAACAAGGGCATGCGATGCAGCATGGCCATGGACATCGCTTCGGTGACGGCTCGCGTATTGAACGCATGATGGAGCACCTGGACGTGAATGAAGATCAGCGCACGCAGGTCGAGACTATCGTCGATAATACACGTCCGCAATTACAGGCTGTTCGTGAGAAGAAGCAAGAGACACGCAAGCAGATTCGTGAGCTGGTTCACTCCGGAAACTATGACGAAGTGGCGATATCGGCATTGGCCGATGAGCAGGCTGCAAACGTGAAAAGCAAAATCATGCTGCGTACCCGTATGATGAGCGAAATACTGGCTGTACTTACTGATGAGCAGCGCGCACAACTCGAACAGTTCAAGCGAATGCGTGGTAAACACAGGTTTTTCATTGAATTACTGTTTATGCAAACGCTATTCTAGATGTATGAAGCGATCGTATTGCGGTGTGCTTGATCCATCTCATCTAATTGAAATAACCTATATGCTATTAATAAGAGCATAGTCATTACGAGGCATGCATGAAGCAGCAATGGATCCTCCAACACGGAGTCGGGCTGGCTCTCGGTAGCGGGTCGGCCCGCGGGCTTGCACATATTGGTGTAATCAGGGCCCTGGAAGAGGCGGGAATTCATGTGGATTGTGTCGCCGGCACCAGTATCGGTGCTGTGATAGGTGCCGTTTATGCGTCAGGAAAACTCGATAGCCTGCAAGACGCTTACCTGGCTATGGACTGGAAGAAAATCGCCTATTTTTTCGATATTGTGTTTCCCAAATCCGGCATTATTGATGGCAGGAAGCTGGCGGATTTTGTGCGTGAGTATGTAGATACTGAGCGCTTCGAAGAGTTGTCGATGGCATTCTCTGCTGTGGCAACAGACTTAAATACGGGTGAAGAGGTGGTGTTGGCTACTGGCGACGTTATCGAAGCGGTGCGCGCCAGCTTTTCTGTACCGGGTATGTTTACACCGGTACGTATGGGCGAGCGTATTTTAATCGATGGCGGCATTGTGAACCCCGTACCGGTGAGTGTGGTTCGTAAGATGGGCGCGAAAACCGTCATTGCCGTGGACCTCAACCATGACGTTGTTGTAGCCAAGGCGCCGCCTGTTCAAACAAAGATGCGCACCGATAACGAGGTATTTCAAAAGGTCTCACGTCTGGGAGGAGTGCGTTACCGCACTGCGATGGCACGCATTGAGCAGGGCCTGCGTTCGCTTGATAAGAACCCCGCCTGGAGCCAGCTTCGTGAATGGCTGGCGGAAGAGCCACTTCCCAATATATTTGACGTCCTGCTAGGTTCCCTTAATATCATGGCGACCCAGATTACCCGTAGCCGTTTGCAGATCGAACCACCGGACCTGTTGATTCAGCCGTCCTTGGGGAATATACGCTTTCTTGAATATAATCGCGCAGAGGAAATCATTGCAATTGGCTACGAGGCGACCCGTAAGCAACTCGAACAAGTCTCTGTTGAGCGTTATGCCGGGTAACAGAGTAGCCCAGTAGCCTGAATTAAATTTTTGCCGAGGCGGGAAACTGTTTCCCGGGTTGTGCCCCAGAAGGATTGGGTATCGGTGATATTACATAACACATGCATGACTAATGTCTGCTATATAAAGATATACCCGTGTAACTTGATTTGTGAACGAGCCTGATCAGGCGACCTCAAGGAGATTTTGATGGACCAGCATGATGAACTTCAGGCAACTATCAACGATATGGTTATATCTGGTAAGGGAATTCTTGCCGCTGATGAAAGTGCGCCAACTATCGCCAAACGTTTTCAGGCAATCAATGTTGAATCAACCGAGGAGCGCCGTCGCGTCTATCGCAGTACATTACTGACAACACCGGGCCTGGGAAAATTCATCAGTGGGGTGATTCTCTTCGAAGAAACCCTGACCCAGAGAACGGATGACGATATTGCACTACCTGTTGCTGCCAGTCAGCAGGGCATCGTTGCGGGTATTAAGGTAGACAAGGGCACTGCGCCACTAGCCAATTCGCCGGGCGATAAAATTACCCAGGGGCTCGACGGCCTTGCCGAACGTCTCACGCAGTATAAAAAACTGGGTGCTCGCTTTGCCAAGTGGAGAGAGGTCTACATGATCTCATCTGATAACCCGAGTGACCTGGCTATACATGCCAATGCAGAGGTCTTGGCTCGCTATGCAGCTATTTGTCAGGACCAGGGCATCGTGCCAATTGTTGAGCCGGAAGTGTTAATGGATGGCGATCATTCGATTGAACGCTGTGCTGAAGTAACTGAAGCGGTACAACACTCGGTATTCCAGGCGCTCTATAAACATGGCGTGCAACTCGAATACATATTGCTTAAACCTAATATGATTGTATCGGGAAAAGAACAGGGGATAGCAAATCCCGAGCAGGTTGCCGAGCATACATTGCGTGTACTGCGGCGCACCGTACCCGCAGCAGTACCAAGTATCAATTTTCTTTCCGGTGGACAGACAGATGAAGAGGCAACAGTCAATCTGAATGCAATCAATAAGCGGTTTACTAATGCGCCCTGGCTATTGAGTTTTTCATACGGAAGGGCTCTGCAACAATCGGCATTACATGCATGGAAGGGTAAGCCGGAAAACAAACAAGCGACCCAGGATGCCTTATATCGACGCAGCAAATTGAATGCGGCGGCGGTCAAGGGTGAATATACAACGGCTATGGAACAGGAAGATTAATACCTTATTTATGTGCATAACCAGGTCAGCCTATGGCTGACCTGGTTTCTCGAACTTCCCGCGCGATGAACTGGAATAACTCGCTCTGAATTCGCTTCATTGTGTTTCCCGGGATATCGTCTGGTGATGAACCCATCTCAATCCCTATAATGATAGATTCACAGAGGATATGATCGAGCGAACGGGCAAGCGCGATGCTGGTGGCAAGGTCATAACCATGTGTGGAGACGGGTGCAAGCACTGTTTCAATCTCACTCAGCTCGAGCTTCCGTACTGTTCCAGGAGGATTTCCTGAGCGCATAGCATCAATTATCACAACCTGGATAGCGCCCTCAAGTTCATTGAGCAGAGTAGGTCCGGGACGATCCAGATAGCGATACTCAACAGTGTCTGGCGCAAGCATTTCTGCCAGTTGCGTATTTTCGAGTGCCCGTGTAGCCCGCCAGCCAAGGCTATCCTCCCCATAAGGTGATCCCACACCCAGGATACGTATCACACTCATTCTCGGTTGATCTTGATGTTGAGGAAATGTGTTGCGCATGAGATGCAGGGGTCATAATTGCGGATCACCATCTCACCATGTAAACGAATGGCTTCATCAGAATGATGAAAGCCAAAAGCTTCAATCGCATCATGTAGATCTTCTTCGATGCGTGCCTGATTCTGCGAGGTGGGAGGGACGATACGCGCTTGAACAATGCATCCACTGTCATCAAACTCGTAACGATGCCACAGTAAGCCTCGTGGTGCCTCGGTTGCACCGATCCCTATACTTTCACAGGGCGTGATTTCAACGTAGGGCTGATCAGGATAGCTGTATGATTCCAGCAGTTTTATCGCTTCATGGAGGGCGTAGTGTAACTCGATCGCACGAGCGATAATGCTATGAAACATATTGCGGCTTGGAAAGTTCACAGCGATACCGGCCACTACGTCAAGAGTTTGATCGAGTTGAGCATGATTAAGATTGATGCGTGCAAGTGGGCCTAGCAGATAGGGTTTTCCGTCGAGTAACGAATATAGTGCAGTAGAATGGGGCTCCTGATGCTCGACGAAATATTGTTCGTATTCCGTAACGTTAATATCAATGCCTGAATCCGAGCAAATACGACCTTCGTGAACAGGATACTCAGTGGGATGCTGCAAGGCAGCACTAACAAAATTTTGATCACTATCGGGAAAGTCCAACGATGCTGTCCATCGCACCAGGGTTTCGGCATCTGATACCGCTGCCCGCAATTTTTTCAGCAACGCATCCGTCTCACCATATTCTGGCGCGTAGTGAAAACCACCAGGGCGAACACCTACCGGGTGTACCGAACGACCACCTAAAAGACTAATAACATCGTTACCGAGTGCTTGCAGATGCAGCCCCCTGCGAATCTCCTCCGGGTAGTCAGCCGCCATCGCGATGGCATTGGGATAGCCGAGAAAGTCGGGCATCGCAAGCAAATGGATATGAAGAGCATGGCTCTGAATCCATTCGCCGCAATACATTAGCCGTCGCAGTTCTCTTACCCAAGGTCCGGTGTCACACCCGAAGGCGCTCTCAATAGCTTGCACCGCGGTCACTTGATATGCCACGGGACAAATACCACAGATGCGTGCCACAATATCGGGTATTTCGTGATAACTGCGGCCTTCGAGGAATTTTTCAAAGTAACGCGGAGGCTCGAAAATACGTAATTGCAGGTCTTGTATATGACCATCACTGGCGGTGATCTCTAGAGCGCCTTCCCCCTCCACGCGGGTCATGACCGGAACCTTGATATGGATGTTACGTTTCTCTTGCATATCAATATCTACGATTTATTCCGCCAGATGGTGCCGGCTTGCTTAAAATTCGGTGCGTTACAGTTAATGAAATGGAAGCGGCGTGCGATATCTTGTGGCAGCAGGCCTAAGCCTTCGAAGCATGTTGCCAATGCCTCGGCATTGATGTTCTCAGCAGGTCCGTAACAGGCGTAACAATCACGGCCATAGGCCGGGCAGATAGCACCGCAGCCGGTGCGTGTGACAGGGCCCATGCAGGGCGCAGCTTTGGTAATCAATACACACACATTATGGCGGCGTTTGCATTCCATGCAGATCTTGTCTCGATCATCGCCGGGTGTCACACCAAATAACAGGGCACGTAGCGCAGTCATTATTTGCTGTGTGCTAACAGGGCAACCCCAGAGTTCCAGATCAACCTTTACGTGCGATGATACCGGCTGTGATTCATCCAGGGTTTCGATAAACTCCGGTCGGGCATAGATTGCACCGGTCCAGTCTCGGGTATTGGAAGCATATAGATTACGCAGTCCTTGCAGTCCACCCGTAGTGGCACAGGCGCCGATTGTGATCAGGTATGCGCTGTTCTCGCGTATCGCTTTGATGCGTGTCAAGTCTTGCGGTGTAGAAATGCTACCTTCCACAAAGGCAATATCGATCTCTACCTCCCGTTCCAGTGATCCGGCTTCGGCGAAATAGACGATATCAGTCAGCTCTGCCAGCTCCAGTAGCGCGGGACCCGCATTCAGGAAGGCGAGCTGACAGCCATCACAGGAACTGAATTTGTGTACCGCAATCCGGGGTTTGACCATTTCAGTATTCATGCTCAAAATCCCTTGTGACCAAACAGTTCATCGATCTCGGGATACTGAAATACCGGGCCGTTTTGGCATACGAAGTGGGGTCCGTATTGGCAATGACCGCAGTGCTTGACGGCGCACTGCATATTGCGTTCCATACTAAGCCACAGGCTCTCGGGGTTAAAACCCCGTTGCAGTAATTCGGTTACGCAGGCCTGCATCATGATTTCCGGACCGCACATCATGGCGATGCTGTTTGTGGCATCAAGCACTGCACGATCAAGTAATATGGTGGCTTTGCCAACAAGATATTGCCATTGTGGTCCCGCCACATCAGCGGCAAGGAGCACCTGTGTGTTTGGTAACATTGCCCAACGTTCATACTGTGTTCGCCAGATGAGATCGTTAGCATGCTTGACACCTTGCAGAATGGTTAGTTTGCCAAAATGTTCACGCCGCTTGACGATGAAGTTGATCACCGACATCACGGGCGCACAACCCAGTCCACCTGTTATTAACACCACATCCTTACCTACGGCTTCATGCAACGGCCAGCCGCGCCCATAGGGGCCACGGATACCCAGTCGGTCACCTTGCTTTAGTGTTACCAATGCGCGTGTCACGCGGCCGATGGCGCGTACTATGTGATCGAGCAGTTGTTCATCCTGTGGATCGGAGACAATAGACACTGGGATTTCGCCTACACCGTAAAGATAGACCATATTGAATTGGCCCACATCAAAGCGGTAGCGCCTACGTATTGCCGGATCGGTAAAACGTATGCGTAGTGTCACAATCGACGCGGATTCCTGAACCCGTTCAACAACTTCAGCTTCCCAGGGCAAGTATGGGTTATTCATGACAGTTGCGCTTCGTAGATTGCAGCCGCTTCTTTCGTTATGTCGATGCCTACGGGGCACCAGGTGATACAACGCCCACAGCCGACACAACCACTGCGACCGTATTGATCATGCCAACTGCCCAACTTGTGAGTCAGCCATTGGCGGTATCGTAAGTGCGTTTGCACTCGTATTGGCTTGCCACTGATATCCCCATGCTCGGCCGTAAAACAGGAACTCCATTCGCGGACATGTTCCGTTGTTCGCCCGTCGAGCGCTGGGTTGTCATGCTCGGTATGACAGAAGCAGGTTGGGCATACCGAACTACAGTTTCCACAGGATAGACAACGCTTTGCCACTTCCTGCCAATGGGGGTGATCCAGACTTGCAAGCAGTTTGTCGCGAAGGTTTTGTGAGGGCAGGGTGCGAGTTTGTTTCCTGGCTGCTTGTCGAACCTCCTCTTCAGCTATTGCACGTTGCGAATCGTTACTTTTACTAAGCTGTAGCTCACCAACAATGGCCTCGCCTGCGGCTGAGCCGGGTGCCACCAGGAACCCCGCCTCCGATTCATACATTTCAATATCAAAACCATACTCGGCTTGAGGCCCATCACCGGTAGATGCGCAAAAGCAGGTGTCAGCCGGGTGAGTGCAGTGTACTGCTACCAGAAACAATTGCTCACGGCGTGCGGCGTAATAGGGGTCACGATACGGTCCGTCAAGAAAATGTTGATCCTGGAGCTGCAATGCCGCCAGGTCACAGGCGCGTACTCCGATAACTGCTGTCGGTTGGGCTGCGGGTAAGGTTTCTTCGAACTGGATCTGTCCCTCATGATTTCGCTCGGCGCGCCATAAGGTTTCGCCTGACGCAAAGTTGAGTGGCTTGAGGGCTTCTGGACCAACTGCCCAGGAAAACGCGCGTGGACTGTTGCTGCGCTCCAGCCGGTAAGTGCCCGGCATCTGTTCATCATGCCAGCCATAAGGCAGATCCGACACATGATGAACTCTGCGATAAACGATCGCGCCATCGCGAACAACAGGGCCAATGCAGTTATAGCCCTGTTGTCTTAATACAGCTAGTAGACTACCCAGGGCGGCATGTGGCAGATTAAGAAGCGTGCCGCGAGTCATGTCGCAAAGCGTAACCGTTGGCTAGGAATGGCAAGTTGATATACATCTAATAGAGCTGAAAATGCCCTACGATCCAATATGTTGTACATCCATCCTGTAAGTGGAGCGGATAGTTTGTGGCAGGGTTAAACAGGTCGTTGGTTTCATATATGGAGCGGTAATTATAAAATATTATTAATTAATTATATCAATAATATATAGGCACTAACTTATGTTGTTTATAGGTTTATGCTGTTTTTCAGGAGTAACTGCCAGTATTCTGGTGCCGTGCTTATATTGTTGCATATACATCACATAAGGAATAATATGCGTATATGCATCGAAGAAAGCAGCAAGCAATAGCAAATCTACAGACATCTGTTACCGATGACCGAATGGTCTTGTCCAAGGCGCTGCTCAACACTGGCAAGGAGTTGGGCCTGTCCCAGGCTGAGTTGGGCAAGGTCATAGGCAAGGACCGGACATCTATAAGCCGTGGGATTGATCCGGGCAGTAAAGCCGGGGAACTGGCATTATTGCTGATTCGCTGCTACCGCAGCCTTTATGTCATGGTCGGCGGCAAGGCTGCTGATATGCGCCATTGGATGCACACATCTAATCACCATACCGGCGGTATTCCAGCCGAACAGGTACAGGTTGTACAGGGACTTAACCGTGTAGTGGATTATCTGGACGCCATTCGCGGCAAGCTATGACGGATATATGGGCGGCGTGCGCGGCACATATTACACCGTCAAAGCTTAATGGTGAATTGCTACGAATCGTTGAAAGCCAGGAACAAGTCGCTACCAATCAGATTGTCGACAACTTTGAAGAGCAGGGTGTCCTCGAGTTACTACTCGAACAAACCAAACCACCCCGACCGCCTGGCACAGAAGGTCTGCATTATCTTTTAGCGACACCATTTCGCTACCCGCCACTGATACACGGTTCGCGTTTTGGTTCCAGGTTCTCACCAAGCTTGTTTTATGGATCACACAGCCTTGCAACAGCGCTAGCCGAAAGCGGGTACTACCGCTTTCTGTTCTGGTTTGGTATGAGCTCACCCCCAGCTTCTGGAAGATTTATAACCCAGCATACCGTGTTTGCTGCCAGCTACAAAACTCAATCAGGGCTGAAGCTACAGGATGTACCGTTTTCTAAATATGAGTCGCAACTGACAGACCCTGAGCATTACACGGCCACCCAGGCGCTGGGTGCATCAATGCGTGATAATGGAATTGAGGCGTTTGAATATGTGGCAGCGCGTGACCGGGAACACGGGATTAATGTAGCCCTATTTATTCCACAGGTATTATCCAGACAACAGCCCCTCTATCAACAGCAATGGCTGTGTGAGACCAACGCCAATTATGTGAGTTTCTATACTTCGGCGGATGGCAACCTACACCAGTTCAGACTTGATGCCTATTTGGTAAAAGGGAAGTTTCCACAAGCAGCTGCTTAACCAGCTAGCGGGTCCATGGGTGTAATTACAGTATACAGGGATGCAGAGTTTGAGTAGGAATTGGCACGGCCAGCAGAGCGATAAATAAGATCGAAGAGCAGAATGCATGACTGGTAAGTCCTGTCATCGCTATTTAGGCACCGCTTTTAATGTCGGTTTATCTAATTACTTGTTAGTTGTATTTGGCCTGACGGTCGGCGTTAATTCTGATAACTGATTGATATATATGTGATATGGGTTATGCTCTTTGTGGCTGGAGTGGTATATTCCAGCCACAAAGGGCTTATTGGTAACTGCAACTTCAGGGGTTTTATTACAGACGTGCGGGGCTGTTATTATTGTCTTATTCAGAAAGGAAGTTCTGCTGCTGACCTGAAATAAGTAAAGAAGTAAACATGAGAAATCCAATAAACACTACTACCAAACGCCTCCCCAGCTTGAAAAGCCGGTATATAGCAGTAGCAGCAGTAATATCAGTGTTGCTCGTAGGTAGTGCGCTGCTCGCGAGTTTGTATACCAAGAGCGTTGCCAAAGATAATACTGAAGCACTTAAACTGCGCGATAAGGTAACAGCTGTCATCGGCGATGTGCGAAATGCTATCTGGAGAGCGGATATCGCTTTGAATGTAATGCTCATATCTCCCAAGCCTGGGTATGAGGATATTGTGACTTATAACCTCGAAAGTGCTGCGAAGCAACTCCAAACGTTAGCCGCAGACCCATCCATTAATATTGCAAACTTATCGGCACCGGTGCAAAAGCTGCAAACTGAGCTTGCGGAGCTGGTTAAAAAAGTTGATATGCTTATTAATAAAAGGGGCGATTCTAATTGGGTCTATCCTATCTTGCCATACATCGATGAAAAGCTATTAGAGCCTAACCTGGAATTTGAGACCGTTGCTGATCTCGCCTTGCGTGAAATTACAGAAATTGATGGTAGATCTTATGCCTCTGAACATTATGGTTATTTCGATGAGGTCAGGGACCTGTGGCGGCGTAAAATTTTGAATTTTAGAGCCGTAATGATTCGCTATGCAGGTTTGAATGATTTGTCAACGACTCCACAGGAACTCAATATAACGGAATTGGATGAATTAATTACAGCTAAACTTAAAGCGTTGGATGCGATTAAGACTCGGGGAGAGCTGGGCTTCCAGTCTGAAGAATCCCTGTCACGCATGTGGGAAGCATTTAATGCCTGGCAGCAAAACTGGGAGGATGTAAAAGAATTGCGTACCTCGGGTGTCTGGCGTGTTGACATTGATTATATGTCGACTGTGATTCGCCCCGATCAACAAACGCTCTTTAATACCTTGACTGAGATCGAGTTAGGCATCCTGGAATGGTCAGCTAAGAACGTGTCTACTGTCCAGAAAGCTGCAACCCAAATGAGTTATCAGCTCTGGGGGATTTCGTGGCTTGCGATCGGTTTTGTGTTCCTGGTCTATTTGTTGATAAATCGTTCAGTACTAAAGCCCGTCGAACGTATTTCACATGCAATCTCACGGCAGGATGAATTAGATGACTATAGGTTGAGTGATGGGGACAGTCATGAAATACGTCAACTCGCCGAAGCATTCAATACCATGCGCAAGCAGATACACCAGCGACAAATGGCACTGGAACATCAGGCTATGCATGATTCTTTGACAGGCCTTCCTAATCGGATGTTGTTGCAGGATCGGCTTGAGCAAAGCATTAATATTATGAGCCGCAATGAGACCTCAATGGCATTATTGTTGATTGATCTTGATCGGTTTAAGGAAATCAATGATGCGCTTGGTCATCAGGTGGGTGATCGGTTACTACAGTTAGTGGGGCAGCGCCTGGATAAGATTCTCAGGGGATCGGACACAGTTGCCAGGCTTGGTGGAGATGAATTTGCGATAGTGCTTTCTAATGCAGGCTCTGATCAGGCAATACAAGTTGCAGAAAAAATAGTATCCGTTATTAATGATGTATTCCATGTTGAGAATCAAAATCTATATGTAGGTGTGAGCATCGGAGTCGCTTTATTCCCAGAGCATGGTGATGATGTGAGCACATTAATCAGACATGCGGATATCGCTATGTATGTTGCAAAACGCAATAACTTTGGTTACACCATTTATGACGAAGCACATGATAGAGATAGTATAGATAAGCTGGCGTTGGTTGGTGAGTTGCATGGAGAACTAAAAGATCATAAATGCCTGCAAGTTTATTATCAGCCGCAGATAAATTTGTTAGATCGCGAAATTATCGCTGTTGAGGCGTTATTGCGATGGGAACATCCGGAATTGGGTGTTATTTCCCCAGAGCATATTATTAATATCGCTGAATATTCGGGGCAAATATCGATGTTGACTGAATGGTTGATCGATACGGCGATAGGGCAATGCCTTGGCGATCAAACTCTATACAAGCAAATTATTTTGTCAATTAACCTGTCAGCCTGGAATCTGCAAGATCCGGAGCTGCCTGGTACGATTCAGGATAAACTGGACAAATACGGTGTAGCTCCTGAAATGATTGTACTCGAAATTACCGAAAGTGCGATGATGAATGATCCCGTGCATGCGCGGGAACTCCTCAATCAGCTGAGTGACATGGGTGTCAAAATCGCGATCGATGATTTCGGCACAGGTTTTTCCTCGCTAGGATATCTGAAACTCCTGCCGGTTGATTGTTTGAAGATCGATAAGTCGTTTGTGATAGATATGCTGGAAGATGAGAACGATGCGATTATCGTTCATTCCACTATCGAGTTGGCGCACAATCTTGGGCTGAGTGTAGTAGCGGAAGGTGTCGAAAACCACGAAACTTTATTACGTTTGCGCGCATTGAAATGCGATTTTGCGCAAGGCTATCACATCTCAAGGCCGTTATCGCAAACATCTTTCATGAAATGGTTTGAAAATTATCAACCCAAGCTGGCGCAGTAAAACTTAATTTACTTGAAAATTCGGTTATGCAGCTCTTGAGCGCGTAAAAATAGCATTTGTTATGCGTCTAGTGATCGATAGCGGTGCATTCTGGATAATAATGATAAAACGCTAGACCAGGCGCAGAGGCCGACGGTGTATCGTATGCGAAAAATTATGTCTCGCTGTTTATTTTAAGATCCCTGTTAACAGGTTATGCCCTATTATGCGGCTAAGTTGCTCTGCCTGCTCTGGCAGCGTTGCCATATCACGAAGATGGCCCGCGGCAATTAGCATCATCAAACCGTGCACCATGGACCAGGCAGTAATGGCGATGCTCTCTGGAGGGTCGGCTTTGAATATGCCGGCTTTTTGACCGGCTTCGATGATGTGTACCAAACCGGCAAATGATTTCATCGATGTGTTGCAAAACTCTTCACTGAGTGTGTCCGGGTCCAGCACACCACCAAACATCAAATGCATCATGTCCGGGTTTTGTAGCCCCAAAGTCACATAGGCTGATCCC
Source organism: uncultured Gammaproteobacteria bacterium (assembly GCA_947258875.1). GTDB lineage: Bacteria > Pseudomonadota > Gammaproteobacteria > CAMYKB01 > CAMYKB01 > CAMYKB01. Next base: position 14,173 of record CAMYKB010000026.1, on the reverse strand, counting down.
GCCTCAACCAATTGTTGCTGTGGATCATTGTCGTGTGCTGCGACCACGGTTGTTATTGCATCGCTGAGTCGTTCAAAACCAGTTTGGGCAATGGCGGCAAGTAGCGCTGACTTGTCCTTGAAATGCCGATAGGGTGCGGTGTGACTGACGCCGGCTGCCTTGGCCACTTCCCGCAGACTAAGCCCGCTTGCGCCACTGGCTGGTAGCAATCCAATCGCAGCCTCGATGAGGGCGCTACGTAAGTCTTTATGATGATATGTATTTTGTTCTCGGTTTATCAATTCGTTGCTTCCAGTTATCAATAAATTCCAGATTAATGTTGACATTGTAAACTTCAATGTTACTATTGTCAACATCAAACAGCGCGTATACATGCTTTCGGCTAAACCAGCAAAGGAGCAAGACAATGCGATTCATTTCAAATGTCCTTTCCCTCGACAGCATGCTGAATGGCTACTTCAGCGTGGCATGACTTATCCCTTCCTATAACTACCAGGCCAGTCATGAGGTCTGTAACAGGAATTCCACATCGATAATCAATTCTAAGGACATGGGGAAGTGGCATGAATACTAAGTGTGTAACAAGATTCACGACGATGATCATATTCGCCCTTAATTGCTTGCCTCTGAGTGCGCTTGCCGAGGGCATAGGATTGGGCGATTATTTGCAGCAGGTGCAGGCAAATCATCCCTTCTTTACTCAACAGGCGCTCAACCGAGAGATCGAACAGGAACAGCAACGTCGCTATTTAGGTGATGAAGACTGGGTGCTCAAGGCGAGGCCCAGCTATCAGCATGAGGAGCGCAGTGCGGGCAGCGCCTTGGTCGCGGAAGAACAAGACGGTCTGGTACTAAATGCTGGAATGGAGCGTAGCTTCTGGTCCAATGGCAGTCGTATCTCCATTGATTATGATTACTCTCATCTGGATCAGCGCTTCGCGGCACCTGTCAATTCATTCGATGAACATGGCAACGGAGTAAGTATCACCTATACAGTGCCCTTGTTGCAGAACAAGGGTGGGGAATTGAGCCGCCTCGATTATGAGTTTCAGGCCTACAATGTCGATCTGAGCGCGGTGAACAGTGCGGAGAGTCAGGAACAGTTTTTGGAGCAACTGGGACTGCTGTTTCTCGACTGGGTGTTTGTCAACGAACAGCGGTATATTGCCGAAAATCGCCTTAGCCTTGCGAATAAGGAGCTAACCCGCACCAAGAAAAAACGCCGCAGCCGCCTGGTGGCGGAGGTGGATGTACTAGGGGCACGGGATGCGGTGATCAATGCGCGGCAAAATCTCAGCGCCATAGAATCCCAGTGGCGTGCACTGCAAGCGGAGCTGGCAACCCAGAGTGGTAATCCTGGCCTCTATAAAATGAGGCCAAGGTATGAACTTTATGCTCTAAAAAAAATGCCAGGCATTGAGCAGGCGTTGTCTGATATGGCGCAAAATTCCCGTCAACTCCAGGCCATAGACCTACAAGTGGCGCAATTGGAACGTCTGCAAAGTGGTCTCAATAATCAGCTTAATCCAGAGCTAGACCTGGTACTGGGTGGCGGTCTAAAGAGTGAGTCCGATCACCTCAGCGGGTCCACCAGATTCGATCAACCGCAGTACATGATAGGAGTGAATTTTCGTTACCCCCTGGGGCAACGTAGCGCCAAGGCGGATGTGAGCAAAGCGCGGCTGCAACAGCAACAGTTTAAGGCGGCACGCAACAGCCTTAATTGGCAACTGGAAGCACAACTACGCAACCTGTTGGTGCAGCTAAATGAATTGGAGATAGTGATGGCTCTGAACCAGGAGCAGATCGAGGTGGCACGGATGAGAACGGCAGGGGAATTGAATCGCCATAACCAGGGCCGCAGTGAGTTGAGCTTCGTTATTCAAAGCCGTGACAACGAACAGAACGCACAGCTGGCCTACGCTGCGAATGCGGCAAAATATCATAAATTATGGTTGCGCTATATGGCATTAACGGACACGTTATTGCCCAACTCTGAGCAGGAATAGGATAGATCATCATGAGTTTCTTCAGGTTTTTTGCCGAGCGGCATCTGCTGGCCTATGTCATTACACTGCTTATTATTCTGTTAGGGATCAGTAGCCTGTTAACCATTAAGCGCGATGCCTTTCCCAGTGTGGAATTTGGGGAGCTGTTGGTCACTACCGTCTACCCTGGTGCTTCCCCAGAAGACGTGGAGTTGATGGTGACAAACGAGATCGAGAAAGAAATCAAAGAAGTCACCGGCATTAAGCGTTTCATGTCGTGGTCCATGGAGAATGTTTCCAGTATCCATGTCGTGATCGATCCCGATGTGGAAGATGAGGACAAAGTGATTCGTGAAATCCGTGAAGCAGTTTCGCGGGTAACGAATTTGCCTGAAGAGGTAACAGAATCGCCTTTGGTGACAGAATTAAGCACATCGAGCTTCCCTGTCATTGAGGTGGGCCTGGCCGGGGAGCTAAAATGTCACTGGCGTGGCCAGCGTTGAGCGTTATGGATACCGTGCCCGCGAGGTTCAGATTAAAATTGACCCTCATAAGCTGGATAAATATGAGATCTCTTTGGGTGAAGTGGTGCGAGCTATCGATCACCGAAACATCCGCGCCACCGGCGGTTCGTTTGAGTCCTATACCAGCGAGCAGAACATCGTCACCCTGGCGCAATTTCGCGATCCCGACGAAGTAGGGAATGTGATCGTGCGCACCACCTTCGACGGTCCTTCGATCAAGGTGAGTGACCTGGCGGTGGTAAAAGATGAGTTTGAAGAAGAGAAGGTGCTCTCACGCGTTAATGGCGAGGAGGCGATCTCCTTTGTCGCATTTAAAGCTGATAATGCAGACATCATACGTACTGTCGATGCTATCCGTGAAATGGTGGCTCATGAACAGCAATTCATGCCGGCTGAAGTGGAGATCATGATCTCCAATGATGAGTCCAAATATGTCAAGGACCGCCTCTCCATCGTCGCTAACAATGGTCTCATTGGCCTTACTCTTGTGATGATTGTGTTGGCGATTTTTCTCAGTTTGCGTATGGCGTTCTGGGTGGCGCTAGGGATCCCGGTGGCGTTGCTCGGTACTATCTTCATGCTGCCAATGTTTGGCACCTTCCTTGATAGTATCACTATGACTGCCATGGTGCTGGTGCTGGGTATTATTGTTGATGATGCCATAATCATTGCCGAGAGTATTTATCAGCGTTATGAGAAAGGCATGGCGCCGGTTGATGCGGCAGTGGCGGGGGTGAGTGATGTCTTCAAGCCGGTGGTCACGACGATACTCACCACTTTCATGGTCTTTGTGCCGATGTTTTTTATGCCTGGTATGTTGGGTAAATTTGTCTATGTGATCCCGTTGGTCATTACCCTGGCCTTGGTGGTCTCACTGGTGGAGTCGACCATGGCCTTGCCTGCTCATCTCGCCGCCGGCATAAAACCGAGTAGCGGATCAACATTCCGTCAGCGTGCCTTCGATAAACTACGTCAGTCTTATACAAGGCTGCTTACGAGGATGCTTGCCTGGCGTTATCCACTGGTGTTTGTCTTTATTGTGGCGTTAGGTGGTACATTGACTTATGCAGCTAAATACATGGACTTTATTCTCTTTCCTTCTTCTAACGCCGAACGCTTTATGGTGTTGATCGAAATGCCGGTGGGTACCTCGTTGCAGGCGACGTCTGATATGACCCGCGAGGTAGAGGCGTTGGTCTCTTCCTTAGGTGATGATGAACTGGACTCATTTGTAACGCGTATAGGCACCCTTGGCGACATCGGCTCCAGTGAACGGGAAGACAACGCCGCGGTGTTTGTCAGCCTCACCCCCTTTGCTGATCGTGAGCGCACCGCCGATGAAATTGTCGAAAGCCTGCGTGAGAAAACCAATGAATTAGCGGGTGTTGAGCGGGTCTTTTATGTGATCGATAGTGGCGGCCCACCAGTGGGACGACCTATAACGATGCGGGTGGTGGGTGTTGATGACAAAATGCGCTCTCGGCTGGTGGATGAAATCGTCACCTATCTTGAGACCATAGAAGGCACCAAAGATATTGATCGTGATGACAAGCCGGGCAAGGCGCAGGTCGAGATCAAGTTTGACTATAACAAGTTGGCACGGGTGGGTATCTCCGTGGCCGACGTAGCTCGCAACGTACGTATTGCCTATGATGGTGAAGTTGTCACCAGTGTGCGTTACGGAGATGAGGATGTAGACTTCCGCGTCATCTTTTCAGAAAGGGTGCGCAAGAGCCCCGCATCACTGGCTGCGTTGACTCTGCCCAATCGCAACGGTTACCTCACACCGTTAAATGAAGTAGCACGTTTTGTCTCTGCTCCTGGCCCGGCTAACTTCACTCACTACAAAGGGGATCGTACAGTGACTATTAGCGGTGACGTCGACAAGGAGGTCACTACACCACTCAAGGTTTCGCAAGCGGTACTGGAGCATTTCGACATCGAACGCGACTATCCCGGCTTGTCATTGGTGATCGGTGGTGAGGCGGAAGAGAGCCAGAAGTCGGTCGATGAATTAATTGTCATCATGGGTGTTGCCGTCATTGGTATCTATCTATTGTTGATTCTGTTGTTCAACTCCATCTGGCAACCATTGATGGTGATGATGGCGATTCCGTTCGGGGTGGTGGGCGTCATCATCGGATTTTCCATACACGACCAAGCCCTTGGGTTCCTGGGTATGATAGGTGTTATCGGCTTGGCCGGGGTAGTGGTAAATGATTCGCTGGTGCTGGTAGCCCATGTCAACGAACTACGTAAACGTCACCCACAACGGCCGATACGGGAGATCGTTGCAGAAGGGACCTCCGACCGCCTGCGAGCTGTGTTGCTAACGACCGTCTCGACGGTAGCCGGGTTATTGCCATTGGCCTATGGCATCGGTGGCAGCGATCCGTACATGGGACCAATGGCCTTGGCACTGGGGTGGGGGCTGCTGTTTGCAACGCCTCTGACGTTATTGTTGCTGCCCTGCCTCTATCTTATGGGAGCGGATATACGGCGTTTGCTTCCTGGGAGGGAAAAAGGGCCGGTGACTTTCTCATCCTAACCCGCTCCACCCGGAAATAAATTAACGGATCGACGTGTTTGTCAAATGCCGGGGGTAAATCAGTTGGCGACAGGATATGGTTTTTGGTGGATCATAGATGTAGTGTGGAAACCGCCTTCATGGTGTTCTCTTGTGTGCTGTCATCTTTCGCCTCGTTATGGCATTTTACATCCTTAATCGAGGTGACCGGTTTCATTGGAACACTTCAGCCCCGATTTTAATGTGACCTGATGCTATGGTGTTAAATGTATGAGTAGAAAACCCAGTGATATGACCCGTTCTCTGGACCTTACGCATGGAAAGCGCATCGGTCCACAGCGTCGTGTACAACGGCCTGTCTACGTTGATATGTTACCTCCCTGTAACCACGTCTGCCCGGCGGGTGAAAACATCCAGGCCTGGCTAGCGCATGCCCAAGCGGGTGAGTTTGAACTGGCTTGGCGGACGCTGGTCGCTGACAATCCCTTGCCGGCGGTGCACGGTCGGGTCTGCTACCATCCCTGCGAGACTGCTTGTAACCGCGGCATGCTGGACGAGACGGTGAGCATCCATGCTGTAGAACGGTTCCTCGGCGACCGCGCCAACGAACGTGGTTGGATAGTGGAAAACACTACGCCTCCCAGTGGCAAAAAAATCCTGGTGATCGGTGCCGGCCCCAGCGGACTTTCCGCTGCCTGGCACCTCACTCGGCTCGGCCACAGCGTGGAGATCCGCGATGCCGGTCCGCTGGCAGGTGGCATGATGCATTTCGGCATCCCCGCCTACCGCCTGCCGCGCAAGGACCTGGAAGCGGACATCCGCCGTATCGAAAACATGGGAGTGAACATAGTCCTCAACCACAAGGTCGAGGACTTGCTGGCTGAAGAGCAGCAGGGTGGCTTTGACGCGGTGTTTGTCGCCGTCGGCGCGCACCTCAGCAAGCGCATCGACATCCCCGCCCGCGACGCCGGCAAAATGCTCGACGCGGTGAGTTTCCTGCGCGACGTGGGTGCCGGCAGTGCACCGAAACTGGGCCGCCGCGTGGCAATATATGGCGGCGGCAATACCGCTATGGATGCGGCGCGCGTAGCCAAGCGTTTAGGCGCAGATGAGGCGCTGATTATTTACCGGCGTGACCGCGAGCACATGCCAGCGCACGAATTTGAGGCCGACGAGGCACTGGAAGAGGGTGTCAAGATTCACTGGTTGCGCACCATTACCGAAATAGATCAGACACACTTCACGGTGGAGGTCATGGAAGTCGACGAACACGGGCGCCCGCAACCAACAGGTCAATACGAAAACCTGGAAGTCGATTCCCTGATCCTGGCGCTGGGCCAGAATGTCGATACCGGTTTCATGCAGCGTGTGCCGGACATCGAATTCAAACCCGACGGTACGGTGATAGTCGACGAACACATGATGACCGGACGGCCGGGCATTTTCGCCGGTGGTGATATGGTACCTTCGGAACGCACGGTGACCATCGCCGTGGGCCATGGCAAAAAGGCGGCGTGGTATATCGACGCCTGGCTGCGCGGTGAGAAATATATCAAAGCGCCGCAACATGAATTGGTGAATTTCGAGCAGCTGAATCTTTGGTATTTTACTGATGCCTCGCAACGACCCCAGGAGCATCTGCAAAATGATTTACGCACCAACGGTTTCGAGGAAGTCGTCAAAGGTTTACAGGAAAAGGAGGCGCTGTTCGAGGCGCGGCGTTGCCTGTCTTGCGGTAACTGTTTCGAATGCGACGGTTGTTTCGGCGCCTGCCCGGAGGGAGCGGTGATCAAACTCGGTAAAGGCAAGCGCTACCGCTATAATTACGATCTCTGTACCGGTTGCGCTGTCTGCTATGAGCAGTGCCCCTGTCACGCCATTGAAATGATTCCGGAGCCAGACGCGTGAGCGATACCCAGCAGACCACGATTATGGATGGCAATGAAGCGGCCGCCTCGATCGCTTTCAGATGTAATGAAGTCTGTGCCATCTATCCGATTACGCCGTCGTCCACCATGGGCGAACTGGCCGACCAGTGGGCCTCCGAAGGTAAGACCAATATCTGGGGTGGAGTGCCGCTGGTGGTGGAAATGCAGAGCGAAGGCGGTGTGGCGGGTGCCTTTCACGGTGCCTTGCAGACCGGTGCCTTGGCCACAACCTTTACCGCCTCACAGGGGCTCATGCTCATGATCCCCAACATGTATAAGATTGCCGGTGAACTGACCCCGGCAGTGATTCACGTCGCGGCACGTTCGTTGGCGGCACAGGGTTTGTCGATATTTGGCGATCATTCCGATGTCATGGCGGTACGTTCCACCGGCTTTGCGCAACTGGCCTCGAATTCCGTTCAACAGGCCCACGACCTGGCGCTGATCGCGCAGGTCGCCACGTTGGAAGCGCGCGTGCCGTTTGTACATTTCTTCGATGGCTTTCGCACTTCGCACGAAATCAACAGGCTGACGCCGATTGCGGATGAACTGATACGCGCCATGATCCGTGAGGAACTGGTACTGGCGCACCGCGAACGCGGACTGGATCCGAATACACCGTGTATGCGCGGCACGGCGCAGAATCCGGATATCTACTTCCAGGCGCGCGAAACTGTCAACCCGTTTTATGCCAATACACCAGGTATTGTGGAAGCGGCTATGGAGCGCTTCGCAAAACTCAGCGGCCGGCGTTATCGCCTGTTCGATTATCACGGTGCCGATGACGCCGAGCGCGTTATTGTAATGATGGGCTCGGGTGCTGAGACGGTGCGTGAAACAGTCGACTTCCTGAACAAGCAAGGGCAAAAATTGGGTGTGGTGGCGGTGCACCTGTTCCGGCCGTTTTCGATTGCGCACTTTATCCATGCGCTGCCGGCGACGGTGAAGGGCATCGCCGTGCTGGACCGTTGCAAAGAGCCCGGCGCCAACGGCGAACCGCTGTACATGGATATCGTTTCCGCGTTAATGGAAGCGCAGGCCGGTGGACAATTACCGCAGCCGCAGTTGCCGCGGGTGATCGGCGGCCGCTACGGTCTGTCTTCCAAAGAGTTTACGCCGGCGATGGTCAAGGCGGTGTTCGACGAACTGGAAAAACCGCAAGCGAAGAATCACTTTACCGTTGGCATTAACGACGACGTCAGTCATACCAGCCTGACCTACGATCCCGATTTTATCATTACCTCGGGTGCTTCGTTGCGCGCCATGTTCTTCGGTCTGGGGTCCGACGGTACCGTCGGCGCCAACAAGAACAGCATCAAGATCATCGGCGCGGACCCGGCAATTTTTGCGCAGGCGTATTTTGTTTATGATTCCAAGAAGTCCGCTTCGCAAACGGTATCACACCTGCGTTTCGGTCCTGATCCTATCCGTGCGCCATACCTGATCCAGTCGGCGAATTTTGTTGCCTGTCACCAGTACAACTTCCTGGAAAAAGCTGACGTGCTGCGACAAGCAGAGCAGGGCGCCACCTTTCTGTTGAACGCATCCTTCGGGCCGGATGAAATATGGGGTCAGCTGCCGCAGTCCGTACAGGAACAGATGATCAGCAAACAGCTAGAGTTCTACGTGATCGACGCCTATGCGGTGGCGCGCGATACTGGTATGGGCGGGCGTATCAATACGATTATGCAGACTTGTTTCTTTGCTATTTCCGGCGTGTTGCCGAAACAGCATGCTATTGAGCGTATCAAGGACGCAATACGCAAGACTTACGGAAAAAAGGGCGAGGATATTGTTGCGAAGAATTTCCAGGCCGTGGACCAGACGCTTGCTAACCTGCACCGTGTGGTGGTGCCGGATAAGGTAACGAGCCATCGCGAGTTGCCGCCGGTGGTGCCGGAGCACGCGCCGGAATTCGTACGCCGGGTCACAGCGATGATGATGGCCGGGCAGGGCGATGACATTCCCGTCAGCATGCTGCCGGCCGATGGTACCTACCCGACCGCCACTACGCGTTGGGAAAAACGCAACGTGTCCCTGACCGTGCCGGTGTGGGAACCGGAGCTGTGTATCCAGTGTGGTAATTGTAGTTTTGTCTGCCCACACAGCGTCATCCGCTCCAAGTTTTATGAGCGGCCGGTACTCGACCAGGCGCCGCCTTCGTTCAAATCAGCGCCCATTGATGCGCGGGGGCTACCGGATACGCACTACACCTTGCAAGTCTATGTTGAGGATTGCACTGGTTGTGCACTATGCGTGGATGTCTGCCCTGTAAACAATCCCGAACAACCGGCGCGCAAAGCCATCAACATGCAGGACAAGTTGCCGTTGCTGGCAAGCGAACGGGAAAACATCGCTTTCTTTGAAAGCCAGTCCTACATTGAGCGCACACGTGTGGATTTTTCTACGGTGCGCGGTGTGCAATACCTGCATCCGTTATTCGAGTTTCCTAGCGCCTGTGCAGGCTGTGGGGAGACGCCTTACATCAAGTTGTTATCGCAGCTGTTCGGCGATCGCCTGGTGGTCGCTAACGCCACCGGCTGTTCGTCCATCTACGGTGGCAATCTGCCGACTACACCCTGGGCAAAGAACAGCATGGGGCGCGGACCGGCCTGGTCCAATTCGTTATTTGAGGACAATGCGGAATTCGGTTTCGGATTCCGCCTGACGGCGGACCAGCACACCAAACTGGCCCGCGAGCTGTTGTCTAGTCTGCGCGAGGTGGTGGATGCGGAACTGGTCGAAGCGCTTTTGTCAGCCCCGCAAATCCGCGAATCACAAATTTGGGCACAACGTACCCGGGTCGATCGTCTTAAGGAAGAATTAGAAACACTAAAAGATGAACGCGCCACCACGCTGCTTTCGGTGGTTGAATACCTGGTGCGGCGTAGTGTGTGGATTGTCGGTGGCGACGGTTGGGCCTACGATATCGGCTCCGCGGGTCTTGATCACGTATTGAGTAGTGGCAGCGACGTGAATATCCTGGTACTGGACACGGAGGTATATTCCAACACCGGCGGTCAGATGTCCAAGGCAACACCGCTGGGTGCGGTGGCCAAGTTCGCCAACAGTGGCAAGCATGTCGCCAAGAAGGACCTGGCGCTGCAGGCAATCTCCTACGGTAACGTGTACGTGGCGCGCGTGGCCATGGGCGCCAATCCACAGCAGACACTGCTGGCGTTTCGCGAAGCCGAGGCCTATAAGGGGCCATCGCTGATCCTTGCCTACAGCCACTGTATTGCCCACGGTATTAATATGGAGGAGGGCCTGCAACAACAACGCCGCGCCGTCAGCTGTGGGCACTGGCCTCTGATTCGTTACAATCCCGAAGTGCGTAAAAGCCAGGAGAACCCCTTTGTACTGGATTCGCAACGGCCACGCCTCAGCTTTAGCGAATATGCCGAACACGAGTTGCGCTACAGTCAGCTGAAGCGCACCAACCCGCAAGAGGCTGATGAATTACTGGAGCTGGCCCAGCACAACATCCGCCAGAAATGGAACGACTATGAGGAAATGGCGAAGCGCAGTGGTGAAGGTTTCCCGGGTGCACGTCTGGCCTCGGATACAGCACCGGAGTCCTGATAAGAATAATTGTTCAAATAGTGAATATAGATACAGCGGGTTTTTCCGATATAGTTTCCTATAGCTAGGCTATTCGATGGCGCGGTTTTTCGACTCAGCCGCCACAACACGATTTCGGCCAGTACGTTTTGCCGTTAACAAACGCTGATCAGCAGCATTCAGTAATTCTTGAATTCGTTCCATTGATGGGTCGAATTCAGCAACTCCAAGGCTGATAGTGATAGGTATGGGTCCATTCTCAGTAAGAAAAGGTTCATCTGCGATGAGTTTACGAAGTCTTTCGGCAATAGTACTTGCTTGAGTTATTTCAGTCACGGGCAATAAGATTGCAAACTCCTCACCACCATAGCGGGTTAGCAAATCATGATCTGAAAGCCCTCGCTTGAGGCGCCTGGCGACGGCTGTGAGTACTTCGTCACCTACTTGATGGCCATGCGTATCATTGATCGGTTTGAATTTATCGATGTCCAACATAATCGCAGATAACGATGTGTGTTTGTCGTTGGCGTCACGCAGTAAACGGGAGGCGAGATCCAGGAAACTTCGTCGATTTAATAATTTTGTGAGTGAATCTTGTTCTGCCTGTTTCTGTAATGTGGTTAAAGGCCGCATGAACAGTGGGCCAAGAATAAATGCAGCCAAGGTAATCACTATACTTATAATAATGGCAATTATGAGGCTTTGACGTTGACCTTCACGAATCGATTCAGCAAATTGTTTCTTAGGCGCATAAATCCCCATGATCCAGGGCCATTTTGTCTGGTCGAGGAATGGCATAAAAATAGACAGGTAGGCGTCGCCTCCTGCATCGAATTTATCATAGTAAACTTCATTCAGCGTTGATAGATCGGGATGTCTGCGCATCAGCTCCCTTGTGGCGCTGGTAGTCAACGCATCAAGCTCATCGAGATGAACCAGACGAAAGCGTTTGTCTTCTGTCTCTTTTAAGAGTTTTTCGGGATTGGGGTAGGCGAGAGTATCGCCGTTCTGATGTACGATAACCGCACCACCCAGAGACGCTATTTTTTGTTTGGCAAGAAAATGGGACATGGCGCTCAGCTCGATATCGACCCCGATAACACCAATCAAGCCATTTGTTTCTTTAATTATCGGAGCTGCGACAGTCAATCCTGGTTGCTGTGAGGTAAAAAAGACATAAGGATCTGTCCATATAGGAGACATGCGGGCTTCCGCTCGCTGGTACCACGGCCGTTGCCTTGGATCAAACGTGTCGTTTGAGTCGTACTCTCGTACCAGTTCAGTATATTCTTCGTCCCGCCATATGCGGTAAACCTGGCGAGTGCCATTTACGAGTGAGATGACTTTGGTGACATATTGCGCCCCCGTTTTACCCTGACTGTGCTTGGTGAAGAGAAACCGCCCTTGGGCATCACCATAAAATAGGCCATCTATTTGCGGCACAATCTTGAGCTGTTCCAGAAAATAATGCTCAAGTTCTTGAGGCTGATCCAGGCTTAGAATCTGCCTGCTAAAAAGACCTTGTGTTAGCAGAGCGGTGTTTTCTGCCGGAATTAAGAACCCGCGGGCATTCTCACGGGTTACATTGATAGCATCCTGTAACAATTGCCGGGTATGGGTTTCCAGGGCTTTATTAGTTTTAACTTGCTGTGATACCACGACGGCCGTTACCGTAATGACCTCAAGGAACAACAAGCCAAGTAACATGGTTAGTATTAGCGCGCGCCGGCCAAGCCATCTATGCATGGTTTTTGAATGCGAAGCGCTCATAGAGTGGGTTCAACGATGGTGTAAATTAGCGCGCAAGGTAATTGAATAACCTTTACGCAGCTCGGCACGTGCGAAGTTAATTGCCTGATCATGAAATTGTCAGCATGTAATGAGTACAGGAAAGGCTAGCACTAAACAGTACCGCTAAATGATCACTGCTTGGTATTTGCACAAAAAAACAGTCCATGTTTAATAAAAACAATAACTTATGGCACTAATTTGATCTTATTTAGTATTTCTGTGCCAGAGCTATAACTACAGTAAATATGTTAGCGACTTCACTAGAGAATTGCGACCGAAGAAATAATGATTTAGTGGTACGAAGTAACAAGATCGAATTCAAAGTCGGGGTGCTCATACGAAATAATATAATTTAACATAATATACATTATGCGCTGTTGTTAGTTTATATTTAACAGTCGTTTTTATTGTAATGCACTGCCTTATGTTATGGTCCTAACCCACGGATTACATGACATTTTTCAAGGATATGAAGAAAATTGATCAGGCCCGCTTTTGGGATTTTGCGCTTGTATATGCACGATCACCCTTGATTGGTTACATTTCAAATGTTTGGCGAATTGTTGAAATGGGCAAATATAGCTGTAAACGATTATTTTCGAGGGGAATCAATCCATATCTTGAGTAATAGGCAGCCGCCCGCTCATCTTTTGCATCAACGAACATCCCTACTAATCCAGCGTTCTCTGCAATACTCATCGAACGCTGCATGGCGTCGATTAAAAGTAATTCCCCAAAACCACGCCTTTGCTTCTGCATATTTACCGCCAATCTAGCAAGTTTGCTCGCTGGTAAGGGATTTGGATAATTATGAAGTCGCGGATCAGGGATATTGCCTGGAACAACCTCACACACAGTCAATCTGTAGTAGCCAACTATTGCTTGTGGAGCATCATCATCGATAAGTACAAACGTTCTCGATATATTGCGCTGCGCATGTTGTCGGGCATGTTTTTGTAAAAATTCATTGAGATGCTTATCGCCACAGTCAAACCCTTTCCGGTCGTGATTTTTATTAAGTCGTTTAACCCTTAACATTTAGCCCGGACTTTTTGTATGTAGCCATAGCAGATCGCAGTTTTTTATTGGGCGTTGGCGGATTGTCCAGCATATCCAGAAAGGCTATTGTGTCTGACTTGCTCAAGCGCACAACCCGCTCCTGCTCAATGATCTGGCGTGCTGCACGATAGGCAGCCTGTGCCATAAATTGTGTTTCTGTTGCGCCCGATAGATCCGCAGCAAGCTTTATGGTTTCCTTAACATGAACAGGCACACGCGCTGAAAGACGTGCTTCGCTTTTCTCGTCCGGCAAATCATCCAGGAATTCACTAATGCCCATCCTATGTACCTCAACCTACAGTTGGAAATTGGTGCCAAAATGGCACCATAAATGGATTATCGGTCACATATAACAGAAAGTAAAAGGCCGTAACACCAGATCATCCTACTCGACATGCACTCTCCTCGCCCTATTCCACTCCCCAACTAATACATAAAAGTTGGGATTAGTTGGGTAGTTTTAACTCTATGTTATATATAGCTTTTCTGGCGATTATGGGGTATATTCATCCTTCCATGCCAAATACTTTATCTTAACTTTTGAGCAAATCACTCGAAAACTTGGGCAATATCATGTCGGGGTCCAATTCGGACATCGGGAACCCAAATCACCCGCGTTTGGGCGACACCATCAAAGTCGAGCCGATTCGCACGGTTAATGCCGTTAACAAGATCAAAACGATGCTCGCGCCCTACCCGCGGAATTTTGCGTTATTCGTCGTGGGCATTAATACGGCCTATCGTGCCTCAGAACTGTTATCGATTCGTCTTGGCCAGGTACGTCACCTCCAACCC
>CAMYKB010000025.1 GCA_947258875.1 uncultured Gammaproteobacteria bacterium | reverse complement strand
GCTTCTCGAAGAACCCTGCCTTGCCATCAAGCTCGATGCGCTGGCTGAGGTCGCCGGCCAGAGCGCTATCGACAATAGTCTGGATCTCTTCTTCCACGCTCACTTCCTGGCTGCGGTCAGCCCATTCCACCACCGTACCCAGGCGTTCGCCATCGTGATCAAAGATCGGGTTGGCAGTAATGCGCAGATGGCGTCCACCGACTTGTATATTGGACGTGTAAGACTCCTCTAGCGCAGTCAGAAAATGCCGCTGATGTGTTGGATTCTTGTGGAATATATCGATGTTGCTACCCAGTAACTTATCCGTATCGAAGTCCGGCAGATCCTTGCGCAGGTCTTCCTGTGCATTGTGCATCATGTTAATGACAGCATCATTTGTGTAGATAATATTGAAGTCTCTGTCTGCAATCATCACATTGGCGTTAACGTTATCCAGTGCCTGTTTGATGCGGCCGGTCTCGGTTGCTATCTGGCGAGTTTCGTTCACGTCGCAAGCGAGACGGATTTGTGTTGATTTAAGGTTCTGTAATAACCTGCCGAACTCATCATCCCGAGTCGTTTCTACCCAATTGAAATAATCCCCATCTGCGATTTGATGCAGTGCCTCAATTGCATAATCTATCGGCGTTTTGATATGACGGTTAAGCAGAGACACGGCAATCGCCATGAAAACCGTGGCTCCGGCGATTATGAAGGCAAGCATGGTGGGACTGACGTCCTGGTATGCGAGAGTGCTAATACCTGTTATCACTACAACATTAAGTACCAGTAACATTTTCAGATATGCCTGAACATTATAATCTCTAAACCTCTTCATGAGTCTGTTACCAAAAGAGGGTTTCAGCGTTGTCTTGTCTTCGCGGAGGCTTGCATACAACGCCTCCGCATTCTGGATCTGTTCTCGGGTGGGCCGAGTACGTACTGACATATAACCCGTAGTACGACCGCCTTCACGAACGGGTGTTACATTTGCCACTACCCAGTAAAAGTCGCCGTTCTTGCAGCGGTTTTTGACGATTCCTGTCCAGGGTTTATCAGCCTTGACGGTATTCCATAAATCTTCGAATGCCGCCGGTGGCATATCAGGGTGTCGAATCACATTATGATTGTTGCCAACCAGTTCCTGTTTATTGAAACCGCTGATTTCGATAAAGTCGCGATTAACATAGCTAATGCATCCTTTTAAATTAGTGGTGGAGACAATAAATTGTCCTTCTTTTATATGGATTTCATTGTCTGTTACGGGTTGGTTTATCTTCATCTTGCTTGCCCCTAAGCAAATAAATTTGAAATAGTTATTGCTATGCGCTAAAAGTTTTATCGAGACTCGACGGTACGGTCATATGCAATGGTTGCTATTCCTGTTCCGTTTGTTCGAAATCCTTCAGTACGTCTTTATTCATCAAATGATCTATGTCGAGCATTATCAACATCTTGTCATCTACGGTCGTTAGCCCCTTCATCGAATCGGTACTGATAGCGCCGCCAAAATCCGGTGCCGGTTTGAGGTCCGTTGTTGCTACGTTATGCACCTCGGAGACGGCATCAACCACGATGCCTACAATACGTTCGCCAAATCCATCGTCAGCAACTTTGACCACAATCACGACTGTCGTTTGTCCGAAAGCAATGCTTTCCAGTTTGAAGCGTTTTCGCAAATCGATAACCGGTACCACGGTACCGCGCAGGTTAATGACGCCAAGTATGTAATCTGGTGTATTGGGTAAGGGTGTGGCTGTGCTCCAGCCTTTGATCTCCTGTACACGCAGGATGTCAACGCCGTATTCCTCGCCGGCGAGCATGAAAGTAAGGTATTGATCCATCCCGTCTTCTGCCTGCAGTGTGGTTTCGGCAGTCTGTGCTGTATTCATGGTTAATAATCTCCTTGGTTACGCAACGTCCGATACGGGTTTCATTGCTGTGTTGCGCTTTTCGTAATGACGCTGGATCAGACCGGGTACATCCAGGATCAAGGCGACGGTACCGTCCCCGAGAATGGTGGCGCCGGATATGCCTTGCAGTTGCTTGAAATTGGTTTCCAGGCTCTTGATTACGACCTGCTGTTGCCCCATCAGGTCGTCAACAAACAATCCATAGCGTTGCCCTTCGGCTTCTACCACTACCAGTAACCCTTGGCTGAGATCGTCGGAGCTTTGTTCAACCTCAAATTCTTCAGAGAGTCTTATAATCGGGATATATTCGTCGCGCAGTTGATAAAATTCAGCCTGACCCGTAATGCTGCTTACATGCTCGGGGATTACCTGTAATGATTCGATGATCGATACCAATGACAGAATATAGGTTTGTTCTCCGACACTTGTAAGTTGTCCATCCAGGATAGCCAGAGTGAGCGGTAGGCGGATAGTAACTGTGCTGCCTTTGTCTGGTTGTGATGTGATACTGACATTACCGCCAAGATCTCTGATGTTGCGTCTCACGACATCCATACCTACGCCGCGACCTGAAACGTCGCTGACCTGTTCCGCTGTTGAGAACCCGGGTTGGAAAATCAGGTTATATATCTGTTCATCTGTGAGTTCCTGATTCTCCGCGACCAAGCCTTTTTCAATAGCTTTGTTGAGAATCCTGTCTTTGTTCAGTCCTGCGCCATCGTCGCTGACTTCAATTACAATTTCGCTGCCTTCGTGATAGGCGTTGAGACATAGACTACCTGTTTCGGGTTTGTTGTTTGCCTTGCGTATTTCCGGGGTCTCAAGCCCGTGATCCAGGGAATTGCGGACCAGGTGGACCAGAGGGTCCCCGATTTTTTCCAAAACGGTCTTGTCGACCTCGGTCTGTTCACCGCTGAGTTTCAGTTCAACTTGTTTGCCCACCTTGCTGCTGAGGTCGCGTACAAGTCTGGGAAAACGACTGAAAGAAAAACTGATTGGTAACATGCGAATCTTCAGTACGCTTTCCTGAAGTTCGCGCGTGTTGCGTTCCAGTTGGGACAGTCCATCACGTAGAATTTCTGTATTACTGAGATCGGTATCTTCCAAGTGGTTGCCTATCTGGCTTAGCATGGATTGGGAAATGACCAGTTCACCGACCAGATTGATAAGTTCATCTATTTTGTCAATTGCTACTCTGATGGAACCGGATTCCTTACCAGCCCCAGAGCCCTTGGGTTTGTCTGTTACCTTCGCTTTTTGTATTGCGTTCTTACTGTCATTGTTGGTAGTTCCAGCTTCTGCGGTCGCGGTATTATCTGCCTGCGTTACTGCTTCGGTTGAAGGTTGGTTGTAATTGCCAAGCGGTGTGATTTCAAGGTCGCTACAGTCTTTGACCCAATCAAATAATTCGTCTATTTGTTCCTTGTTGATATCACCTTTCAAGACCAGTTCCCACCCAAGGTAACAACATTCCGGATTGAGTTCGTCATATGCGGGTAAATTGCTCATGTCCGCCTGGACGCTGATTTCACCCAGGGTGGCAAGTTCACGGAACAATCGGGTGGGTTCGTTACCCGTTTGTAGCATCTCGCTGTCTGGTCGGAAGTGGATCAGCCATTCAACTGGGCTGCAGGCAGTATCTTCGCTGACTTTGGTCTGCGTTGTATCGTTATGAGTTACAGGTTTCGTATCTCCATCGGTAGCCAACATGTCTTCAAGTTGTTGCTTGATGGCTGCTGTACGTTGTTGGTCGCTGTCTTCACTATTTTTGGCTGCGTTAGTCATATCGCGCAGGCAATCAACTGATTTGAGCAAGAGGTCGACTACTTCCCGGGTTATGGCGCGACGTCCATCCCGCATTTCATCGAGTAAGGTCTCCATGACATGCGTGAAATCAGAAATATCAGTAAATCCGAATGACGCGCCACCACCCTTGATAGAGTGCGCCGCACGGAAAATGGCGTTTATTTCTTCTACATCGGTATTCTGGTCCAGATTGAGCAAGCCGGACTCCAAAACCTCGAGACCCTCAAAGCATTCTTCGAAAAATATGTCATGAAATTCTGATAAATCGATAGACACTGTCTGCTGCTCCGTTGAATAGTCGTCCTGTATTCCTAATCGAGTACCTTCTTCAGGGTCGTAAGTAATAAATCGGGATTGAAAGGTTTTACGATCCAACCCGTAGCGCCAGCTGATTTGCCCTGCATTTTCTTCTCCATGCTGGATTCTGTCGTTAGAATTAAAATTGGTTTGAATTTGTAATCAGATAATGAACGAAGTTTCTTTACTAGTGTGATGCCATCCATGTTGGGCATGTTGACGTCAGTGATGACCAGGTTCATGTTTGTATTTTTGGCGATCTTCAAGGCCTCATCACCATCGCAGGCCACGACAACGTTATACCCGGCACTCTCGAGGGTGTAGGACACCATCTGCCGAATGGATGGTGAGTCATCTACCGCCAGCACGCTCGTCATATGGGTCTCTCCTTATTAGCAATCTTTATCAAGCTCGTGGGTAGTTATTTGTCATGCTCCAGAGCTTTAATTCCCTGTCACTTCTGTGTGCGATAAATAGCTACCGGTATTGCCAGCGAGCAATATCAATATCAGCCCACCTCATAGGGGTGTTGGCTATAAGTATCGGCAAGCGATGATAAAGCTTTAGGGTTGTAGAAGGGACTAGGTTGCCGGGAGAGATCATATAACTAATTGATAATTAAGCTATATTTATGGGTATGGAGTAGAGGTTGCGAGCTGTGGCAGTGGAATGTTGAGGCTGTGCAGTCATTGCTGCGCGCGATCGTCTATGGGCTCGCTGCTTTAACCGGATATATTTTGGAATACGTTGCGTCCACTTATGTGCAATCAAACTGGATGGACAGCTGAAGGAATGCAGCTTGGGGTATTTTTATAAGGTTCGTTAAGAACGTTCCGGGGCGGAACTAGAACACAAGTTTGAGACGTATGGATTGTGTTAACTGCGTCACACTTTTGATCATGAACTATGAGTGGATCGCCACTCTCCAAAATGTTCTGTTGCTATTTACATTACTAATGATGTCTGACGATTCAGCATCAATATCTATTCGTGTGTAAAGAGTCAATAAAATGACGCGTCGATAATGTGCAATGTTGTTTAAGTTACACGTAAATATAAATAGTTATTTTGGTTTGACAGCTCTTGTATTTGAAGGTAGCGTGTGTGTCATAAAAGTTTCATAAAAGTAATATTACTTTATAAGACCATCAAGGAGCTATAACGGAATCACAACGGAATATTGTTTGGAAGTAAGGATTGTATTTAACTTTGAGTTAAATGATGTGTAATGATGAGTCGTAGAGTAGCGTATTGCTGTATATCAAGTTTTCTTTTTTGCCTGATCTTCCCGACACACGCATGGGCGATACCATCACCCGACATAGTCGTTAATCTATTTGGTAGTGTCGCACAACTACTCGGTTTGTCGACTGTCCTGCTAGGTGCAGGATTCGCAAGTAGATCGCGGATAAATGGATCCCATTCAACAATCACGGCAGGTTGGAAATACCTGTTTGTAGCAGCCGGCGTTATGCTGACGCTTTCCCTGGCTGCCAATCTTCTGCAGTTTTCGTATAACAAAGACGAGACGACCAAACGCCTACAGACAAATTTATGGCGTTCGTCAACAGAAGCTGGTAAAGCTGTCGGAGACATATCACTCAAGACGCTGGCGTTTAGTGATCAACAAAATCATCCCCGGGGTATTACTACGGATACATTGCAGGGTTGGCTGGATAACGGTCACGGACTCAATATTATTGATGTGCGGGAGAGTGAGGAGTACGAGACAGGGTATATCAAGGGCGCCAGGCAAAGCCGCTATCCGGATACTCGAGTGTCTGTCGAGAAACTTATTCTTCCTGATAAAGAGAATGTGCTGCTCTGCTATTCGGGTAACAGGAGCTCGGAGCTTTGTTCTGAGTTTACCGAACAAGGCCTCCCTTGCAGATTCGTGATCGGCGGTTATGAAAAGTGGGTCGCTGAAGAACGCGAGCTTGTTGGTTTTGAGCAGGGTGAGCGCAACAATTTGCGTATGTTGCCCGAGTTTCCCAATAGCGATGTTTTACTTAAGACCGCTGTGGTAGAGGAACTGGTTGCTAACGAGAATGCGCTATTTGTTGATTTGAGGTATCCGGCAGATTTTGAAAGAGGGCATCTCCCCGGTGCAGTGAATATACCTGTTCGCAAGCTTACGACTGCAGAGCTGGACCTAGCATTGAAGGAGCTGCCAAAGCATCCGGTGATTACACCCTGCTATGACAAACGCAGTTGCTTCTATAGCCAAATTCTGGGTCTCAAGCTGAGCCGCCTTGGATATGATTACCGTGGACGTTACACCGTGCCACATGAATATTCGACGCCATCCAGTGTAAAGGGTTACGTAGCACAATGGCGCGATATGCAGAGTCAAACCCTGTTTGACCTTGCGACGTCGCCACTTCAAGAGGTATTGGCCTGGATGAAGGCCAAATCCGGTTCGCTGACGCTCTCTATCTTTCTTCTGGTTGTTCTGTTGCGTCTTATCGTTTTACCGATCAGCCTCAAGGCGGAACGAGACGGTGTCAGGCAGAGGGAGCTAAAACCATCCATTGATGCGCTTAAGAAAAAGTATGGAGACAATAAAGCCAGGCTTTCTCGAGCTACCCTGCGGCTTTACAAGAAAAATGGACTTACACATGGCCGCAATGTGCTTGGATCGTTTGTTCAACTGGGTGTATTTATTCTGTTTTTCTCAGCGGTTAGTAAGGTATCCGAGGGTGTAAACGAGCCGTTTCTATGGGTGACCAATCTTGGCGAGGCCGATCCAACACGTATAATGCCATCCATAGTCGGGGCGCTGATGTTCGCTCAGATTATGAGTTCCACAATAAACCGCAGTTTGAAGTTCAAGTTGTTATATCTGGGGCTTGCTGCATTTGTCGCAGTGTTATGTATGCCACTAAATGCCGCTGTGAGCCTCTATCTGATCTTCAGTCTGGGTTTCATTTTATTGCAGACACATATTGTGCAATTGATGGCAAAACAGAAATCGGTTTCGGGTACCCGCTTACGCCACGTACCCCCGCCCGGATATGCGGGTACCGTCTCGCTTCGCGATGCGCAGGATGTGCCTTATATAGGTAACAAGGCTGGTCGTTTGGCGCAGATGCGGTCTGCAGGTTTTGCTGTCCCTGATGGGTTTGTGATTACCGATCAGTTATTGAGCCGGGCAAGGACACAGGTGGACGGAACCTTGTCAATGATTGATAAGGATCAGAAGCTTATCAACACAGCTTTTTCCAGGCTGGATGTCGGCAAGGTTGCAGTGCGAAGCACAGCAGTTGCTGAAGATGGCAGTGAACAGAGTTTTGCGGGTGTCTTTGATTCCGTTCTGAATGTTAAAAAAGAGCATCTTCTCGATGCCGTAGCACAGGTTCGTGGTTCCTACAATAATGGTCGCGTTGAAGCGTATAACAACGAATCGCACGGTCAGGGTTGTGTGCTGGTCCAGGCCATGGTGGATGCTGAATACGCAGGTGTATTGTTTACCCAGCATCCGACCTCCACGGGCTGTATGCTGATAGAAATGGTGCAGGGGCTGGGTGAGTCCTTAGTCAGCGGTAAGGCGACACCCTCAGTTTACAGCTATGGTGCAGTGAGTGGACTTCCCATGAGTGATGATCAACAGTCACCCATTGATCTTCTGCCGTTAATGACTATTGCACGTCAGATAGAAGAGCTATTTGCTTGCCCCCAGGATATTGAATGGGCCTATGCGAAGGGCAGGTATTACATTCTGCAGGCACGTGATATCACTATCAGTGCCGCGGCGGCGGAAGGCAATAAATCTGTGGTTGAGAGAGAACGCCTGCGTTTGATGTCATTATTTAGTGGAACCACAGATGCGGCTACTCCGGTTTTGCAGCAAAACGAACTTTCTGAACTCTTGCCAGAGCCATCGCCATTGAGTTTGTCCGTCATGCAGGCGCTTTGGGACGAGAATGGTTCAACGGATATCGCCTGTCAGCGATTGGGTATTCCCTATAACGTTGATGAGGATGATTCCGCAGCTTATGTCGTGACAGCATTCGGGCAAACCTATGTGAATGTAGTAGAAGGGCGGCGGCGCTTTGGCGCACCGGGTGCGATGGCATCGTTCAGACTTTCAAGGGCAGCAGATGCCATCGAAGAGGAATTCCGCAGTGAGTTTTTACCGCGATTGATCTCTGATATGCGTATACGTGAGGCGCTAGACCTGACGCATTTCAGTTTCGATGAGTTGCTAGGGTTGCTTGATCAATGGCTTGATCGGTTTCTGCATGAGGATTATATACACGCCGAGATCATTAATATCGCAGCCGATTTTTATATGAAGACAGCGAAGCAGGCACTTGCCAAATACGGCCTTGAGGCTGCTTCGTATCTGGGGCATGGTCCAGAGACCATACAACACCAGGCATTGAATATGCTGCCAGCGATAAAAACCGGTGAGCGTCCGCTGGAAGATTTTCTCAAAGCATTTGGCTACCGTGCATTGCACGACTACGAGCTTGCAGAGCCACGTTACCAGGAAAACGAAGTGCTGATCGAGCAAATGGTGGATGCATCAAAACCGATGCGAAGCCCCACTGCAGCCAACATTGAACTACCAGATAATCGTTTGTTACGCATCAATATTGAGCGTGCACGCCGTTTTCAGAGTCTGAAGGAAGATGCAAAGCATTATTGCATGCGCGAGTTCTCTAGTATTCGGACGTTATTGCTGGAGATCAGCCGACGAAAATGCATGGCGCATGAAATATTTTATCTCACCATCGATGAGGTCATGAAGTTACATCGTCTTTCCGCACAACAGATCGCGCAGCTGGTTGGATCCCGCCAACATGAAAGAGAGGTTTTCAAGGCCGTTAATTTACCGCTTGAGCTTTCGCTGCATGCGCTCGAGGGCCTGCGGTTTGATGTTAATGGTGGCCTGATGAATGCGGTTGATACAGCTGGTGCCTTGATGGGAACCTGGGTAGCCGGTGACAGCGAAGTCCAGGGTACCATACGAATTGTGGATGAAGACTCGATGCCCGAATCACTGCACAAAGACGATATCCTGGTCGTGAAATACACGGATCCACGCTGGATCCCGCTTTTCGACAGCGTTTCGGGTGTGGTCACGGAGATTGGTGGTTTCCTGAGCCATATGTCGATTGTTGCCCGCGAATATAATATTCCCTGCATTGTTGGTGTTAACGGCGCCACATTCAAACTCGAGGAAGGCCAGGTCGTGAAGCTGGGTACAAATGGCTTTATCGATCGGCGTATCGCCGCTCGCCGACAGACGCAATCTTCAGAATACTCTGATACTACCAACCGCCGCACAACCGATCGCCGCGCCAATACAGATACGAGCAGTGATAAGCCAGTTTCAGGGCATAGCGGAACCATAGATCTTCCCGTTACCGACAATGGGGGGTCTGAGGGCCAGCCTGAGCCTGTCAGGGCGTGATTGTGCTGCTGGGGGGTGGTTTGCATGCCATCTGGCAGCGGCGGTATTCAGGCAACAAATATGAGTTACACATTATATATAGGTAGATTGTAAAATATTGTCACAGAAATAGAGAGCATATACCACGGCCGCAATGTTTGTTCTTGCTAAAGTTGCCTTCATGCCGGCCGATAGATATATTCGAACCTCATCGTATTTCGATGGACAGCTGGAACTCCAGGGGAGGAGCAATGAGATTGATCGCTGTAAGCACAAAAATCAGTACTCTGCTGTTTCTTGTGCTGTTTTCAACTCCCACTCTAGCTCAAATTGTACTTAACATGGGTGTCTACACGACTGACCAGCCAAGTGTTGTCGTGAAGGTGTTCAAGCCGGTTTTGACCCAATTGGAGTCCGACTTAAGTATACGTCTTAATGAGCCCGTAAAGATCAGAATCCAGGTTGCTAATTCATATGCTAAGGGGATCGAGGCGATCGCGACAGGTGCAGTGGATATTTCCCGTATTGGGCCCGCTTCTTACGTTGAATTAACCGAGCGTGAGCCCGGTATTACGATCCTCGCCATCGAAAGCAAGAAAGGCCGAAAACAGTTCAATGGTGTAATCTGTGTGCATCGAGATAGTCCCATTGAGCGCGTCGACGATTTACGCGGCAAGCGTTTTGCCTTTGGCGATGAGGGTTCGACCATCGGCCGCTATCTTTCTCAGAATTATTTACAGCAATACGGGATCAATGCAAAAAACCTTGCGCATTATGAATACCTGGGCCGGCATGACCGTGTCGCATATGCGGTTGCTGCTGGGAAATTCGATGCTGGCGCCCTCAAGGAGAGTACTTACAAGCGCCTGGTTAAAAAAGGCGTGCCGCTGCGTGTTATTGCCGAGCTGCCAAATGTCACCAAGCCCTGGGTAGCCCGTGCCGGCCTAGATTCAGAGCTGGTCGCAATGCTGAGTGCTTCCATGGTTACACTTCAGAAACCCGAATTATTACGCTCTCTGGGTGTCGACGGATTTCTCGAAGGCTCAGATACAGACTATGGGCGTATTCGCGACGCGATTGTTAGTAATGTAGATTTTTTTGAGTAATCCATCAGCATTGCTTGGCACTAGATAATGGCATCCATACCCACAATCGAAGACAAGAGCGTTGTTAATACTAATCGTGCAAGTGATTTGCATAGCTTAACTCACTTGCAATCTTCAGAGAATGGTAAGGCAGACACCGCCAGGGAGCGCCAGCAGAGACTATGGCCATTGTGGCTGAACGTTACGGTTGCGCTGCTGGCAATATTATTGCTGGCTGCTGTTGTCGCAGGTGAAGTGACACGACGTAGCGAAAGCCAGAAAATCACGCAAGACCTGCAGGCCTATAGCGCAGAAAAATTTGCAGTGTTTTCTGGTGCGACACTTGAAGCCGTAATCAGTGAGGACGTGGGCACTCTACAGAGCATGGTGGCCGAGCTGATTCGGGTCGAGCCCAACATAATGGCTTTCCGGATTGATAATGAAGATGCTCAAAGCCTGATTTCCTGGGCACGAGAAGGGCAGGTGGATCAAACTGAATCGGTAAGTTTCTCGCAGGATGTCCTCTTTGAGGGCGAATTGTTCGGTAAGGTCCATATTGATTGGGATAACGCTACACTTACCGAGACAGTCAAGGATCATGTCCGCCGGGTCCAGCTCATAGTTGTCGAATCTCTACTTATATTTGCACTGGTTACACTCGCCCTGTTCCGTGTGCTAGCTGTACGGCCAATAGGGATTATTAGTGAGCGTATCTTGGCGCTCTCCCGGGGCGAGCACAATCACGAGCTTGATATCCATTCCTCTCGCGAACTGTCTTTACTCGCCAGCGCAGTTAATACGCTCTCAGGTGAAATCCAGCTTAGAGAGCAACGCGAGAGAGAGATAACCCGCACCAAGAATGAATTATTTGACGCTAAGGAACTGGCCGAGGTAACTCTGCAATCGATAGGTGATGGTGTCATCACATCCGATTGCAATGGCCGTGTCAGATTTATGAATTCTATTGCTGAGACGCTCACGGGCTGGACTCTCGCTGAATCAGTGGGTGTTCCCGTTGAAGATGTTTTTCATATTATAGATGAGGTGAGCAAGAAGCGTGCTGATAATTATGTATCTACATGCATAAAACAAGGCCACGCATTAAGTATTTCTAATAACTCAATCTTGCTCAGAAAAGGTGGAGGTTATTATTCAATAGAGGAATCGGTGTCGCCGATACGCTCCCAGAAAGGTTCTATTCTGGGTGCAGTATTGATCTTTCATGATGTTACTGAAGCCCGAAAAATGGCTAAGGAGATGGAATATCAGGCGACCCACGATGCCTTGACGAAGTTGGCAAACCGGACTGAATTTTTACATCAACTGAAGATATGTATACAAGATACCCAAGAC
This sequence comes from uncultured Gammaproteobacteria bacterium, assembly GCA_947258875.1. Lineage (GTDB taxonomy): Bacteria > Pseudomonadota > Gammaproteobacteria > CAMYKB01 > CAMYKB01 > CAMYKB01. Next base: position 22,822 of record CAMYKB010000025.1, on the reverse strand, counting down.
ACTCAATCTGTGCATGTGTTATGTTATCTGGACCTGGATCAGTTTAAGGTTGTAAATGATACTTGCGGACACGTCGCCGGTGACGCCCTACTACAACAACTTGCGCCTTTAATGCTCAAGCAGTTACGAAGAGGGGATGTACTTGCGCGTATCGGTGGTGACGAGTTCGGTGTACTTTTGCGAGACTGTCAGCTGGAAAATGCTAAATCCGTGATCGCTAAATTACAGAAAACCATAAGCGATTTCCGTTTCGTCTGGGAAGACAAGTGTTTTACATTAGGCGTTAGTATCGGCATGGTGCCAATAACGATAGATGCTGGCGATGAAGAGGAGCTGCTAACGGCAGCGGATCAGGGTTGTTATGTTGCCAAAGAGCAGGGTCGTAATCGTGTACATATTTTTAGTACAGATGATTCCGAGCTGGCGCGCAGACATGGTGAGATGCAATGGGTTACACAGATCCAGGCTGCGCTCGAGGAGAACAGGTTTGTTACATATTTTCAGCGTATTGAAGCAGTCAACAATAATGCGAGCTCTTCGAAATATTATTATGAAACCCTGATTCGAATGGTAGACAGGGATGGAGGGCTTATAGCCCCTGGCGCATTCCTGCCTGCAGCGGAACGCTATGGCATGATGCCGGCTATCGACAAGTGGATGGTGAATTCAGTTTTGGCCTGGTTGCAATCTAACCCTGCTCATGTTGACGACCTGCATTTATGTACGATTAATCTTTCCGGCTATTCTATTACTGACGATTCATTCCTCGAATATGTTATTGATGAAATCCGGGTCTCCGGCGTGCCAGCCGATAGAATTTGTTTCGAAGTAACGGAAACGGCCGCAGTTGCAAATCTTGCACACGCACGCGAGTTTATGAATCGCTTGCAAGTGCTGGGCTGCCGTTTTGCACTTGATGATTTTGGTAGTGGCATGTCATCGTATGGTTATCTCAGAAATCTGCCGGTCGATATTGTCAAGATCGATGGATCATTTATCCGTGATATGTTGACAGATGAAACCAGTATGGCTCTGGTTCGCTCGATCAATGACATCAGCCACGTCATGGGTAAAACAACCGTGGCAGAGTTTGTTGAAGATAATGAGATACTGAGCGCTGTTGCGGCACTTGGAATCGATTATGCGCAGGGATACGGCATTGCCAAGCCTGCCGCCATGTCAAGTCTCGTAGAGACTAATCGGTACATTGCTCTGGCTTGACCCCATCCATCTTATCCCATTTATTCGTGTCAGCGCATTAGCCGTTGGCAATACAATCCAATCACTACCGCCAGGCAAAGCCAGCCTGGATGTGATGATAAGCACTGTCCGTGCTCCATGCCTGATTGCGTGCGCCAGAAAAGCATTATCGATGCCGCACGTTTTCGGTTATTGGCGGATGCTGTTTGCTGTGCGTCCTCATATTGGCGTTGCGCATGGTCTTCCTCGATTGATTCAGCGCCGTCATTAAGCCGCTAGTCCGATTATGTCCAATCACAAAATCTTCCTTGCGTTGTTGCACCACCGTTGTGTAACTGCCCTGATCGTTACGTGAGGCCACAAACAGTGCCCACACCTGCCACCTGACTACCAAATCTTCAGGCGCAATTGCTTTACCTGGTCGGTACCACTTATCAAAGTTTTTGCTGCGTGGCTAACAAGTGTCATGAATGAACCACCGTGCAGCGTTTCATGCGCATCGTGCGCAGTCGATGACTTGAGGTTTCTCATTCGAATAGCTGCTCCTAGTTATGTATCAGATTGACACAGATAACAATGCTCTGTGTTTTTTTTAATATCTTATGGCCTTTTTCAATAATCAAGGTCACTGCTGCTCACACAAAGTTTTCCGTGTAGCTCCATCTCTTTCTCGTTATAGTTGCCATATATCACATCGTTATGTCACTTTATTGTTTTAACTCGGTGCCCAGATATTGTAGGCGGTTTCAGTGCAACGGGTAGTGCCGCTATTCGTGCTTCATTATTTGTATTTCTAATAAACAAAGAGTCTCGATGCAGAATGAATTTATTCGGGTAGTGGGGATCGACGCAGGATGTAATGGGCAGATAACGTTGTAAGAGCTGATTAAATAGTAAAAATATCAACCCTTCGCGTCAGCGGTACAGATGCGTGTGAATAGATTTAACCCTTTCGGAAAGGGAGGCTTGGTGTCTTTTGTATCAACTTGGGAGATGAATATTCAGGGAAGCTGGGCGTAGAAGGCGCGCTACTAGGGAAGTGCCAGGATCATGTGGCTGTAATGACGCCGCCAATATCCTCAATATCTTCTGTTATTAGTGTTTCGCTGGTGTCGTGAAGTGTGGTCATCCTTCTGTGATCTGTAGTACTTAGCCAGTTAGTTAACTCGGGTGCGTACTGGGGTCGGCAGATATGGTACCCCTGTGCAATATCGCAGTCCAATTCATTAAGCTTGTCCAGAATCAGTTGATTTTCTATACCCTCAGCAACAACCTGCAATCCGAGGCTATGTGCCAGATCGATTGTGGATTTAACGATGATCTGATCGTTAGCATTATCGAGCATATTCATTATAAAAGAACGGTCTATCTTGAGTTCGCTTACAGGTAGTTTATTCAGATAGCTCAGAGAAGAAAAGCCGGTACCAAAATCGTCTACTGAAATGCGGATGCCAATATTATTGAGCTTGCTAAGAATTCTAATAGCCTTATTGGGGTCGGCCATCATCGCACTTTCTGTAATTTCGAAAATCAGTAGGCTCGGCGGTATATCCCATGCGTTGAGTTGATTATTGACATAATTAAGAAAATCAGAGTCCTGCAGGTTTAACGCGGAAAGATTAATTGCGATATTGAAAATTATGCCGTTATTTCGCCATAAGGCGCATTGGCGGAGCGCGTTATTAATCACCCATGCTGTAAGAGGTCCTATCAGTCCATTGGATTCTGCCAAATGAACAATTTCATCAGGTGGAATCATGCCACGCTCAGAATGATTCCAGCGCAAAAGTGCTTCTGCGCCAAATATGTATCCGGTTTTTATCTCTGTCTTAGGTTGATAGCAAAGTTGTAATGTATCATTGATAATAGCATTGCGTAGGTCTTTCACCAGGGTCAATCGCTCTAGCGAATTGCCGTCGGTTGATTTGTCGTATATTTCAAAACCTGTGTTTGAGCGTTTTGCATTGTACATGGCCACATCAGCGTGTTTTATCAGGGTATTGGTATTAGTTCCATGATCTGGAAACATGGCAATGCCAATGCTGGCAGCAATGTATAATTTGTTACCAATTACCTTGAATTCCCTGTCAAGCACTTTCAAGAAGCGTGCAGCAGCTTCCTGGGCGGATGCGTTATTGCTACCAGGCAGCAAGACCGCAAATTCGTCACCACCGAGCCGCGCTACAGTATCGGTAGAACGAAGCGCGGCGCGAAACCGCTCTGATATTTTTTGTAATAGCCCATCACCCACTTGATGGCCCAGAGTGTCATTTATCTCCTTGAAGTGGTCCAGGTCAATCATTAGCAGTGCCAGTGTACTGTTGTTGCGCTGCGCCTCATCAATTTCATATTCGAGCTGGGTTTGAAGGAATTCTCGGTTAGGAAGGGATGTGAGTGCATCATGCGTGGCCATATGTTTCAGATCTCTTTGGCGCTCGTGGACACGCGACCGCATTTGTTCGAAAGCCTGTGTGAGTTGTTGCATTTCCCGTGTACTCGAGCCGGGGATATGTACATCTTTTCCGCCCTTGGCTTCACTCCAGAGTGCATCTGCGATACGGGAAACGGGTCTGAGGATAGTGTGTTCAAGCAGTGAATAACTGATAACTATTAATAATGTAGTCAGGATGGCGAGAGACCATAATGTTATTCTTATTTGGTTGGCAACCTGCGTAATTGTCTGAATATCGCTGTATTCCTTTTTATAAGCGGCATGTTCTATCTGTTCAAGTTGTTGCCATATTTTTTGGTAAAGAGGGTTGATGGTGTCCTGCATATAAGGAATATCCTTACGCCAGTTTTCTTGCGTATATTTCTTTTTGACAACCCTGTAAGCTGTGTGCCAGCGATTAAGCAGAGATTCCATCTCATGCAGTAAGTTGCTGGTCTGAAAACCCATAAGCCCTTTATGGTCCATAGCGCGGAGCTTATTCAGGTCATCAACGATTTGGTTATGCATGAGCTCAATGTTATTGTGTTGTCTGTTAATATTACTTAAGGCGTCGCCAAATGTACCGAAGCGGCCGGCTATCAGGAGGCGAAATGAACTGATCATGGCAGACCAGTTGTCACGGACATGATCTAACGTTACATGGATATGGAAGTTGGTATCGGTGTTTGTTGCAGTGGTTGTTTCTTCTAAGGCCAATGTGATTAGTGCTTTAAACTCATTGTTTGATGGCATCATAACTTGCCGCATTGTATCCATTGCAGGATATAATTCTGAAGGGCTATCCCTTAATTTCATAACCCGGGTCAGATGCCCATTCAATACCGATAAGTTGCTGGCGATATCAGATGCGGTGGTTTGCAATTTATTCTTTACGATCCATTCATTGGTTGTTAGTTCTGTAGCATCTGAGGTTGCCTGATTAAGTGATATGTGGATTTTGGAGCGCGAGTCAGGATTCTGTGTGGCCATATAATTTTCGAGATGATAATAGGCCAACCATAACGAATCTTGTATGGAGTTGTTCTTATGGTTTAGGTAATTTCGTAATTTGAGATTGTTGGTGGTTTCTGTATTGGCCTTGATTAATGACAATTCTGACCATAATGCGCCTGCAATGATGAATATGGCGCTCAATATTGTTATTAGAAGGTAATGCTGGCGGAGGCTCGCCTTGGATAGCGGACTTTCTGGTATTTGTAGCTCAGTTTGTTTGCCATCAAGAGTGGTGGCTTCCTCGATTTTTTGCTCCATACCCATAACTGAAGTATCCCTGTCCTGCCGATAATTGCTTTCTACTATAAAATGTTTATTTCATTTTTATATTATCCGGGCAGTGTTCGTTTGTTTGCTGCAGGGTTGCTCAGGCCTTGGCCAGCTCCTTACCTTTGTTGTTATTGAGCGTCTGGCCTGCGGGTCCATAGACACTATCGTTTTCAATACCTGGGATTCCCCTTAATAGGTTAAGGGCCTGTTGTGTCTGGCGTAAACCAATTGAAACGAGTGAATTGTTTTGCTGGTTGATTTTACGGCATTCATCAAACAACGCAGTGAAAGAATCAAGCTGTAAAATAAGTGGGCAATCAGGGCCAAATTTGTTGGCAAGATAGTCAGCAAGGTGATCATGTTCATTGTAGCCAGTCGCATTCAACGTATTCCTGAATATACTGTCAGCATGAGAGAGCGCCTCGATACAATCCTGCTTCTTCCTGATAATCAGATTGATCTCCGAGGTATCTCTTGCATCCAGTGCATCTTGTTCGGTGATGAGTAGCTGCTTGAAGTGCTGTCCGTGTGTGGTCAGTGCTTCCAGGAGTTGTTCGAGTGGTTTACTGTTTTCTTGTGGTTTCATTACTTATCCACTCAGTTATCCGATTTCTCGATCTCGATTAACTTGCTGGCGATGCTCTCGGCGTTGACATTGTAACTACCATCAGCAATAGCATGCTTGATGCTATCAACTTTCTGCTGGTCGACTACGGGCACGTCCTTCATGCCATTCTCAAGCTCAATGAGCTTTTGCGCAGTTGAAGTGAGGTCTACGTGGTCAGTCGAACCACTGCCGGCGGAGGCCATCTTACGATGGTCTTCACTGCCTTCTGCAGTCTTCGCCTTCTCGGATTGAGTTTGACCCCGACCTTCCACCGCCTGGATAGGTCTGGGAGTGCCATTGATTGTATTGCTCATTGTTTAGTGCTCCAGATTGCCTGTTTACAGTATGTCTTAACGGCAAATTCGCGGAAAACTTTAGCGAACAGCCTCATATTCTTACCTTTACGATTCCGGGTGCTATCACTATACCTTCGATAATACGTCTGGAGGACAGATTACGGACTTTTATGCTGATCCCTTCGCTGCCGTCACTGAGAGCCGTACCGCTCATCCGTATTTCCACACCGTTTGTCGCTGCCAGCAAAATAACCTTTTCACCACGTTTCACCAGCTTGGGTGCCTCCAGGCTCCGTGGTGTCAGAATGCCGCCTTTCTTGATTGACCGTTTTAGCTCGTAACCAATAAACTTATTAATATCAGTAATATAGCCGCGGTGATGCGCTGAAATATTGAGATTCTGCGAAGACGCATCACTGGCTACAAGGGTCTCTCCACGGGTCAGGTGTCGATTGGCGACCCAGACTTTTTCGCGGGCTTCGATATAAACCGGCACATAAATTTTCCATGGTTTGTCGCCGTTACATTTTACACCCACTGTGGTATTGCCAATCGGCCTTGCTCCGGGTGACCAGAAGGCCTCAAGCTTACGTGAACAACGTTGCAAGCGCAGTCGATTGTCTAATTGGCTGGTCGACAGTGATATTGATTTCGAATGTGCATGTTCAGCATCCACGAACTTGCTCACTACATCCCGTATCGACTGTAGCGATTGGATCTCGCCAGCCCATAGCGGCAATGCTATGCCTAGGCATAATACTACCTGAAGACAGAGACTAAGCCCCCGCTGTACTAACGCTATTTTTTTGACGATTAAACCCATTTTTATGGCTGTTTATCCAATAGTGCATTGTTTGCGACAGATTATTGACGTTGTGTCCGCTGCCAATAGCCTATTTTCTATAGTACCAGCAAGATGTATGCCGTAATCCTTATTTCAGCTGTAAAGACTGAGTAATAGCTTGAATAGACATCAGTATTTCCCACTCACATGGCTGCAATTGTTGCCGGTATCCGGCATCGAATTGCCGCATTGATATACCTTTTTGCCGTTCACCTTATATATAGCTCGCTCATAAAACACATATTTATCGGCTGGCACGACGATTGCTTTAGTTAAATTTAGTTAAGTTAAATTATGTAAATTTTTTGGAGCGATTCGATGCCAGGCAATATAGACAAGTTATTCGGTGTGCATGAGCAGGCTGTAGTGCTGCGTTCGAGACGCGCAGAAATACTGGCCTCGAATATGGCAAACGCTGACACACCGAATTACAAGGCCAGGGATATTGATTTCAAAGGCGCTCTAGGTCAGGCAAAGAATAATCTTGCCGCAAGAATGACGCAAACCCAGGCAAATCATTTGCCTGGTATTAATGAAACCAGTACAGGCACGCAGGCTAAATATCGAATCCCGTTACAAGCTTCTCTTGATGGCAACACGGTCGAGTCACAAATAGAGCAAGGAAAATTTGCTGAGAATGCGGTTCATTATCAAGCCAGCCTGGAATTTCTCAATCGTAAGATTGCGGGCATCATCGGTGCATTGAAAGGAGAATAAGCATGTCCCTATTTAATATATTCAATATTTCCGGTAGTGGGATGAGTGCGCAAAATCTGCGGCTTAACCTGACGTCAAGCAATCTCGCTAATGCGGAATCCGTAGCAAGTACGCCTGAAGAGGCCTATAAGTCGAGGCAGCCTGTTTTTGCTGCCATGTTGCAAGGTCAGTTAATGTCGTCGATGCAAACATCATCTGCGCCGGTACAGGTTCAGGGCATCGTTGAAAGTCAGGTTGAGCACAGTGCAACGTATTCACCTGATCATCCCATGGCAAACAAGGAAGGCTATCTCTATCAATCGAACGTGAATGTGGTCGAGGAGATGGCCAATATGATCTCAGCATCGCGCAGCTATCAAAATAATGTTGAAGTGCTCAACACCTCAAAAGACCTGCTGTTGCGCACCTTGCGACTCGGTAGTTGAGGCAACGGAAGGATATTACAGATATGACAACAATTAATACCAATAGCATTGACAGTCTTGGCCTATCTGCGCCGCAGTCACAGAAAAATGAGAGCCTAGGCCAGGATGAATTTCTCAAATTGATGGTTGCGCAACTACGCCATCAGGACCCTTTTGAACCGATGCAAAATGGTGAGTTTCTTACGCAGATGGCTCAATTCGGAACCGTCTCAGGTATCGAAGAGATGCAGACTTCGATTTCCCAATTGGCCGACTCACTTTATTCAAACCAGGCCTTACAGGCATCCAGTCTGGTTGGGCGGACAGTACTGGCGCCTGCTGAAACTGGCGTCCTACCGCAGGATGGATCTCTACAGGGTACGTTGCGGCTACCTGCGGGTACCAACGCAGCAGCGCTCAATATCTATGATCTGTCAGGCAATCTGGTACAGAGAGTGGATCTTGGTTCCATCCCGGCGGGAGATTTATCTTTTGAATGGGATGGAACGGCAGAGGATGGAACAAAAATGCCTGCCGGAAAATATAGAGTCGAAGCTGAAGCAGCATTTAATGGCCAGACAGTGGCTGTGGATACGCTAATCGGCTCAGTTGTAAACAGTGTCAGCCTTGGCGGTAGCCAGGGAGGACTGGTTTTGAACCTTGAGGATGGTAGTACGCTGGATTTTGTCAACGTACACCAAATAATGTAACCACCTAAGCAGGAGTATGTGCAATGCCATTTGAAATCGCATTAACAGGACTTAGTGCAGCATCGTCCGATCTTGAAATTATCTCGAACAATATTGCCAATAGTAGTACTAACGGCTTCAAACGTTCACGCGGAGAATTTGCTGATATCTATGCAGCAAATAATTTGGGTGTTACAAAAAATGCTGTTGGTAAAGGTGTACGACTCACAGCTGTGTCGCAACAGTTCGTCCAGGGAGGTATCACCTTTACTGAGAATAACCTCGATCTCTCTATATCCGGTAAAGGTTTCTTCCGGTTAAGCGAAGGAGGTACTACTGTATACTCGCGTGCCGGGGCGTTCGGAGTCGATCGCAATGGTTTCGTCGTAAATGCATCGAATCAGAGACTGACGGGTTATCTTGCAGATACCTCTGGCAATATTACGGGTGCCTTGGGTGATCTGACGATCGATACATCAGATATTAATCCTCAGGCTACATCTTCTCTGGATGTGGGTGCAAACCTACAGGCATCTAGCCCAATAATTACCTTGCCCTTCGATGCGACAGACGCAGCAACGTATAACCATTCGACATCGGCCACGGTTTATGATTCGCTTGGTACCTCGCATGTCGCAACTATGTATTACCAGAAAACGGCAGCTAATCAGTGGCAATCTTTTGTCTATGTCGATGGTAATGAAGTGAGTGCACCGGGTGGCGATAGTCTGCAATTCAATCCTGACGGCAGCTTGGCGCTGATTAATGGTGGTCCTGGTACCAGTATTACGATTCCTGCATTCAACCCTGGCACTGGCGCCGACCCAATGAATATAACGTTGGGATACAACAATGTCACTCAATATGATGGTTTGTTTGGTGTCTATTCGTTAAATCAAAATGGATACCCAACCGGGCGGCTCAATGACGTTGACATTGATGAAGGTGGCTACCTGTTCGCACGCTATTCGAACGGACAATCCCAAATTATTGGGCAGATCGCATTATCAAACTTTGCTAATGCACAAGGACTGCAACAGTTAGGTAATACCAGTTGGGCAGAAAGTTTTTCATCAGGTGCAGCGTTAACAAGCGCACCTGGTACTTCTAATTTGGGATTGATTCAATCTGGCGCACTTGAGGAATCGAATGTGGACCTCACCGAAGAGTTAGTCGATATGATTCGCGCGCAACGGAATTTTCAGGCCAATGCTCAGGTAATAACTGCTGCGGACACGATTACGCAGACGATTATCAATATCCGTTAAACACATAAGGTGATGTCATGGATCATATGATCTATCTTGCAATGTCAGGTGCCAAGCAGACCATGCACCGACAGGCAACGAATAATCACAATCTGGCAAACGTCAGTACTACCGGATTTCGTGCTGATTTGGATGCCTTTCGCAGCCTGCCTGTACATGGTCCCGGACATCCGAGTCGCGTATATGTCTCGGATGAGCGTGCAGGCGTGGATTTTTCGCCTGGGCAGATTGTGCATACGGGGCGGAATCTGGATGTTGCGATTTCCGGGGATGGTTTTATCGCGGTACAGGCACCAGATGGCAGTGAGGCATATACGCGTGCGGGTGATCTGCGTATTACTTCAGCGGGTTTGCTGGAAACCGGTACTGGTCTCCCTGTAAAGGGGAATGGCGGTCCGATCGCCATCTCCCCGTATGAGCGCATGGAAATAGGCTCTGATGGAACAATTACCATACAACCCGTTGGCCAGCAGGCAACAGCATTAGCCGTGTTGGATCGCATTAAGTTAGTCAAGCCCAAGATCACTGAATTGGAGAAAGCGGATGATGGCCTGTTGCGTCTGCAATCGGGTGATGTTGCGCCTGCTGATGCCGCCGTGACGCTGGTAACCGGATCGATTGAGTCCAGTAATGTCAATTCAGTTGATGCCCTGGTCAACATGATAAGCCTGTCACGGCAGTATGAAATGCAGGTGAAGATGATGAAAACAGCAGAAGAGAATGATGCTGCATCAGCGCGTTTGATGCGCATGTCGTGAAGTTAAAGGAGATATAGTAATGAACCCAGCTTTATGGATTGCAAAAACAGGTCTGGATGCTCAGCAGACGCGCATGTCTGTCACATCTAATAACCTGGCAAATGTGAATACCTCAGGATTCAAGCGTGATCGCGCTGTTTTCGAAGACCTGTTGTATCAAAATTACCGGCAGGCCGGCGCCCAGTCGTCAGAAGATACCCAGTTGCCATCTGGATTGTTAGTAGGTACCGGTGTGCGTGTGGTCGCCACTGAAAAGTTGTTTACACAGGGGAACCTCACTGAAACCAGCAATCCATTGGATATGGCCGTGCAGGGAAGGGGTTTTTTCGAAATTCTGCAACCTGATGGCACTCCAGCCTACACACGTGATGGCTCATTCCAGCTCGATGCTCAAGGGCAAATCGTGAATTCTTCCGGCTATGTTTTGCAACCCGGTATCACCATCCCACCTAATGCTCAAAGTGTAACGATTGGTGTCGATGGAATAGTGTCTGTCTCAATTGCCGGCAGTGCAGCCCCAAGCCAGGTTGGCAGTGTGCAGTTAGTTGATTTTATTAACCCAACCGGGTTGCAGGCCAAGGGAGGAAATCTGTTTATTGAAACTGCTGCGAGCGGTTCCCCACAACCGGGCACTCCCGGATTGAATGGGTTGGGCACACTCATACAAGGTTCGATCGAAACTTCCAATGTCAATGTTGTGGAAGAGTTGGTCAATATGATCGAGACGCAACGTGCCTATGAGATTAATTCCAAGGCTATTTCTACAACTGACGGTATGCTGCAATACCTCAATAATAATCTCTGATAATACAATTGGGATGACCTGATGAGGAGATTTGAATTGAAAATTGACAACATCAAAGACAAGTACCTGCTGGTGTTTCTGCTGCTACCGATGCTAGTTGCATGTGCATCGAGTAGTGAAATTCAGCGCCAGTCTCATATGGCGACTCAGCACGTCATGCCGCCTGCCGCAGCAGAGGCGAATGGGTCTATCTATCACGCTAATACCAGTCTCCATCTGTTTGAAGATGTTAAGGCGCGCCGAATCGGCGACCTGATTACGATATTGCTGGAAGAAAAAACCAATGCCAGTAAGAAGGCGAGTACTTCTGCAAAGAAAAATACCGATGTGGCAATCCCTAACCCCGTTCTTTTCGGCAGGGGCGTAACCGATAAGGGTGTGCCGATCCTGAATACCGAAGTCAACTCATCTCTGGATTTTTCCGGTGAAGGAGATAGTAGTCAGAGCAATAGCTTGAGCGGCAATATCACGGTAACCGTGGTCAATATTCTGCCTAACGGCAACCTGGTGGTGGAAGGCGAAAAATGGCTGACCCTGAACCAGGGTAGTGAAGTCATTCGTATTACTGGAATTGTGAGGCCAATAGATGTTTCGCCACAGAATACCGTGCTATCGACATCGATTGGCAATGCTGAAATTACCTACAGCGGTAAGGGTATGGTGGCTGATAGCAACAAGGCCGGGTGGTTAACCCGATTCTTCAATAGTGCCTGGTGGCCGCTTTAGTATTAGAAGGAAGTGTGATGCTTGATAGCAATAAAAAATCTCCCCAAATTGGATGGTTGCTGCTTTTGTTTTCATTGCTGACGCCATCAATTACCTATGCTGAGCGTATCAAGGATCTTGCTTCGGTGTCAGGCGTGCGTAACAACCAGCTGCTAGGTTATGGTCTTGTGGTTGGCCTTGACGGGACCGGCGACCAGACCAGTCAGACACCGTTCACAGTTCAAAGCCTTAAGAGCATGCTGGCGCAATACGGTATATTAATACCCAGTAACGTAAATCCACAGCTGAAAAACGTCGCTGCTGTTTCAATTCACGCGACACTTACACCTTTTGCAAAACCGGGGCAAACAATTGATATCACCGTTTCTTCATTAGGTAATTCCAAAAGCTTGCGTGGTGGCAGCCTTCTGATGACGCCGTTGCGAGGCATCGATGGACAAGTTTATGCAATCGCACAGGGTAATCTAGTTGTAGGTGGGCTTGGTGTGGAAGGCCAGGATGGCTCTAAGGTATCGATAAATGTCCCGAGTGTCGGCCGCATCCCGAATGGGGCTAGCGTTGAGCGCAGCGTGCCGACTAATTTTGCAAACAGCGACGCCATCATGCTTAATTTGCATACACCCGATTTTACAACCGCCAGGCGTCTCGAAGAGGCCATTAATAAAAAAATAGGAGTGGGTACGGCAATGGCGCAGGATGCGGTTTCCGTTAAGGTTTCTGCACCAGGTGATACGGCGCAACGCGTGAGTTTTCTCTCCTATCTAGAGAACCTGGAGTTAACTCCAGGCGAGGCGCCTGCCAAGGTAATCGTAAACTCGCGTACAGGTACTGTGGTGATTGGCTCCCATGTGACGGTTATGCCGGCAGCTGTCTCTCACGGCAGTATGACCGTGACCATCACCTCCGATCCTTTGGTGAGTCAACCCGCACCTTTCTCCAGAGGTGGCAATACTGCCGTCGTACCCCGTAGCAATATTGAAGTCAGCAGCGAAGACAGTCGCATGTTTTTGTTTTCTCCAGGAGTGACGCTCGATGAAATCGTACGCGCTGTCAATCAAGTGGGCGCGGCCCCTGGGGACCTGGTAGCCATTCTGGAAGCACTTAAGCAGGCCGGTGCGTTGCGCGCGGAATTGATAGTTATCTAGGGTATGGCGAACCATGCTTCAATTGCTGGTGTTTACACTGATTTCCAGGGTCTGGCGAAGTTGCGCAACGAGGCCGGTAAACAATCGTCGGAGGCAAAACAAGAAGTCGCCAGACAATTCGAGGCCCTGTTTCTGCAGATGATGCTGAAGAGTATGCGTGAAGCAGGTGGTGGTGAAGGCATCATGGATGGACCACAGGGTGAATTCTACCGAAATATGCATGACCAACAGCTGGCCTTGCATCTCTCAAATAACAGTAGCATCGGCATTGCTGATGTCATGCTGCGGCAGATGGGGGGCGTATCCAGTGACACCGGTCATGAAACTGGTGTGCAGAAAGTCGTGAAGCATGATGGTCAAGCGCATCTTCCTTTTGTAAGCCGGCTTTGGTCAGGGACCTCTAGCATGCCGCATGCCGATGCGGTCGCCACTGATGTTCGGGTAAAATTCCAGACAGATAGAAATTTCGTAGACAGATTATGGGCTGCGCCAGCTGTGGATACAGCCCAGTCTGGAAAGATTCCCGTCAAGGCTGCTGATTGGAATAGCCCCCAGGAATTTGTTGCGACGCTTTGGCCGGTAGCCGAACAGAGCTCTAGGCAGCTGGGGACACGGCCTGAGGTGCTGCTATCAATTGCCGCTTTGGAAACGGGTTGGGGCAAGCATGTTATGCGCCTTGAAACGGGCCAAAGCAGCAATAATTTGTTTGGTATCAAGGCAACCCGTGACTGGAGATCCGAACGTGTCGTCGCCCCCACTCTTGAGTTTGAGCATGGTGCGATGGTCAAGCGTCATGAACCGTTTCGTGCCTATGCTTCTGTAGCCGATTCATTTTCGGACTTTGTCGCTTTTATTAAAGGTAACCCACGTTATCAAAATGCGTTAAGCAAGGCGGGTGATCCTGCAGCATTTATCCAGGGTCTTCAGGAGGCAGGCTATGCGACTGATCCTGAATATGCCAAGAAAATCTTATCAGTCATGAATGGGCGTGCCTTGCGGGAGATAAGCTCACAACTAAAGAATGGCGAGAAATTGCCGATAAGTTGATATCACCAACTGTTGTGCAGGCCCTGGCCTGTCACATCGGTTAATGGAGAAACGAATGTCAGATTTACTCAGCACCAGTGTTACCGGCTTGTTGGCTTTCCAGCGTGCGCTTTCTACCACCGGGCATAACATCGCAAACGCCAATACCGAGGGCTATAGCCGTCAACGCGCCGATCTCACAGCGGCGCCACCGCAATATTTTGGTGGCAGTTTTATCGGTAGCGGCGTGCGGGTTGCGAGCATTGAGCGAATCCAGGATGAGTTTCTGAATCTGCAGGTGCGGACAGCAGGTTCCGAAAGCAGCCGCCTAGATAGCTTCTACGCTTTATCGAGCAAAATAGATGGTTTGTTGGCAGATACTGAGACCGGCCTTCCCAATGTATTACAGGATTTTTTCGCATCCGTTCAGGAAGTTGCCAATGATCCCACTTCTGCGGCTGCCCGCCAGGTGTTACTGGGTAACGCGGGAACGCTGACTGACCGTTTTCATTTCATTGATGGACAGCTGAATTCATTGAACCATGAAATTAATACCAGGCTGGGTGATTCTGTTAATGAAATCAATGTTTTAGCAGATAACATTGCCAAGCTGAATAAGACGATTGTGCAGGCGACGGGGCAGGCCGGTGGTGCTCCACCTAATGATTTGCTGGATCAGCGAGACCAGCTCATTACTGAATTATCCGGACTGGTGTCAGTGAATGTGGTGCCACAAGATGATGGCGCAGTTAATGTCTTTATCGGAAATGGGCAAGCCCTTGTCATGGCGATGGACGCACGACCACTTAGCCTTGTAACAGACCCTGCTGATGCCAGTAAATCACAGATTGCACATGATGGTGGCGCGGGGCAAGTGATTATAAGTAATCAGTTAAGTGGCGGTACTGTCGGTGGTTTGCTGGACTTTCGCAGGGAAGTTCTGGGCGATGCCAGCAACGCGCTGGGCCGCATCGCTGCAGTACTCGCTGATTCCTTTAATAACCAACACAGTGCTGGCATGGATCTCAATGGCGACATGGGCGCAGATTTTTTTACGATGCCAGTGCCCCAGGTCATAAGTAATAAAACCAATGCAGGTGGTGCCACGGTCAGCGCAGCTATTAACGACGCCTCCAGTCTTACTACATCGGATTACCGGCTATCTTATGATGGTTCAAACTACAACCTGACACGGCTTTCCGACAATACTCAGGTGAGCGGTCCCGGACCGTTGCTTATGGATGGTTTCGAAGTGTCTGTCTCGGGCGCAGCAGTGAGTGGTGATTCCTATCTCATACGGCCGGTCGGTAGTGCAGCGCGAGATATTGTATTGGCTATTACAGACACGAACAGAATTGCGGCTGCCTCCCCGGTACGTTCTGAAGCGCTGGTGAGCAATCTGGGTAATGCCGGTATGAGTCAAGCCAATGTTATCGATGCGAGTGATTCCGCATTACTGAATTCAGTTGAAATCCAGTTTAATAATCCTGCCACAAACTTTGACGTGGTGGACACAGTCACTGGTACGACGCTGGCTGCAGGTGTCGCGTATACCAGCGGCGGACTCATCCAATACAATGGCTGGCAAGCCACTATTAGCGGTGATCCGGTCGCGGGTGATACTTTCCGTATCGAACAAAATACTGGGGGGGGCTCGGATAACCGCAATGCCCTGACGCTGGCTGGCCTGCAGTCAGAATCCTTGATTGGCGGTAGCGCCAGTTATCAGGAAGGTTACGGCGCACTGGTCGGACGTGTAGGGAGTGTGACGCGCCAGGCCGAAATTAATAGTCATGCACAAACCGGCCTGCTTCAACATGCAGTCGAAGCACGGGATAGTGTCTCTGGGGTTAATCTGGATGAAGAAGCGATTAACCTGACTCGCTATCAACAGGCCTACCAGGCCGCTGCACAGGTCATTACTACGGCCGATTCTTTATTCCAGACATTGCTGAATGCAGTGAGCAGGTAAACATGCGTATAGCCACTTCATATTTATATAAAAATGCCACTAATGAACTGCAGCGGCAACAGTCTGAGCTGGCACGTACCCAGCAACAGATATCCAGTGGTAAACGTATCCTCAAGCCTTCGGATGATCCTGTTGGTACCAGTCGCAGTTTGGGTATATCTGAAAGTATTCAACAATTGAAGCAGTACCATAAGAATGCGATATTCGCTGAACAGCGCCTCAGTCTGGAGGAAACCACGCTGGAATCAGCAACCAACCTGCTGCAGCGTGTTAAGGAACTGGCCCTGGCATCCAAATCAGGTGTTCAAACGGTGGAAACAAGGGCCGCTTACCGAATAGAGGTTGAGCAGCGCATGCAGGAGTTATTAGCCTATGCGAATACCAGGGATGCAAATGGCGATTACATCTTTGCAGGATTCAAGGGCGATACGCTGCCTTTTACAGAGACCGCCGCGGGTGTTGCCTATAACGGTGATCATGGTCAGCAACTCCTGCAGATAGGTGCAACACGGCAGGTTGCATCAGGGGACTCAGGTGCAGACGTTTTTCAGCGGATCCGTAACGGCAATGGTACATTCACGGCCGGGGGTAGTGGCACAAATACCGGTACAGGTAATATTGCGGCGGGTTCTGTTGTAGATGCGTCTGTTTATCAGTTCGATAATTTCACAATCCGTTTCACATCCGCTACAAGCTATGATGTTGTCAATGATACGACTGCGACTACCGTGCTGGCTGCACAGCCTTATGTGGAGAATGGTGTTATTGCCTTTAATGGTATAGAAACGAGTATTAATGGAGTTCCGGTCAGCGGCGATGAATTTACTGTCAAACCCAGCCGTAACCAGGATGTATTTACCAGCCTGAAGCAATTTATTGCTGCTATGGATATAGACCCTGCCAATGCGTCAGAGCAGGCGCAGCTGAATCAATCGATGAATACAGTGGTGGGTGATATAGACCAGGCCTTGGGCCATCTTCTCGAGGTGCGGGTTGCAGTTGGCGCACGATTGAATTCTGTAGACACCACCAGGGCCGAGAATGAATCCGTCCAACTGCAATTGCAGGAAACACTCTCTGAGGTTCAGGATCTCGATTATCCTGAAGCGATTAGCCGTTTGCAATTTCAGATGACGACCCTGCAGGCGCTACAACAAACCTTTACGCGTGTAGAAGAATTGTCGCTGTTTAATTATCTGCGATAGTAATCCCGGCTTAAACATATCTCATGGTTGCAGAACCAGTACAGCCATCGCCTTTGGTTCCCGCTAGCACGGAAATCCCAATTTAATCCTAAAGTCAAGCGCAATCCTGCCGATAAACTATCTGAAGGCACGAACGGTGGGGCACAAGCCCACAACCTAAGTGAGTTGAACGGGTAATACTGAACCCACTAACCAAGATAGAGGAGCTGGAAAAATGCCTCAGATGATTAATACCAATGTAATGTCGCTGAATGCTCAGCGTAATTTGAACAGAACCCAGAGTAGCATGCAGACTGCCATGCAGAGATTGTCCTCGGGTTTACGTATCAACAGTGCCAAAGATGATGCAGCTGGTCTTGCCATCTCCGAACGCATGACGTCACAGATCCGTGGCTTGAATCAGGCGGTACGAAATGCCAATGACGGTATCTCTTTCTCGCAAACTGCTGAGGGCGCATTGAAGGAAACCACCAATATCCTACAACGTGTACGTGAATTGGCGGTGCAGTCCGCTAACGGTACCAACAGCGCCAGTGATAAAGATGCCCTGGACCTGGAAGCGCAGGAACTGTTGTCAGAACTTGACCGCATTGCCAACAGCACAGAGTTCAATGGCACCAAGGTGCTTGATGGTTCGGCTGCGACAGTGACCTTCCATGTCGGTGCCAACACCGGTGCGACTGAAGAAATCACAGTGACCGGCGTCGATGCAACTGCCGTTACCCTGGGTGTTGATGCCATCGATATCAGTGGTGGTATCGCAAGTGATACCGATGCCGCGATTGCTGCAGTAGATGCTGCTTTGACCACAGTCAATGATGGACGTGCAACGCTTGGTGCTACTCAGAGTCGCTTTGAGTCCACCATTCGTAATCTCAGCACCACTGCCGAGAATCTGTCCGCTGCTCGTAGTCGTATCCGCGATACCGACTTCGCTGCGGAAACGGCTGAGCTGACACGCACACAAATCCTGCAGCAGGCCGGTGTTGCCATGGTGTCACAGGCCAATGCCGCTCCACAAACAGTGTTGTCACTCCTCCAGTAAGTCGGGTCGAGGCAGGAGTATTCAGGGCTAGCCCCTGAATACTCAGGGCCTTTCCAGGTAAACAGAAATTGAGGTGATTATTATGTCCTTCGATATGACGCTTTCGGCTTTAGTAGCCTCCCAGAGCCAGGTAAAGGTTTCCGGGACTGGTGCGGCGGGCAATGCGAAGGATGGCAAGATATTGCCGGATACCGGAAAACAGCCACCGCAGAATAACAGTGAGGCAAACCCCTCGGTAGCACAGCTGGAAAATGTGGCCAAGAAACTCAACGAATTCGT
This sequence comes from uncultured Gammaproteobacteria bacterium, assembly GCA_947258875.1. Classification (GTDB taxonomy): domain Bacteria; phylum Pseudomonadota; class Gammaproteobacteria; order CAMYKB01; family CAMYKB01; genus CAMYKB01. The sequence continues at coordinate 4,121 of CAMYKB010000025.1, read as the reverse complement.
TGAATCGCATCAATACAGTGTACGCTTTTCGGTCGATGAGGGTAGCGGCCGTCATATCATAAAAGTCGTCGATACCAATACAGATGAGGTTATAAGGCAGGTGCCTAACCAACAGGCGCTCTCGATCGCAAAAGCCATTGAATCGGCGCTTGATGAGTTTCAAGCAACCGATAGCCTGATCCTCGATACCCAGGCATGAAGAATATAGCGGCACGACTCTTGCTACTTTATTTAAGTATCAATATATCAATCTATAAAACCTTAAAACCATCAACTTTACCCATTTTATAGCGGACGAGTAGCGGAGTAACAGCATGATCAGCGCACCAGGTATCGGCTCAGGTCTTGATGTAAATAGCATCGTTGCACAACTGATGCAGCTTGAGAGTCAGCCCTTACGGAAACTGGAATCTCAGCAGCAACAGATCGAAGTTCAGCTAAGTGATATCGGTAAGTTGAAAGGTGCGCTCTCGGAGTTTCAGTCGGTGGTGAAATCCCTGAACAACCCTTCCGGTGCGATTAAATTCGTAGCAAATTCATCTGATGAAGATGTGTTTACTGCCACCGCCAGTAGCAGCGCATTCACGGGTAACCACGACATCAATGTGATTAGTCTGGCACAAAAACACAGGCTCGCATCTGATGCGTTTGTAGATCCCAGTACAGCACTTGAGACGGGTACACTGACATTAACCGTTGGTGCTGATTCCTTTGATATCACTGTAGATTCAGCTAACAACACTTTATCGGGGCTGCGTGACTCCATTAATGACGCGCTCGACAATGCCGGTGTTAGCGCGAGCATTCTCAATGTTGATGGTGGCAGCCGCCTGGTCCTTACTGCGGACGAAACCGGTACCGCTAGTGAGATCCAGGTATCAGGAACCAAAAAACTGACTAAACAACTTGGAGTGAAACAGGTCGATGCTGCAATTGATGCTCAATTGGAAGTGGATGGTTTTGCAGTAACAAGTGCTTCAAACGCAGTATCAGGCGTCATTGAAGGTATCACACTTAACCTTAAACAAGTGGGAACCACGGAGCTTGTAGTCGAGCGTGATACGTCCAGCATTACTGAAGCCATCGATGAGCTTGCAAGCAAATATAATGCATTGATAGATACAATGAAAGATCTCGGCGAAGGTTCGCTTCGCGGTGAAAGCCTGCTGCGTATTATCGAATCGAATATTCGCGAACACTTTTTGACTCCGTCGACCGGACTCGACGGAAACCCGGCATATCCTTTTGAGATCGGCTTGTCATTCGACGAATTTGGTGTGTTGAGTGTTGATAGTGCCAAGTTAGAAACCGCCCTGGGCACGGGTGTCGAGGAGGTTGTTAACATATTTTCTGCAGCTACAGATGGTTTTTCTGTACGCCTGGATAATTTGCTGGATGATTATGTTCAGTCAGGCGGTGTGCTCGACGACCGTACCAAAGGTCTCAATGATCAGGATCGCAGTCTGGAAAAGCAGAAAGATAGCGTTGAATATCGGCTGACGCAGACAGAGCAGCGCTATCTCAATCAGTTTACCGCGCTGGATACCTTGATGGCGCAGTTGACAACAACCAGTAGCTACCTGTCACAGCAGTTGCTCAATCTGCCATTTAATAACCTGGGTAATAATTAATCAGGCCTGTCCGATATGTTTAATCAGCTACAAGTAGACAAGCGAGGGATAGTATGAATGCAAGTTATAGCATGAATGCGATGTGCTCCTATAAGAGGGTTGAAAAAGTAGGCGGTATTGAAAGTGCTGATCCTCACAAATTGATCGAAATGTTGCTGAATGGCGTTCTTGAGAATGCGGCAACGGCGAAAGGGCACATGATGCGTGGTGAAATCCCTGAAAAGGGGCAGGCAATAAGCAAGATTATCGCTATTCTGGATGGCCTTCGGGGTAGTCTCGATAAGGCAATCGGCGGTGATATGGCACAAAATCTGGATGACCTGTACGATTACATGCAACGTCGTTTGCTTGACGCGAATTTGCATAATAGTGTTGACATTATGGATGAAGTAACCTCGCTCACGCTAACGCTCAAAGGGGCGTGGAACAGTATCACTCCCGAGATACGCCATGGTTCACTAGTTAATGCGTGAGCACATGTTTTCCTACTGGTAATGGAGTACATACAAATGGCAAAGACGGTAGTTGTGGATGGGTTTGAAAAACAGATTAATGACTTGAATGAAATTAGTCGCTTTATCCTAGAACGGGGCAAGGAGGGTGACTGGAGCGCCATGACTATGCTGGATGTAATCAGACGACGCAAGCTTGACGCGTTGTTTTGTCCAGAATTTGCAGCGCGTGCGATTGATTACGAGGCGACGATGAGGCAGCTGGTTGTATTGGATTCGGAAATATTGGATCTCGCGCGTGATGCACAAAAGGCTATGGGACATGCGCTGAAAGACGTCAGGGCGTTGAAACAGAACCACGCGCTTTATGAACAGAACAGCCGCTAAACATTAATGACCTCAGCAGTAGCTAGAGGTTGAGAACTACAGATAATATTAGCTCTGCTAATCCGCCATAAATATCCTGTATGACTTGTGTCATTCATACAACTAGGCGTCAGACTTGGAAGACCTGCCTGGAGATGGCCATACAGAGCGCTTCCAGGCAAGACATGCTTCTTCTGAGGATAGGATTAAGGCTTTTGCTATAGCAAGAACAGCCTAAAGTCAGTGATATATTTCACAAAATATATGCTCATTATTCACCTTGTTTGACGCCCCCGGTCGTGCATAAATACACCTAACCATGTTATCAGTAACTGGTTCTCCGCCGCGCTGAGATGCGAGTTAATGGATAGCAGATCAAGTGCTATTCAGAGCCGATACATGGAATTAAGTTATACATCACTATCTTGTATAATGAAGTCCATGAAGATAAGTAACTTCTATTTAGATTAGGTATATAAAAAAACAATAAATTAATAATTAATAATAATTAACTAATAATAAATGAAGCTTTTGCTTCTATACATCTGGTTGGCGTGAATAGGTTGTACTAGGTTGTTTTGTTCATGTGCGAATATCACATGCTTATTATTTTCGCTAAGGAAGTATAGATAGTTATGCCAGCATACGAAAAGCTTGATGATAGGGATACCTCGCAGATTGAATCTTCAACACCACGCCGCCGCCGCAGACAGTCAGTCTGTTCCTTTGAGGGCGCCAGCCCCGAAATAGAGAGGGTCCGGCAACTGGTCGATCAGGTTGCTACGACGGAAGCCAATGTACTCATCCTGGGTGAATCGGGCACCGGCAAGGAAATCATCGCCAGAATTATCCATAGAAAGTCTCTGCGCGCTGATAAACCCTTTGTACCAATCAATTGTGGCGCGATACCACGTGATTTGCTGGAAAGCGAATTATTCGGTCATGAAAAGGGTGCTTTCACAGGCGCAATAACCTCGCGCGCCGGCCGTTTTGAAATGGCGGAGGGGGGGACATTATTCCTTGACGAAATTGGCGACATGAGCCCGGATATGCAGGTTAAGCTCTTACGGGTATTACAGGAACGCACCTATGAGCGCGTTGGAGGGGGCAAGACCCAGCATGCCGATGTCAGGATCGTTGCGGCTACTCACCGTAATCTCCAGGAACGCATTCGAAAAGAACTTTTCAGGGAGGATCTTTACTATCGGCTGAATGTCTTTCCTATTGAAATGCCAGCCTTGCGAGAACGGGTTGAAGATATTGAGGCGTTGGTAGCAAATATGGTCAGGCGCCTGGAGAATGAGCGCGGTGTCTTTACACTGAGTGATAACGCTCTGGCTGCGTTACATAACTATCATTGGCCTGGTAATGTACGTGAGTTATCCAACCTGGTAGAACGCTTACGTATCCTTAATACCGGTGATCTCGTGCGTGCTAAGGATTTACCATCTCAGTTCAGGGATTCGCCGGTAACCGAAATCAATAAAAATGTTACCAATGATATTGACACCTTATTGACACCTGAAGACCTGATAGCCAGGCTGGAAATGCCTTCTGAAGGTGTCAACTTGAAACAGGTCATTGCTAGTATAGAGACACATCTTATTAGACAAGCCCTAGACGAGGCCGGCGGGGTTGTCGCCAAGGCCGCCAAGATCCTGGGTCTAAGGCG
>CAMYKB010000024.1 GCA_947258875.1 uncultured Gammaproteobacteria bacterium | reverse complement strand
AATCTTGAAATCGAGATATATTCCATCAACCAGTAGCCTGTGTGTGCTATTGCCCAATAAAATAATGCGCGTGCAATTCGGCCGTTACCGTCTACAAACGGGTGGTCATAGCCGATCATAAAATGCAAAAAGATGGCGCGAACAACGGGGTGTACGATGGGTTTGCTGTTCTCGTTACAGTTGGCAAATGTGCACAGGCGTTGTAGGCGCTCAGGTAGTTCATCGGCGTCGGGTGGCTCATGCATGATATTTCCGTCGCGATTATCGATAACGTGGACTTTGTTGTTTGTTCGCAATCTGCCCGAATCAGCGGGATTATCCAGTGTGTTTTCGGTAACAATTCTATGCAGTTCAAGGATGTTGTCGGGCGTCAACGGTTCAAGCTTCATCTCTCGGATATATTCCATGGCATGGAAATTATTGATGATCATCCGCTCGCTACGGTCTTGCGGTTTATGGCCCGAGCGTAGCATTTTTTGCTTCATCCCGCGTAGTTGCTGCGCCTTCCAGTTGACTGGAAGTGATTGCCTCCTCGATTAATGAACTGACGAGATAACGGTCGCGGTCTTCTTCTGTTGCAATGGGAGAATCCATGTCTATGCCGCCAGCGGCATTACGGTCAATACGATGCAAGTGCTGTAAAACGGGTTCCGGAATACCAAACTGGAAGGGTTGGCCTTGCTTGTCTTGTAACGGCAACTGTTTGAGTAGACTGTTGCGTGCTTGCTTGATTCCCAGCCACCAGGATTCATGGCTGAGTCCTTCGGGGGGCTGACGGTGCCTCAGTTTGTCCCAATGGATGTATTGATCCTTCACCAGTGATGGCAGGTTCAAGACTCTGTCAATGTCTTCGACGTTAATCTGGCCTAATAATCGGGTCAGAGGGGGTGGGCTTTGGGGAAGCTTCATGACTTTAAGTACTAATTTAGTATTAATTAGTAGAAAATTAGTACTTTAGACAGGTATCGCCGATTAATTACTAATATAGTATATATTAGTAATTGGTTGTGTCAGCTTTAAGTGTCATAGGCCAATACCGGCGCCAGCCAGCGTTCGGCGGTGGCCAGGTCCATACCCTTGCGGCGAGCGTAGTCTTCGGCTTGGTCTTTCTGAATCTTGCCAGTGCCAAAGTAGCGTGCGTCCGGGTGTGAAAAATACCAGCCGGAGACCGCCGCCGTAGGCGTCATCGCAAAACTTTCGGTGATATTGAGACCAATGGTTTCGTCAGGTTTAATGAGCTCCCATAGCAACGCCTTCTCGCTGTGGTCTGGACAGGCGGGGTAGCCAGGTGCGGGGCGAATGCCCTGGTATTTTTCCTTGATTAATTCTTCGTTGCTAAGATCCTCGTTGGCAGCGTACCCCCAGAATTCCTTGCGTACGCGTTCATGCAGGCGTTCAGCGAAGGCTTCGGCGAGGCGATCGGCTAGCACCTTTAGCATGATGGCGTTGTAGTCGTCATGTTCGGCCTCGAAATGCGCCACGCGCTCATCAACGCCAATGCCAGCGGTGACTGCAAACGCGCCAAGGTAGTCGCTAACGCCGCTAGCCTTCGGTGCAATGAAATCAGATAGACAAAAATTAGGCTGTGCGGTTTTGCGTTCCATCTGCTGACGAATGTGGTGCAGGGTGGTGCGTAACTCATTGCGTGAATCGTCAGTGTAGAGCTCGATGTCATCGTCGCCAACGTTGTTGGCTGGGAAGAAACCGAACACGGCGCGCGCGGTTAGCCATTTTTCGTCAACGATTTTTTTCAGCATTGCTTGGGCGTCATCGAACAGGTTGCGCGCCTGTTCGCCGACAACGTCGTCATCGAGTATGCGCGGGTATTTGCCCGCCAGTTCCCAGGCCATAAAGAACGGTGTCCAGTCGATGCGATCAACCAGCTCTCCGAGGGGATAGTCGTCGAGTACGCGGGTGCCCAAGAACTGCGGTTGTGGTGGTGTGTAATGCGGCCAGTCGATCTTCGCCTTGTTGGCGCGCGCAGTGTCCAGTTTAGTATAGCTGCGAACCTCTGACTGGTTGCGGCGGCGCTCGCGTACCGTTACATACTCGCTACGGATGTCATCAATATAGGCCGCCTTGTGTTCCCTACTCAGTAGATTGCTGGCGACACCCACCGCGCGTGAGGCATCCGGCACATAAACCACCGGGTGTTCATAACCGGGCTCAATCTTGACGGCGGTATGCACCTTGGAGGTGGTGGCGCCACCGATTAGTAGTGGAATATCGAAATTCTGGCGCTGCATTTCTTTGGCGACATGTACCATCTCGTCCAGCGAGGGCGTGATCAGGCCCGACAGTCCGATGATGTCGCAGCCCTCGTCGCGCGCGGTTTGCAGGATTTTTTCTGTGGGCACCATCACCCCGAGGTCGACGACCTCATAGCCGTTGCATTGCAACACAACACCAACGATGTTCTTGCCGATGTCATGCACATCGCCTTTGACCGTGGCCATAAGGATCTTGCCGTTGCTGGACAAGTCGCCCGCCGCTTCTTTTTCGGCGTCCATGTAGGGCAACAGGTGGGCGACCGCCTTTTTCATAACGCGCGCTGACTTGACTACCTGCGGCAGGAACATCTTGCCGGAACCGAATAAATCGCCGACCACATTCATGCCGTCCATCAATGGGCCTTCAATGACGTGCAACGGGCGTTCGCTCTGTTGACGCGCAGCTTCGGTATCGTCCTCAATGTGGTCGGTGATGCCCTTGACCAGCGCGTGTTCGAGGCGTTTGTTGACCGGTAGCTTGCGCCATTCCAGATCGTCTTTTTTCGCGGCGACTGCGCCGTCACCTCGATATTTCTCGGCAATATCCAGCAGGCGTTCAGTAGCGTCGTCGCGGCGATTGAGTACCACGTCCTCGACGCGTTCACGCAGCTCTTCAGGGATGTCTGCGTAGATGGCAAGCTGACCGGCGTTAACGATGCCCATGTCCATACCGGCCTGAATGGCGTGATACAGGAATACCGCGTGGATGGCTTCGCGCACCGGATTGTTGCCACGGAAAGAGAATGACACATTGGAGACGCCACCCGAGACCAGCGCATGGGGCAAGGTCTGCTTGATCTGGCGTGTGGCCTCAACAAAATCGACGCCATAATTGTTGTGTTCTTCGATGCCGGTGGCAATGGCAAAGATATTGGGGTCGAAGATGATATCTTCAGGCGGGAAACCGACCTGCTCGGTCAATATCTTGTAGGCGCGCGTGCAAATCGACACCTTGCGCTCGATGGTATCAGCCTGACCCTGCTCGTCGAAGGCCATGACGATGACCGCCGCACCATAACGGCGTACCAGTTTGGCCTGTTCGATGAATTTTTCCTCGCCCTCTTTCATGGAGATTGAGTTCACCACCCCCTTGCCCTGGATGCACTTGAGTCCGGCCTCGATTACCTCCCACTTGGAGGAATCGATCATGATCGGCACGCGCGCGATGTCTGGTTCTGAAGCCAGTAGGTTCAGAAACCGTACCATCACCTCTGCGGATTCCAGCAGTCCTTCATCCATGTTGATGTCGATGATTTGCGCGCCGTTTGCCACCTGATCGAGGGCGACTTCGAGTGCGGTCTCGTAATCTTGTTCCTTTATCAGGCGCAGGAAACGCGCCGAGCCTGTGACATTAGTGCGTTCACCTATATTCGCGAACAGCGAATCTTCATAAATATTAAAGGGTTCCAGGCCAGAGAGGCGGCATGCCACGGACTGCGCGGGAATTTTACGCGGCGGGTGTTGTTGTACAGCCGCAGCGATAGCCTGGATGTGAGCGGGGGTGGTGCCGCAGCAACCACCGACGATATTCAGGAATCCGCCGGCTGCCCATTCACCGATCTCCTTCGCCATGGATTCGGGGGTTTCGTCGAAGCCGCCAAGGTCGTTTGGCAGGCCGGCGTTGGGGTGTGCCGAAACGAACATGCCGGCAATGCCGGAGAGTTCTTCAACATACTGGCGCAGCTCCTTGGGTCCGAGCGCGCAATTAAGACCGAACGACAGCGGTTCCGCATGACGCAGCGAATTGTAGAAGGCCTCGGTCATCTGGCCGGTTAGTGTGCGTCCGGAGGCGTCGGTGATGGTGCCGGAGATCATGACGGGCAGCCGATAGCCGAGTTCATCGAACAGGGTTTCCACTGCGAATACCGCGGCCTTGGCGTTGAGTGTGTCAAAAATGGTTTCGATGAGAAGGATATCCACCTCGCCTTCGACTAATGCTCGTGCCGATGCAAGATAATCGTCCGCGAGCTCATCAAAGGTGATCAGGCGCGCGCCAGGATCGTTGACATCGACTGACATCGATGCTGTTTTGCTGGTCGGACCGAGGACGCCAGCGACAAAGCGCGGGCGCTCCGGGGTTTGTGCGGTCACTGCATCGGCGGCCTCACGCGCGATGCGTGCGGCCGCGAGGTTGAGTTCGACCGCCAAATCCTGCATCTCATAGTCTGACATCGACACCCGCGTGGCATTAAAGGTGTTGGTCTCAATGATATCGGCTCCCGCTTCAAAGTAAGCGGTGTGGATGTCCTTGATGATCTGTGGCTGGGTAAGTGCCAGCAAGTCGTTGTTACCTTTGAGGTCGTAGGCCCAGTCCTTGAAACGTTCGCCACGGTAGCCTGCCTCATCCAGTTTGTAGCCCTGGATCATGGTGCCCATGGCGCCATCCAGAATCAGGATGCGTTGTTGCAGTTGCTTATATAGTTGTTGTATGCGTGGATTATCAGGCATGCCGTGGCCTTTAATAAATCAGTTCTTTGGTCGCTAAAATAGCTGTGGAAAGCCGTGTATTCTAGCATGGCTTGCATGGATACAGGCTGATAAGTAATGATGGGTGTTAGATCCGAGGCAGAAAAGTACCATGTCTGGAACACAAAAATTACAGTTCTATGCAAGCGCACCCGATACCTGCGTGTACCTGCCGGCGGAGGAGAACGTGAATGCCTTCGCTGACCCGGCACTCAAAATGAGCAATAGTATCTATGCGCGTCTCATTGACTTGGGTTTTCGGCGTAGTGGGGCGCACGTCTACAGGCCTATATGCCCTGCCTGTCAGGCCTGTGTGTCGACGCGGCTGCCAGTCGCTGAATTCCGGCCCAACCGTAGTCAACGTCGCAACCGCATGCGCAACCTGGGGCTACGTGTGTCTGTTGAAGAAGCGGAATATACAGACGAGTATTTCTCATTATATAAAGCCTATCTTGCCGCGCGTCATCCCGGCGGTGGCATGGATGAGCCCGAGCCGGATAGTTTTATAAGTTTTCTGACCTCGGCGTGGTCGGATACCGTGTTTGTCGAAATGCGTAGTGGCGACACATTGGTTGCGGTGAGTGTCTGCGATGTATTGCCGCAGGGACTGTCAGCGGTGTACACCTTCTTCGATGCAGCAAGGTTGGGAGATGGGTTAGGCACTTATGCCATCCTATGGCTGATAGAAGAAGCGCAGCGGCGTGGGTTGCCATATATATATCTTGGATACTGGATTGATCAGCACCCTAAGATGCAGTACAAGATAACATTTCGTCCTATCGAGGTGTTGGTACAGCAACGTTGGCGGCGTCTCACTGATAATACTGCAACATCAATATGAATAGCGGCAAAAGTATGACACTGCGTGTGTGCTACGGTTTACTGCTAGTGTGTATGATGAACCAAGTGTCATTTGCCGCTGAGCTTGATCATCGGGCACAGATCGAGGCGGGTTATGGCATGAACGGTGATCGTCGGGGGCATTTGCAACTCAGTCTACAGAAACACTTGCCATACCGGCCGACGTGGCGTGCGTTCGCGCTGGATCTGTATGCCGAAGGAACGCTTGGAGTGTGGAAGGTGTATGAGCCGGGCACGCCGGAACCGGATATGCTTTACACCGCAGGCGTGGCGCTGGCCTATAGTCTTGCCAAAATGAATGCTAAGCCGTTAGCGCCGCGGCTGGAAGCCGGTACCGGGTTTCGACATTTCAGTGAAACCATGCTTGGCAAGCGCCCGGTTTCCACACACTTTCAATTCATGTATTACGTTGGTTTGGCCTGGCGCTTTGGGGATCAACAGCGTTATGAAACAGGGGTGCGTTTTAATCACATCTCTAATGCTAATATCGAGGAACCTAATCCAGGGATGGATTTTCTTACCTTGAAATTCACCCGCGCTTTTTAATCACCTTGCAGGGCAAGCTGCATGTAATCGTGAAGTTCCTGGGAACCGGCTGCCAGTACGCTAGTGGTATCCAGATTTAAGGCATCGCCATCGAGATCGGTAAACACACCACCCGCTTCATTGATAATGACGCTCAGTGCCGCGATGTCCAAAATGTTGACGTCGGATTCAACCACAACATCAATCTTGCCGGCCGCTAGCAGATGGTAATGATAAAAATCACCATAACCGCGCGTGCGGTTGACCTGTTGTAGGATCTCACCGAGGTGTTGCCACTGCCCACCTGCAGCCAGGGTTTTGATGTTTCCGAACGATAAGGTGGCGGCCTTGATATCGGTAATCATGCTGACCTCAATCCGCTCGTCATTGAGAAAGGCGCCATTGCCTTTCTCGGCGTAGGCCAGTTCATTGAATAACGGTGCGCTGGAGACACCCAGGATCAGTTCATCATGATGCATTAAGGCGATCTGGGTTGAAAAAAACGGGTACTGTCGAATAAAGCTCTTGGTGCCATCGATGGGGTCGGTCAACCAGACGTATTCCGCATCGGGATTGGTCAACCCGGTTTCTTCTCCAAGAAAGCCATGATCGGGAAAAGCGCCGTGGATCAGGCTTTTTATCGTTTTTTCAGTCTCGATATCAGCTTCCGTGACGGGACTCTGATCTTCTTTGAGTTGTACCTCAAGGCTCTGTGCGTAGTATTTTTTGATCACGACTTGCGCGACCTCGGCCGCCTGGATCGCGACACGTAAAAACGGGCTCATGGGAATGTTTACCTCTGATCTTTTGCTGTTATTCCTGCTAGTATATCAAGTGCAGTCCCAATCTCTTGAATTAAGTTTTTAGCGGTGCCGAAACAAATGAGTCAATTCGCAAAAAATCTTAAGTCGTTACCGCCAATCGATGATCTGGACGAGCTCGAATTGTTCCAGAAGGGTTCAATCCCCGAAGCCGTGATTAAAAACGAGCCCGGGAAAAGCGGCTCGTTGGCGGTATATTACAAGGTTGCGATGGATCGCGATGGCCAAATCGATGCCGATGCGGCGCGCGAGGCATTGGAATTGTACGGCGAACATGTGGACGATGCCCGCGCCAATCCCGGCAAGCACCCGAATATCGATCGGCTGTTTGCCATCATCGAGCAGGATCTGAGTTATTTTGTAAAAACCATCTGGAAGGCATAGCCTCCGCTTGCGTCCTAGAAACCGGTAAAGCCAATATTCAAGGCAGTATCCAGGCGCTGCCAATCAAACGCCGGCCCCGGGTCGGTCTTACGGCCGGGTGCGATATCCGAATGGCCGACGATGCGCTCTGCCGACAGGCTGGGATACGCACGTAACAGCGTGCTTATCACCCTGCCGAGTGCCTCGTATTGCTTATTTTCATAGGGGATGTGGTCGGTACCTTCCAGTTCGATACCAATCGAGAAATCATTGCAACATTCACGGCCCTGGTAGCTGGACTGACCAGCGTGCCAGGCGCGCTTCATGAAGGGTACGAATTGTACGACCTCGCCGTCGCGTCGAATCAGGATATGTGCCGAGACCTGCATATCGCATATTTCCTTGAAATAAGGGTGTGCATCGGCATCCAGTTCATTGCAGAAAAATTTCTCGATCCAGGGGGTGCCAAAGGCGGAGGGAGGCAGGCTGATATTGTGAATCACTATTAGCTCCGGCTCAACGGTTGCGGGTCTTGCGTCGCAGTTGGGCGAGGGGACATGGCGCGCTCCCACCAATACACCGGTATGAATATCAACTTTCAAGGTGCTTCTCCAGCGGGTATCTTAAGTGCAGATACAATGGCGTACCGTAATTTCTTCGCACGCGCTTCACCGTGTGTCTCACAGTGAAACGCACCACTATGATACAGAAACATGCCGGGCAGATGAAACACCTCAAATTCGCGCTCCAGCCCGGCGTCCCTCTCGGCATTCACTGCGAAAACAGTCATGCCAGGCGCGTAGTCGGTAAATGGTGCAAGACATTACATAACGCATGGCAGCTATGACAACGTGGCCCACTGAAAAAAATTAATGCAGTCCCAGGCGTGGCTGCTAATGCGTGATGGAAGTTAAACTGGTCCAGTTTGTGTATATACTGCATTGAGTGTCATTAGACCGCAAAACGACTCCATGGGTGGAGCAGTAGCGTAATGCATTAGGGCAGGAAGCCCGTAATTAGAATAACGCGGGAACGGTTACCAAGGCGCAAAGCGCGCAAAGTAAAGCAGAAGATTATCTCAAGTATTTATTGAATGAATATGTGTGTCGGTTAGCTAAATGATAATCATGCAAAAATCAATGTTTTTATTTGCGTACTGCGCGCCCCTGCAGTGAATTTTTTTACGAAAGTTTGAATAAAGCAGGGTAGAATACGCGCCCTTTATGCGAAACAAAATCACCCATTCCCTGAATCCGCAGCAGCGCGCCGCGGCCGAGCATATCGGCTCGCCGCTGCTGGTGCTGGCAGGTGCCGGTAGTGGCAAGACGCGTGTGATAACACACAAGATTGCGCAACTGATTCATACCGGACTCAGGCCCGAGAGCATCTTCGCGGTGACCTTCACCAACAAGGCAGCGCGCGAAATGAAGGCGCGTGCAGCCGCCTTGATTAATTCTGAGCAGGCACAGGCGGTGGTGGTTTCGACGTTTCACTCACTGGGTCTGCGTTTAATGCGCAGCGAATGTAAACGTCTCGGGTATCGCGCCGGGTTTTCGATACTTGATATGCAGGACACCGAGGCCCTGTTGCATGAACTGACACATAAAGAGGTTGGGCAAGCAGATTTGAATAGCCTGCGTTGGCAGATCTCGAACTGGAAGAATGACTTGCTGTTGCCGGAGCAGGCGCTCGCGGCAGCAGCGGATGAGCGCGTGCATGGGCAGGCCCGTGTCTATGCGGCGTATCAGCGCCAGCTGCAGGCCTATAATGCTATGGACTTCGATGACCTCATCATGCAACCCGTTGTGTTATTGCGCGATCATGCTGAAGTACGCGAACACTGGCAGGCCCGCGTGCGCCATTTGCTAGTAGATGAGTACCAGGATACCAATGCCTGTCAGTACGAATTTATGAAGCAACTGGTTGGCGTGAATCATGGGCTCACGGCAGTGGGAGATGACGATCAATCGATCTACGCCTGGCGCGGCGCGCGCCCCGAGAATCTGGCTTTGCTGGAAAAGGATTTTCCAACACTCCGGCTTATTAAACTAGAACAGAACTATCGGTCCAGCGAACGCATCTTGCAGAGTGCAAATCATTTGATTGCCAATAACCCGCATTTATTCGAAAAGCGCTTGTGGAGTGGGCAGGGCATGGGCGAGCCCCTACGCGTGATCCCGTGCAAGCACCCGGAGCACGAGGCCGAGCGCGTGGTCAGCGAGATTCTTAAGATTCGTTTTAATCGCCGCGATGACTACCGTAATTATGCCATCCTGTATCGTGGCAATTTTCAATCGCGGCCGTTTGAGAAAGCGCTACGCGAACACGACATTCCGTATAGTATCAGCGGTGGCAGTTCGTTTTTCGAACGTACGGAAATAAAGGACTTGATGGCCTATTTGCGGCTTATTGTGAATCCTGCCGATGATTCCGCCTTTTTGCGTATAGTCAATACGCCGCGCCGCGAAATTGGCGCGGGAACACTGGAAAAGCTAAGTGGTTATGCGCAACAACGTCACAGTGGTTTGTTCGGGGCTTGCAGTGAGCTGGGGCTGAGCGAGCAACTTTCCGCGCGCGCCATGCAGCGCCTGCAACGTTTTGTAGACCTGATGCACGAGATGCAACGCAAGGCCGAACACGAAGAGCCGGTAAACCTGCTCTCACAATTCATCGATGAGATTGGTTATCGGGACTGGCTTTATGAAACCAGCAAAACGCGCGAACTGGCAGAGCGGCGTATGGAAAATGTTGAAGAGCTGTTGTCCTGGATAGGTAACCTGCAGAAGCATATTAAAGAAACAGATAGCAGCAATACGCCGCTCGACCAGGTTGTTGCGCACATGACCTTGATGGATATTATTGATCGCGATGAAGACGACAAGGGCGGCGTGCAGATGATGACCCTGCATTCCGCCAAGGGTCTGGAGTTTCCACACGTATTTATGGTGGGTTTCGAAGAGGGCTTGTTGCCGCACCAGAACAGTATCGACGATGATCACATTGAGGAAGAACGCCGCCTTACCTATGTAGGTATCACACGGGCGCAACAACACCTGACGTTGACCCATGCACAGGCACGCAACCGGCGTGGTGAACAGTATGATTGTACGCCCAGCCGGTTTCTGGAGGAGCTCCCCGAAGAACATCTGGAGTGGGAAGACGGCGAATCACAACCAGGTGGTGTCAAGGCACGTGAATCGGGACGTGCGCATCTCTCCAGCCTGAGGGATATCCTTGGAGGTTGATCAAATACCGAATCTTGGTGACGGGATACCTTGATTCCTCGGTAGCATTTGCGCCGCGTCGATACCTAAATAATAAACTTGTTGTATCGGTGTCTTTGGCGCCTTCGGCGTATCTAACCCAATTCATTACAATCAAATAATGTGTATTATTTTATATCGTAAAATCCGATACAAGAGCGCTCAATCGTCATGCCACGTGAGCTTGCCCGAAACGTTTTCAAGCAAGCAACAGTGCTCTGTGTCAGTGCTGACTTGAAAACAAAATAGCCTGAGTCAAGTTGGATGTATGATTGTATAGATGGCGCGGATTATATATCTGAATAATGTTTCGGATTATTTGATATGAGCAAACAATGTGAAGCAGCAGTGAAAACCGCCGCTAGCGCGGAAATGGGTTTATTTGAACGTTACCTGACCGTGTGGGTATTTCTCTGCATTATTGCGGGTATCGCGCTGGGGCATCTTGTCCCTGAGCCCTTTCAGTTGATTGGTCAGTTGCAGGTTGCGCAGGTGAATCTGCCGGTTGCTATTTTGATTTGGCTGATGATTGTACCGATGCTCCTTAAAATTGACTTCGCTGCCATGCATCATGTTAAAGAACACTGGAAAGGCGTGGGCGTGACATTATTTGTCAACTGGGCAGTGAAGCCTTTCTCAATGGCATTGCTTGGCTGGATTTTTATTCGCGGTATTTTTTCACCTTATCTGCCAGCTGAGCAAATCGACTCTTATCTTGCAGGGTTGATCATCCTCGCGGCTGCGCCCTGCACCGCCATGGTTTTCGTATGGAGTCACTTGTCTGATGGTGAACCGCACTTTACCCTGACTCAGGTAGCACTTAATGACACCATCATGATTTTCGCTTTCGCGCCGATTGTAGGGTTGTTGCTTGGACTGTCGGCGATTAGTGTGCCCTGGGCTACGCTTTTTCTTACGGTGGTGCTCTATATTGTCATCCCAGTGTTATTTGCGCAGTGGTGGCGCAGGCGCTTGCTGGCCGTGGGTGGCGAATCTCGATTAAAACAGGTGTTGGGGAGGATGCACCCGATATCGCTTGGGGCATTACTGGTGACCCTGGTATTGCTATTCGGCTTTCAAGGTGAACAGATCCTGAGTCAGCCGTTGATAATCCTGATGCTGGCCGTGCCGATCCTGATACAGGTTTATTTCAATTCAGGACTGGCGTATTTGCTAAATCGTAGCCTCGGTGTTGCGCATTGTGTTGCTGCGCCATCAGCGCTGATTGGGGCCAGTAATTTTTTTGAGCTGGCTGTGGCCACTGCCATTGTGCTGTTTGGTTTTGACTCAGGTGCTGCACTTGCGACGGTCGTAGGCGTGTTGGTGGAAGTGCCAGTTATGCTATCCGTGGTTAATATTACAAATAAGACGCGTGGATGGTACGAGAGCAGTGCCAAAATATCTGCCAGCAGCAAAGGCAATGGTCCTGCTGTAGACAATTGAAATAACCACAAACCGAATGGATGGTTGCGGCAGTAGCTGACATGAGTCCGTGCTGCAATAAAGCCCAAAATAAAAAAGCCCCGCTGTTGCGGGGCTTTTGTTTTGCAAGCGATAAAGCTTGAGGAGACGCTTAAGCTTAAGCGTCGGGTGGCTTACATCATGCCGCCCATGCCCCCCATTCCGCCCATGCCGCCCATGTCAGGCGCGCCGCCAGAAGCAGCGGCTTCCTGGGGTAGTTCGGCGACCATGCACTCGGTGGTGATCATGAGGCCAGCAATAGATGCGGCGTTTTGCAGTGCGGAGCGGGTGACCTTGGTTGGGTCCAGGATACCCATTTCGATCATGTCACCGAACTCTTCTGTGCTGGCGTTGTAGCCAAAGTTACCCTTGCCGTCTTCAATCTTGTTGAGGATCACGGAAGGCTCGACACCGGCGTTGGTCACGATCTGGCGCAGCGGCTCTTCCATGGAGCGCAGGGCAATCTGGACGCCAATGTCCTGATCGTGATTGTCACCCTTGAGGTTCTTGATGCCTTGCAGGGCGCGGATCAGTGCGACACCGCCGCCAGGTACAACGCCTTCTTCAACCGCGGCACGGGTTGCATGCAGGGCGTCTTCCACACGGGCTTTTTTCTCTTTCATTTCGACTTCGGTTGCTGCGCCGACCTTGATCACGGCGACACCGCCGGCCAGTTTGGCCATGCGTTCCTGCAATTTTTCCTTGTCGTAGTCAGAGGTGGCTTCCTCGGCCTGGGTACGGATCTGGTCGACGCGGCCCTTGATTTCATCAGGGCGGCCAGCGCCATCAATGATGATGGAGTTTTCCTTGGTGATCGACACACGTTTAGCGCTGCCGAGATCTTCCAGGGTGGCTTTTTCCAGCGACAGGCCGACTTCTTCAGAGATCACGGTGCCACCGGTGAGAATGGCGATATCCTGCAACATGGCCTTGCGGCGATCACCGAAGCCCGGCGCCTTGACGGCGGCAACCTTGACGATGCCGCGGATGGTATTGACGACCAGGGTAGCCAGTGCCTCGCCTTCCACGTCTTCTGCGATGATCATCAGCGGTTTGCCGGCCTTGGCAACGGCTTCCAGTACTGGCAGCAGGTCGCGGATGTTGGAGATCTTCTTGTCGAATAGCAGGATATAGGGGTTCTCCAGCTCAGCGCTCATGCTGTCCTGGTTGTTGACGAAATACGGGGACAGGTAGCCGCGGTCGAACTGCATGCCTTCAACCACATCCAGCTCGTTTTCCAGTGCGGAACCCTCTTCCACGGTAATCACGCCCTCTTTACCGACCTTTTCCATCGCCTCGGCGATGATGTTACCAATGGATTCGTCAGAGTTGGCGGAGATGGTGCCGACCTGGGCGATGGCCTTGTTATCGGCGCAGGGCTTGGACAGCTTCTTGAGCTGCTCGACTACGGCAAGCACGGCTTTATCCAGGCCGCGCTTGAGGTCCATCGGGTTCATGCCGGCGGCAACGGATTTCATGCCTTCGCGCACAATAGCCTGAGCCAGTACAGTCGCAGTGGTCGTGCCGTCACCCGCAACATCAGAAGTTTTGGAAGCAACTTCTTTCACCATCTGCGCACCCATGTTCTCGAACTTGTCTTCCAGTTCGATTTCCTTGGCTACGGAGACACCGTCTTTGGTCACGGTGGGCGCGCCAAAAGATTTGTCGAGAACCACGTTGCGGCCTTTGGGGCCGAGGGTCGCCTTCACGGCATTGGCCAGGAGATTAACGCCGGCAACCATGCGGTGGCGGGCTTCATCACCAAAACGTACGTCTTTAGCTGTCATAACTGTTTCCTTTTAATCTTGAATTACTAAAGTAAGCGGGAGGGGGGTTAGCCTTCAATGACGGCCATGATGTCGTCTTCGCGCATCACCAGCAGGTCATCGCCTTCGACCTTGATCTCGGTGCCGGAATATTTACCGAACAGCACCGTATCACCGACCTTCACGTCCAGGGGACGCACGTCACCATTTTCAGCGACTTTGCCGTTGCCGGCGGCGATGATCTCGCCTTTGACGGGTTTCTCAGTGGCAGAATCAGGGATTACGATGCCGCCTGGGCTGGTACGTTCTTCTTCCATCCGCTTGACGACCACACGGTCATGTAAAGGACGTAGTTTCATTGGGATTAACTCCTTGATTTGAATATGAAAGTCTCAAATTAATATAGCTGCCAGGTGACTATTATTAGCACTCACCTATAGTGAGTGCTAATAATAGTATCGGTTATTAACATGTCAAGGTTGGCAGGGAAAATTTGTGCCTGCTTTTAGCCATCCTTGTCTTTATTGAATTCCCCCTCTATGACCCGGCTGTCGCTGTGTTGGCTCGTGCGCCACTCGGTGTGAATATGGGCGGATTGTTTGAAGCGCGTGGCATAACGCGCCATTAGACCGCGAATCAGGGTTTGGCGGGTATACGGGATCAGGCACAGGAAACCGACGGTGTCAGTAAAAAACCCCGGCGTCAGCAACAAAGCACCGCCCACCAGTAGCGCCATACCCTCCATAATTTCCATGGCCGGTGCCTGGCCGCGGGCCATATTGGCCTGGAACCGTTTGAAGGTTGCCAATCCCTGGGCGCGCAGCAGGAAAGAGCCCAGGACTGCTGTCAGCACCACCATAGCCATCGTCGGCAGAATGCCAATGGCACCCCCGATCTTGATGAACAGGTAGATCTCGATCAGGGGCACTGTGAAAAAAAGCACCACTAATAACGGGAATATCGGCATAAATTGGATGGAGAATCGTCTTATTGATGTAGTGTGAATCCTTATATTGGGTCGGATTCTTCAATAACAAGTCGCTGCCAAGGGAAAACTTTCCTCCGGGTTTCGGGTCACATCAATGGGCTCCCAACACATTCCATGAGGAAGGCGTTAATACGATGATGCTGAATTATCTCCCACGTACGGTCTGGCCACTGTTGGCAGCTATGTTGATCACCAACATTGCTGTTGCCGCCACACCCCGCGATCCTGGTAAGCACTTCTTCCAGGAGACCTTTGGCGACTTTAAGGAGGAGCTGGCTACGGCAAAAGCTGAGGGCAAGAAAGGCGTCATGATCTTTTTTGAGTTGGATGAGTGTCCATGGTGTCACCGTATGAAAACCACGGTACTCAATCAGCCTGTCGTTCAGGAGTATTACCGCAAAAACTTTAAAATCTTCACTGTCGATATAGAAGGCGATATCGAAATGGTCGATTTTCAGGGTAATACAACTACGCAAAAGGATTTCTCGTTCAAGCAATACAAAGTACGCGCGACGCCAGTGATTGGTTTCTTCGATCTGGAGGGCGAAATGGTGGTGCGGCATACCGGGCCGACATCCGGTGTTGAAGAATTTATGTGGCTGGGCGAATTCATGGCACAGGGCGCATATAAAGATAAAAATTTCACCCGTTATAAACGAGGCAAGCGTCGGCAATCTGGTAATTCATGAGATAGGTCTTGATGCATTGTATCTGCCGCGGGCTGGCGGTAATCCTGGTATTTGTTTGCGTGCCATCTGTAGTGTCAGCGCAGGATAACACCTTACCCGATCCACTGAGTATTGAAGACGCAATCGCGTTGGCCTCCGCATTGCATCCGCTCCTGTCTGCCAGTGCGGCAGAGCAATCGCTGGCTGCTGCGGAATTGCAGAGGCTACGCGCGGCGGATGACGCAAGGCTGGATCTGGCACTGGAAGGGCGTTGGATTGATCCCCCGGATAATGCGCTACGGACTACCAATAATGATTCATACGCACGCTTGACACTGCAAAAGCAGTTACATGATTTCGGCCGTACCCGCGCAGGCGTTGATGCCGCCGAGGCTGACCTTGCCGCACGCGAATTACAATACCAGGATGGGCTGTTACAGCAGAAGCTGCAAATCATACGCCGTTTTTTTGATGTGCTGCTGGCCGACCTCGAATATGCACGGGATAACGAAGCTATGGCGGTAGCCTTCATCAACCAAGATAGGGCACAGGACAGGAACGAGTTGGGACAAGTCTCAGATATTGATTTGCTGGAAGCACAGAGTAACTATCAACAAGTTCGCATTCAGCGCCATGCCAGTGAAGCACGACAGCGTTCCAGCCGGGCACTGCTGGCGCAAGCATTGAATCGTCCGGAAAGTCTTTCCAGTGAGCTGGTGCTACCCGATCTCGTGGACAACAGCGATGCGCTACCCGATTATGGACAACTGCTTGCAGAGGCGCTTGAAAACAACGCGCGCCTGAAGGCTGCACGCAGCCTGGTAGCTGCTGCACAGCGCCGTATTGACGCCAGCCGCGCCAGCTGGCGTCCAGTGTTGTCTGCAGAGATAGAGGCGGCTGAGTATGAAAGGCAGACCAGTTCACGGTATCCAGTGGAAGCGGGTTTGATACTTGAAATTCCACTTTATCAGGGTGAGCGCGTAAAGGCTGATGTCGCCAGGGATCGCGCACGCTTACAACAGTTACAGGCCGGTTTATTACGTCTGGAATATGACATCCGTCAGGATGTACTGGAAACATGGCAGGCGATTCAGCGTCTTCAGGCGCAGCGGCAACAGGCAGAAGTTTTTACCGAGTACCGGGAGTTGGCGCTGGATCGCAGCCGCGCGCGTTATGAGCTGGATCTGGAAACCAATTTCGGTGATTCGCTGGTTGGCCAGTCCGAGGCACGCCTGTTTGCGGCGCGCGTGGAATTCGAGCTGGCATTGGCGAGGACGCGGCTCAGTATATTGACGGGTAAATCCTATTCACGTTTGCTGGGGGTTGAAGATGACCAGGCAGCGGAAGCTTCAGGCGGGTGACGGCTATGAAATGCAATAAGTTGTTGTTGGTATTGTGTACCTTGCTGCCGATTGTCACCTGGGCGGCGGAATATCCGGCAACACTGACATGGTCGCAGCGGGCGGAAGTCAGCCTGCCTGTTTCGGGTGTGGTCAAGACCATAGAGGTAAAGCCCGGTGACCGCGTCAGCACGGGGCAGCGCCTGCTCGCCCTGGATGAACGCCACTTTAAAAACGCCGTGTACCGTGCATCATCACAGATTAAAAAGCTGACGCTGACACGCGATGAAGCGCAGCGTGAATTTGAACGTAACCAGGAGCTTTACGAACGTACTGTTACATCGCAGCATGACCTGGAAGTTGCCGAGATTGCCTACAATGTGGCTCTAGCCGACTATGCTAACGCGCGCAGTGAGTTGACGCGCGCAAAACTTGATCTTGAGTACAGTATTGCGCACGCACCCTTCGATGCTGTGGTGCTGGCTGTAAACGTGGCGGTGGGTGAGAGTGTCATCAATGAGCAGCAGGCTATGCCGTTGGTTGTTATCGGCAGTGACAGGCCCATGTTAGCGCGTGCGGTGCTGAATGCAGAACAACTGACGAAGCTGGCGCCGGGTGCTGCTGCCGAGGTGCAGGTGAACGGGCGGCGTTATGAGGGCAAAATCACCTCCCTGGGCCTTGAACCCGTAACTGTGGGTGACGCGTCCGGTTATGAGCTATCGGTCAGTTTTGATGCCGGTAATGCCGTGATGCGCTCCGGATTACCCGCGGTAATTGTCACCAAGTAAGATGACCTTCTGTCGTATCTTTTATATAGAACGTCCGGCGTTGCTAGGGAAAACAAGCTTTTCACATTATGAATGATAAACTGTTGGTATTAACAACTTACCCTGATGAGGGCTCCGCATTAGCGACCGCCAGGCGTCTGGTAAAGGAACACCTGGCGGCATGCGTGAATGTATTGCCGAGCATGACCTCGGTCTACGAGTGGCAAGATGAAGCCTGCGAAGGCAACGAACACTTATTGCTCATTAAAACCACACAAACGCGTTACGCTGCGTTGGAGGCATCCATCCAGCAGACGCATCCGTATGAACTACCGGAGATCATTGCGACTCCAATCAGCCATGGCCTTCCGGAATATTTTGAATGGATAGAGCGTCAAACATCATTATGAAACAGTTTTTATTATTACTATTGTTCTCATTTTTTATGGGTAATGCGTTTGCCGAGAGTGCTGGCGACGAACTGCTGGAACCGGAAAAGGCTTTTCAGCTACAGGCATCGGTGAAAGATGGTAATACGCTGATCGCCCGCTGGAAGATTGCCGAAGGTTATTACCTCTACCGTGACAAATTCAAATTTGAAATCACCACGCCTGGCTATACGTTGGGTTCGCCCATTATTCCGTCTGGCAAGGTCAAGCATGACGAGTTTTTCGGTGACGTGGAGGTTCATCGTAACCAGATTGAGATCGTAATACCGATAGAGCGTGCTGCCGGTGCTGCAGATACACTGCAACTCAAGACCGTGTCCCAGGGCTGCGCTGATCTGGGTGTGTGCTATCCGCCGCTGACTCAGCAGGCCAACCTGACCCTGCCTGCTGCTGTGCAAACAATGAAACGCCCCGCGCCGCTGGCGGCGCTAAGCGACCTAGCAGGCAATCTTGGTGGTAGCAGCGGAGATGAATTTCTCGACCCCGATGATGCCTTCCAGGTCACTGTGGATGTCACGGATTCCAATACCTTGCGCGCCAGCTGGGTGATAGCCGAGGGTTATTACCTGTATCGGGATAAAACCGGATTTGTCCTGAAGGATGCGCAAGACATTGTGCTGGGTCCGATACAGTTGCCACCGGGAAAGACCAAGAACGATCCCTTTTTTGGACCCGTAGAGATCTATCAACATGTAATTGAAGCGCCCATCCCCCTGGAGCGTGCAACAGGCCCGGCGCAAACAATCACATTGGAAGCGAAATATCAGGGTTGTGCCGAACAGGGCATCTGTTACCCGCCGATCACCAAACAGCTGAGTGTAAATTTGCCTGCGCACACAGCGACAACAACAACGATAGCGGCGACCAAGACAGATGCTGTGACAAAGACTGAAACGGCTTCCGGTGATGCCTATCAGTCCGAGCAGGACCGTATTGCCGGGTCATTGTCTTCCGGCAAGGTATGGCTGAGTCTATTGACCTTCTTTGGTCTTGGTTTGTTGCTTGCATTCACGCCATGCGTATTCCCGATGATCCCGATCCTGTCGGGTATTATTATCGGGCAGGGCGATAAGATTACTACCGGGCGTGCCTTTACCTTATCGCTGGTTTATGTGCTTGCCATGGCGTTGACCTATACCGTCGTGGGTGTGCTGGTCGGGCTTTCCGGTGAAAACGTTCAGGCGTTGTTCCAGAATCCCTGGGTGCTGGGCATCTTCGCTGTTGTGTTTGTCGCACTTTCCTTTTCCATGTTCGGTTTCTACGAATTACAGATGCCGAATGCCGTGCAGAGCAAGCTCAGCCAGGTTAGCAACAGTCAACAAGGTGGCACCCTGATGGGTGTCGCCATTATGGGATTTTTGTCGGCGCTTATCGTCGGCCCTTGCGTGACCGCGCCCCTCATCGGCGCGTTGATCTATATCGCCAACACGGGTGATGCCGTGCTCGGTGGTCTGGCCTTATTTGCTTTGAGTATGGGTATGGGGGCGCCATTGCTGGCGATCGGCACCTCTGCCGGCAAGTTGCTACCCAAGGCCGGTCCCTGGATGGATGCGATTAAGGCTGTATTCGGCGTGTTGTTGCTCGCGGTAGCGATCTGGTTGGTCGAGCGCGTATTGCCCGTGCAAGTGACAATGGTCCTGTGGGGTGTGTTGCTGATTGTTTCCGGCATTTATATGGGCGCATTGGAAGGTATCAAGCAAGGTGTTTCCGGTTGGTACCGGCTGTGGAAGGGTGTTGGACTCATCATGTTATTGTATGGCGCGTTATTGGTGGTGGGTGCCGCAGCCGGTGGTCACAGTGTGTTACAACCTCTGAAGGGTGTGTTCGGTGGTGGTGTTGCTGGTACCTCCGGGCAAGTGGCGCACGCCGGACTACAATTCCAGCGCATTAAAAGTATCGATGATTTGCAGCGTGCGGTGGCAACGGCCAACCAACAAGGCAAAACGGTCATGTTTGATTTCTACGCTGACTGGTGTACTTCGTGTAAGGAGATGGAGGCCTTCACCTTTACGGATCCAGAAGTACAAGCCGCACTCGGGAATACAGTGTTATTACAAGCTGATGTCACCGCCAACGACGCAGTGGACAAGGCCTTGTTAAAGCATTTCGGAATATTTGGTCCGCCTGCCATCCTGTTCTTTGATCTCAAGGGAGAGGAACTCTCGCGCTACCGCGTGGTCGGTTATGTGCCTGCAGAGAAGTTTGCTGCGCATGTGCGGCGCGCCAACGCTGGCGAATAACCAATAGGAAAATACTAGCCATGAATTCGCCCAGACCAAAAACCCTGTTCACTCCGTTGTTTATCGCGGGTCTCGCTGTTGCTGTGGCTGCCGGTTTTTTTATGTTCCAGTGGATGAATCAATCGAGCGCCATTGAAACAGTCAAGCCTTTGCCTGTCATCAAGAGTAGCGGTCCTGCACCAGCGAATGGCATACTGGGGACACGACGCCCTGATTTTACCTTGCAGGACCCTGCCGGCAGCCCGGTATCGGTCAGCCACTGGGATGGCAAGGTATTGCTGATTAATTTTTGGGCGACCTGGTGTCCGCCCTGCCGCAAAGAGATGCCCGCCTTTGTAGAGATGCATGAAAAATACCGTCAACAGGGTTTTGAAATTGTCGGTATTGCCCTGGACGATGCCCAGGCTGTGATTGATTTCACCGACGCCATGGGTGTTGAGTATGCATTATTGATAGGCGATGACGATGCAGTGAATGTTGCGCGGCAGTTTGGCAATCGTTATGGCGTGTTGCCATACAGTGTGTTGTTGGATCGTGAAGGCAAGGTGCGTTTTATTCGCCCTGGTGAACTCAGCGGCGAAGTGTTGGAGAGTGAGCTCAGGAAACTGCTGTAGCCGGCTACGGAAACAATCTTAAGTTACCGCATACAGCAAGCATTAACGGGCATATCGACGCTATAATCCTGTTGCTGTCCCTTTAAAGCGCTTGTCGGGCGTTTTTCCGATGGTTATTCATACTGTTCTCGGGAAAGGCTTAATGCTGCGAAATTGTCTCGATATGAAGCGATTCTGTTTCTAACTACTGCAATCTGGACAATGACTAACGGATGGTGCAGAATGCGCTCAATCGTTCCCTGATGTTGTGATTTTTGGGGAGTTTGCGACAAATCGCTACAAAATTTACACAAAATGGCGAAAATACTGCTTTTGAACGGGCCTAACCTCAATTTGTTGGGGCAACGCGAACCCGAGCTCTATGGCTCGGTTACGCTGGACAAGATCGAGTCCGGCTTGCGTGTTCAGGCGGCTTCCCTAGGCCATGCCCTCGAGGCCCTGCAAAGCAATGCCGAAAGTGAGCTCGTGGAGCGTATTCATGCCGCGAGTCATGATGGCACAGGTTTTATTATTTTCAATCCAGGCGCATTCACACATACCAGTATCGCGTTACGGGATGCACTATTAGGTGTCGAAATACCCTTTATCGAAATCCACTTATCCAATATCTTCGCGCGCGAGTCATTTCGTCAACACTCCTATCTGTCGGATATCGCCAAAGGCGTCATCTCGGGGTTCGGGGCAAGAGGTTACGAGTTGGCGTTAACGGCTGCCGCGGATTGGCTTAACCCATCGAGGTAGATTGATGGATATACGCAAAATTAAAAAACTGATTGAATTGCTGGATGAGTCCGGCGTGGCCGAGATTGAAATCAAGGAAGGCGAGGAATCGGTGCGTATCAGCCGCGCCGGCCCGGCTGCTGCTGCGCCCACGTATATGCCGCCACCTGCTGCACCCGTGGCGCCTGTTGCTGCGGTTGCCCCGCCAGCTGAAGCAATCGATCAGGGCGTTGATGCCGTACCGGCAGGGCATGTTGTCGAGTCACCGATGGTGGGCACCTTTTACCGCGCGCCGTCACCCGGTTCCAAGGCGTTTGTCGATGTCGGCCAAAGTGTTGAGGTGGGTGACACCCTGTGCATCATTGAGGCGATGAAGATGCTAAACCAGATCGAGGCGGACAAGGCCGGCACCGTCAAGGCGATCCTGGTGGAAAACGCGCAACCGGTGGAGTATGGCCAGCCCCTAGTTGTGATCGAGTAATAAAATTGCAGTAACGTTCCGGCTATGCCGGTTGCAGTCATCCAACGGGAAGCTTCCAACTAGAATTATGCTTGATAAAGTTGTTATCGCTAATCGTGGCGAAATCGCATTACGTATCTACCGCGCGTGTCGTGAGTTGGGTATCAAGACGGTCGCGGTGCACTCCGATGCTGACCGCGATCTAATGCATGTACGCCTGGCGGACGAATCAGTTTGTATCGGCCCAGCACAATCCGCTCTCAGCTATTTGAATGCGCCTGCAATAATCAGCGCAGCTGAACTCACCGATGCGATGGCGATTCATCCCGGCTACGGTTTCTTGTCCGAGAACGCCGATTTTGCGGAACGTGTTGAATCCAGCGGATTTATTTTTATTGGTCCGCGTGCCGAGACTATCCGCGTGATGGGTGACAAAATTTCAGCCATCAGCGCAATGAAAAAAGCAGGGGTACCCTGCGTGCCGGGCTCGGATGGCCCGCTGGGTGATGATCCGGAAGAAAATTTGCGGCTTGCTAAAGAGATCGGTTATCCCGTTATCATCAAGGCCGCTGGTGGCGGCGGCGGGCGTGGCATGCGTGTTGTGCACGCGGAAGGGGCGTTGCTGAATTCGATCGCGCTAACACGCGGTGAGGCCGAAGCGGCGTTCAACAATGGCACGCTCTACATGGAAAAGTTTCTGGAAACGCCACGACATGTCGAGTTTCAGGTGCTGGCTGATACCCATGGTAATGCTATACACCTGGGTGAGCGTGACTGTTCGATGCAACGCCGTCATCAGAAGGTGGTTGAGGAAGCGCCTGCGCCGGGTATCAGCGAAGAGCAACGCAATCGTATGGGCGAGCGTTGTGCGGAGGCTTGCCGGCAGATCGGCTATCGCGGTGCCGGTACCTTCGAGTTCCTTTATGAAAACGATGAGTTCTACTTCATTGAAATGAATACCCGTGTGCAGGTTGAACATCCCGTTACCGAAATGGTGACGGGTATCGACATCGTCAAGCAGCAGTTACGGATTGCCGCGGGTGAAGAGCTTTCCTACAAGCAACAGGATGTGCGTATCCGCGGGCACGCTGTCGAGTGCCGCCTCAACGCCGAGGACGCGGAAACCTTCATGCCTTCGCCGGGCACCATCAGTTTGTTCCACAGTCCGGGGGGGCCTGGTGTGCGCGTCGATACCCATGTCTATAATGGTTACCGTGTGCCGCCCTATTATGACTCCATGATCGGCAAACTTATCACTTATGCCGATGATCGCCGCGCGGCGCTACGCCGTATGGATGGCGCCTTGAGTGAAATCGTTCTGGAAGGGATCAAGACCAATATTGTGTTGCACCACGACATTGTGAATGATGCCGCTTTCCAGGCGGGCGGTACCGATATTCACTATCTTGAGAAAAAACTCGGCCTATAAGGCCGCTTACTGGGATACCCGCGAGCGGGTTTTCGATGCACCAGACCATTATCCACGCCCTAAAAAGTGAACTCGATGCGATCGAGCGCGTGCTTGAAACGTATGGCGCGCTTTCTGTCACCTTGAGTGACGCTGCCGATTCACCGGTGCTGGAGCCCGCGCCTGGTGAAACACCCTTGTGGCCGGATGTGGTCATAAACTCTCTGTTCGATGCTGAGCCGGATTGCGCGGGCTTGCGTGCCGCCTTGGCTGAGGCGGTTGGCCGCGAACCTGAAGTGGCTGTCGAGGTGCTGCCGGATCAGGACTGGACGCGCGTCTGGATGGATGAGTTCAAGCCTATGCGTTTTGGTAAAGGGTTGTGGATCTGCCCAAGCTGGTGCGCTCCTGTAGTGCCTGATGCCGTCAATATCCTGCTCGATCCCGGATTGGCCTTTGGCACGGGTACTCATCCGACGACCGCGTTATGTCTCAAATGGCTGGACGGCCATGCGCCTGCGGGCTTGCAAGTGATCGATTACGGGTGCGGCTCGGGTATCCTGGCCATTGCAGCCCTTAAGCTGGGCGCAGCTCATGTGTGTGCCGTGGATATCGATCCGCAGGCCCTGTTAGCGACGCGTAACAATACATTGAAAAACATCATTGCAGAAACTCAAATCTCGACCTACCTGGCAGCTGAGGCGCCGCCTGTACAAGCCGATTTATTGTTGGCGAATATTCTCTCCGGGCCGTTAGTCGATCTGGCAACTGAGCTTGCTGCCAAGGTCAGGAAAGGAGGGTATATCGTTCTTTCCGGAATACTGGCCGAGCAGATAGAAGAGGTGGTCAGCGCCTATGCGCAGCTGTTTGAAATACGTAACATCGAAGATGAGCAGGGCTGGGCGCTCATCGAAGCGGTACGTAAGTTATGAAATTATTCCTTGTTCCGGGGCGCTAAATACAGGTATCTTGATTTGTTATGCAGATTCGTTGCCCCGACTGTCATTCCGTATTCCTCGCCAGTAAGCAGCAGCTTAAATCAGCTGACGGTATGGTGCGCTGCGGTCAGTGCAGTAAGGTTTTTAACGGCCTGGAACACGTCATGTCGTCTGTGGGCGACCATTTAAAACAGAAGGATTTGTTTGCCCCCGATCATCCAGAAGATGATATGGAGCATATCGTGCTGGAAACACCCGAGTCTGAGTTGGATTTCGACTCGTTTGCTGACATGGGGGGCGAGACTGATGAACAACCAGAGGCCGCTCATGATCCCGCCGCAATACCGAGTGTGTTACATCGGGAACTTGAAAGTGCGTTCGAACCGCCGGTAACCCGGTCCAGCTTGCCATGGCGAGTCTTTTCAGTGCTGATGGTATTGATGCTGGCGGCACAGCTAATTTACTTTAATTTCCCAAACCTGATGCAGGAGCCGGCGGGGCATCGTGTTATGCAAAAGGCCTGCCGTTTTCTGGGTTGCGAAGTGGGCCCGTTGCGTGATGTTGCGGCATTTGAGCTGGTTGACCGTAACATCTACTCACACCCCAACGAGTCCGGCGCCCTCGTGATAACAGCGACCTTTAAGCACAACGCGCCGTTCGCTCAGCCTTATCCCTTGTTGCAGGTGTCATTGACGAATTTGCAGGGCAAGATTATTGCGACACGACGCTTTATGCCAATCGAATACCTGTCCGGGACAGATGTAAATGAGGCGCTACCAACGGGTGTTCCGGTTAGTGTTTCTCTGGAAGTGATTGACCCGGGCGAGAATGCGCTCGCCTTCGAGTTCGACATTATCTAGGGGATCATTGAATATTTCATGCCCAGCTACCCACAGTCCAGAATTAATCAGGGTTTCCCTGGCTGAGTTGTATTGAAATGGGTTTTACTGGTCTGGTGCACGCGGTATCATGCGCGGCCCCGCCTAATTTCAGCGTATAGACAATCTGGATAATGCGTATAGGACCGTTCAGCGTCGATAATAAGTTGATACTCGCGCCTATGGCGGGCGTGACCGACCGCCCTTTCAGGCAGCTCTGTAAGCGTTTGGGTGCGGGTATGGCGGTGTCTGAAATGGTGACATCCAATCCGAAATTGTGGGGCAGTGTGAAAACGCAGCGGCGGCTGGACCACGATGGCGAAACCGAGCCGCGCGTAGTGCAAATTGCAGGCACCGAACCGTCTATGATGGCGCATGCCGCACTCTATAATGTCGATCGTGGTGCGCAGATAATAGATATTAATATGGGCTGCCCGGCAAAAAAAGTCTGCAACAAAATGGCGGGTTCAGCCTTATTGCAAGATGAATTACTGGTGGCCAAAATATTGCATGCTGTAGTGGGTGCAGTAAATGTTCCGGTAACCTTGAAAATTCGCACCGGAACTGATCAAACAAATAAAAATGGTACACGTATTGCACGCATCGCTGAAGACTCGGGAATCAAGGCGTTAGCGGTGCACGGACGCACACGTGCATGTGCATACAAGGGTGAGGCCGAATATTCTACTATCAGGGATATAAAAAATACTGTTCAGATCCCTGTGATTGCGAATGGCGATATTAATAGTCCGCAAAAAGCAAAAAAGGTCTTGGAATTTACCGGCGCTGATGCCATTATGATTGGCCGCGCAGCACAGGGGAGGCCCTGGTTGTTTCGCGAGACTGAAGACTACCTACGCACCGGTAAATTACGACAACCTCCGTCACACGCGGAAGTATGCGAGATCATGTTGTCTCATCTGCAGGCGCTCTACGCATTCTATGGTGAGTACACTGGCGTAAGGGTGGCAAGGAAGCACGTGGGCTGGTACTTAAAACAACATAAGGTGACAAACAGTTTCCGCCAAGCAATTAATCGGCTGGAAACTGCAGGGGAGCAACTCGAAATGATACAGGCGTTTTTTGAAGGGCATCACAATAATAATCAGGTACGGAGGGAGGTAGCATGAATGCGCAGATGAGTAACCAGGTAGTAACAAGTATGACACCGGCGGAGCGCCGCAATCAGCCGTTGGGTAATGCTGTAAAGGTCGCCATGCAAAAGTACTTTCGCCAGCTTGACGGCCATGAGCCGGATGAACTCTATAATCTTGTACTTACAGAAGTTGAACGTCCGTTGCTGGAAAGTGTGATGGACTATTGTCGGGGTAACCAGACTAAAGCTGCCCAGTGTCTTGGTCTTAATCGCGGTACCCTGCGCAAGAAGCTCAAGCAGTACGACCTCGTCTGATTTTCTCTAAAACTCTAACGCGCAGGCCTGTGGTAGGCCGGGCGCATCAGCTATAATTGCGCGCTGGCTTTAATCACTAATGGAAGTAGCATGGCGCAGACTCTAGGCTTGCCCGTCCGCCGGGCTCTGATCAGTGTTTCCGATAAACACGGTA
Source organism: uncultured Gammaproteobacteria bacterium (assembly GCA_947258875.1). GTDB lineage: Bacteria > Pseudomonadota > Gammaproteobacteria > CAMYKB01 > CAMYKB01 > CAMYKB01. The sequence goes on along the minus strand of CAMYKB010000024.1, from coordinate 7,916 downwards.
TCGTGGATTTTGCAGGTTTCCTGCATGCCGCTGGTGTCGAGATCCTCTCCACAGGGGGCACGGCGAGGATGCTAACCGAAGCGGCCATTCCTGTCACCGAAGTCTCGGATTACACCGGTTTCCCCGAAATGATGGACGGCCGCGTCAAGACCCTGCACCCGAGAGTCCATGGTGGCATTTTAGGGCGGCGCGGTATTGATGATGAGGTGATGCAGGCACACGACATTCCGCCTATCGACCTGGTAGTGGTCAACCTGTACCCCTTTGAACAAACCGTCTCCACAGCGGATTGCAGCCTGGCTGATGCCATCGAGAACATCGATATCGGCGGCCCAACCATGGTACGTGCCACCGCCAAAAATCATGCTTATGTCAGTATAGTTGTAGACCCTGCCGACTACGCGCGTGTGATGGAAGAAATGCAGGCGCACGATAATGTTATCGGCGACGACACCCGTTTTGATCTGGCCGTAAAGGCCTTCGAGCATACTGCGCGTTACGACGGCATGATCGCCAACTATCTTGGCAAGCGCGTAGGCGATGTATCCGAATTCCCACGCACCCTGAGCCTGCAATATGACAAGGCGCAGGCTATGCGTTACGGTGAAAATCCGCACCAGAATGCGGCGTTCTATCGCGAACGCAATATTGAAGAAGTATCTATCGCCACGGCACGGCAGCTACAGGGTAAGGAACTGTCATATAACAACATCGGCGATACCGATGCGGCATTGGAATGTGTCAAACAGTTCGATTTGCCTGCCTGTGTGATCGTCAAGCATGCCAATCCCTGTGGCGTGGCGCTCGGCAGTAACCTCCTGGAGGCGTATGAACGTGCTTACAGCACCGATCCTGAATCCGCATTCGGCGGGATAATTGCTTTTAACCAGGTACTCGATGGGGCAACCGCCAGGACCATAGTGGAGCGACAGTTCGTTGAGGTCATCATCGCGCCTGAGGTCTCGCAAGAAGCGGTCGATATTGTTGCCGGCAAAAAGAATGTGCGTCTGCTGGAGTGCGGCGCCTGGTTAGCTGAGGTAATACACCGCTTTGACTTCAAACGCGTCAATGGTGGGCTGCTGGTGCAGGAAGCCGATCTTGCCTTGTACAAAGAACTCAAAGTGGTGACCCAGCGCACACCCTCGGACGCCGAAATGCAGGACCTGTTGTTTACATGGCAGGTTGCCAAGTTTGTCAAATCCAATGCCATTGTGTATGGCAAGGATAATATGACCATCGGTGTGGGCGCAGGGCAAATGAGTCGTATCAACTCGGCACGTATCGCCGGCATCAAGGCCAAGCACGCAGGGCTTGAGGTTAAGCATTCAGTGATGGCCTCGGACGCCTTCTTCCCGTTCCGTGATGGCATTGATGCGGCACATGATGCTGGTATCGTGGCAGTGATTCAGCCCGGCGGTTCCATGCGGGATGATGAGGTCATTGAGGCTGCAGATGCGCACGGCATGGCCATGGTGTTTACCGGCATGCGGCATTTCAGGCACTGACTGTTAAAGTCGAACTCGATTAAAAGCCGCAGACCGGAAACGGTCTGCGGCTTTTTTATTATGTGATAGGTTTAAACCGCCACACGTATCCGGCCCATGATAAAAAAGGGTATAGTCAACGCATGACGAAACTTTGGTATCTTGTTTTCGCCGTCGTGTTGATCTGGTCAGGCATAGCACCCAAGGACTATTTCACCTGGGCACTGGAAGTGTCTCCCGCTGTAATTGCCCTGGCTTTGTTGTTGGGTACACAGCATTTCTTCAAATTCACACCGCTGGCCTACTGGCTTATTCTCATTCATTGCGTGATCCTGATGATCGGCGGACACTACACCTATGCTGAAGTACCGTTGTTTGATTGGTTAAGTGAGCAATTCGGTTGGGAGCGGAATAATTACGATAAGGTCGGGCATTTCGCACAGGGCTTTATCCCCGCTATCATCACGCGCGAAATCCTGATACGCAATCATGTGGTGCCAAAGCGTGGTTGGCTGTTTGTAGTGACCGTGAGTGTGTGCCTCGCGATCAGCGCATTTTACGAATTGATCGAATGGTGGGTGGCCCTGCTGTCGGACGAAGCGGCAGATTCATTCCTCGGCACACAGGGTTACGTCTGGGACACCCAGTCCGACATGATGCTGGCCTTGATCGGCGCCATCATCGCGCTACTCGCATTGCAAAAACTGCATGACCGCCAGCTTAGATCAATTGGCGCCTAAATACTGAGAAAATGAAGATATTGTCATGCCCGCGCACGACTGCATGGATGCAGGAGGTAGAGCAACGCAGGGAGCAGTTGCCGAGGTGGGTATCCAGTAAACAATTGGCTCGTAACTATCCATTTGCACTAGATTTCCACCTACGCGGGAATGACGCAATAGCCAGAAATAGGTTGGGCTGAGCGCCTTCTAGCGCCCCCAACACTCCTATCTTATAGAACTAATTATTCAGGGCAGGGTTTCGTTCCGCTATTTATCTGACTGAACGGTTCACCCGTTAAATCAAAATAATATCCTTCGGAGATGCTCAGCATCTCATCGACACGCTCATTATCAATAATCGGTTCAGACCCGTCTCCCGTATTCGGAATTTCTATCGGTATACCCAGCCTGCGCATAACCTGTTTGGCGGCACGTTGGTACTGCAAATAATCGCCATAAAGGGGCACGATGCTGTCACGCACTTCATTGGCAAGGCAGAAAAGGGTCAGGATTAATAAAAGAAGCCCAACTGATGATTTGTTTTTGCTTTTGCATGTCCAACACGCACCAGTCTTACATAATACAGCCATATAATAATTGTTATGATGTAACCGCTGTCACTACACCGTAACAAGGCTTTCTGTGATTCAATTGAGGTATATACAAGTGAGGCGAACAAATATCCTCGCGCGTGAGGCTGCGCCATTCCAATGCTGATAGTTCGCATCCTCGAGATCGTCTTTCCCGTATTCGCCATTGTGAGTATTGGTGCGATCTATGGCCGTTTGTTCCATACGGATATGGAGGTTGCCAATCGCATCAACATGGACGTGTTCGTTCCTGCGCTGGTGTTTTCGGCCTTATCAAAACAGAGCTTCGATGTCGCGACTTACGGCCAGCTGGCGCTGGGAGCGGTGGTGATTTACAGCGTCTCGGGTATTGCGGCATGGTTGCTCAGCCGGGCTTTCAATATTCAGCCCAAAACCCTGGTTCCACCCATGATATTTCGCAATGCCGGCAACCTGGGACTGCCCGTGATGGTGTTGGCCTTTGGTGATGAGGTCTGGCCAGTGGCGTTGGTATTGTTCCTTGTCGGTAATCTTGCGCATTTTGGTGTCGGCACCTACATTCTGCACCACAAGCCCCAGGTCTGGCGAATGTTGGTGCAACCTACGATCATCGCCGCCATTGCTGCATTATCTGTCGGCGGTGCGGGCCTCACAGTGCCGCAGGTCATTCACTTGCCACTGCACATGCTAGGTCAGATTGCAGTGCCTTTGATGTTGTTCTCTCTGGGTGTGCGGCTTTCCAAGGTTGACTTGGATGAATGGAGGATCGGCCTGCTGGGTGGCTTGCTAAGCCCGCTATTGGGTGTCGCAGTAGCTGCGGTGTTGTTGCAAGTACTCGACTTACCCAGGATGCACGCCGGTGCATTGTTTCTGTTCGGCGCTTTGCCGCCTGCGGTGCTGAACTTCCTGTTTGCCGAACGCTACGCGCAGGAACCCGCCAAGGTCGCTGCAATCGTAATGTTCGGTAATGTGCTGGCCCTGCTCACCCTGTCATTGGCGCTGGCCTATGTGCTGCCGAGGTATGCATGAATAGTGTTGGAGGCTGGGATGAATGCAGCGAACACCGACCTACAGTGCTATATATTCTGATTTATTGCATCCTGATACGGGGATGATCTCTAATCAGGAGGGATATCACGTGATCAAATTGCAAGACACAAAACTGTTTCAACAATTGGCATATATCGATGGTGCATGGGTAAGCGCAGATTCTGCAGCGACCCATGACATTCGCAATCCGGCCAATGGGCGTGTCATTGCAACTGTCGCGGACTGTGGCAGTGCCGAAACCCGGCGTGCAATTAACGCCGCAGAGCAGGCGCTGCCAGCGTGGCGTGCGCGTACTGCCAGGCAACGTGCCACTGTTTTGAAGCGCTGGTATGAACTGATCATGACGCATCAGGAAGACCTGGCGCAGCTGCTGACCCTGGAAATGGGCAAGCCGTTGGCAGAAGCGCGCGGGGAGATTGCTTATGGTGCTGCCTTCGTCGAGTGGTTTGCTGAAGAGGCAAAGCGCATTTATGGAGATGTTATCCCGGCAACCCAGTCGGATCGACGGCTTGTGGTCATCAAGCAACCCATTGGTGTGGTCGCTGCCAATAACTGGGGTCAGTGAACAATTGTTTCTAATATTAGTGGAAATTGTTTTCTGACCCCGATTTTTTTCCAACTACAAAGGTTTAGGAATCCTCGATTTTGGCAAAACATTTTACTAATGAGCCTTCTGAACGGCATTCGACGTTATCACCAATTCGACCAGTATACGCGGCTTTGCATACATCAGGCTCAGGGCCCTTCATGCATATACCGCCGTTCTTATAATCACCCTGATTAAAATTGCCCTGCTCATAACCATTAGCTATACAAAAATTGCTCTTGCGGCTGCTTGACCAACCGAGTTTTTTGATTTCTATATAAGAACAAACAAGCTTCGCTTCTTTGGGATTTTTGTGCTCAAATGCACCAAGTAAGTTGGCAATCGTAAATACTCCAACTGCAATGCCCATTACGATGCTGATAATAGCCAAGCTTTCTTTTGCTTTTGTGGGTTTCTTTGGTACCTGTTTCAGCGCGACAATTCTACGATGGGCTAATTTAGAGAAACTTCCTTCTTCTCCATATCTTTCGAGATAAAGTTGATACTCTTCAACCCTTTGCTTCTCCGTATTTGCGATCGATGTCCAGAATTCAACTTCATGCTCAGGCTTTTCGAGTACTTTCTGTCTTTCCTCTTTCGATTCAAATTTTTGCTGCGGTATCGTAGTTTCCCGCTTCTCGGTTATTTGTCTGAGCAGAGCGCCTAATTCAAGCGGGGGCCCATTACCATCCCATTCGGTAAAGTCCAGTGTCTGTATGGTATTAAACGGGACAGGAATCTCCACTTTTCGGAGCATAATTGGGATTAGATTATTTCGCTTTAGCCGACAGTAGCTTCGGCTTTAACCCAATCAGAAGCTATTGCTTCTGGAGTCCACAGGACAACAATCAGTTTGGCTTTGGAAATAACTTCGTTTATCTCATCGGCGAATCGCTCGCCAGGAAGCAACTCGATATCCCACCATACCTCATACCCTTCATATACAAGATACTCTGCGATGATTTTCGCATAGCGCTTATCTTCTCGCTTATATGAAATGAATATGTCCGTCATTTGCAATATATTCTAAGATTCAAGCGCATCTACGAGTAGCGATTGTATGCCTAAAACGCCACAAATCAACGGCAGGTTAAAGTGGCGCTTATTTTGCGTTTTTTGCAAAAGAAGTGACGCTTTAACCTGTCCGAGTGCATTTGTCTTGTTAGGCAATGTTGCCATATGGTAAAACTTCAAGTCATGGAAGTGCTTCCCCAGTGAACTCATAATATAGTATATTTTGAGCAACACTTTCTAAATTGCCACGGCTCATTGATTCGTGAAGTGACATGAGAAGAAAGGATGCGTTCGGATTTGACTCGCGTTCTTTCATCGCCTTGGCTACGAAGTTGTCATGTTGTGATAGAACTGCCCCGATCACTTCAGGACGAAGAGGAAGAACAGAAACTGTCGGTGGATTTCCAGTAATTTTAAAACATTCATCGCGTTTAACGATCACGACTTTGCCACTACGGCTATCGGTTATTTTGATGACCTGCGAGCTATCCTTCTCACCGCATCCAGATATAAATAGCATTCCTGCAATTATGAAAGATATTACCGTGCGCATTGTTTTGTTCCTTTCTTTTGCCTCGGATAAGATCGCCGATCGACGCCGGAGACGGGCGCAGACTATGAAATCAGTGCCCAAAGAACCCGGCACAACGCTGGGCGGCGGTTCGTGTTTATCCGCTGCTTGTAAGACAGGGCCACGCCGAACTTTATTTAGCGGTTTCATCTATCTACCCAGCTGACTGAGAATTCTCCTTGCGTCAGCACCCGCGGACCCACCCGGGTCAATCTCGGCTACCTTTTTAAATCTCTGCCTTGCGTATTCGTGCATTCCCTTTTCATAATACGCCATTCCTAGATTATAGTTTGCGGTCAGGTCATTGGGAGCCACCTCAATCGCCTTCTTCATGAATTCGATTGCAGTATCCATGTCCTTCTTAAGAATGTAAACGCTTGCGATATTCAGATAACCGCCGGAATAATAGGGCTTCAACTTCACGATTCTTTCATAGCACCGGAGCGCGTCATCGAATCTGCGAGACGAGAGATACAGGGTCCCCAAGCTTTGTTGCGTTAGGTAAAACGCGGGATCAATTGCTGCTGCCTTTTCGTAACTGCTAATTGCAGAGGGGATCTGTTCCAACTGTTCATAAATGACGCCATCAATCCATTGCGCGTACGCGTTTCCAGAGTTAGATTCCGCCACTCGACCACTCCATTTCTTTATGACCTGAACGCTGTTAGAGTCTCGAAATGCAATGCGCAGTTCCGCCCGTTGTTTGTCTCTCTGGTCTGTATAGTTGTATCCCAAGCTGAGAAGAAAGTGTGGCACCGGGTTATCAGGTTCTTGTTGTGTCCAAAGCTTTGCATTCTTGACTGTGGCATTCCAGTCTCCAGTTAAAATAACATCTAGCGTATTCTTTTCCGCAATGGACACCTGCCCCTCACAGCCGGTGAGTAGCAGCGTGCCTGCCGCAATTATTATCAGCAGTATGCAAATTCTCATATTCTTTCTCCTGCCTAACGGCTCCTGGCAATAACGCGCCGAGGAGCATTGGAGTTTCTCGAAACATTCAGTTGCTCCGAGGTCGCGTTGATTGCCCATGTTAGGCGGAACGCGAAGCGTGACGTCTGACATGCGCAATCTCGATTGCCAGGAGCCGTTAGAGTGGAATGCGAGCGCACTGCGCGAGCGTTCCGCTCTAACTTGTTAATACGCGGAACCTGTTTTCCATGTATTTATTGCATGTATACGGACTATATTTCCACGTATTATCATATTCAAGGCCAAACATGGAAAATCCCTGTGCCGGCTGCTGGTGCTACCCTGATTCTTTTTAGGTCATATCTAACATCTATTTAACTTCTGCATCCGTAAATAATTTGACGACCTGATCCTCAACCACTCTTACTCCAAACCGCAGTCGATTTCCCCGTTTCATAAAATTCTTCTTGAAGAGTTTTGCCCTTGAGGGTAAGCATCGCAAAGCCGTTTTGCACCCGCAGTTTCTGGCTGGCGGTGAGTGGGTGTGTCCTGCTGCCTGTCATAGGGGTGTGGGCGTAGTAGTCCACCACGCCGGTGTTGTGGGCCTGTTCCAGTTCGTAGCCATTGGCAAACGGGATGGAGCCGTGGCCCACGCAGCGGCATTTAGTGTTGTTACCCGCCCCGGATTTGTCGGTGTAGACGATGCCGTTGTGAATGTGTCCCCAATACCAGTAGTCCGGGTAGCCGAGGTTGTCTGTGAGCTGGTCCCATAACAGCCGGTCTTTTTCATCGCTCGCTAACACGCCGTTGGTTTGCAGGGGGTTGTGGTGTGTGAGGACAATCAGGCGTTGTCCATTGGCCTTGGCTGATTGCGCACAGTCTTTGATGAACTGCTGTTGTTTGAGGCTTTTGGCGATCTTCGGGTTATACAAGGCGCCGTTCATGTACAGTGTGCTGGTGTCGTAGTAGGCCGAGTCCAGGCCGAGGATCAGCCAGTCGCCGTAGTCGATG
>CAMYKB010000023.1 GCA_947258875.1 uncultured Gammaproteobacteria bacterium | reverse complement strand
CCACCACCAATCACTACAACTGATACCGATGACGATGGCCTGACGGACGATGAGGAGAAGGTTATCGGTACCTCGCCGATATTGGCAGATACCGACGGTGATGGCCTGGATGATAATGAAGAAGTCACCAGTGGCGGTTTCAATCCATTAATTGCGGATTTGCCCACCATCGCCATTGATGTGATCGATGCACCGACCATCCAGATCAATGTGGTCGATACCAGCACCAATACCGATGTAGGTAGCTTTACGGCGAGTTTTGCGCAGGGTCAACAATCGAGCTACAGCCGTTCAGATACCACCGCAACCTCGTCTTCGGTCGAGGCGAGTACACGGGTTTATGCAGAAGCTGAGGTTCATGGTGGTTTGGGTGGTTTTGGCGGTTCCGCCAAAGCGGGTACCGAGTCGAGTGTGTCGGCTTCAGTGACGCAGGAGGCATCGACCAATGTCACCTCCACCTCCGCGCAGAGTGCTCGGCAGGAATACGGTCGATACAATGAGGCCACCAAAGGCCTTACCAGTGTTGCAGAAGACGGTAGCCTCACAACGACCCTGAGTATCACCAATACCTCCGATCTGTCTTTTGAGCTCACCGGGGTTGAGGTCATTGCCAAGAAGCGCGCCAATAACACCGATACGTTTCAGCCGGTAGGTACGTTGCGGTTTGAGCCCGAAGGCGGTGTTAAGGTCATGGGGCCGGGTGAGAGTATCCAGAAACTGGTGGTAACGGCGACACCTTCTGTGCCGCTGCTTAAGGAGCTGATGCAAAATCCGAGCGGTCTTTTGTTCACGGTCAGTAATTATGACCTGAACAAAATTGGTAATGAGGAAGGCCGTGACTTTGCGCGCCTGAGTCAAGATGTGTCGGCGCAGACCGCGCAAATCGTGATCGACTACGGTGCCAATCAGTTCAATGGCCAGGATACGGTTGAGCGTTACATGGTCGCCACCAATGTTGATCGGGATCCTGTTACCAACGAAGTGCTGGGTATTTCAGTGGGCGACGCGATGGAAACGATCCTCAATATTTCGTACCAGACTCAGTCACAGGATGTGTTGGATGGCAACAATAATCCAACGGGTGCTACCCGTAAGGTATTGAGTCAGGTGCGCGCCCAGGCGAGTCAGGATATTGCTGACGGTTTCTGGTATGTGTTTACAAGTAGCGCAAGCATCGACGAAAACCCGGCGGTGAATTTTGAAGACATCGTGCTCAAACCGCGGGATCGTATCACCATGGTCTACCTTGCGGACTCGGACGGTGACGAACTCTTCAACCGTGAAGAATACCTGGTAGGTAGTGACCCGAATAGTGTTGATACCGATGGTGACGGACTCACTGATTATGCAGAGGTTAAGGAAGGCTGGAATGTGGTGGTACAGGCGCCAGGCTATCCGCGTTTTGTCTATCCGGATCCACTCAATGCCGATGCGGATGGTGATGGTCTGACCGATGATCAGGAGAAGGCAAAGGGGCTTGATCCCGATAATGCCGATACCGACGGTGATGGTATCCAGGATGATGTCGATAACACGGTCGGCGCTACATTGGTCGATATTGATCTGACGTTTACCGGGCCGGGTAATTTGATTACGGCGACCGGCATCGTCTCGTCAACGACGGATGCAAATCTGACTAGCGTCGAGATCGACTGGGGCGATGGTAGCGCGGCGACTATACTGACCTCGGGATTCAATACCATAAATGCGCCTCACCTGTATGCAGCCAAAGGCGACTATACGGTAACCGCCACGGCGAAAAGCAGTAACGCCAATGATGAGGTTCGTCAATATGCGATAAATCTGCAAACGCGCTTCAGGCAGAGCATCGGTGGCATGACCCAAAACGAAGCCTGGAACGAAGCATTGCATACGCGACTTGCCAAAGACATCAATGGTGATGGCCTGGTCGATGTGTTGGGCTTTGGGCCTGACGGCACTTGGGCGGCATTGTCGAATGGCTTCGGTTTTGATGCAGCTGTTAAGGTGCATGATGAGTTTGGTACCAGTGACGGCTATGACAAGACCAAACATATCCATGAACTCGAAGATGTGACGGGTGATGGCATCCCTGATCTGGTGGCGTTTACCAATAATGGCGTCAAGGTGGCCGTTAACGATGGCGCTGGGCAATTTGGTGATGCCACGTTGTGGATCGACGATTACGGTTACAACCAGACCTGGAGGATCGGCACCCACCCGCGTTTCCTGAGTGACTTCAATCAGGATGGTAAGAAAGATATTGTCGCCTTCCGGTCAACGGGTGTTGAGATAGCACTGTCGAGTGGCAGCAATTTCTTCAAGCCGCAAGTGGGGGTCGTGTTTGCCGGCTATGGATCAGCTGCAGGTGGCTGGACGGTTGATCATCCGCGCACCATGGCTGATGTTGATGGGGATGGCTATCCCGATATTGTTGGTTTTGGCGCGAGCAACACCTTCGCCACAGTCAACGACAAAAATGGTGGCTTTATAACCCCTAGCTGGAGTGTGCCTCTGTTTTCCTATGGCAACGCTTACAGGATAAACAAACACCTGCGTCTGCTAAGGGACGTCAATCAGGATGGTCAGGATGATATTGTCGCCTTTGCCAATGGGGGTGTTTATGTCTCGCACTCGACAGGCACTGATTTTAGCGACGCTTATTATCAGGCCGTCCCGCAATTCGGTTACAACAATGGCTGGCGCATCCAGAATGACCCACGGTTCCTGGCGGATATCAATGGTGATGGCTTGCCGGATATCGTCGGCTTTGGCCCCCAGAATGGACCTGGCACCGATGGCGGTGTGTTGTATTCACTCAATACCGGGAACAACGGCACCTACACGCCAATGAGAAAATGGCTGGATGAATTCAGCATCCTGAAGGGCTGGACGGTGAACGAAAATCCACGCCTGATGGCCGATATCAATGGTGACGGCACGGATGACATCATCGGCTTTGATGATGCTGAGGTGGTAGTGGAATTCTCTGCGGGAATCAGTCCGATGTAGGACACATGAAAATCATTCAAGGCTAAACTGCTAACCTCTGCGGGTTTCCCGCAGAGGTTTTTTTGATTTCCGCACTCCTCGGCAACTGCTCCTCGACTTTGTCTTCTGAGTCGTCCTACCTCCTCCATCCATGGAGTCGTGCGTTGCTCTATCACCTACATCCCGGTAGGCGTCTGTGCGAAGTTTAGAGTAGTGTCAAGGTCTGATCAGACCTGATTAGGCGATATTCAGCAGTGGTTTATGATCTGTTCAAACTGCCTTCGCCAACCTAACCGGCATGCGTTTCGCACCCCAGGTGCCGGGCTCTGGTTCGAATACACCGGGGCAGGCTTCACCGCAGTTGGGGCAGTTACCGTCGGCGCTCAGGTTCCAGTCTGTGATGACATACCAGTCACGGCCGATCAGGCGGGTATGGCACACATGGCAATAGGTGCTTTCGCCGGTCTCATCATGAACGTTGCCGGTGTAGGCATAACGCACACCGTTGCCCATGGCGATGTTGCGCGCGCGGCTGAGTGTCTTTGCTGGCGTAGGTGGATGATCCATCATTTTCCAGTCAGGATGAAAAGCTGAAAAATGCATGGGTACATCCGGGCCCAGATGCTCAACGACCCATTGGGTCATGTCATGGAGTTCCTTGTCGGAATCGTTTTCGCCGGGAATCAATAATGTTGTGGTTTCAAGCCAGCAATCGGTTTCATGTTTGATGTACTTGAGGGTATCGAGCACGGGTTGTAAATGACCGCCACAGATCTTCCAGTAAAAGTCATCGGTGAAGGCCTTGAGGTCCACATTGGCGGCATCCATGTAACGGTAAAATTCAATACGGGGTTCTTCGGAAATATAACCCGCAGTGACGGCCACGGCATTGATCTCTTTTTCATGACTCGCCTTGGCCACATCAACGGCGTATTCCATAAAGATGACCGGATCGTTATAGGTGTAGGCGATGCTGCGGCAGCCCAGGCGTTCAGCGGCTTCCACCAGCATCTCAGGGGTGGCGGCATCAGCAAGGGTGTCCATCTCGCGTGATTTGCTCATGTCCCAGTTCTGGCAGAATTTGCAGGCGAGGTTGCAGCCGGCGGTACCGAAGGAAAGTACGGGTGTGCCGGGTAAGAAATGATTCAGGGGTTTCTTTTCTATGGGGTCGACACAAAAACCACTGGAGCGGCCGTAACTTGTGAGCACGATCTGATCCTGTTGGCGTGCACGAACGAAGCATAGCCCTTGTTGTCCTTCTTTGAGTTTGCAAAAACGTGGACACAAATCACACTGGATGCGGCCATCATCCAGTGGGTGCCAATAATGGGTAGGGACAATGGATGGATCGTCGAATGTGGTCAAGTCAGCTACCTCAACAGTCTGCCAGAACATCAAGTGCAATGATTCACGGCATTGAAAAAACCTGCAACAGCCACTATCTATAACATATAGTTAACTTTTGAGAGTGTAGACTCCATGTCCAAGGTCAGAATACCTGCCGTTGCCGGCATGTTTTATCCTGACACGGCCGACGAATTACGAGCGGTCATCGACCAGTATTTGCAGCAGGCGGCAACTTCGGAAACGATAACCAATGAACACGCCCCTAAGGCGCTGATCGCGCCTCATGCCGGTTATGTCTATTCCGGCCCGGTGGCGGCCTCGGCCTATGCCCGCCTGAAAAATCTGGATCATGCTATTGATCGTGTGGTGTTGCTGGGCCCTGCGCACCGCATTGGCTTCACCGGCATTGCCGCACCCGATGCGGATGTCTTCAGAACGCCGTTGGGCGATGTGTTGTTAGACCAGCAAGCCATCATGGATATTATCAAATTGCCTCAAGTCAGTCGTTTTGATCTGGCTCATACACAAGAGCATAGCCTGGAAGTGCAGTTACCGTTTTTGCAAGAGACATTGGGGGCGTTCAAGCTGGTACCGTTAGTGGTAGGTGATGCCACCCCGGAACAGGTCGCCGAGGTGATCGAGTCCTTGTGGGGTGGGGCAGAGACCCTGGTGGTGATCAGTTCAGATCTGAGCCACTATCTTGGTTATGCCGCGGCCCAGGCAATTGATGTGCAAACCTCGGCAGCGATTAAGGCATTGCGTCCTGAAGAGATTACCTTTGATCAGGCTTGCGGTTGCTTGCCTGTACAGGGGTTGCTCAAAGTTGGCAGGCAGCATGGGATGACCTGCGATATTGTTGATTTGCGAAATTCAGGTGACACTGCGGGTACGCGTGACCGTGTCGTAGGTTATGGTGCTTATGTCTTCCACTGAGCTGGATAGTCAGCAACAACAGCTGCTACTCGAGTTGGCGCGAGAGTCGATCGGTCACGGTCTCGAGAAGGGCGGAATGCTGCTGCCTGACGAGGTACGTTATCCACAACCGTTGCGTGAACAGCGTGCAACATTCGTGACCCTGAAGATTGAGGCCAATTTGCGGGGTTGCATTGGCACGTTACAGCCCTATCGCACGCTGGTTGCGGATGTTGCAGGACATGCGCATGCAGCAGCATTCGAGGATCCGCGATTTCCTCCGCTTACACATCATGAGTACGGTCTGCTGGGTATCAGTATTTCGGTTTTGAGTCCGGCAGATGAAGTGCGTTTCATAGATGAGGATGACCTGCTGCGCCAGTTACGGCCCGGTATTGATGGGGTAATTCTGCAAGAGGGTTTGCAGCGTGGGACATTCCTGCCGAGCGTTTGGGAGTCCTTGCCTTCGCGGCCGCAGTTCCTGCAGCAGCTTAAGTGTAAAGCCGGCTTGGCTGAGGATTATTGGTCTGGGAGCATACGTGTCTGGCGGTACACTACACAGTGCATAAACTAGGTACTTCCTACATAAAGCTACAACTCCGAAATTAATGGGCTCAGCTACACTGCTGTCCCACTAACGCGTCATTTCCGCGCAGGCGGAAATCCAGTGAATATGAATGAGCTATAAATCAATTGTTTACTAGATACCCGCCTCGGCTTTGGCATCCTGCGTCGCTCTACCACCTACCTCCATGTAGGTGTGAGCGGGTATGACGACAGTTTGTTTTTCAGATTTCATGTCGATAACCACTATGGAATGCTTATCTCCTAAAATAATAGCCTGAAACGAGATAACACCATTATCTTGTGGGACAGCAGTGGCTCAGCTATCTATTTGTTGCTCGAGGCGCGGTAGTGTTTTGCGTCAATTTTATCCAGGCCCATGCGTTCCATCAGATAACACAGACAGTCTTGCCGTATAACATGTTCATCGAGCGTTAACATTGAGGGCATGATGGTTTTTTTGAGTGTCAGTCGGCCTTTCTCGATACAAAAATACTGGTCAGTCGCGTCAAGCCCGTGTTCATCTTTGGTGACTAGGTCAGGATTATGCTTGTCTTTTGCTACCCCCCAGCTGCTGCCTGCGGGCAATTCCTGGAAATTGTAACGATCTAGGTCGTCATCAAACAGTATGTCGACAGCCGGATCAGAAAAACTAAAACTGGTGTCATCTGGTATTTTCACCTGTGCAACAGTGTGAAACAGGTCGACGTCGTGCTCGGCCACTGCATGTTGTGGGATCTCCGATAGATGCAAGCAGGCGTTTAGAAAGCTGTGAGCATGTTGCGCGCCAAAGGCCTGGTCAGGTTTGCCGCATTCGAGGATGACCGCGGGACAAATATCTGCAAAGGCAAGTGCTTGCACACCCTTAGGGCGAATAAAGTAAACCACGGTGCGGCTGAACAAGGTGGCAAGCTGGATGAAGGTTTGGTCCAGCCTGTTGATGCAGGCGTAATGCGGGTTCAGGCCGGTATTGTTGTGGATGTCGATGCTGGCAAAAACACTGCGTGCCGCCATGATCTCGACAACTTCTTGCATCATTTGTGTTTCAGGGCAATCCTGATGGCTGGAGCCGGGCCAGATACGGTTGTAATCAGGTTGGTCATCCAGTCGTCTGAGACCCTCGCGGGCGGCGCTGATATTACCAAAAAAGATCGACAGGCTGCGCGGCAGCGTCTGTTGAGTGTACTGTTTCAGCAAGTCTTGTATGGCGAACAATCCCGTGGTTTCGTTCCCGTGCAGCAGGATTGATACGAATAGAGGTTGGCTCCTGCGGCCTTCAAGATGCACCAGGGTAGGTCCTTCGAGATAGCGATGCAGCTCGGTCGCCGGACAATCGAGTATGCCGTCTGGTAAATGATCGAGTTGCGTTAACATCTGTTATCTGTTGAGCAGTAATTTTTCATATTATCCACCGGTGCACCGGTTCGCCACCTTGTTGTAGATCATAATATGCGGCGGTCAGCGAACGCATATCCTGTCCTGATTTTTCCATAAACTGCCGCTGCCACTGACAGCCATTTTGTCCTGACTCAAGCCGAGCTTCGATGATATCGAGATAATGGCCGGCTTCGCTGTCTTCAATACCCATCGTTTGCAAACCGCGGCGAGCGAGCGGCAGAAGCTTGTCCTGTAACAGGGTTCGGATCGGGTATTTTTCTCCGTCAAGCCAATTGATATGTGGCTGTAGGCCGTGGCGAGCAGCTTGATAGAAATTGTCCTTGGCCTGTGTAAAGGGGAGGCGTGTTGTAAGGTCTTCGATCTCATTACACATTCCTTCTACCAGGCCATAATACAACGCGGCATTGGCAACACTGTCAATAATGCTCGGGCTGGCGGGCAGGATGCGATGCTCGATGCGAATATGAGGGGTACCATCATGGTCGAAACCGACAAGCGGCCGGTTCCAGCGCCAGATTGTGCCGTTGTGCAGCTGCAAATGACGTAATTTGCTGGTTGGTTCATCATAGAGCCTAGGCAGCAATACTGGGAAGTGTTGCACGTTCTCGTTGAAACACTCAAATATTGAATCACGCGCATAAGACGAACCGAAACTGACGCGGCGCAAGGGTCCCTGTGCAACATCTTCAAAACCGCCGATCTCGACAGCCTGCTCAAACAGCGGGATGCGCGTTTCGTCCCATAAGTCGTATCCAAACAGATAGGGAGAGTTGGCGCAGATTGCGATTAAGGGAGCTGATATTGCAATGCTGGCGTTATACACGTGGTGTGCGCGATTAAATGGTGTCTGGATGTGTATCTGCAACGAAGTGGCACCGGCTTCCAGCATAACGTTGTTATGGGAACTGCTGAGATGTTGCCTGCCAACGATATCCAGTTGCAGGGCGCGTCCACCACGTGAGCGAATCACTTGTTCATTCAATGCACGATAACGCTTCAGGGGTGACATGTAACGCAGGCTGAGATCTGTATTCTTCAGGGTTGGCAGTATTCCAATGCTGAGGATGCGCGTATCGAGAGATGCTGCAACTTCAGATGCCTGATTCCAGTTGGATTCGAGCGCCTGCTGCAGATCACTAAGTGCCCGGCCCATCAAGATGCGGGGTTCATTATTGAGTTCAATGTTGAAGGTCGCGAGTTCAGGGGTGGCAATCTCCTCCGGCATAGCATCTATAAAGGGCTGATTGCGAGGCGCCGGCCTGAAATCGCGGTCAATCATCCAGGCCTCAATTTCGAATCCCGCGACTGGGCCGCGGTTTGACATCACAGCTTGATCGAACCATTCCTTGAGCTGCGTTGTCTCTGAGCGCAGGCGCTCACTGAATTTCCTGAAATCATCCCTGGTGAACTGTGTTTTGTCGATTTCTTGGCCCATTGGCTCATTTATCAGCTGTTGTCGCACTAGCACCTAGCATAAGCTAGGTTTAGATCGTTATTCCACATGGAATATACGTTATTACAGCATGGGGTAGTCGGATTAAGTCGTTTATCCCGGGAATAAATCTGCAGAGTGGTGCGTCTTAGATACTAGGTAGGCTATTTGCAGTCTCTGACCAGTGTGTACCAGGTCAACAGGTTTCCTGAATGTTGAAAGGAATAAAATCCAGTATGGCACTATTTGGTAAGCGTATTCCCAAGCAGGAACTCGCAGAAATGCGGCCTCGGTTGTATCGGGCCGCCCTGTCATGGACAAGGGATCAACAACTCGCAGAGGACCTGGTAAATGAGACCTTGCTCAAGGCATTGAAGAATTTGCGCAGCTTGAATGAAGCAGCCGCACTGGGTGTGTGGTTATTTCGCATAATGGCCAATACTCACAAGGATTGGCTGCGCGCACGCCGCGAGTTTCTGGATGTCGATACGGTCGAGCTGCACGGTGACAGTAATCCCGAAAGTGAATACGAGCGGGCTGCTATCGTCAGCAGGGTACAGGATGCGATCGGGAAGTTGAACGATGACCACCGCAAGGTACTTACTTTGGTTGATTTGAACGGATTTTCCTACAAAGAAGTGTCTGGAATACTGGATATCCCGGTGGGTACCGTGATGAGCCGAGTCAGCAGAGCGAGACAACAGTTAAAAGAACAGCTGGGTGCGCATACGCAACAGGTACAAGATAACGTTACCTATTTAAATAAGGTCTAGCTGATAATGGGAATCAAGAATAAAGATACAAAAGACTACCCCAGTACAGAGCTTCTGAACGCGTTCCTGGATAACGAACTGTGTGCCGAGGATCGTCATGAAATTCACGAGATTCTTGAGCGCAACGCAAGCCTGAAGAAAGAGACTTGTGAGCTCAATACAATTAAGCAGCTGGTGAGGGAAGCTTACCCTGAGCCTCAGGCGGTTGCTGAGGGTAGCAGACACAATTGGCATAGCTCTGCGCATAAAAGCTGGACCATAGCCGCATCGGTTGTTCTTGGAATACTGGTTGCCAGTGTATGGAATAGTGTTGCTCATCGAAATGCGTCAGAAACCCACGCACAGGCAACGGAGCAGGCAGCCGCGATTTCCCAGGCTCCGATTGTGAGCAGCAAACGCATCGTATTTGATTTGAATACGGCCGATGTTGATTCGATTAACGAAATGTTTGGCGAAATAGAATACCTGATGAATCAGCCTTCCGTAGATGGCGCTGAGTATGAAATACATGTCATCGCGCACGGTGAGGGTTTGTCATTGTTGCAGGCTGACAGTTCGCCACATCCTGAACTGATAAGAGATATCAGGGCGCGTTATGATAATGTCACTTTCGCGGCCTGCTACAACACGATAAATAGACTCCAGCACGAGCAAGGTATTGCAATCAAGCTCCTGCCGGGTATTATCGTGATCGATTCTGGTGTTGCCGAAGTAATAAGGCGGCAACAATCTGGTTGGGCCTATATACGTGTGTAAATGCCAGAAGCTGTGCTACTACTACAACAATTGAACGAGGAGAATCTTTCGATGAAAAAGTTAAGTTTGATATTAATCCCCCTGGCCGCTTTGTTGCTGACTCCGTTTGCTGCTCATGCAGGCGGCTATGCCAAGCAAAAAGTTGTTTATCATGTTAACTATGATAATCCTAAACGTCAGGCAGGAGCTATGCGCAATATACAGAACCACATTAATGCTGTGGGTGCAGAAAACCTTGATCTCAAGGTCATCATGCATGGCAAGGGCGTAAGCTTGCTGAAAACTGCAAACACGGATGAAAATTTCAAATCCAAGGTGGTCTCGCTGAAAAGTCAGGATATCAACTTCAATGTCTGTGCCAATACCCTGCGTGGCAAGAAAATCAACTACGAAACCGACCTTTATGATGTGACCGAAGAAGATATCGTTCCCAGCGGTGTTGCTGAACTGGCACGTCTGCAGGCGGAAGGATACAGCTACATTAAACCCTGAGCCTCCTGTCAATCTCTTAATAGAGCTGAGGTGATAATGACCCGCCACATTGGCGGGTCTTTTTTTTGCTGATAGTGTGGCAATGAGACCCTCAAATCAGTCAGCGACTTGCCAGCTGGGCCGTCAGCTGTTGTAAGCGCTGTGGTGTACCCACATCATGCCATTCGCCTCGATAATGTTCGGCGCTGACACGTCCGGCATTGATGGCATTTTGTAATAGCGGCAGGAGTGGGAACTTACCGCTTGTGTAACCAGAAAAAAATTCGGGACGGTAATAGGCAATGCCGCTGAAAGTCAGCTTATTGTAGTTGCCTGGTGCGACGCGCTTATTTTCGAAACTGAAATCACCTTGGGGGTTGTGTTCGGGGTTATCGACCAGTACAAGATGGGCGAGATCCTCGTCAGCTATTGTTTTCGTAACAAAAGGGTAGTCACACCAGATATCGCCATTGATGACAAGAAACGGCTGCTCGCCGAGCAAGGCTAAAGCGTTAACAATGCCACCACCGGTTTCCAGAGCCTCGTGACCTTCATTAGAATAATGAATAGTAAGTCCATAGGCACGGCCATCGCCGAGGATCGCTTGTACCTGATCTCCCAGGTGGGCAATATTGATAACCACCTCGTTAAAATTGTTTTCTGCCAGCTTGTAAAGATGGTATTCAATGAGACGCATGTTGCCGACCATGAGCAAGGGCTTGGGTGTGTGATCGGTCAATGGCCGCATACGTTCGCCGCGGCCGGCTGCAAGTATCATGGCTTTCATGACTATGGGGAAATAATCTCAGTCTTTAAGTAGTGCATGCAGGGGCTGGGTCTCAGGATACTGGCTGCTAATATTCAGTACATATGCGAGTGTACGTGGGATGTCTTCAAGATAGGTAGACTTGCCGTCGCGATGATGTAAACGGGAAAATATCCCGGTGGCCTTGAGGTGACGTTGTATACCCATAAGATCAAACCAGTGTAGGAATGTTTTGTCGTCAACGGGTTGTATGATGCCGGCTTCTATCAAGCGCATGGCATAACCCAGCGCCCACGCCTTAACCTTTTCTTCAGGCCAGCTGATGTAGCAATCGCGCAGCAGCGACACGATGTCGTAAGTGACCGGTCCATATACGGCATCCTGAAAATCGAGAACACCAGGGTTACCGATTTCTGTGAGCATCAGGTTACGAGAGTGGTAGTCGCGGTGCACAAATACGCGCGGTTGTTGCAGCGCGTTGGCAATGAGTGCTTCGAATACAGTATCGAGTATATGGTGCTGTTCGCGAGATAGCGACAGGCCCAGGTGTTGTATTAGAAACCATTCGCGGAACAGTTCCAGCTCGAAACGCAGTAATTCGTCATCATAGCCCGACAACCCTGCGGCGTCGGTAGCCTGGATATTGAAGAGGGCGTCTAGCGCATCACCATAGAGCTTGTCGGCAGTGCTATCGCTGAGTTGATTCAGATAGAGGGTGTCGCCAAGATCATCCAACAACAGGAAACCGTGATCTAACTCAGCTTCATGTATCTGTGGGACATTAATGCCGGCAGTCCGTAAAGTGTTGGCAATATCATGGAACGGCTGGCAATCCTCCTTCTCCGGGGGCGCATCCATCACGATATAGGATTTATTGCCGGTGACGACGCGAAAATAACGCCTGAAGCTGGCATCACCGGAAACCGGGCTGATGTCGTATTGCCGGTCCTGTAACACGCTCTGCAACCAATGATGAAGTGTGTGCATGCGGTCTGTTGATATATTATTCATGGATGTCGCCATTGGTCATGTGTTGTGATGTGCTCTGCATTAATGACAATATCGTGAATGTCGTCTGCGACAAATCGGGGCGCGATGTGCTCCTTTCGTCGGAAAACCTTATGTTATCATCGGATCAGTTGATAGATCACGTCTAGAACTAATAACAGTGCGGGTATTATGCCTGCCACAATACAAAGTAAGGGAGACAAAGAGTATGGCCACTGAAAACCCATATAGCCCACCAAGTGCAAATCTTGAAGAACAATTCGAGACGGGTGCTGCGGGAGGTACGCTGGAAGGCGGTATTGCAGGCAATTATGATTTTTCCATTGGTGATGTCATCAAGGAAGCATGGAGTAGGACCAAGGGCCTAAAGGGCTCGTTCTGGGGCGCTGCGATTATTGTTTTTCTTATCGTGATGGTCTTATCGTTCGTGCTGGGCCTGATCGTGGGCATGCTTGGTCTTGGCGGAGACTCTGGTGCCGGTATTGTGGCGCAACTTGTGGTGCAGTTAGGGATAACGGCCGCGATCTATCCGTTCATGGCTGGGATCATGATGATGGGGGTGAACCGTTCTGTTGATCTGCCGGTAACCTTCGATCAGGCCTTCGGTTATTTTGCCTATGCGGTGCCTGTCGTTATTGCGGGCCTGTTGATTACCTTGCTGACATGGCTGGGTTTTCTGTTGCTCATTATCCCAGGTATCTACCTGTCGATCGCTTATATGCTGACTGTGGTGTTGGTGGTGGAGAAAAAGCTGGGTGCCTGGGAGGCTATGGAAGCGTCGCGTAAGGCGATTACTCATCATTGGTTCAAGATATTCTTCTTGTTTATCGCGATGGGACTGATAGTTTTGGTCAGCATGATTCCTCTGGGTATAGGCTTGATATGGACGTATCCGATGATGGTTGCTGCAATGGGCATAGTCTACCGTGACGTCTTTGGGGTTGAAGCAGCACGGGCAGCCTAGGCCGGCGTAATTGTTATGTCCAATCGTACCCTTTCGATTGATGATCGTTTGTACGAGTATTTGCTGGGCACCTCCGTGCGCGAGCCGGAGGTGCTGCGGCGTCTGCGGGAAGAGACCGCCAGCCAGCCCTTGGCCAGGATGCAGATCGCGCCTGAGCAGGGGCAGTTCATGGCCCTGTTGATGCAGATTGCAGGTGTGCGGCGCGCCATCGAAGTGGGTACTTTCACGGGCTATAGCGCGCTGAGCATGGTGTTGGCCATGCCGGACGATGGGCATATGGTTTGCTGTGATATCAACGAGGAATGGGCCTCCGTTGCGCAGCGTTACTGGGCGGAAGCGGGTGTGCAGGACAGGATCGACCTGCGGCTTGCACCGGCGCTTGATACGTTGGATGAATTGGTGGAAGCTGCGGCCGGTCAATTCGATTTTGCCTTTATAGATGCCGATAAGCAGAACTATACGGCCTATTATGATAAATGCATGCAGCTGGTGCGCAGTGGCGGTTTGATTGCTATCGATAATACTTTATGGAGCGGTGCCGTAGCTGATCCTGCCAATGATGAAGCCAGCACTCGCGCGATTCGCCGCTTCAATGATCGGCTTTACCATGATGATCGAATAAATATAAGTCTTGTGCCGATCGGTGATGGTTTGACTCTGGCCTACAAGCGCTAACAATCCCCTGATAAATTCCGTGCTGCTGGACCTGCGTATTCCCCGCATTAGTGCAGAAGCTTTTCCCTGCACTATACTTTAGTTTCCTGTATAGCCTTCGTTGTGTGTGACAATTTGTTGGTGGTCAAGTAAGTTCTATGGCTGCCGATCCTAATAAGGATGTGTGGCTGGTGGTATTCCAGCTGCTGAGTATGATGCGGCACAGTGTCCTGTATAAATATGGAGAATAACAATGAAAACCTCCGAGTTGTTTGTGAAGTGCCTGGAAAATGAGGGAGTGGAATATATCTTCGGTATTCCCGGTGAAGAGAATATTGATGTCATGGACGCATTGCTGGGTAGCTCGGTCAAGTTTATTACCACCCGGCATGAGCAAGGTGCTGCGTTCATGGCGGACGTCTATGGTCGTTTGACGGGTAAAGCGGGCGTTTGTCTGGCGACACTGGGTCCAGGGGCAACCAATCTGGTGACCGGTTTTGCGGATGCCAATATGGATCGTGCGCCAATTGTCGGTATCGCCGGGCAAGGAGCGACAACACGTATGCATAAAGAGAGTCACCAGGTGCTCGACCTGGTGAATCTGTTTGAGCCGATCTCTAAATACAGTACACAAATCTATGAGCCCGAAATTGTGCCCGAAGTCGTACGTAAGGCATTCAAGGCGGCGCAAAGCGAAAAGCCGGGGGGTAGCTTTATCTCCTTCCCCGAGAATATTGCCGGCATGGAGGTCGAGGGGAAACAACCCCTCAAGGTGCAAAGTCCCAAGTCGCCCGTCGCGCCACAGGAAAAATTGCAGCAAGCTGCGGAGCTTATCGGTGAAGCGAAGTTCCCGATCGTCATGGCCGGCAACGGTGTGATTCGTAGTCGTGCCGGTGGGAATCTTGTCACATTTGCTGAGAAACTAAATATCCCTGTTGCGACCACGTTCATGGCCAAGGGTGTAATACCACGTTCACACCCGCTAAGCCTGGGAACGGTGGGTTTGCAGGCAAGGGATTTTGTAGCCTGTGGTTTTGATCGTGCAGATTTGGTGGTGTGCGTAGGTTATGACATGGTTGAGTATCACCCACATCTATGGCACCCGGAAAAGAATAAAAAAATTATCCACATCGACCAGAGTGCCGCCGAGGTTGATGAACACTATATTCTTGAAGCCGGGGTCATTGGCGATATTGGTTCCTCGCTCGATAATATAGCGGCCATGGCAACACCCAAGGCTGAATACCATGCAGGTGTGTTGCGTGAGACCATTGCGAATGAATTCCAGGAGCACGCAGACGATACAGGGTTTCCGGTCAAACCCCAAAAAATCATCTGGGATTTACGCCAAGTGCTCGCGCCCGAGGATATTGTTATTTCTGATGTCGGTGCACATAAGATGTGGATGGCGCGCATGTATCAAGCAGAACGGCCCAATACTTGTATCATCTCCAATGGCTTTGCTTCCATGGGTATTGGTGTGCCGGGCGCCATAGCGGCCAAGTTGGTGTATCCCGAACGCAATGTCGTTACGGTCACGGGTGACGCCGGGTTCCTGATGAATTCACAGGAAATTGAAACCGCTTTACGGCTTGGCGCAGCTATTGTGATTCTTGTTTGGACCGATAGTGAATACGGCCTGATCAAGTGGCATCAATTACGCCATTTCGGTCGTGAGAGTCATATTAATTTCAGCAACCCTGATTTTGTTAAATATGCAGAAAGTTTTGGCGCCAAGGGATATAAAGTGAGCAGCACTGATGAATTGGTGCCTGTGCTCAAGCAGGCAATCGCGGACAATACGGTTGTGATTGTCGATTGCCCTGTGGATTACTCGGAAAATATGAAATTTACCGAGAAGATGGGCAATCTGGTGTGCCCTATTTAGGATAGAGTGGGGAGTTATGCCAGTGATAACACATTTCAACATAATGGTGCCGGGCATTAAGGAAACGGATAGCAGGATTACTGTCACTGCACCCTGGGATGGGCAGGAGATTGCCACCGTAGCGGCGATTGATGCTAAAGGTGCTGAACAGGCCATGGCAACGGCCCACTCCATTTTCCGTGACAAGGACCGCTGGTTACCACCGCAACAACGCATCGACATCCTGGAAAAAACAGCCGCTATTATGTCGCAGCGGGAGGATAAGCTGGCGCTGGAGGCGGCACGTGAGGGTGGCAAGCCTTTACTGGACTCAAAAGTTGAAGTGGCACGCGCCATTGATGGCGTCAAAAATTGCATTGAATGTCTGCGTACTGAGGGTGGTCGCGAGATACCCATGAATCTCAATCCGGCCTCTGTATCACGCCTGGCCGTTACCCGCAAGGAACCCATTGGTGTCGTGATGGCGGTTAGCGCGTTTAATCATCCACTTAATTTGATTGTGCACCAGGTTGGTCCGGCAATTGCCTCGGGTTGTCCGGTTATTATAAAACCTGCGGAAGATACACCATTGTCGTGTTTTCGTTTTGTGCAAATTCTGCGGGAAGCAGGGTTGCCGGATGAGTACTGCCAACCAGTGGTAGTCAGTGATCTCAGTGTGGCAACACAGTTGGTGAGTGATGAACGTGTCGGCTTTTTCAGTTTTATCGGCAGCGCCAAGGTCGGCTGGATGTTGCGTTCAAGGTTGGCGCCAGGTGCCCGCTGTGCGCTCGAACACGGTGGCGCGGCACCGGTGATACTTGCGCAGGATGCGGATCTGGACGATACGTTGCCTTTATTGGCTAAAGGCGGGTTTTATCATGCCGGTCAGGTCTGTGTGTCAGTGCAGCGCGTGTTTGCACACCATTCGATTGCTGAAACGGTTGCCAATAAGCTTGCAGAACTTGGGGATGCTATGACGATTGGCAATCCAATCTTGTCTGATACCGAAGTGGGCCCACTGATTCGTCATCGCGAGACGGAGCGTGTCGCGAATTGGGTTGATGAGGCAGTACAGCAAGGGGCTAAATTAATTACTGGTGGTAAGCAATTATCGGAGAGTGCTTACGCCTGCACTGTGCTTTATAATCCATCCGCTGATGCCAGGGTCAGTAGTATGGAAATCTTTGGCCCTGTTATTTGTGTGTACCCCTATGATGATATTGATGACGCGATCCATCGGGCCAACAGTCTGCCGTTTGCTTTTCAGGCATCCGTCATTACACGGAATATCGATATCGCCATGCGTTGTTACCGCAGGCTGGATGCCTCGGCTGTGATGGTGAATGATCATACAGCCTTCCGGGTGGACTGGATGCCTTTTGCCGGGCTACGACAATCCGGCCTGGGCGTAGGGGGAATTCCATACACGTTTGAAGATATGCAAATAGAGAAAATGTTGGTGCTGCGCTCGCAGGAGCTGTAATAAACAAGTAATTCAGATACAGATAAAAAAACCCCGCATCGCGGGGTTTTTTTAGACAGTAAGTGTGCGTTTAAAACTTAAATGTCAAGCCGCCACCCAAGATCCAGCCGTCACCATTGTCAAAATCGTAGAAGTCCCACGTGGCACGTGCTGAGAGTTGTGGGCTTATGTTATAAGATGCGCCGAAACCAAGAAAAAGATCAGTGCCATCGTCGCTGCCACTACCAAAAGTACCTGCATCGAAATCAGCATCCCATAACAGTATTCCAAGTTTACCAAAAATATCGATCTGAGGGTTCATGGGTAATATGCCCACTGCCGCTACTTCAAATCCATCGACTGAAACATCAACTCCTCCATCATCGGCTGTACCGAAATCGGTGTAGCCACCCTCAACAGCAAGGTTCTGATTGAAGCGGTAGCCACCAAAAAATTTAATACCTATATCATTCTCGCCATCAAGATCGCTAAGGCCGAGTGTGCCGCCAATATAACCTTGCGCCAGTACAAGTGAAGGTGCTAAGAGTGCCGCCAGGAGAGTTGTGCTGATAATTTTTTTCATAGTAGTTGCCTCTTCGTTCTAGTTGGTATTATCCAAAAACAGTAGCTGTTAATTTGTGATGCCTAGAATAGCAGATAGCCGCTAGTGCAATTCATGGCGGTTGTCGTTATCGTATTATGCGGTACTCAAAAATGTGATTGCTATCACATGGTTACTGCTTGCATGGGGTGTTTTCACCCACAAGCAGGGCTTATTTCAGTGGTTTGCTGTAGATAATCGAATTACGCTGGTAGTTATAGAGTTCGCGGCGTTTGACCGGCAGTGCCTTAAAGTCGCCTTTGTGGAAGCCGTGCTCGCGGAACCAATGCGCCGTATGTGTCGTCAGTACAAACAGGGTTTTCAGGTGTAGCGCCATGGCCTTACCCTCAAGCTGTTTCAACAGCATGCCGGCGCGCCCGCTGTTCTGGTAATCGGCATGCACCGCCAGACAGGTCAATTCGCCAACATGCTCTTCAGGATAAGGGTAAAGTGCAGCGCAGGCGATGATCATGCCGTCACGTTCGATCACGCTGAAGCGTTGTATCTCGAGTTCAAGTTGTTCACGCGACCGCCGTACCAACATACCCCTGTCCTCGAGCGGTTGTATCAGTTCGATGATGCCGCCGACGTCATCAATTGTTGCCTGACGTAAACCTTCGTAGGTTTCGGCGGTGATCAAGGTGCCGGTGCCATCGCCATCGCGGGTATAGATTTCCCTGAGCAGAGCGCCATCAGTATGGCGATCGATCAGGTGTACGCGCCTGACATTATTAAGGCAGGCGTTGACGCCATTCTCGATCGCGGTACGTAGCTCCTCTCCTAATTTACGTCTGCCCTGAAGTAGCGTCTCCGCTTCGCTCAGGGTCAGTTGCTTGATTGTTTTGCGTTTGCTGTCGCGCAGTACTTCACCTTCCAGCATAAAAATCAGTTTATGGGCCTGTAATGATGCTGCTGTCATGCTGGCGATGTCGGCTGCACTTAAATTGAATGTTTCGCCTGAAGGTGAATAACCCAAGCAGGACAATAATACGATGTTGTCCAGTTCGAGTTGCTGGCGGATGCCTTCAACATCGACCTTGCGCACCTCGCCGGTATGTGCGAAATCGATGCCGTCGCGTACCCCCAGCGGCCGCGCGGTGATGAAATTGCCGGAATTGACTCGCAGCTTCATGCCGGACATGGGGGTATTGATGAGTCCTGTGGACAATAAAGACTCTATCTCCACGCGTACACTACCGACCGCTTCCTTAACAATTGCCAGTGAATCGCTATCAGTTACTCGCAAACCTTCATGATATTGTTGTTGGATAGCATGCCGCTTGAGTCGGGATGCTATTTGTGGGCGCGCACCATGCACTAGTACCAGCTTTATGCCCAGACAATGCAAAAGCGCGATGTCGTGTATCAGCGCAGGAAAATCGTCGCCCTCTATCGCGGCGCCATCGAACATGACGACAAAGATATGTCCCCTGTGCGCATAGATATAGGGGGCGGCATCACGAAATCCAGCAATATCCAGAAATTCTTTTTTATCTTGCTTCACGGCTTGTCCGTAATAATTCGGGTATCAGCTCCAGATGTTATCTGAATACGGCTGGCTTGTTAAATGTCAGGGCAGCTGGTCAGGTTTTATTGTCGACGCAGATGTTTTTGATGAGTGATTTCAGCAGATCCACAGTGGGTTGGATGCGGTCGAGTGCCAGGTACTCATCCGGCTGGTGTGCCTGAGCAATATCGCCAGGTCCCATGATGACCGTTTCAGTACCCATTTCATTGAGGTAGGGGCCTTCCGTACCGAAGGCGACGGTTTCACTGCCATGACCTGACAGTGATTCAGTCAGGGTAACGATTTTTGAATCTGCCGCTGTCTCCATAGCGGGGATGCCCTCGAACAGGCTTTTAAATTCACACAGCAGGCCGCGCTGCCGCGTTACCATGCTCACACGTTCACGAATCTCATTACGCAAATCGGCGATGTCCATGCCGGGTAAGGGGCGCAGGTCGTAGTGTAGTTCACAATCCGCGCAGATACGGTTGGGGTTGTCGCCGCCATGAATATGGCCGAGATTAAGTGTCGGAACCGGGATGACAAAGGCCTCGTTGCAGTAACGTGCCTGCATCTGTGTACGGTAGGCCAGTAATTCCTCGATGACAAGCTGCATCCCCTCCAGTGCGTTATTGCCCAACGAGGGATCACTGGAGTGTCCCGACTGCCCTTGCAGCCGGATAGCTTCCATAAAAATCCCTTTATGCTGACGCACCGGCTTCATGTTGGTGGGTTCGCCGATAACGCAGTAACGGCCCAGGGGTTTGCCACGGGTACCGAGTAGTTTGGCGCCATCCATGGTGCTTTCTTCGTCAGCCGTCGCCAGCAGGGTGAGGGGTCGCTGCAAATCTGCCGATTGCAGGCCGCGCGCTGCGTCGATGGCCAGTGCGAGAAAACTTTTCATGTCCGAAGTGCCGAGCCCGTAATAGCGACCATCGGCTTCGGTGAGTCTGAAGGGATCGCTTTGCCAGCCGTGCTCGTCATAGGGTACGGTGTCGGTATGACCGGCAAGCACCAGGCCATTGTCACCCGTCCCCAGGGTAGCGATCAGGTTGGCTTTGTTACTGTGATTGGGTAACTCCTGAATCTCGATCTGATAGCCCATGCCTTCAAGCCATTCGGCAAGCATATCGATCACCGCGCGATTGCCCATATCCAGCGCAGGGTCGAAACTGCTGATAGATGGTGCGCCGATGAGCCGGGCCATCATGTCTTTCAGTGAGAGTTGACTGATCATAGCAATGATTGTGCTGGGCTAGTTGCAAATGTGCAAGCGAATGTGATGGCGAGGTGGTTTGCTTATAAAACGTCTTGTCAGTGATGAATATGTCAGATAAGGTCGCAACCTGAATGTCTGCGTCTCACTCAAACAACCTGTCATCCCTGCGCCTGGTATTTCTGGCTGTTGTAATTTTTATAGTCAGTGGTTGTGCGCATTATCCCATTAATTCCGATATCGAAGGCATCGATACGCAGCAGGGTTACCGTATTGGCACTGTTCGTCCCCAAAATTCAGAGGACGTCTTGCTTGTGCTGGCTTTTTCCGGTGGTGGTACACGCGCGGCAGCGCTGGCCTATGGTGTGTTGGAGGAGTTGGCTGCAACGCAGGTAACAGCTCGGGGCCGCACACAGCGGTTGCTGGACGAGGTTGATATGATTTCTGCGGTATCGGGTGGGAGCTTTACCGCTGCTTACTTCGGGCTTTATGGTGATCGTGTATTTGAGGATTTCGAGTCACGCTTCCTGAAACGCAATATACAAAAGGAACTGGCGCTGCGACTGTTCTCTCCAAGATACTGGCTGCGTTTGATGTCGCCACTTTATGATCGCAGCGAACTCGCCGCAGATTACTACGACCAGAAGTTATTTGGCGGTGCTACATATGGTGACATGCTGGCTCGTCAGGGGCCTATCGTATTGATTCATGCCACGGACCTTACTCTTGGAACCCAGTTTACATTTTCACAGCAGCAGTTCGACTGGATATGTTCCGACCTCAACAGATTCCCAGTGTCGCGCGCGGTTGCTGCTTCGTCTGCTGTGCCGGTGTTACTCAGCCAGATCACGCTACGTAATTACGCAGGCCGCTGTGGTTACCAGCTCCCCTCGTGGGCCGTCGATACCTTGCGAACAGCGAAGAAATCCAGTCGTGATTATTACCGTGCGGCACGAATCCAGCGTTATCTCGATGCGGATGAACGACCCTTTATCCACTTGCTCGATGGGGGCTTGGCAGACAACCTGGGTCTGCATGGCGCGATAGATGGTGTTGCCTTGTTAAATCAGGGTGAGGATATCCACTATGCAAAGATGATGGCCCCAGTGCGCAAGTTGGTGATTATCGTCGCTAATGCAGAAACCAAGCCGGATATAGCGATAGATAAGGTTGAGGTGGAACCAACATTGTCGCAGCTCATCAAGTCAGCCACCGATGTGCAGATAAATCGCTACAATTTTGAGACAGTGGCTATGTTGCGCAATGCGCTTGCCGACTGGGAGGAACAGCAAAAAGCGCAGTGTGGCACAGGCAAAGCGAATACGCTGGCGTCTAATACCGCACCATCCACAGAGGATTGTGCCGGGATTAGTACTTATTATATCGAGGTGAATTTCGAGGCGATTTCTGACAAGAAAACCAGTCGGCTTTTCAAGGGCTTGCCGACATCATTTAACCTGCCCGCTGATACCATTGACCAACTCCGTGAGGCATCAAGGAGTATCTTGAAAAATTCGCCTGAATTTCAACGGCTGTTAATAGATCTGCAATAGGGCAATAACACAGCGGCATTGCTTGACTTCTGGCTTGTGCTTTCCCAGTATCTGTATATCGGTACTTAATGCAGGGTGGATAAGTAACTCACTATGATACGGGTTGTTTTTAATCAAAAAGGCGGGGTGGGTAAATCCAGTATCGCGGCCAATCTGGCAGCCATTAGTGCGCGGCGTGATAAAAAGACACTTATTGTTGATATCGATCCACAATGTAACGCCAGTCATTACCTGCTGGGGGATCGTTTCAAGCCCACCGATCTTTCGGTAGCCGATTTTTTCAAGCAGCACCTCGGTTTCAAACTCGGTTCCAGTCCCTATGCCGTAAATGATTATGTTACCGCTAGTGCTTATAAAAATCTTTACATTATCCAGTCATCACCAGAGCTCGCCGATATCCAGTCCAAACTGGAAAGTAAATATAAAATCTACAAACTACGTGATGCCCTGCGGGAACTGAGTAAATCTTTCGATGCGATTTATATCGATACGCCGCCAGCGTTCAATATTTATACCCTATCGGCATTGATTGCGGCTCACAGCTGCCTGATCCCGTTCGACTGCGACGCCTTTTCCCGTAGTGCGCTCTATGCGCTTATGGAAAATCTCGAGGAGACGCGGGGCGACCACAACGAGGGTTTACGGGTGGAGGGTATTGTTGTCAATCAGTATATGCCGCGTGCCAGCCAACCCACGCGCATCGTGGCCGAACTTATCGAAGAAGGCTTGCCAGTGTTCAACGCCAAGCTGTCATCATCAGTAAAGATGCGTGAATCGCATGAACGCTCGATACCCCTGATACATTTCGCCCCCAACCACAAACTGACCCAGGAATATGTTGCGTTGTTTGATGAACTGAACGCGGCCTGAGTTGGCTGCGTTGCCCTACCGATCATTCTGCGTCGGATATTGCCTGTATCTCAGCCCAGTTATTGTTTTATCCCCACCTCCCTGACTAGTGGGTTTTCTGCTTCGGGTTTAGAATGGCGGGCAGGTGGAATTGCTCGTAGGTGGAGGTCATGGCGCCCATATCGAGGGACTCAAGATGTGCCGTGACCTTTGAAGAGTACAGAAGCCCCTTGAAATCTAGCAGGCCGTCGGTGGTATGGCATTCGCCACAACTCACGGTTTTTTTCGACAGCGGCTTGTGTATTCTTTCCTGGGCCAGCTCTTTCTGGTAATCAGCCAAATTTTCCTCCAGACGGATAAATTCTTCTATGTATTCTTTGTCGTCGGATTCGTCAAGTCGTTTAACATCGCCGTCATCCAGTCTCACAGGAACGATCATCGCACCATAGTCGCCTGCCTCTCCTTGCAGTTGTGTCAGCTCCGCCCCTGTATTGTGGGCGAGCCAGCGGAAGACGACATCACCTTTCTCTTCCGGCTTCAAATGGCATACTTCACATGCCATAAACCACGAATGTGCGTTATAAAAAGTACGCACTTTCTTTTCCTTTGAATGGGGGTAGTCGCCATGGCATCTGACACACAGTGACTCTGACTTTATTCCACCCAATACCACCTCATCCAGGCTGTGAAAGTGCCTCAGGGTATACCTTTCCGCCTGTGAAGGTCGCATGGCCTCGTTCTGCACTGTTCTTGATACGAAACCTCTGGTTTCGATATCTACGGGCCCCCGGATGAAATATACCCAGAATATCCAGAACGCAATACCGATCAGCAAAACAAAGACCAATACCATAAGCACGTCTACGGCGAGCCGCTTCAGGACTTGGCAGCAACCTGTGTCATCCATTGCGATCTGCATCCTTTTCATGAGTGCCGGAATCCTTCATCAGCCGTTCATACCAAAGCCGATGTTCTTCCTTCATCAGCTCCTCTGAGATCATGCCGTCGATAAATGCCCGGTTCATCGGATACACATGAGGGTTGTAATGCACGGAAAAAATGTGCCCGACGATGATGGCCAGCGCAGCTAATGTTGCTTCGCCTAGATGAAATGCACCCGCGATATCCAGGTAGATTTTGGGCCAGAGGTATTCTGTCCACATCATGAAGCCGGTGACTATGACAATAAACATGCCGAAATACACCGACCAGTACTCCAGTTTCTCCATATAGTAAAAGCGATCCATCTTCGGCCTGTTCTTCTTGAAGCCCAGCATATATAAGACGTTCTGACTGGCGTCGATAAAATCCTTGCCTCGCGGGAGCATATCCACGAACCAGCTTCTGCCTTCCATAGTCACCGTGACATAGAGCAAGTGATAGGCGCAGACGACCGTCACCAGAACCCCTGAGATTCGGTGAATCCAGCCACGCAACCAGAATACCGGTTCACTGAAAGTTCCGAAGATACCGATAAACCAGCTATCGGCTTGCAGCATGAATCCGGTGACAATCAGTAATGTTGTGGAAACTAATAAAACGATATGCTGCTTTCTCTGGCTCCGGGTGAGCCTGAGAAATTGTCTTGTGCTGTTTTCGGGATTGTTCATTACGCTAGTGTCCTCTCGTGCGTCGTTCACGCCTTGATGCATACATATCCAGTATCCGATGCAATGCCAGGCCACCGATGACAACAACGATCAATACTTTATAGAAGAGCTGGATCCAGCCGGTTACCTTCGCCTGGAAAGCGCTGACATTGTCAAGTTCGTCCGCGTCGATTTCAGCGCTGCTGATACCGGCCATAATGCGAACCATGCCTGGAGACGGATGTACTCTGCCCCCTGCGGCGAACTCTTCACCTGCCTCCGTATGGCACCCGGATTGACGGCAGGTTGTGATTTTGTTTTCAGCACTTACTGGCGAGGTTCCATTTCTGTGACTGATTATCCTGTGAGGCGAAAACCCTAATTGATACGGTGCGTGACAACTCAGACAGTTCGCCACTTCTTCGTTGCCATAGGATATGGCCTTGGCATGGAACGTTGCGCTAAAACCGATAACGACGTCCAGTTCGTGCTTGGCCATCAGTTCCTGGTCTGCATGACAGGTGCTGCAGAGCTTAATAACGTCTTTCGAAGGCCTTCTTTTCGATGTGCGGTATATCATGTGCTCATAAAAACGAGCTACAAAATTTTCAGACTGATGACACTCCAGACATACATTCATAAATTCCTTTGCACCTAGCCGCTCGGCGACACTGGTGTGGTACGGCTTGTTGCTATGACAGTCTTTACATACCGGCAAATCACTTTTATCTTTTGTCCTGGAGCCGTCTTTTCCATGGGCGCTTTGATTGAAATCCTCGACGATTTTTTTATGAGAAAAGGGCTTGTTTGAAGAGGGATCGAGGATATGGCAGTCGGACGCGCAATCGACTTTTTCCAAAGTAGGGTGGGGAAGACGGTCTACGCCTGTATGACAACTCCCGCAATGGATCTTGCCGTGGTAGGAAGCTTCAAACAACTCGTTATTGATATAAAAGATGCGCTCGATTTTTCCTTTTCCTTCCCCCGGTAACTGCTCCATTCTCCCGAATCCGGGATACTTGTGACACATCGTGCAATTTCCTTCGACCTCGGCCAGAACACTCGCCGGCAGATGCAGTAGGAAAATCGCTAATGCGGTACGCAGAAGCATTGTCAAATACGCTTTCACTAAGGCTTCCTTGATCGATCAGGAGATACCGGGTTGCCCTTCGACTACTGCCCGCGATTCCGTTGCGCTACACTAAGCAACGGTATTGCCAGGCTAAATCGAAGTAGGCGATCGTTAATCAGTTACTATGCGCTACCAAATCATTCGCTAAGAAATTTTCCGGGATTTCATACTGTTGGCGGATTTTGGGGATCGCCAGCCCTTGCTGTGTATAACAACCCTGCGCTTCGCTACCAGCCACGCAATCAGAGTGGATAAGTAGTGTATTCACTCCCCGTACAGATGGGTTTTGCGTATCATTTAAGTTTGTATCACCAAAGCGGTGATGCAACGTTGACTTAGCTCAAGATCAGGGCAGAACAGAACGGTGTAACCGTACCCTAACTGAAAAAATATTTTCCTATTGCTTAGGGCAAGGGAGATCCAGGAGAGGCGTTATCTAACTGTTCTTTGTGTTTATTATCCGCTACCAAGGTTTATCAGATACTACTCGTGTAGCTGGCTGATCACGTGACATTTCACACTTTATATCTGCGAGATATGCTCTACACTTAAGACGTAGGGACTGACCTGTTTCTGGGTTGTTACAGGTGTTGAATAACTATGGAGGGCACCATCATGTCAAGTGATCGACAAATCTGTTTCGATAAAATCCTACCGCACGATCTTACGAGACCCCAACATACGATTCGTCTAGAAGGTCGATCGCGTGCCATAATCATCCCTGGCAAACTGTGGCTAACAGGCTCAACACTGAGTGTCCGGTTTATAGGTGGTACCGGTAGCCAGCAGACCCTGGTCAAGGAGCAGGCTGCATGGTGGGCAGCACACGCTAACCTGAGTTTTGATTTCAATAACGCGCCCGATGCGGAAATCCGCATCACCTTTGATCCCAACGATGGCGCCTGGTCGTATATTGGTACCGATGCCACACAGATACCTGCGGACCAACCTACCATGAATCTCGGGTTTCTCGACGGCGGCACGGCGGCGCACGAGTTTGGTCACGCCATCGGCCTTGCGCACGAGCACCAGAATCCCGCAGGTGGTATTGAATGGAACCGGGAAGAGGTGATCAGGGATCTGAGCGGGCCGCCGAATAACTGGTCGCTGGAACAAATAGAGCACAATGTGTTCAGGAAATACAGCGCAGACCAGATACGTGGAACTGCGTTTGATGGCCACTCGATCATGCTCTACTTCTTTCCGGATGAGTGGGTGGCGAACGGGTCCGGAACCCGGCGCAATGAAACCCTGTCGGACATGGACAAGGCCTTTATCGCCAGCGAGGAAGCATACCCTGGACGTGTGCCACCAGTGGCTACTGATCTTTCTGTAATTGACTTGTCATCCACGGCAGCCAGTATCGGGCAACCAGGCGAAGAGGATATCTTCAGGTTCAATGCTGATAGCGGTGGCCGTTATACAGTTGAAACCGACGGGCATACGGACCTGGTCATGAAGCTGTTTGGCCCGAACAGTCAGACCCACGTTATCGCCGAAGACGACGATGGTGGCGATGGCTACAATTCAAGAATCGTGGCAGATCTTTCGCCGGGGCAGTACTTCGTGCAAATCCGACATTACAATCGGTCCCATGGTACCGGGACATATGGCATAAGAGTTAGCCGCTAAATCGATGATGCAGCCTTGTCCGATAATGGCCCGGGTGGGGCTTAATATTGGTCGCGCACAAATCAATGGGGAAAGGTCAGACTCGATTGATTATCTGCAACGTTTGCATGCCGCCACTTATGTTGATTTGGCTTAACCGCTTATTCCATAACGTTCCCTGGGTAAACCGTTTTTTCGGTAATAACCTTGCCCATGTATACGTCATGCGTATCGTGTGGGATCGCATCGAGTAGCTGGCTTTCGAAGCAGATTCCGATCAGCGTTGTGTCGTCGCGTACCTGTGCCAACAGGCGATCATAATAACCCTGGCCATTGCCTATGCGTCCACCGTTACGATCGAAGCCGACGCCGGGTACGATGATGAGGTCGAGTTCCTGGGGGTGGGGTTCACGGCCGTGCTCACCCCAGCGCTCCTTGGGGGGTTCGAGTAGTCCCCAGCTAGCTTCGACCATTTCCTCCAGGCTGTGTAGATGCCAGAGGTGTAGTTTGTTGTCGCCGTTTTCATCCTTTGTACAGTAGGGCACGATAATTCTTTTGCCGGCTTTGAGTTCGATTCGCACGGCGTCTTGTGTGCGCACTTCCGAACGGTGATGCAGGTACCACATTACGGTATCGGCGGCATGATACTCGGGCAGGTTAATCAGCTTATCGACGATGATGCGGCTGCGCTCATCCTTATGCGTCTGTGTGTTGCGGGCATCATAGGCCTGTCGACGCAACAGTTGCTTGCGTTCGCGCATGCGCGTGCTTATAAGTCCTTGTCGGTGACAGCGCCTTCGGAAGCCGAACTGACCTGATTGGCGTACTTGGCCAACACGCCACGCGTGTAACGCAGCCTGGGTGCTTTCCATTTGGCCTTGCGCTTTTGCATCTCCGTCTTGCTGATGTTGAGATTGAGTTCGCGTTTGACGGCATCGATGGTGATTTCATCGCCGTTCTTGACGATTGCCAGCGGACCGCCGGTTGCCGCTTCTGGTGTGATGTGGCCAACAACAAAGCCGTGACTGCCCCCGGAGAAGCGTCCATCGGTAATCAGCGCCACGTCTTTGCCCAGGCCTTTACCCATGACGGCAGACGTCGGTGCCAGCATCTCGCGCATGCCGGGTCCGCCTTTGGGGCCTTCGTAACGAATCACGATGACATCGCCTTTTTTGACGGTACCGTCGAGAATGCGTTTTAGTGCTTCTTCTTCGGAGGCGAAAACACGCGCCTTGCCAGTGAACGCCAAGCCCTCCTTGCCGGAGATCTTGGCGACGGCACCTGCGGGTGCCAGGTTGCCGTAAAGAACCACCAGGTGACCGTCTTTTTTGATGGGCTTGTCCAGCGGTTTCACGATCTTCTGGCGTTTGGGGTAGGGCTTCACATTTGCCAGGTTTTGTTTAAGCGTTTTACCGGTGACCGTCAGGCAATCACCGTGTAACAACCCGGCATCGAGCAGCATTTTCATCAACGGTTGTATGCCACCGATCTTGATCAACTCGGACATCATGTATTTACCACTGGGGCGCAGATCAGCGAGCAGCGGGGTCTTTCTGCCAACGCGGGTGAAATCATCCAGCGTGAGTTTTACGCCAGTTGCATGTGCCATTGCCAGCAGGTGTAACACGGCGTTAGTGGAGCCACCGAGCGCCATCACCACGGTAATAGCATTGAGGAAGGCCTTGCGCGTCATGATGTCCTTGGGACGTATGTCTTTTTTCAGCAACTGCATCACTGCTGCGCCAGCCCCGCTGCAGTCCTTCAGCTTGGCAGTGGATACCGCTTCCTGTGCCGAACTACCGGGCAGGCTCATGCCCAGCGCTTCGATGGCCGAGGCCATGGTGTTCGCGGTGTACATGCCGCCGCAGGAACCCGGGCCCGGAATGGATTCGCATTCAATTTGTTTGAGTTCCTTGAGATTGATCTGGCGTCTGGCCTGTGCTCCGACGGCCTCGAACACCGAGACGATATCGACATTGTTGTCATTGTGGCAGCCCGGTCGGATGGTGCCGCCATACACGAATACCGAGGGACGATTCAGGCGCGCTAAAGCAATCAGGCAGCCCGGCATGTTTTTGTCGCAACCACCGATGGCAACTACGCCATCAAAGCCTTCACAGGCCACGACGGTTTCAATCGAGTCGGCAATTACTTCGCGCGACACCAGCGAATATTTCATGCCCTCGGTGCCCATCGAAATGCCATCCGAGATGGTGATGGTGTTGAAGATCACCGCTTTGCCTTTGGCGGTGTCGGTGCCAGCCGCGGCTTCATCCGCGAGTTTGTTAATATGCATATTGCAGGGGGTGACCATGCTCCAGGTGGAGGCGATACCGATCTGCGGTTTGCGGAAGTCCTCGTCCTTGAAGCCAACGGCGCGCAGCATTGAGCGGCTGGGTGCGCGTTCCACGCCATCGACGATTTGTGCTGAAAAGTGGCGAGTGGATTTCTTTTTGGGAGCTGTTTTTTTGGACATGCGTTTGAATCCGTGGTGATGGCGATAAGTCTGGGCGACTATGATACTAGACTTGGGGTGTCAGTCACTACCGTTTCACAAACGCGTCATTCCCGCGCACGCCTACAGGGAAGTAGGTGATAGGGCGACGCAGGACGCCTAAGCCGAGATGAGAGTCTAGTAAACAACTGTACTTTGCTCGCTGGATCCCCGCTTGCGCGGAAATAACGGATTTATTGGGCGTCTGACTCGGCGTGTGCTTTGTGATCAGGACATTCAATCGCAGGACAGTTTACTAATTTTAAGTTTTTCTGGGCAGCTGTTGTAACCTCATCCAACGTTAGTCTGAAGTCGTCACGTCCGAAGCTATCGAGACGGATTGCACACTGCGCCGCCTGGATTGCCTCTGGTTTACAGCCGATGTCAGAGAGTGCAACCGCCAGGTTGTTATAGGCGGGTGCGTAAGATGGATTGGAATCCAGTGCCATCGAATACGCTTGCACAGCTACGCCATAGCGGTGCAGTGTATAGGCAGTGTTGCCCAATCCCATGTTGGCAATCACATTGTCGGGCCAGCGCGTGAGCGCGCTCTGGTAGGCAGTATACGCCACCTGTGTGTTGCCGATTTCTTCCAGGTCCGCTGCTGCCTGCAAATAGCTCTGCGGCTGGTCTTCGGCAGGCAGTTGTGATGGCGGCAAGGGCAGCAATGCCCAGTACTGGCTGCGCCGCCAGGTATGTTCGAACGTGCTAAGCGGCATTCTATAATGTTCGCGTGTACCGGAGTTGAGAATGATGTCGTGCGCCTGCAGGTCATAACCGATGACTACGGCATAGTGCCAGCGTGGATACCAGCTCAGGCCCAGGTTCAGCAATACGATGACCGGTCGTTTGCCGGCGACCTCGCGCAACAGGTGGTCCAGCCGGGGCTCCATGACGTAGGCGAGTAGCCCCTTGCTACGGGTCGCACCCAGCATCTCCACCTGAAGGCTGCCCTGGCGTGCCGGCAAATATACCAGATCAGCGAGTGCGGTTTGGTTTTCGTGCAGACCGTGATAGTTCAACACTGTTGCCAGTGCTGCCGGACCGCAAAAATGTTCCTGCTGTGGGTAAAAAGCGGTTGCGATGAGCGTTTGCTGAGGCAGTTCTTGTGGATTATCCAGCAGGGCACGTGTTTGCGGGGTTGCGCATGCGGATAGCAAACCGCCAAAAAATAAAATGCCCGCGAGTCGGCGAACAGAATTTTTACGGGTATTCAACCGCCTGCAGCTAGAACTGCGTAAAGATATCGATGACACCCAGCAGTTCAAGAATAATCAGTATCAGCGCAGCAATGGCGATACCCGCAGCGGCATCACCGGCGCCGGCAGGCAGTACATCCAATCGCTCTGCGAGGTTGCGGATTTCAACATCGGTTAGCTGCTCTATCCTGAGCTGTGCCTGATCCAGTGTGACGCCATGATCCGTCAGTGCCTGCTTGACTTCATCACGCGACAGAGCAGTCAAAATCTGTTGCCGCTGCTGTTGAGCCGTGTTTTCTGTCAGCAGGGTTTGAGTGCCGACCAGTCCGGCATGTGCTACAGGGGCAACTTGTGTCACAGACAGGCTCAGGATCAACAGTGCCAGAACCGTACTATTATGCAAGCTACGCATTGAGCTGTCCGTGACCTGTGCTACGTCTACCGCACCGGGTCGATGCCCGGGAAGATGTCGGTTATACCGGTCAGTTCGGTAAACAGGAACACCAGGAAGATGATCAGGATAACTTCGGCAGCGCCCGCACCCTGGGGTAGTTGATCAATGTGTTGTGCAAGCTGCTCAACTTCGACTGCTGTCAGTTGTTGGATGCGCTGCGTTGCCTGGGAGGGATCGATGCCACGCTGGATCAGCAATGCCTGTACTTCCTCGCGTTGCAGAGCAGTTATAATCGTTTGTCGCTCTGCAAGCAGGCGTTGCTCATCCAGTAGATCCGGAGTGCCAACAATGCCGGCATAGGCTGGCGTGAGATTAATCAGCACGAGCAGGCCAGCAAGCAATAGGCTGGTGGATTTTTTGGTTGTCATGTTCATGGTTGCAGACATATCAATCCCCCTAGGGTAAACGCATTCCCGATTGTTGATCCTGAGCCGACGCAGGTCAAGCGCAATGATTCGTGGATCTGTCCTGCTGGGTTATCTGTCACAGTTATTACGCGGCTTGAGACGCAAGCTTGAACATTACCAGATGTTCGATATCTATGGTAATGCCGATACTTTCACCGATCTTGTGATCATGGTGGCTGGGGGCGAAGCACAGCAGCTCCGCACCACTGGGCAGCTGCAGTTCATAGAGGAATTCGGCCCCGCGGAACTGGCGTTCGGTGACGATTGCCTTCATGTGGCTGGCATCGTTATGAACCACATCGTCTGGCCGCACCAGGATCTCAACCTCTTCACTCTGTTCAAATCCGTCACCCACATTGCCCTCGAGTATGCCTATCTCGGTCTCGATCTGGTTACCGCTGAGCACCTTGCCCTTGAGCATAGTGCCGAGTCCGATGAAATCGGCCACGAAGCGGGTGGCCGGCTCATGATAGAGGTTGTAGGCCGAATCCCATTGCACAATACGGCCTGCCTGCATTACGCCGATTTCATCGGCCATGGCAAAGGCCTCGAACTGGTCATGTGTGACCAATATTGCAGTCATGTTCTCTTGTTTGAGTATGGCGCGTATATCGCCGGCCAGTTCCTCGCGTAGTTCTGCATCCATACTGGAGAAAGGCTCATCCATTAGCAGCATTTGTGGGCGCGGCGCCATGGCGCGCGCCAGGGCGACACGCTGTTGCTGGCCGCCCGAGAGTTCATGCGGGTATTTTCTGGCGTGAGCAGATAGGTCGACCAGTTCCAGTAACTCGGCGCTGCGCTGAGATTGTTCATGAGCGGACTGGTGACGAATGCCGAAGCCGACATTGTCGCTGATATTCATATG
Organism: uncultured Gammaproteobacteria bacterium; assembly: GCA_947258875.1. Lineage (GTDB taxonomy): Bacteria > Pseudomonadota > Gammaproteobacteria > CAMYKB01 > CAMYKB01 > CAMYKB01. The sequence continues at coordinate 31,906 of CAMYKB010000023.1, read as the reverse complement.
CGGAAATAACGCAAAATCCTGGAACACCATGCCGACACGGCGTTGCTCGGGTGGCACAGTTACATCAGGGAGGCTGACGGTCTGTGCATCAAGTATGATTTCGCCTTTAGTGACAGGCTCAAAACCGGCGATAGCGCGTAACACCGTGGTCTTGCCGCAGCCACTAGGGCCTAGCAGGCAGCCGATCATGCCCTCTTGAAGTTGCAGCGAGGTATCGAAAACGACGGTTTTGTTGCGGTAGGCAACGTGGATAGCATTGACTTCAAGCTTGGTGCTCATGCCCTGGGCGCGACTGACTGATGGATCGGCTTAATAGGATAACCGGAATAATGCCGGCGAGCACTATCATAAGTGCTGCACTGGCGGATTCAGCCAGACGTTCATCAGATGCCAGTTCGAAGGCGCGTACTGCAAGTGTGTTGTAGTTGAATGGGCGCAGGATCAGGGTGGCGGGCAATTCCTTCATGACATCGACGAACACCAGCAATAGGGCTGTCAGCAGGCTACCGCGCATGATCGGCATATGAATGCGTGTCAGGACTTCACGTGGCCTGTTGCCGAGTGAACGTGCGGCGTCATCCATCGATGTGTTGATCTTGCCCAATGCGGCTTCCACCGTTTGCAGGGACACCGCCAGGAAACGTACGGTGTAGGCGAACAGCAGGGCAGCCAGTGTGCCGCTCAATATTAGGCCGGTGGAAACACCGAAGCGCGTTTGCATAAAGTCGTTGAGGCTGTTATCCACTGCTGCGAAGGGTAGCATCACGCCGACTGCGATGACCGTGCCGGGTATTGCATAACCCATACCGGCGAGATTGATGGCGAATCGCGAGGCTTGTGTACCGCGGATGCGTTTGCTGTAAGCCATCAGTAACGCCAGTAGCAACGCGATGACGGCAGCGCTGGCAGCCAGCATCAGGCTGTGTAATGTGAGTGTCAGGAAACTGCTGTCGATCATCTTTTCGGCGGTTTCAATGCTCCACACCAGCAGTTGCCCCGCGGGTAACACAAAGCCGAGAATCAATGGTATTGCGCAGGCTGCGAGGGCAAGCCATCTGGCACTGCGTTTGAGTTCATAGCGTGGTAGAGAGCTGTAGCGCGTGGTGTGGTGAAAACGTGCGCGTCTGCGTGACCAACGTTCCAGCAGAATTAATGTAAATACAAACATTAATAGTACCGCAGACAGCTGCGCGGCCGCGGCGCTGTCGCCCAGGCCGAACCAGGTGCGGAAGATGCCGGTGGTAAAGGTGTTGACACCAAAATACTTCACGGTGCCGTAGTCGGCCAGTGTCTCCATCAGTGCCAGCGACAACCCGGTAATGATGGCGGGCCGTGCCATTGGTAGCGCGATGCGCCTGAACGATTGCCAGGCGCTAGCTCCCAGGGTACGGCTGACTTCCAGTACACATACCGATTGCTCCAGAAATGCGGCTCGGGAGAGCAGGTAGACATAGGGGTAGAGAACCAGCGATAACATAACAATAGCGCCAGGCAGGGAGCGTACTTCAGGAAACCAGTATTCACCGAAACCCCAGCCAAACAAGCTGCGCAGCCAGGTTTGCACGGGGCCTGCGTAGTCCAGCATGCCTGTATAGGTGTAGGCAATGATATAAGCCGGGATGGCCATCGGCAGCAACAGGGCCCACTCGAACAGGCGGCGGCCCGGGAACTCACACATGCTGCACAGCCAGGCGGTGGAGATTCCGATACTCAAGGTACCGATGCTGACACCCAGCATTAGCCATAGCGAATTGCTGATGTAACCCTTCAGGACTGTACTCGCGAGGTGCTGCCAGACTTCGCCGGCGGGTTGTAGCAGGAAGCTGAGTACCGTGAGTATCGGCAGGGCCAATAGCACTGCAACGCCGATCGCACTTATGCTCCAGGCGTTCGGGCAGCGTAGACAACCCGCGAGCAGTGCTTGTGGCCTGTTGGCCAGCGAGCCCTCTGAGGTACTACTCATAATCCTGAAAATCTATTGCCAGCCGGCACGATCCATCAGTTTGACGGCTTCTGCGTTGAGTTCTCCCAGTTTTGAAAGGTTAATGGTATCCGCCTTGAATGTTCCCCAGCTCACCGGATACTCGAGGTTGGTGTCGGCATACCATTGCTGTGCAACATCGCTAGTCAGGAATTCTATTAATTTGATGGCAGCATCCTTGTGTTTTGCCGATTGGGTGACCGCGGCGCCGCTGATGTTGACGTGTGTGCCACGATCACTCGTATTGGGCCAAAAGACCGCGACTTTGGCGGCAGCTGATTTTTGCTCCGCTTTATCGGAATGGATCATCTGGCCGAGATAATAGGTATTGGCGATAGCGATATCGCACTGGCCTGAGGCAACCGCCTTGATCTGGTCGCGATCACCACCCTTGGGTGGGCGTGCAAAATTTTTCACGAAACGATTCGCCCAGGTTTCGGTTGCCTGTACACCATTGGCCGCAATCATCGATGCAACAAGGGACTGGTTGTAAATGTTACTCGAAGAGCGGATACAGATACGCTTATGCCATTGCTCATCAGCTAATGCCTCATAGCTACTGAGAGCTACTGCCTGTACGCGATCTTTGGCGTAAATAATGGGACGTGCACGTAGCGACAGTCCAAACCAGTAGCCTTGCGGGTCACGGTAACTGGCCGGGATGGATTTTGTTAGCACGGCAGATGATACGGCCTGCAAAACGCCAGCCTGTTTGGCGCGATGCAGGCGGCCTGCATCAGTTGTAATCAGCACGTCAGCGGGGCTGTTTGCGCCCTCGCTTTGCAGGCGTTGCAGCAGCGCATCAGCCTTGCCCGTGACCAGATTGACCTTGATCCCCGTCTGCCGGGTGAATTCATCCAGCATTGGCTTGATCAACTGCTCCTTACGGGCGGAGTAGAGGTTTACTTCGCTCGATTGTGGGCTGCTGCAGGCCAGCAAAGTGAAGGCCATGGTGGCCGATAAAAAGATGTTTCTAAACATGAACTTAGACATACTGAAGTCCTTCTGCGGGAGGAATTAAAACGCGAGGGTTAAATATAATGCAAACGATAATGATTATCAATAACCATTTAAGAGGGGTTGGCTGCTTGTGGCCCTTTGCAGCGCGTGGCTTACAGGAGCTGTATGTGGGTCTCAGACCTTGATATAGACCCAGCCTTTTTGCAACCGATCGATGATATGGCCAACTGCGGAAGGTGTGACCTGAGTTTGATCAATGAGGTTTGCCTTGATGCCTCGCTCCTCCAAGCGTTTTATGGTGTTACGGCAAGCAACAAAGCGCAGGTGCTCATAGGTGGCCATCATTCTGCGCAGGCGTGCGGCATCCGGTGAGGTGTCGGTGCGTAACAGGTTAAGCCCGCTGGAATTAAAGATGACCTCCACTTGTGTTTGTGTGCTGTCATACGTTGTCAGCAAGCGCTCGACTTCGTTAAGTGTATCTTGAAATAAAGCTGTATCGGTTTGATCGATATGCAGGATGACTTTGTGAGCATCCGTATTAACAGGCGCCAGCGTTATACCACCGGTCAATAATGGGTCATTGCTGTTGACTACACTGCTACCGGCCTTGGCAAGATGTATATTGGCTGGCGTGGAGGGCGCATGTGTGGACCAGCCTACAATAAAACCGATGCTCAACAGTAGTGTGGCGGCAAGGCCGGTAAGACCCGCTCGCAGGCTGAAGAGCTTGCTAGTGCTTTGCCTGCTTCCTCCGGTGGGGGGTTCGATACCGGCGTAGGCCTGTTTGATCATACCTTTCAGGTAACGTGTATCGGCTACATGTTGTCGCAACTCCGGACGCTGAGCCATTTCTTTGATCAGCTCAGCACTATCATCATCACCGAGTTGTCCATCGATAAAGGCATGCAGGCGGCAATCCTTCCATTTGTCATCATTGTTCATTTAATTAATGCTCCGCAGGTTAACTACAGTGCGAGATGTTGTCTTCATATCTAATAATTGTGAGTGCAAGGCCTTCCTTGCCCTGGAGAGTCGGCTCATTACCGTGCCCATCGGAACCTGCAGGGTGCCCGCAACCTCCGTATACGAGAGACCCTCGAGGTCTACCAGGGTAATCACTTCGCGTTGTCCTTCCGGCAGCGATGCGATTGCACGGCGGACCCTGAGAATAATTTCCTGTTCGCCACCATTCACTTCGGGTGTGTGGTGATGCACCATTTTATTTTCATCCAGTTCGTATGCGGTCTTGTTGCGTCGCAAATGTTCGCGCCAGCAGTTATACAGTATGGAGCACAACCAGCTGCCGAGTTTGCCGGGATCACGTAACTGATGGTTCTTCTGCAGTGCCTTGGTCAGTGTGTCTTGAGTAAGATCATCCGCGAGCATGGCATCACCGCACCATGCATAGGCCATACGGTAGAGTTTGTTGCGGTTTGCTTCCAGGTCATCTCTGAAACGCGATGCAGCGCTCCAACGTCCCAACAATTTCATAACTCTCTGCCTCTCAGTACACAACTGGTCATGCGGCTGCTTTAGTGACGTTAGGTTGGATGTAATCAGTGCCGATATTATTCCAAACGAGCAATGTACAGGTGCTTGGAATAAAAGTGGCGAAGGCTGCATCTTACTATGGATGCATGGTTCTTGCTGTAACCATTCATTTTATTACCAATTATTAATATTCTAATATGTTGGAGGAGATAATCATGAAGCGTATTCACCGCTTGCTGTTAAGCGTCGCGATTGCCTTGTTCGCGATGGGTAGTTTTCAGACTGCCTCGGCTGATAAGGAGAGCAAACCCTTTGCAGAAAAACGCGTTGTTCTGCAAATTAGCGATAACAACCCCTTTAAACAAACACTCGTTCTGAATGTCGCCAACAATCTGATCAAGCATTATGGCGCCGATAAGGTCGATGTCGAGATTGTTGCCTTCGGCCCTGGTCTGCGCTTGCTGTTTGCTGAAAATGCCAACAAGGGCCGCATCAAGAGCCTCACCGACACTGGCGTGCGTTTCAGTGCCTGCCAGAACACCATCACTGCCATGAGCAAGGCGTTGGATGAGCCGGTCAAACTGACTTCGAATGCTGTTCCGGTATCTGCTGGTGTAGTACGAATCATTGATCTGGTCGACCAAGGTTATCAGTTGGTGAAGCCTTGATTCGATCTAAAAGGAAACATAATCTAAATATCAATAAGTGGAGGAGGTTCTCGTGATAAGAACTTTTAAAAAGACAGGATTGGGGGCTGCGGCGGTCGCGGTGACCCTGTTAGCAGGTCAGGCACAGGCAGCCAACTGGCTGCTGTTGCAAGGTACCGAACCCAGTGATGCGGCGCCGCGCGCCAAGCTGTGGGGTTTTATTCAACCCGAATATCAATCGACCGATGGTACGGAACTCGCTGCTGGCCCCTGGGGAGGACAGAGCGCGCAGTTCAACGTAATCCCTCCGGATCTCAAGACGGATTCAACGTTCCAGATACGCCGCGCGCGAATCGGTGTGCGTGGTATCGGTTTTCCGCTCGACAGCAAGGTGAATTATTTCTTCCTGGCCGAGGCGGGGAATAATGGTATCACTCGTCCGGGCGGTGGCACTGGCAGTGTCAAACTGACTGACGCCAGTGTGACCTTGAACCACATACCAGGAGCGCGTATTCGTGTGGGTCAGTTCAAGTATCCTGGTAGTGAAGAGGGGCTGCAGGCCATTCATGTGTTCGATTACATCAACTTCACCAATGTTTCCTTCCAGATGATGCTGGAGCGTTACTTCAATGGTAATGGCTCGGATACTTTTGTCACTCCGGGTGGAAACAGTGGCCCCGGTGGCGATGCCAACCGCCCCAATGGTCCGGTCGGCGCCTTCCGTGATATTGGTATCCAGGTGTTCGATGCCTTCAGATCGGGTGACTGGGAGACCAGTTATGCCTTGATGTATGGCAATGGTAATGGCATCACTCGCAGCGACAATGACGACAATAAGGATATTTATGCGTATCTGTCTACCGAATGGATCTTTGGAGGAAAGGGCGGGCGTCGTCAGGGCTTCAAGATGTACGGCTGGATGCAGGATGGCAAGCGGACACTCACCACTGCGGGCGCCGGCGAATATGATCGCGAACGCTGGGGACTGGGTTCCACCTACCGCCGTGGCAAATGGCGCGCCGCCTTCGAGTACATGGAAGGTGAAGGTATGATCCTGAATGGCACAGATGGTGGGGCAGTTGTGGGCTCTGCAGCTAATGGCCCGGGAACGACTGCGTCATTCAATGTGGCCACGACTGGTGAGGCCGATGGCTACTATGTGCATTTCGGATTTGCGCCGACACCCAAATGGGAACTCAATGTGCGTCATGATGTGTACAATCGTGTGACCAATGTCGCTGCTGCGGAACGCCAGTTCGAAACCACGACTCTTGGTGTTCAGTATTTCTTCAACAAGAAGGCGCGCGCGATTCTTAACTATGAATTACGAGATGCCGATGCACCGAATCTGGCTGGTACTGCGCCCCCCAACGTGATCCTTGATGAGATGGATGACAAGATATCAATACAATTGTTGGCGATCTTCTGATCAGGCCTGAACAGATGTGACCACTAGCCCCGGCAATGCCGGGGCTTTTTTATGTGCCGGGAGCAATTAATAAATTCGTGACGGGTAGCACTGGGTCCAAAATAGTCCGCTTCATGGCAACTGCTCCATGCGTTGCCTGCATCCATGTTGGCGTGTCATGCACGCCCTGAATCTGACTATTTTAGTTCTCAGTTGTACACACCCGGAACTTATTAGAGGCCCTCTGGGCTTGTATCAGTTCAGAGTCATCCGTAACCTGCGGGTATGACTCAGACTGAAGATCAAATGCCGTTGGTTACGCAACTAGATGTCGTACCAAAGGCCTTGCATGCGGAGATAAGGCGTCAATGGTCAGCCTATGTTGCCGCGGCCCGCGAGCAGGGCATCGAAGCTATTAGGGCTCCCGATAACCTGGCGCGGGTGTGGGGCGCAAGTGATTTCGTGGCGCGGTTTTGCATCCGTTTCCCCGCCGTATTTGCGGAGCAGGTTGCCCGTGAAGAGTTTGGGCGCGTTTATGTGGAAGGTGAATTGTCGCAGCGACTCGATGCGCTGGTTATGACAATAGATGATGAGGTCACACTAATGCAACGCTTACGCCAATTCAGACATCGTGAAATGGTGCGTATCGCGTGGCGCGACCTGGGTGGTGCAGCCGACCTGGATGAAACGCTCAATGACCTGTCGGTATTGGCTGAATGCTGTACGCAAAAGGCGCTGGCTTGGTGCTACCAAAGCCTTTCCGGCCGCTACGGTACTCCAAGAAATGCGCAAGGTGAAGCACAGCAACTTCTGGTGCTTGCCATGGGCAAGTTGGGTGGGCGTGAACTCAATTTCTCATCCGATATTGATCTAGTGTTCGCCTTTGCGGAAAACGGTGAGACGGATGGTGTGCGTGGTATCAGTAATAGCGAATTTTTTGTGCGCCTTGGGCAGCAGCTTATAAAGCTGTTGAGTGAGGTCACGGCCGATGGTTTTGTCTTCCGGGTTGATATGCGTTTACGGCCCTTTGGCGAAGCGGGGCCGTTAGCGGCAAGTTTTGATGCACTGGAAAATTATTATCAGGCGCATGGCCGTGAGTGGGAACGTTATGCGCTGATCAAGGCGCGTGCCATAACCGGTGATGATGATACTGTTCGCGCGCTCACTGAAATGCTGCGACCATTTGTTTATAGGCGTTATCTCGATTTTGGCGTGTTTGCAGCGTTGCGTGAAATGAAGCGACTGATTCGCGAGGAAGTGAAACAGCGTGGACTTGATCATAATATTAAACTCGGTGCCGGAGGTATTCGTGAGATTGAGTTCATAGGTCAGGCGTTTCAGCTCATACGTGGTGGGCATGACAGAACGCTGCAACAGCGTTCGATCAAGCGGGTATTGCGGGCGCTTGGGGAAAAAAATCTACTTTCTGTAGAGGCCGAGGATAAGTTGCTGGCAGCCTATGATTATCTGAGACTGACCGAGAATCACTTGCAGATGATGTCTGATGAGCAGACGCATGTGCTGCCGAGCGATGAAAACGCGCGCCTGCGGCTGGCGTTTTCGATGGGCCATGCTGACTGGTCTTCATTCGAACAGCAATTGAAACGGCATCGCCAGTATGTCAGTGAGCAGTTTGAACAGGTATTTGCCGCGCCACAACTGGGAGAGGATGAGGCAAACGAGGATGTCGGGCCGAGTTTGGCGTTGCTATGGCGCGGTGAGCTGGATGAGGGTCAGGCCGTGACCTTGCTGGCTAATGCTGGTTTTGAAGATTCAGCAGAAGCCTGGCGCGCACTGAATGCACTACGGGGCAGCCGCAGTTACAGGTTGCAAAGTGAACAGGCGCGTGAGCGCATGGATAAGCTAATGCCGTTGTTGATTGCCGCAACCGGACAAACGCAGGGAAGCCATGTTGTGCTATCCAGACTGTTGCCCTTGATTGAGGCCATTGCCCGTCGCTCGGTATATTTGTCATTGCTGGCGGAAACACCAATGGCGCTATCCCAACTCGTCAAGCTCTGTGCCGCGAGTGCCTGGATCGCTGAATATCTGCGTCTGCATCCGGTGTTGCTTGATGAATTACTGGACCCAAGAGGGCTTTATGCGCCGCCCGACAGGCAAGGGCTGGTCAAGCAACTGCATGAGCTGCTGTCGCATACCGCCAGTGATGATCTGGAAGAGCAGATGGAACGCTTGCGCCAGTTTAAACACGCCAATGTGTTACGCGTCGCGGCGGCAGACGTCATGGGTGCACTGCCGCTGATGCGAGTAAGCGACCAACTGACCTGGATCGCCGAGGTGGTACTCAATCATACGCTGAAGGTTTGCCGGCAACAGCTCGCAGTCAAACATGGCGAGCCGGGTTATGATGCCGATGGTCAACGCCATGTCGCTGGATTTGCAATCGTCGCATATGGCAAGTTGGGGGGTATTGAGCTGGGTTATGGCTCTGATCTGGATATCGTGTTCATTCATGATAGTCATGGTGAACGACAACAAACAGACGGCAACAAACCACTGGATAACGCCGTGTTTTTTGCACGCCTGGCACAACGCATTGTCCATATGCTCACGACTATGACGCCGGCGGGCCAGCTCTATGAGGTCGATATGCGGCTCAGGCCCAGCGGTGGCTCCGGGCTATTGGTCAGTGGCTTGCAGTCGTTCGAACACTATCAGCTTAATGATGCCTGGACCTGGGAACATCAGGCGTTGACACGGGCACGTGTGGTGGCCGGTGTTGAGTGGCTGAGGGCTGAATTTGACCGTATCCGCCGTAAAGTGCTCGCGATGCAGCGTGATAGGGATGATTTGCGCCGGGAGGTGCGCGAGATGCGTATCAAGATGCGTGATGAGCTGGGCAGCGCGCAGCAATCGGAATTTGATTTGAAAAAAGACAGCGGAGGTATCGCTGACATTGAATTTATGGTGCAATATCTGGTGTTGGCCTACGCGGTAGATTTCCCGGCGTTGGGTGAATATACAGATAATATACGGGTGTTGGACGCTCTCGCTGCGAGCCGGCTTATGGATACTGGCGATGTGCGATTCTTGCAGGATGCTTATCGCGGCTACCGGGATAGAATTCACGCGCTCAGTTTGCAAGACTGTCCTTCCATTGTGGATACTCAGGAATTCTCAGATGCCCGTGCGCGGGTACAACATATCTGGCATGAGGTTATGGAGACTGGATAGGCTTGCTGATGAAGTAGTTTAACTAAGGAATCTCTGGTTAATTTTACAATCAGAGCAGCCGCTCATGAGTTGATCAGCGGTTCCTTGATAATATGAATGGGAGACAATAACGATGTCGATGGCTGACCGAGACGGTCTGATCTGGATGGATGGCGAAATGGTGCCGTGGCGTGAGGCCAAGGTACATGTGCTCACGCATACCCTGCACTATAGTATGGGTGTGTTCGAGGGGGTGCGCGCTTACAAGACCGGCAAGGGCGCAGCCATCTTCCGTTTACAAGAGCACACCGATCGCTTATTCAACTCGGCCAAAATTCTCAACATGCCGATGCCTTTCGATAAGGGCACGTTGAATGAGGCACAACGAGCATCAGTACGCGACAATAATCTTGAATCAGCTTACATCCGGCCAATGTGCTTCTATGGTTCGGAGGGCATGGGTTTGCGTGCCGATAACCTTAAGGTGCATTGCATGGTGGCTGCCTGGGAATGGGGTTCCTATCTGGGCAAGGAAAATATGGAACGCGGCATTCGCATCAAGACATCATCATTTACGCGTCACCATGTCAACATCACCATGTGCAAGGCCAAGGCGAATGGCAATTACATGAATTCCATGCTGGCGCTGCAGGAAGCGCTCACTGATGGTTATGACGAAGCCATGCTGCTGGATGTTGACGGTTATGTTGCCGAGGGCAGTGGCGAGAATATTTTTATTGTTAAGGACGGTGTCATCTACACGCCAGATTTGACCTCCGCACTGGATGGCATTACCCGCCGTACCCTGTTGCGATTTGCCGATGAACTCGGAATTCCTGTAGTCGAAAAACGCATCAGCCGAGATGAGGTATACATTGCTGACGAGGCCTTTTTTAGCGGTACCGCTGCAGAAGTCACGCCGATTCGCGAAGTCGATAATCGCACTATTGGTTTGGGTTCACGCGGACCGGTCACTGAACGCTTGCAAAGCCTGTATTTCGATGTTGTCTATGGCCGTAAGCCGGAGTACGCTGACTGGTTGACATTGGTTTAGTGCCTGTGAATTTAAGAATCTTGAGGTAAACAAATGCCTAATCCTAAAACCGCCGAGCATCAGGATCAGTTTAAAACCCCAAATGACAAGCGCAGCTACGAAATAGCGCGCAGTGACTTGCCATTGCATTGTCCGTTGCCGGAGATGAGTCTATGGGATTCGCATCCGCGTGTTTATATTCCCATCGAGGATGCTGAGGATGGCAGGATGATGTGTCCGTATTGCGGCACTGAATTTATTCTTAAGGACGCTTGAGTCGCGAAAGCCCGCTTTTGAGTAAACTACATAATAAAATCGCCGGTCTCTTTGGTTATGAGCTGATACGGCGGAAGAAAGTGGGGCATATGGTTGCGGGTAGTCACCTGCAGTTGCTTCTCGATAAATTGCAGATAGATCATGTCATCGATGTGGGCGCGAATCACGGTCAGTATGCTGAGGAATTGCGTGAGCGCGGTTACAATGGCTATATCCTGTCTTTCGAACCGGTAAACACCAATTACCAAGTATTGCTTGATAAGTCCCGGCATGACGACAAGTGGAAAGTTTACCATTGCGCGCTGGGTTCACAGAGTGGGTCGATGATGATCAACGTGACGCGTTCAACCGCGTTTGCCTCGTTCTACAAACCGAACGATTATTCCATGGACAGGTTCGGCGAAAAAAACGTTGAGGTTGACTACAATGAGAACGTACAGGTCAAGCGTCTGGACGAAATTTATTCAGGCTGGATCAAACAAACCGAACGCCCGCGCGTTTTTTTAAAAATGGATACCCAAGGTTACGATCTGGAAGTATTTAAAGGGGTAGGGAATATCCTGTCGGATATCCTGGGTTTGCAGTCCGAGGTTTCTGTGGTGCAGCTGTATGATGGTATGCCGGATTACCTTGAGTCCTTAAACGCTTTTCAAAAGAAGGGTTTCGAGCTGACAGGCCTGTATCCGGTCTCCCGCGATCATGATAGTCTCGCAGTGATTGAATGCGATTGTATTATGCGCCGCAAGATGAATTAACCGCCTATTCGGGATCAAAGTTGTAACCCAGTAGTTCGATGTCACGCTTGAAGTGCTCGGCGACCAGTTCAGCGGTCGCGTCAGTATAGTATTTCCGATAATCCTTTTTGCGGTCAGTGGCCTTGCGTTTGTGAGGTATCTTGCGTGTCGCGATGCCAATTTTTTCGCAAGCGGTTATGAAATCGTCGTGCAAATTTTCATAGCGGCCGATGAAATCAACAATAATGTTGCCGTGCAGATCGATCAGGTAGTCGCTTTGCGATTCGATTGAGGTGTCAATGTGGTACTGATAAGGGCGTTCGGAGTCAAATTTCCATTTAAGGAAGGTTTCGAAATCATCAACACCTTGCATGAGTCGCGGACGTTCGCGCCGTATGTGGTGAAATGAACTGACTTGCAGATCCCAGGGGTTGCGAACGAAGGCGAATTTAAAAAGCTGGTCAAAAAATTCTGCAGGTAGTGATTCTTTTGCCAGGATGATTTTGGAATGGCGTGGAAATTTGGTGCCGATACGGTGACCCGTTAAATGACTCAAGCGGCTACAGATGAACATTGGCAGATACAGCGGATCTTTCCAACGCAAGCCTTGCAAGGCGGCGCGTACACTGGTTCCCCCTGTCTTAGCGATATGTACGAATAAAAAATTATATTTGGGTGACAGCAGCATATGGTTAGATTGTCCTGGTGATGTCGGGATTATACCCGGCGCAGGCTTCGATCAAAGACCTAGAATGTCAAGATAACGGCGAGCGCTGATTTCAGCGGTATATTCGGTAACAGCAGCGCGCAGGGTATCGGCGGGTAGTGGCTGATCGAGTGTTTTGAGTATTGCGTCAGCCAATGTTTTGTGATCACCAACCTCGACCAGCGGCCCATAATGTCCATCCTGCAGAATCTCTCGTGGTCCGCTGGGACAATCTGTGGAAACAACGGGGGTACCCACAGCGAGTGCTTCCGTCAAGACATTCGGCGAGCCTTCCCAGGCAGATGAAAGCACGAACAGGTCAGCTTTGGCTAACCAGGCGTAGGGGTTGACCTGAAAACCGGGGTAACTGATATGTTCATCTATACTCAACTGCCTGCTCAATATTTCCAGTTCATTTTTCAGGCTGCCTTCGCCGAGGATAATCAGGCGGCAGTCTCGCTGTTCGCGGACATGCGCAAACGCGCGGACCAGGGTGTTGAAATCTTTCTGCCGTGTGAAGCGACCTGCTGCGACTATCACTGGGATGTCGTGGTTGATCAGCCACGGGTGATCGACCGTTTCACTCGCCAACCGTGTGATACGTGATGTCACTACCGGATTACGAATCACCGTAATCCGGTCTGTGGGAAGATGGGTGATGTTGTGGGTGTCGTCGGCCACACCTTGTGAAACGGCGACGATTTTCTCAGCCATGCGATAACTGATGCGCATTGGCAAATAACGCGACCAGCGCCTGAGCCAGGAACGTCCCTTGAGTGCTGCAGACAGATTGGTACCCAGGCGAATCACGATGCGAGTATCCACTCCGGCGATTAACCGCGCCCACAATGCGGCGCGGCCAGCACGGTCCTTGGCGACCAGCATGGCCGCAGGTTTATTGTTGCGCAGATAGCGCGCTAGCGCAGGAACGCTGGTGAGGTTGTGAGAGGCATCGAGTTTGATGACCCTAACCGATGCAGGCAACTCATTAAGGTGTGCGCTTTCGGCGCGGATCATCAGTAAATCAACTTGTATGCCCTGAGTTGCGAATTCCTCTATCAGGTTAAGTACCATGCGCTCCACACCGCCTTCGCCGGAAAAGGAGATCAATACTGTCAGGCGTTGTTTTGCTGCCATCATGAATCAGGAATCCGCTGGATAGGGATCCAGGCCGAAGGCCTCAAGGTAGGCTGTGGAACTGCGTTCGATTTCATAGGGCATGGCAGCTTCTCGTAGTACCGTCTTTTGCAGTGGCCTGTCGAGTGTTTTCAGCATTGCTTTTGCCAATGCGTCGATATCCCCTATGGGAACCAGCGGACCAAAACGTCCAGCGTCCAGGATCTCGCTGGGGCCGCTGGGGCAATCCGTTGCTACCACCGGCGTACCCACGGCCAAGGCCTCAATGATGACAAAGCCCAGCCCTTCCCAACGCGAGGTAAATGCAAACAGTGCAGCATGTGCCATCCAGGCATAGGGGTTTGGTTGAAAGCCGGGTAATGCAAAATCATCGGCAACGCCCAGTTCCTCGGCGAGGCTCAGCAATTTACCATGCTGCTTACCCTTGCCAAGAATCACAAGACGACAGCTGAGTTCTGCGCGTAGCTTGGCAAAGGCGCGCAGCAAGGTCTCGAAATCCTTGCGCTCGCCGAGTTCGCCTACGCCCAGGATCACGGGTGGTCCGCCTTTCTGAAACCACGGGTGGTCGGGGCATGGCTGTGGTTCATCGAACAATGCCTGAGGTACTACTGGGCTTGGTACGACGTTAATAAGCTCACGCTTTAGGCCTGTGTATGCAGACATATCATCGGCGACGCCTTTGGAGGTGACGATGACATTATCGGCGTAGGGGTAGAGTTTGCCCATCGAGTTACGCTGTAGCCAACGTTCAAATGCGCCGCGGCTGGCGAGATCGATGGAAATTGTTGTGCCGGAGCTGAGGATGCAGCGGGTTGGTACGCGTGCGCATGAACGTGCCAGTAGTGCGGTGCGGTTGACGCGATCTTTGTCAGACAACATCACCGCAGGGCGCTCACGCTTCAGGTATCGGACCACGGCCGGTAGGGCGGTGTAAGTGTGTCGCGTACCCAAATCGATCACTCGCACGCCTTCGGGAATTTCATCGAGATAAGGGCCGTGTTTGCGTACATGTAACAGGTCAACAGGATAGCCGCGACGAGCCATCGCAGGGATCAGGTGTTGCATGGCGCGGTCAACACCACTGTGGCCAGAGGTGGAGAAGAAACATGCGATTTTTTCTTTTTGGGTCATCTCACTGGGGATTATTATTGCTTCAGGGTTGCTCGCAAGAAGTCTACGGCGATGGGTGTTGTCTAACTGATCCAGTCGAGTGGGTCTTCCTGTTCAGTGGGGCGTGTCCCTGGCTGCTCGATAAACAGGCGGTGCCAGATCGCAAACTGCATCATTCCCCAGATTTCCAGGCTGGCATTATGCCCTGTTCGCTGCTGCTCCAGGATTTGCTTGACACTCTCGGCCCGGAACCAGGTTTTGATGGCAGTGTTGTGGGTCAATTTATTTGCCAGTTTGTCAAGAAATGGACCGTACAGCCACTCTCGCACCGGTACATGGAAGCCGCGCTTCTTGCGATACAGATGATCTGCTGGCAGGAATTGTTCTGCCCAACGTTTGAGAAACGCCTTGCCTCCGCGGCTGTCAACTTTGAGTTGATCCGGCAATGACATGCCGAATTCCACGACACGGTGGTCAAGAAACGGTACCCGGCCTTCGAGGCCATGCGCCATTAGCATACGGTCGGCCTTTACCAGCAGATTGTCCGGCAGTGCGGTGCTGAGATCGGTATATTGACTGCGTTGAATATCTGTCCAGCCCTTGGGTGTTGCTTGCCAGGCATTGATATAGGGTGCGCGCACCGCTGTCTTAGCCGCTTTAAGTTCAGCTCCGAATAAACGTGATGACCAGCGATGCTGCCAGTGGCCGCGGGTGCGGAATCCGCCGGAACCCGGCATGATTAAATTACGCAGCCAACGCTCGGGGCGTGCTTTTCGATAACGCCCATAGCCAGCGAATACCTCATCCCCCCCTTCACCGCTGAAGACCACCTTAAGTTCACGTGCCGCATGTTGTGCCAGTACCGAAGTGGGCAGGCTGGCATAGTCGCGCATCAGGTCATCGGCGGCCCATACTGTGTGTGGCAAAGTATTAAAAACAGCCTCACGTGACAAGGTCAGGGGCGTGTGTTGAGTATTGAAATGTTTCGCCATGCGCTTGGCATCGTCCAGTTCGTCTGCCATTTTCACATCAGAAAAACCGACTGAGAAGCTGCGGATGGGCCTGTCCTGCAGGCGGTCGAGCATTGCTAAAAGGATAGCGGAATCCACACCGCCAGAAAGAAATAACCCATAGGGCACATCCGAACGCATGTGTTCCCGCATGACCGTCTCGAACAGCGTATCAAACTGCATACTGGCTTCATGGAAATCAATTTCCGAGGGTTTAATGTCCAATGCTGACCAGTAGTGCCAGTGTCGCAGCTTCAGGTTGGCATCGATGGCCAGCGCCTCACCTGGCAAAAGTCGATGCACCCCCTTGATAATGGTCTCTCTGCCGGTATTGAACTGACTTTGCAGGTATTGAATGAATGCCTCCGGATTGATTTCCGGTGTGTGCGGTAGCTGAGATAACAGCGCTTTTATCTCGGAAGCAAAGACAACACGGTCGGGAAGTACGGTATAAAACAGAGGTTTGATACCGAGGCGGTCGCGAGCAAGGATAAGTCGCTGTTTTTGTTTGTCATGCAGTGCAAATGCGAACATGCCGTGCAAATGCTGCAGAAAGTCACGGCCGTAGCTGGCATAGGCTTGCAGAATAGTCTCACTGTCTGAATTGGTGGTGAATTGACGACCCTGAGCTGAAAGCGCCTGCTGCAATTCGATATAGTTGTATATCTCGCCATTGGCGATGAGGCTGAGGTTCTTGTCGGCAGAGAAAAGGGGTTGGTGTCCCCCATCAATATCAATAATTGATAAGCGGGTATGGGCCAGGCCAACCTGCCCGTCGATATGGATGCCTTCGTCATCAGGCCCTCGATGGCAGAGCAATCCGGCCATCTTTGCCAACATTTCGCGCTGCCGCGTAGGCTCAGGCGTAGTCTGGCGTGTGATCAGTCCCGCAATCCCGCACATATATTAACCAGAGGTTCCTTAAAGTTGGATTAGAGTGTTATTGTTACTTTACGCCTGAGCCAGCAAGGTATCGCAGTCAAAACGATTATACCTGATAATGGCTAAAATCGAATTTGAAGCAATAGATAGCAGATGGCATTGAACCCAATCGAGTATCCTGCAAGCAAGAAATACCAGTATCTTTTCACGATTTTTATTCCCACATACAATCGCGCGCGGTTGTTGCCGCGTGTATTCGACAGTATCGAGCAGCAGACATATCGTGATTTTGAGGTGCTGATTGTCGATGACGGCTCTACTGACGAAACACTAGAGGTTGTTGAGCAATGGGCAAGTGCGGTCGATTTTCCCGTCAACTATGTCTGGCAGGAGAACCAGGGCAAGCCAGCGGCTTACAATTCCGCATTAGATAGGATTAATGGTTATTTCATGCTCGTGCTGGATTCGGATGATGTGCTGGCGCTTGATGCGCTGGCCATTCTCAAATCCAGCTGGGAGCAAATTCCACAAGATCAACGTAGTCACTTTGCGGGCGTGGAGGGGCTAAGCGCCTTTATGCGAGATCGGCGAATCGCCGGGGATAGGTTTCCGCAAGACGTGATGGACTCGGATTTCCTTGAAATTTCGTACAAATACAATGTCAGAGGCGACAAAAAACATGCGATGCGTACTGATGTTGCCGCGCAGTTCCCGTTTCCCATCTACCCAGGTGAAAAGCATATGCGCGAATCCGTGATCTGGTGCAGGATCGCGCATCACTATAAATTCCGCTACACCAACGAAATTATTCAGTATATTGAACAACAGCCGGATGGTCTGACCGCAAAACCATTCGCGCGCAGGGTGAGTAGCCCTAACAATTTTCGCATCGCGTTTCAGGAAATGGTGAACGACCACTGTCGTTTTTGTTCGTTTAGTCAACGTTATAAGTTTATGCTGCGCTACATCAGATATTCATGCTTGGCAAAGGTGGGTCTTGGCAGGCAGTGTACTGAGATAAAGAGTCATTGGCTCTGGCTGCTGGCGATGCCGCAAGGTTTGCTTGATGCCCTGAGGGATAATATCAAGGTTCATTATTCTGATGCAGGTTGAAAATCGCCAGGAATTCTTGAATGAAACGGATAGTAGAGTCGAGACGCTTGGTATCTCCGGCTTGTATATATTCGCGCTGTTCGCATGGCTGGGTAGCGCAGGTGCCTATCTTGGTTTGTCCCTTATGCTTGTGGCGTTTGTGTTTGATTGGCGCAATGCCTGGCCGGTTATTAAACAGGAGCGTCTTTTTGTTATTTTTCTACTCTTTGTCATCTATATCTATACGAGGGTAATGTTCGCCTCGGACGAAGTGCCTCAAGGTTCGACAGCTCGGTGGGAAGCTGCTAATGAATGGGCTACGCTGTGGCTGTTCCCTCTTGTCGCGTGGTGGGCTCAAGGAAACGTTAAACGTCTCATTAATCTATTGGGCCTGGCATGGATAAGTCTGGTGCTGGGGATTCTGCGGAAAGCGGACTGGGCTCGATGGGAGTCATTACTTGAGGGTGGGAGAAGTGGTTTTGGAATGACGGCCCTCGGCACCGCGTTGTTTAGCGGTGTTGCAGTAATGGGTTTGATATTGCTCGCGCCTCGCCTATGGGGTGACCCGCAAAAAAGGACTTTTTTTGCGCTTAGAATCATGTTGTGGCTAACGGTGTTGTTTGCCTGTTTGTTTGTTCTGATTGTTACGCAGTCGCGTGCCGTATGGATATTAGTGGGTATTGTGTTGCCTTTCACGCTGTTATTGCGTGTGCGTGGTTCAGTTGTTACAGAATACGTGCATGATCATAAAATAACAGCCAGTGTGTCGCTGCTGGTTGTCGTCTTGATGGGGGGGGTGCTTGCGAATTATGCAGGACCGGTCAAGAAGCGCCTGTTAAGTGAGCAAAACACAATCGAGAAAATTTTGGCGCGAGATTGGGGTAATATTCCTTTGACTTCAATAGGTGCAAGAGTCCACCTTAACCGTTTTGGGTGGCAGCGATGGTTAGAGCACCCCTGGTTCGGATGGGGGCCTGGCATCAATTCGACCCATGATTTGACTCAACCTGAAGAACTGTCTGCAAATCTTCTGCCCTCAATGGATAGGTTGGGCACGAATAAACAAGAGGGTGTTTGGCGTCTGGGTAAAGCGGCGAGTCTTGAACCGCGAAGTCCAGCAAATAATGAAAAAATTTACCGCCTTACTCCTACTAAAAAAATTAACCGCGTAAACGTAATTTCTATTGTTAATATTGGTAAAGAGGACGTGCTCAATTTTAAAGGGCAAGTATGGGTGTCCGATGATTTTGACGGGGAAATTATTGCGTGGGTTTCGACATTGGGCAATAAGTCGGGCCGCACTATTTCAAAGTTTGGTCGTAATTATACGCTGTATAATCGTATCCCGATCGAAGTACGCAACCAATGGTATGATATCGAGGGTTTTTATTTCAGAAATAATTTCGCCCAGAAGGGGCCTCACCGGTTTATTTACGGGGTTAAGGCAACACAGGGCTATGTTCGATACAAGGATTTTCAACTGCAGCGCGTGCTGGGGAATCCACGCGTAGTGCGCTTGAAGCCGTATGTGGATCTACATAACAGCTATCTCGAGGTGTTAGTTCGTTTTGGTCTTGTGGGGGCGTTATTGTTCGGGATAGCTATATTCTTTGTGCTAAGGGCATTATGGTTTTCCTATAAAAAGGGGATTACGCCGCGCGATCTTTTTTTGTTCTTCTCCGGTGCCTTTGCAGTGACTGCAGCATGGGCATTGATCGATTTCCGGATGATACATATGGACTTCCGTCTTTACACGATATTATTTGGCGGTCTGATGTATACATTCTATCTCACTGATCTTCGCGAGCGGTTGACGCATAAACGGCATGAATAAATCTTCGTGCCATTTATGTATGTAATTTGATGGATAGTGCTTCCGTGAACCCCAGGGCAATTCTTGTTATACGCCTCAGCGCTATTTATACGCCTCAGCGCTATCGGCGATATCGTTATGTCTTCTCCAATTATCGCCACCTTGCGGGCTCGGTATCCGGAGGCGCATATTGCTTGGCTGGTGCAACCTGAGTGCGCGGCTTTACTGGAGGCCAATGAGCAGTTGGATGAGGTCATTATCTGGCCGCGCAGCCGCTGGCGTGAGCTTTGGCGAAATAATAAATGGTTAACGCTATGGCGTGAAATACGTTCATTCCGTGCACATTTGCGCGCGCGCAAATTTGATCTGGCGATTGATATCCAGGGTTTATTAAAGAGCGGCGTATGGGCTTTTATGTCCGGCGCTAAACAACGAATAGGCCTGGGCTCGCATGAAGGCAGCCAGCATTTGATGACGCGGGTGCTGGACCGAGGTGATGATGGCGAAAGAATCGGCTCGGAGTATCTGCACTTGGCTCGACAGCTTGAATGGCCAGTCGATGACTTCTCCATGCGTGTCGCACTGACTGATGCTGATCGCGCTATGGCGGGCAATTTTATTAAAGAACACAAGCTGTCGCAGGGTTACACAGTGATTTGCCCATTCACCACACGGCCACAGAAACATTGGTTAGAGACGCGTTGGATTGACCTGATTTCCGCTGTTAATAAACAACTGGCTTTACCGGTGCTGATCCTGGGTGGCCCGGGCGATAAGCAGGCAGCTGCACGGCTGCAGCAACGATCCGCGGGCAAACTTGTTGACGCAGTAGGGAAAACCTCTTTACGCGAAGCTGCGGCACTGATTCACCAGGCTTCGTTGCTGGTGGGAGTGGATACCGGTCTAACGCATATGGGTATCGCGTGTAATACGCCAACACTTGCGTTGTTCGGCTCGACAGTACCTTACCTGAATACCACGCATGACAATGCGCAGGTAATTTATCATCAACTCGAGTGTTCGCCCTGCCGACGGCGACCGACCTGCAACGGAGAGTTCACCTGCATGCGGCTGATTACTGTCGAAGAAATAATGACCAGCGCCAGGCAAGTGATGAGTGTCGGGCAATCATCATGAAGGTCCTGCATGTTGAAACCGGCATGAACCTCTATGGTGGCGCCAAACAGGTTCAGTACTTGTTGCAAGGTCTGCAGGAACGCGGTATCGAGAATGTGCTGGTTAGCCCGCGAGGAAGTGAAATTGCTAAACTTGCGGGAAATTACATCAAGAGGGGTTACACACCACCAAT
Organism: uncultured Gammaproteobacteria bacterium; assembly: GCA_947258875.1. GTDB lineage: Bacteria > Pseudomonadota > Gammaproteobacteria > CAMYKB01 > CAMYKB01 > CAMYKB01. The sequence continues at coordinate 11,143 of CAMYKB010000023.1, read as the reverse complement.
GCGTGGCGATCTTGATCTTGGCTTTATTTTTAGGCTGAGGCAGATCCTGAAGCAGGAGCGCCCCGATATCCTGCACCTGCACAGCCGCCGTGGTGCCGATACGTTGGGTGGTATTGCAGGCAGGTTATCCGCTGTGCAAACCATACTCACGCGGCGTGTGGACAACCCGGAATCGCGATTTATCGCCGCTATTAAATATCGTCTTTATGACCACGTGATCACCATATCCGAGGGTATACGCCAGGTGTTGTTGCATGAGGGCGTGTCCGCAGAACGGCTCACTTGTGTACATAGCGCAGTTGATACCCATGTCTGGCAAGCGCCGTGTAACAGGCAAACGATTGGTGATGCGTTTGGTCTGCATGAACATCACATCGTTATCGGTGTCATCGCTCAGTTGATCGAGCGCAAGGGGCATCGTTACCTGTTAGAGGCCTTGCCGGCGGTGGTCGCCCAGCACCCGAATCTCAAGCTGTTGATATTAGGCAAAGGGCCTCTGGAGTCGGCCATACATGAACAAATAGTGTCGCTGGGGCTTGCCGAATACGTGATCCTCGCAGGTTTTAGGGAGGACCTGGAATCTATCATCCCTTGTCTGGATCTAGTGGTGCATCCGGCCTTGATGGAGGGTTTGGGTGTCTCATTATTACAGGCCGCGAGCGCGGGCAAGCCCATTATTGCCAGCCGCGCAGGTGGTATGCCGGAGGTGGTGCGCGATGCTGAAAATGGGTTGCTGGTGCCGCCAGCCGATGTGATGGCACTGCAGCAGGCCATGCTGCACCTGCTCAATGATGCAGGTTATCGCAGACGGCTCGGTGAACAGGGCCGTGCCTTTATGGCAAGTGCTTTCTCTATCGATGCCATGGTGGAGGGTAACCTGGCGGTGTATCAATCCATACTAGCTTAGCCGTTTAGTAAGGGTCTGGCAGGCCTTCGCGTTTCTTGAATTTTCGGTGTACCCAGAAATACTGTTCGGGTGCTTTCACTATGGCTTGTTCAATGGCGTGGTTGACGCGAAGAGCATCAGCCTCTATATCGTCGCTGGGAAAACCTTCGAGTGGCGGGTCTACGACGAGCTTATACCCGCGGTTGTGCGGTAGGCGATAACCAAAAAAAGGTAGCACCTTGGCCTTGCCCATGCTGGCAATGCGTGCAGTAGCGGTATTGGTCGCGGCAGGTTCACCGAAGAAGGGAATGAGCATACTGTTTTTGCCCCTGAAGCTTTGGTCGGGTGCGTACCACACCACTTCTTTGTCACGCAGGGTGCGTAACAGCATTTTGATGTCGTCGCGTGGTATCGCCCTGGTTGCGTGCCGGTTGCGATTACGGCTAAAGGCGCGTTCAAGTACCGGGTTTTCATGCTGGCGGTACATGGCGGCAAACGGGTGAAACATGACGAGCAGGCGTGCCGTTAGTTCAAGTGTCGTAAAATGTGCACTCAATAACAAAACACCATAGCCTTGCTGTTCCGCCTTTTTCAAGTGTTCAAGGCCTTCAATTTGTACCAATGGTTTGAGTTTTTCGTCACTGGCCCACCAGCACATCCCGATCTCGAAAATACCAATGCCCAGGGATTTGAAATGTTCTCGTACAAGCTGCTGTCGTTCCTCGCGACTCTTGTCCGGGAAACAAAGACGCAGGTTCACATCGGTGATATTGCGGCGCTTGCGGGCGAGCCAGTAAACGATTAAGCCGAATGTGTTGCCTAACTTGATAATAACGGAGTAGGGCAGCTTGCTACCAAGCCACATAAATCCCAGGGCAATCCAGGTGAACCAATAGCGCGGATGAATCAGGGTTGCAGAGTGAATTTTGTTGGCCATCAGATCTAAATCACAAAAACACGGATTGTAACGGTCAGGGTGCTATTATCCCAGCAGATAAGCAAGCATGATATGATGTTTTAAGAAATACAAGAATACAGCTGAAATGAATCTGCAGTTACCTGACTTTGATAGCATCCGTGTATTAGTCGCTGGCGACCTGATGCTGGATCGCTACTGGACTGGATCGACTTCACGTATCTCTCCTGAGGCGCCAGTGCCAGTCGTTAAGGTGCAGGAGATCGAGGAGCGTGCCGGCGGTGCCGCGAATGTGGCTACCAATCTGGTAACACTCGGTATTTCGACATCACTGTCGGGCATTGTCGGTGATGATGCGGAGGGTCGACAGCTGGCGTCTCTCCTTTCCGCACAGCAGATTAACTGTCAGTTTCTTATTGAGCCGACTGCCACGACCATTACCAAATTGCGTGTGCTCAGTCGGCATCAACAACTGATCCGACTTGATTTCGAACATGATTATCATGCCATAGATGCCAGTCCGCTCATCGAACGCATTGCCTCAAGTCTCGCCGGGGCGCATGCGTTGGTCATTTCAGATTATGGCAAGGGCTGTCTGCAAGATGTAGCCACTTGTATCCGCATGGCACAGGCGCAGGGTATCCCTGTTCTGGTTGATCCAAAGGGCAATGACTTTGGGAAGTACCGGGGCGCAACCGTGATGACGCCGAATCTCGCCGAGTTCGAGGCTGTTATGGGACCTTGTGTGAATGATCACGAACTGGTGGTAAAGGGTGAGCAATTACGCGCAGAGCTTGAAATGCAGGCGCTGCTCATCACGCTTGGTGAGCGTGGTATGTTGTTATTGCGGGATGACCATGATGCCTTGCACCTGCCGACCCATGCGCGCGAGGTCTATGATGTCACCGGTGCAGGCGATACAGTCATTGCTGTATTGGCTGCGGCGTTGGCGGGGGGCAGTAATATGGCTGAGGCAGCGGGACTCGCCAATATCGCGGCCGGCCTGGTGGTCGCCAGATTGGGTACCAGCAGCGTAAGTACTGCGGAGCTGCGTCGTGCCATCCACCAACGCAGCAACTGGAACAGCAATCTGTCACGTGATGAATTGCTGCAGGCTGTCGAAGAGGCACGCGTATTGGGTGAACGCCTGGTCATGACGAATGGCTGCTTCGATTTGTTGCATGAAGGTCATGTCGCGTATTTACAGGCGGCACGTAAGCTCGGCGACCGTTTAATTGTAGCCGTCAACGATGACGATTCCGTACGCCGCCTCAAGGGCGATGATCGGCCGGTGAATAGGCTGCAACGGCGCATGGCGATACTCGCCGGCCTCGCCTCTGTTGACTGGGTGGTGCCTTTTACTGAGGACACTCCCGAACAACTGATCTGTGCCGTGAAACCCGATGTACTGGTTAAGGGGGGGGACTATAGGCCTGAAGCAATAGCCGGTCATGATTGTGTGCAAGCTGCCGGCGGTGATGTTGTGGTCATGGATTACATCGAGGGTGCTTCAACCACGGATATCATCAACGCTATCCGCAAGGATTAGCGCGGCCCGCTGAATGCGTCTGTTATATTCACTGGTTTTATACCTGCTGACGCCAGCAGTGTTGCTGCGTCTGTGGTGGCGTGGCCGTAAGGCACCGGATTATCGTCGGCGTTGGGCGGAACGTTTCGCTTTTTCTCCAGTATTCCAGACCAGGCCTCGCATCTGGTTGCATGCTGTATCGGTAGGCGAAACCATTGCCGCTGCACCTCTGATCCAACGCCTCCAGGACTTATACCCCGATCATGCGCTATTGGTGACGACCACCACACCAACCGGTTCGGCGCAGGTTAGTCGCCTGTTTGGTGATGATGTCGAACACTGTTATGTGCCATACGATCTGCCTGGCGTCGTACGCCGTTTCCTTAACAGGACGCGGCCTGGTGCTGCGGTCATCATGGAAACAGAAATATGGCCAAACCTGCTAACGCAATGCCGGGCGCGTGGAATCCCTGTCGTTATGGCGAATGCGCGTTTATCCGAACGCTCGGTCAAAGGTTATCAGCGCTTTACACATACCATCAGTGAGTTATTGCGGGGTGTACATGTGGTCGCACAAGGCAAGGCTGATGCCAGGCGTTTCGCAGATCTAGGTGTAAACAGGGAACAGCTTAGTCTTGTCGGTAACATTAAGTTTGATATCTCGGTCGATAACACAGTCATCGACCGTGGCAAAGCAATACGCCGGAAAATTGGTGACTCGCGCCGGGTCTGGATAGCCGCAAGCACCCATCAAGGTGAAGATGAGTTGATTCTCGATGCTTATCACAAGATCCGTGAACGTATTGCTGACAGCTTCCTGATTCTGGTGCCAAGGCATCCGGAACGTTTCGGGGATGTGGCGCATTTGTGTCGGGAACGGGGTTACTGCATTAGCCGGCGCAGTCTCGATGAGGCTGTGGATGCAGGTACGGATATCCTGCTCGGTGATACCCTGGGCGAGTTGCTGATGTTATACGCCGCTTCCGATGTCGCCTTTGTGGGCGGTAGTCTGGTGACTACAGGAGGGCACAATCCATTGGAGCCTGCTGCCCTGGCCTTGCCGGTGATTACCGGTCCTCATGTGTTTAATTTTGCTGAAATCTATCCGCAGTTAATGCATGCGGATGGCGCACTGGAGGTCAACGATAGCGCGGCCCTGGTCAGGGCATTGGATAAATTGCTCATGGATAATGATTACCGCCAGCGAACGGGTCTCGCCGCCTTGGAAGTGGTGGAACGCAATCGCGGTGCCCTCGATAAAACCTTGAAGATAATCCAGGACGTAATCAACGCTAAACGGCTTACTCCTCAGGCCTCGACTAATTCAGCCAGCCGTTGATCTTGACCAGGTCGTCCTCCGATAGTATACCGGCGGCCTGTTTTAGCTTCAGGGTGTTCAACAGGTAATCATAGCGCGCCTGTGCATAATCTCGCTGCGAACGAAACGTCTCGCGTAAAGCCAGCAACACATCCACCGAAGTGCGTGTGCCCACCTCAAAGCCGGCCTGAGTGGCTTCGGCGGCGGTTTGGTTAGAAATCAACGCTTGTTTGAGCGCTTTTACGCGGCTGATGCCAGCGACCACATTACGATAGGAGGCGCGCGCCAGGCTGATGGTATTGCGGTGTTGTTGTTCCAGAAGTTCACGATTTTGTTCATGGGTGTATCGGGCTTGTCGGGTCAATGATGAAGTTCGTCCGCCCGAATAGATCGGTACATTGAGCGAGATACCGATAGTTTCTTCGTCCCGATCACTGGAGCTGTTGAATCCAGTGGTTGTCGTGCTATCGATCTCGGCTTTTGAAATATCCTTGCTGGCGAATAGATCGAGTGTCGGGTAATGTCCCGCGCGTTGTCTCCTGATTTCCAAGGAAGATACTTTGGTGTTCAGCTGTGCTGCCCTTAGGTTGAAATTTTGCTCAAGCGAGGTTTCTATCCATTTGTCGATGTCGGCAGGTTCAGGTCTCGCCAATTGCATGGTGTCGCCCAGTTTGCTGAGATTCTGGTGTAATTGGCCGGTAATCACTTGCAGAAATTCACGGCTGATATCGAGCTGGTTCTCCGCGCTGATCTCGTTGGCCACAGCAATGTCATAACTGGCCTGTGATTCTTTTACGTCAGTGATGGCAATCAAACCTACCTCAAAACGTTTTTCGGATTGTTCCAGCTGGCGACCGATGGCTTCTTTCTCGGCTTTGGCAAATTTAAGCGTGTCTTCGGCTGCCAGTACATTAAAGTAGGCGTCGGCGACACGCAGTAACAGGTCCTGGCGGGCGGCCTCAAGTTCAACTTCAGCCTGAGTGATGCCAACCTTGGCCTGCTTCAGTGAGACGTAATTCTGGTGATTATAAATCGTTTGTGACAGGTTTAGTGAGAGGTTCTCATTATCTACGCTTTGCGCATCGGTTGGCTGGCCGAATTGTTCGCCGGCGTCCTGGTCGGTCTGACTCAGGCTGCCACCTAAGCCGATCTGGGGCAATAACACCGAACGTGCCTGTGGTCTGGCTTCCGCTGCCGCCAAGTATCCGGCTTCAGCCGCCCTGAGCTGGCGGTCCTGCTGTAGCGCAAGCCGGTAAATATCCACCAGATTTTCGGCGTTAGCGTGCTGCGGCACGAGTGTAGAGAAAGTAGTAAAAACGATCCCGAGCACGGTACCATAATGGGGTTTGGACAGCGTCATTACGAACACTCCAGTGTAATTATGTGGGCCGAAACTGTGTAGATATTATTGCTACGGCTGATTGCAGTAAGTCTAATATGCAGATACTTGGTTAGTAAACCGGCATGGATGGATCAATATCACGTGCCCAGGCATCTATTCCACCGCTCAGGTTAATGAGATTACTGAACTCATTACGATCCAGGTAATGCGCCACCGAGCGGCTGCGGACACCGTGATGGCAAATCACCACTATTACCTGATCGGGGTCTAGTTCATTGATCGCCGTGGGGATTTGTCCCATGGGGATGAGTGTACTATTCGGTAATTTGACGGTCTCGAATTCCCAGGGTTCGCGCACATCCAGTAAAAAGGGCCTGGGCTCGGCAGTTTCGAGGTAGTCGGCAAGTTGTCTCGCGGTAAACTCGCGGACCATCTAGAGAGCGAACGCCGACGTTTTGGTAGCGCCAACTAACGGTGGCAGGCTGGTTTCGAACAGGAAACGCCGGCTGAACTCGTTCTCGCTTACACGACGAATGCACATGGCCTCCATTACCGGCGGCTCACCGACAATGACGAACAGGCGGCCCCCGATTGCCAGGCTTCGTTCAAAACAGTGTTTGTATTCTGGTAGTGAGCCGGTTATCGCAATAACATCAAAGCGTTCATCCTGCCTCCAGCTATCGATGCCATCGGCATTATCCAAGGTGACGTTATCGATGCCATGTGCCGCCAGTTTTTGCTTTGCAGCTTCGGTGAAATCTGCATAAAGATCCACGCTGTCAACCTGCTTGCCAAGTTTCGCCAGGCAGGCGGTGAGATAGCCGCTCCCGGTGCCGATTTCGAGGATATGGTCGGTAGCTGTGATATCCAGTGCTTGCAGCAGGCGGCCTTCAACCTTGGGAGCCATCATGATTTCGCCGTGATCCAGTGGAATCTCCATATCGGTGAATGCCAACGCCCTGTGTTGAGCGGGCACGAAGTCTTCACGTGACGTGGACGCCAGTACCTCGAGTACGTCCAGGTTGAGGACGTCCCAGGGACGAATCTGTTGCTCGATCATGTTGTAACGGGTGACTTCGATATTCTGGTCGTTCATGGCGGTTATCGATTCCTAGTCTGGAGGGTAAAGGTTACGGCGATTACTGGTTGTCGGCAAGTTAAAGCTTTTATGGGTTCATAACTACCGCTAAACAGAGTCACCACGCGGCCCAGCAAGCGTGACACGGATGAACATTGCGTATCCTACGGGCACCACCTACACAGGCAATAACGTGGCGAAGCTCGGTTACACCATAATTAATACCAAATTACGGTAAAAGAGGTCGACGAACAGTGCAAATACACCTAGGTATTTTCGTATTAAGTGGCTCAACCCCTGGTATGGGAGTGTAATTCAAACATGTGGAATAGATCGGGGTATATAGTCGATTATCGAGGTTCCCCGAGTATTGATATTGGTCAACCCCGGGGTTTTTGGTGTCTTTCAGAGCAAAAAAAACCCGCCAAGCTCAGGCCTGACGGGTTCTAGAGTTGGCTACAGTCGTAAGTTTACTTTATTACTACCTTATTATTAGATTCCACCAGGCGGATAGTAGATACCCCATCTACGCCACCTTTAAGGAAGTAGTAGTTCTTGATGCCTTTCCTCTCGAGCATCTGTTGTAGCTGCACAATTTTTGAGCCGTCTTGATCAAAAGCCAGCACAGTTGCCTTGCGCTTTAATTGTTTATCCAGGTGACGTTCCAGATTCGCGGAATCCTCCAGGGTAGCGGCTATACGATTGAGCGGATAAAGGAAGTTTTCGTCAATGTCACCACGAAGATCCAATACTTCGCCATACCTAGGCGCAATCTTTGCCTTGAACTCTTCTGCTGTGAGTAAATACGCATCCAGATCTGCGCTGAATGCTGTCTGCTGGAACAACAGCGACGCTAACGAAACGGCGAAGAGATGTTTAAATAACTTGAACATTGGGTGCTTCCCTTAAAAAATTTTATCCATTTATCCAATGTCCAAATAACTTTCGCTAATTGTCCCTCAGATATCGTGTGGGTATCTTAAATGAAGGCAATGTACTGACGATATAGGGTATGCGTGAACAAATGTGACAACTTAATATTAGGAATTCCTAATATTAGGCTTCATGACGAACGTGGTCACAGCTGTTCACCTGCCTGTCTTGGTCCTGAGATATCCCGTAACACCACCCTTAAGGAAAAAGTAATTCTTGATGCCTTTTTTCTCAAGAACCTGTTGCAGCTGTGTGAGTTTTAAGCCGTCCTCATCAAAGGCCAGCACCGGTGTGGCTCCTTGTTTGTATTTTTCGAGAAATGTGTTGAGTTCCGCGGTATTTTCGAGTGTTATGCCAACCCGGTTCATTGGGAATAACAACATGCCATCTGGCCCGTTGCGGATATCCAAAACCTCTATAAACCTGTCGTTGATATGCGCGCTGAATTCATTCATCGGTATTAAGTGTTTGTCGATCTCTGCGGCAGAAGCTATCGAGACAAACTGCAGTGAAGCAAGAATCACAGGAATAGCCCATTTGAATAGTTTCTGCATTAAGTGCCTCCTCAGGCTCATGCGCGGTCTTTGGTGCGCCAGCTATATTAAGACGCGCTGGTGGGTTGAATTATTTCAGGAGTTGGACCGGGGGGTTGTAAAACAATGTTAACTATTTAGAGCGTATTAATATTGTGTTTGTGAAGGCAATGACCGGAATTCGCTAATGTGGCGGGTAAATTTCGGGAAGCTGCCGCTACCGGCTCAGTTGACATGCACAGGTTTGAGCGGACTACCTGTTTTCGGGCTTGCATAGCTATAAGTCGGTTTTCCTGTTCTGTGATCCGCGTCAAGTTAAGGTTGCTCAGTGCTGTCCATTTTAATTTTGGATTCAGGAAGGGGTGTCATCGTGTGCGCACTTAATACGTTGTAGTCACACAGGAGTGAAACAAAAATGAACACTAAACTAACTTATGCTGCATTGGGTGTACTGATGGCCACTATAGCCACAACGGCTGTCGCTTCCGGTGGCAAAGGCGCTGGCGGGTATGGTGCGCAATCCCAGGGACAGATGCGCCAGGACTTCGACCGCGATCGTGAACGCTATCGTGAAGTTGAAGCAATGCGTGAATCGGCCAAGGCCAAACGCAAACACTATGGTGATGGCGAGTATGAGGACGACAGCGTCCGTGAGCGCAAAATGGAGCAGGAGCGCGAGCATGATGGTGAGATGGATGGTGACCAATATCGCGAGTGGCAAATGCAACAGGATCGCGAAGGCCGCAATGAGTAAACCATCGACAGTCAGTATGGCAAGAAGAGTCGTACCTCTGGAATTTCCCTGAGATTGATCTGGGAATGAGCAGCGCGGGTGGGCATCTCACCCGCCTGATTCCCGTTCAATTGATAGACTCGTGCCCAGCTGGACCGACGCCTGTATTGTCCAATACTGTTGCCGTTCTACATACGGGTAGAAGGGCCCTGTCAGCTGGCGCGAGCGCTTTATCTGGTTCACTGGCTGCTTCGCAGCTTGAAAAACCATGTGATTTTGTATACTTTGTCACCTCACCTGCGAAGCTGGGGGTGCCTGTGCGGGATGTACATATCGAGCAGGCTGAGATAGACCCTTGGAACCTGATCCAGCGGAGTAACCTAATTACTCCTTACTGGCGGAGGAAAGCTTCGGGAAGTCCCCACAGACCCCCCGATAACGATCACTCCGTCCTAACCTGAGGACGACTCGATGAGCGCCATCCCAGAATCATTACCAGAAGATTTCATCAAGAAAACAGCCCAACTCTCTGAGGAAGTCACGCGGCCGTTTACCAATTCCAAAAAGATTTATGTTGAAGGCTCGCGTCCCGACATCCGCGTGCCCATGCGTGAGGTGCAATGCACCCCAACGCACACGGATAATGGCATCGAACAAAATCCGGAAATCACCGTATATGACACCTCTGGTCCCTATACCGACCCGCAGGTGAGCATTGACCTGCTCAGCGGCCTACCCGATGTGCGTGCGACATGGATTGGAGAACGCGGCGACACCGAACAACTCGATGGGCCCACCTCGGATTACGGCCGCGAGCGCCAGAGCGCTCCGGAACTGGCTAGTCTGCGCTTTGAGCACATCCGTGAGCCGCGCAAGGCGAAGGCAGGCAAAAATGTCAGCCAGATGCACTACGCCAGAAAAGGCATCATCACGCCGGAAATGGAGTTTGTCGCCATTCGTGAAAACAACCGCCTGCAGGAGATGCGCAACGATCCGCGCTACGCCAAATTATTAAGGCAGCACAAAGGCGAAGGCTTTGGTGCGCAGATTCCAGACGAAATCACACCCGAATTCGTGCGCGATGAAATCGCCGCAGGTCGCGCCATTATCCCGGCCAACATCAACCACCCGGAACTGGAGCCGATGATCATCGGCCGCAACTTCCGCGTCAAAATCAACACCAACATCGGTAACTCGGCGGTCACGTCTTCCATCGAGGAAGAAGTGGAAAAAATGGTCTGGTCCGCCCGTTGGGGTGGCGACACGCTCATGGACCTGTCCACCGGCAAAAACATCCACGAAACCCGCGAATGGATTTTACGTAACTCGCCCATGCCCATCGGCACCGTGCCCATCTACCAGGCACTGGAAAAAGTCGACGGCAAGGCCGAAGACCTCACCTGGGAACTGTTCCGCGATACGTTAATCGAGCAAGCGGAGCAGGGCGTGGACTACTTCACCATCCATGCCGGTGTGCGCCTGCAATACGTGCCGCTCACCGCCAACCGCGTCACCGGTATCGTCAGTCGCGGTGGTTCCATCATGGCCAAGTGGTGGCTCGCACATCATGAAGAAAGCTTCCTCTACACCCACTTCGAAGACATCTGTGACATCATGAAAGCCTACGATGTCTCCTTCTCACTGGGTGATGGCCTGCGCCCCGGTTGCGTGGCCGATGCCAACGACGCCGCGCAATTCGGTGAACTGGAAACCCTGGGCGAACTCACCAGGATCGCCTGGGAACATGATGTGCAGGTAATGATCGAAGGCCCCGGCCATGTGCCCATGCAAATGATCAAAGAGAACATGGAAAAAGAACTCGAAGATTGTTTCGAAGCCCCGTTCTATACCCTTGGCCCACTGGTCACCGACATCG
>CAMYKB010000022.1:92060-131721 GCA_947258875.1 uncultured Gammaproteobacteria bacterium | reverse complement strand
AACTGCCAGGCAGTTCGATTCAGCCGAACTAACAAACAGCGGATCAGGCGGGAGAAAGTTAAGAATCAATAAAGAAAAATGGTGGCCAGGGACAGAATCGAACTGCCGACACGGGGATTTTCAGTCCCCTGCTCTACCAACTGAGCTACCTGGCCATTTTTTGAAACTTTTCTTGCCATCCATGGCGATACAATCGTGTCTTGTTGAACACCGGCCCGGTCATCCTTGCCCGGTCGTTCGCTGCTTGCCCGCAGCTCACCCAACTAAAACGCCCACGTAAGCGTAGTCGGCACTTTTTAGGGAGGCGTATTAAACCCCGCCACCTCATTCCCGTCAAGAGAGGCGTGGGACCCTACATTTCCGCGACCACTAGTGTACACGGCCCACTGCTGCGCATATTTACCGAGCAGAGCTAAATTTCAAATCTAGCCCTAGGCTGGTGACATCAACGAAAAGGATGCGCTCATTCGTTATTCAGTGAATTATCATGGCTCCCCTACACGCTCCAGGGGTATCAGCGGTGCTATCACGATCTTGAGCAGGGAATGCGCTTTTCGAAGTGCAGCCTCAGCCTGTTCAGGGGTAGGTGCATGCGCAAACATGAAGCCGAGGTAGCTACTGCCTTCGGGGAGCGGCACCACTTGCTGCCCCTCGCGCATGCTGATTTCAATATCCGTAACGAATTCGACCCGGCTTGCAGCGAGCACACCTTCTACGCGCCGTAAAACCCCAGCCCTGGGTATCGGTATCATAAGTACCCCACTAGCATCCTTGCCCGGCTCAACACTTAGTGGCTGTCCAACCGCTTGTGCCAGAACCAGTTCTTCTAACTTATGGCCACTACCGAATTCAAGCAACCTCGCGCATTGCCCACCAATAGTGCGTGCCGCCACCTCAATAATCCATGCCTTGCTTTCATCAAGCCTGAGTTCCGCGTGTACCGGCCCTTCACGCAAACCATAGGCCGCACAGGCGCGCCGGGTTTCATCTGCAAGCAGTAGTTGAGCCGCGGCTGGCAGGCGCGAGGGCGTGATGTAATAGGTTTCTTCGAAGAACGGGCCTTGCAGGGGATCAGGTTTATCGAATACCGCCAATACCTGCAATCGGCCTCGATGCAATAACCCTTCCACGGCAAATTCCCGCCCTGGAATAAACCGCTCGACCAAGACATGTTGCCGCTCTGCATTACTGGATTCATTGCGTAACAACGTCTGCAGACGTGCACAGGCCGTCAGCAGTTCGCCCACGTCGTTCGCCCGGATCACGCCACGACTTCCCGATAATGCCAGTGGTTTAATCACGCAGGGATAATCCACAAGAGACAGCTGCGGCATCAGGGCGGAGCCAAGATCAAGCTTACGATAACTGGGAGCGGGTAGTTTTGCCCGATGCAGGCAGGCACGCGCCAGGTCCTTACGCCGAGAGTACTGCACGGCTGTAACCGGGTTATGCGCTAAACCGAATACTGTTGCGACACGAGTTGCAAGTTCGACAGTGCTGTCGTCAGTGGCAATGACAGCCCTGACAGGCGCCTGGGCAAGTGCAGCCACGATCTTATGCTGTGCCGCCTTGATATCCGCCATATCAATGTTAATACCCTGTGAAGTACAGGGATTCACCGGCACATAAGGACCATGCGCGGCCAGCACAACCTCTATTCCCAGTTTATGTGCCGCGCGCAGATAGGGCCCGATCCGGTAACTGGTGTCCGGTGCGATCAGTAAAATGCGTGGGTCTTCTGACATAAACGACGGCAGCTTGCGAAGTCGCCTATAATAACAGGCCACCCACCGATTCATGCAGCAACTCACTAACCCAGGGCTTAGACGTAATGACAAAAGCAGCGCAGGCACCTGCTACATATCAACTCATGAAGACCCGCCTGCAGGAACAACTCCCGAACGGCGATACGCGCTGCAATCTATGCTTATGGCGCTGCAACCTGCGCCATGGTCAACGCGGTTTTTGTCAGGCTCATGTGAACCGTAACGGCACCTTGTATAACCTGTCATACGGCATTCTGTCGGCCATTGATATCGGCGCCATCGAGGATAAACCGGTCAAGCATTTCCAACCCGGCACACGTGTCATGTCGGTGGGCAGCTATGGCTGCAGCTTCCGTTGCCAGGGCTGCCATAACCTGGAGATCTCCTGGGGAGTATCCTCACTGGATGAGCTGGCGCGCGGCGAGTCAACAGCTGCCTACGTCACACCACTGGAACTCATCGAAGCGGCCAAACGTCATGCTGTGGACGGTATTGCCTTTACCTATTCAGAACCCGCCGTATGGCTGGAGTATGTGCTGGATGTTTCCGAGCTGGCGCATGAACACGGTCTCTATACGGTGTACGTTTCCAACAGCTTTGTCAGCGACGAAGCGCTGGAGCTGATGGCACCACATGTCGATGTTCTGTGCTCCGACATCAAAAGCCTGCGGGATGATTTTTATTACAACATTTGCAAGAAGGCCAAGGTCAGTGAGGTACTGGCATCTATTCACAAGGCCCATGAACTTGGCATTCATGTCGAAACCCGCACCAACATCATCCCCGGCAAAAATGATTCACTGGAAGAATTGCGCGGTATCGCGCAATGGATCAAGCAACACCTGGGCGTCGACAGTCCCTGGCATATCACACGATTTTTCCCTGCGTACCAACTGAACCATTTACCGGCGACACCTAGCGAAATCATGTGGGCGGCGCATGACGCTGCTCGCGAGGCCGGACTCAATCACGTCTATGTCTATGACGACAAAGGTTGTGACTGTGCGCAGGAGAACCTACCGCTGGAGACCTACTTGAGCACCGATCCTGTCAGCCTGAACAGCGTTAAGAAATGTGCGGCCAGTTGCTGTGGCGACGAAGGCGTGCTGATCAAGAAATATGAAAAACGACTACAGGAATAATCAGCTCGGATTTATCTTTTTTTACCTTTCCACTGACACTGGATAGGTAGCGGCACGTATAATGGCGGGCAGTACGAAGCCGATAAAAAACGCCGCGATTAGCGCGGCGTTTTTTGCTTACTATAATAGAGCAATTATTTCGCACCTGGCGGCACATAACCCTCCGGTACAGTGGCGCCCTCGCCGAAGAAAAATTTATCCATTTCCTCTTCCAGAAACTTGCGCGCCTTGGGTTCAATCGGTGACAGGCGGTACTCATTAATGAGCATGGTCTGGTGCTTGACCCACATCTGCCAGCCCTCTTTCGAGACGGCCTCATAGATCTTCTGGCCAAGCTCCCCAGGATACGGCAGGTAATCCAGGCCTTCGGCCTCTTTACCCAGTTTGACGCACTCTACCATGCGGGTCATTATCAACTCCTTAACGCTCTTGCTGCAAAAGCTTGATCAGTTTATTCACCGGCGCGGCCAGACCACCGCGCGAAGATGTCATGTTATACCAGACCCAACGGTCATCTTCCATCACACGATGACTAAGGTTATCACTAGAGCGGTGTCCGCTGTTCTGTAGTTCAACACGCAGTGGTGTGATATGCAGATGAAAATGGCTGAAGGTATGTTTTAACGGCGCCCATTGCTCAATCGCTAGCGGGATGTCACCGAACATCTGTTGACACCACTGCTCACACTCGGCCTCATTTTGGACCTCCGGAAAACTTAACAGGCCACCCCATACGCCCTGCGGTGGCCGCCGTTCCATTAAGACCTCGCCATCTCGCGAAGACGCCATCACCATCATGGTTTCACGTGCCGGTAATATCTTGCGTGCCTTGGGCGTCGGCAATTCGTGTTGCCTGCCAAGACGTTGCGCTGTGCAATCCGTCCACACAGGACAGGCACGACATGATGGATTACGGCGTGTGCACACCGTGGCGCCCAGATCCATCATCGCCTGAGTGTATTCAGGGACAGATTGTTGCGGCGTCAGCGCCTCAGCGGCCGTCCACAGTTGGTCGGCAACTTTACGCTGGCCTGCCCAACCCTCTATGTTGCGATGCCGCGCCAATACACGTTTAACATTACCATCCAGGATCGGATAGCGTTGCCCGCCCGCCAGCGAGAGTATGGCGCCTGCCGTGGAACGCCCAACACCGGGCAATGCCAACACTGTATCGAAGTCCTGCGGAAAGACACCTTGGTGCACATCACGAATCACACCTGCGGCCTTATGCAGGTTACGGGCACGCGCGTAGTAACCCAACCCCGACCAGAGGTGCAACACTTCATCGGCTGGAGCATTTGCCAGCTCTAAGACCACGGGAAAGCGTTGCAGGAAGCGTTGATAATAAGGAATAACCGTCGCGACCTGGGTTTGCTGCAGCATAATCTCGGACACCCAAACGCGATAAGGGTTGATGTTTTGCTGCCAAGGCAGGTCTTTGCGGCCGTGCTGTTCGAACCAGGCCAGCATGCGATCACTAAAACTTGATTTCATAATGCAGGCTGTGTAGCCAACTGCTCCAGGTTTTGGCCGGTGCGTAATACATGTTGGCGTAACTTACGCTTGAATAGTGGGGGGCCGATAACAGGCGGAATCCAGATCTCGGGTTCAATAGCCGCTTGATAGCTCACTAGCGTATGCCCACCATCAATGTCGAAAGACCAGTCAACTCGACCAGACCGGGCATCACTCTGCTCTGCGACAATTTCTGCCCGCAATCCACGCTCACCGTCCTCGGTCACATCCTCGACACGCACCATCTCAAAACAAATCAGCACTACACATTCGTGAATGCGGGTACGCACCCGCGCGACACCTGCCTGTGGCGCCAGCAACACCTCACTGCTGATAATCGCCGGATTGAGTTTTGACAAATTCTCATAGTCAGTCAATACCGCGCGCACCTGATGCAGTGGCGCGTTGACGCGTATTACCATATCCACATGGTAAACACTGTCTTCATGGCTGACTGACAGGTACTGTAGTTCGGTGGCTACCACATAATCGCTGCTGACGGACAAGAGACACACGAGCAGCAACTGCAAACGTAGTGCCATCGCCTAGAAAAGCTTGAAGCGGTCTTTCAGTTCCTTCTGCAGTTTATCCTTGAGCTCTTGTTTTTTCTCTTCCTTCTTCTCTTCAAGTTCTTGTTTGAGCTCTTCCTTGCGCGCTTCGATCTTTTGTTTCACCTCGGACTTTGCAGCACGGCTCAGATCCAGCCCGTAGCTGAGATTAGAAAACGGACCCTTGACAAACACAGGCACATAACGCGTGCCCGGCGGGAAAATATCAGCTGAAGCCTGCTCTGTGACCACCGGCTGCGTGGGCGCAGGCGCTGCGCCTGTCGTGGCGTCGGCTGCCGCCGGTTGTTTCACCCTGGGAACCAGTGCCACATCAAGTTGGTAATCAAGACTGTCATTCCCGATATCGACCTTGCCTTTACCTTTGGCAAGCACAACTGACGCAACCAGCTCCATATCATCGTTACGAAGCACTCCCTGGGCAATATTGGCGGTACCCTTAAGACCCTTGAACAAGATCTGCTCGCCTGCCGGTTTAGTTTCACGTCCTTGCAGGAAGGCGGCAACCTTTTCAACCTTTTCTGCCAGCTTGGGATCCTTGAGCGCACCATCACTGAGATTGAGATCCAACGGGCCACGGAGTTGTTTTTTCAGGCCCGAAATACGATTACCTCGGGTTTTCAGGTCGAACGATACGTTGCCGGTACCCGATACATAGTCATATTCCTTGTCAAAGTCCTGCATCAACTCACCGATCTTCACACCCTTGAGATCAGACTTGATGGCATATGCAGGCGTTTTCCCACGCACGTCCAACGATGCCCGGCCATTGACATTACCCTGATACAAAGCCGTCGAGAAGGGTGCGATATTGATCAATCCCTGTTTTGCATCCGCGCGGGCTGCCACCTTGGCCAACTTGAGGTTTAGCAGCTTCAGCTTACCGATTTTCAGATCACCCGCGAGCGTGAGGTCGCGCAGACTCTCCACAGGCAAATTTATAGCATCATCACCTGCTCCGGATTGCGCCGCTTCCGAGGTGTCATCTACCGGTGGCGCAAGGTAGCGATCAACATCAATGTCATCGACGTCCAGGGCGAAGCTAATGTTCGGTTTATGGAAAGAGCGTAA
Organism: uncultured Gammaproteobacteria bacterium; assembly: GCA_947258875.1. Classification (GTDB taxonomy): domain Bacteria; phylum Pseudomonadota; class Gammaproteobacteria; order CAMYKB01; family CAMYKB01; genus CAMYKB01. The sequence continues at coordinate 125,661 of CAMYKB010000022.1, read as the reverse complement.
CGCAGCATTGCCCTTAATAAGTGTGTCATCAAGCTGGATCATTAAGCTCGAAATATTGGCGCTGTCAGGGGTGGCCGTATAACTCAGATCCAGCTTAGCACGAGTCAACGCCTTGTCGTCGGCAGTAACCGGCGCTGCTTCACCCAACGCAGCCAACAATTCCCTGGGGTTGAAAGGCTTGCTCTTAAGCTCCCCTTTGAACTTGCGGGCTTTGGAAATCTCGGTGGCTTCCAGCTCACCATCCAGTGACAAACCATAGGCCTGCAACGACCACGGTGCGAGTTTGGCGATATCGGCTTTCAGGTCGGCATCAAGATTGCCGCGCAACACGGTATCGATCTGACCACCCGGAAATTCCTCACCCGTCGCCTTGACCTTGAGGAGCATGTCCGCGATGGCGTAACGTTGCCCTTCCGTATCGAAGGACACACGCCCTGCAAGACCAAGAGTACCCTTGATTGCCGGTTCTTTACTGTCAACGCCCAGTTCGACATCCAAATCGAAGGGCTGGCCCAGCTCAACTGTACCGATGCGGATAACGGCCGGAGATATTTTCACATCATTTCCCGCGCCGGCATCCACCCAATGCAACTGTGAATCAGTAAGTTCGATGCCTTCAATACGAATACCCTTGCCGCCCGACCCGCCAACCTCGATCGTACCTGCCTGCAAGTTAAATGGCGCGAGTTCCAGACTTTGCCCAGCCTGTTCATCAGCCCAACCCAATTGCGCATCGATCACCTCGATACCACCCACCAGCAAGGCAATCGCTTGCTGTTCCTTGGCCACCTCTTCTTTATCTGCATCCGCCAGCGCCAACAAGTCGTCCCAGTTACTCTTACCACGGGCGTCGGTTTTTAGATCGAGTTTCAGGCCACGAAGGCTGATCACATCGGCGCGGACCTCACCACGCAGCAAGGGGCGCAAGGCGGCACGCACATTGACGTCTTCAATCTGAGCAAAAGGCGTATCGGCAAAACCTTGCGGGTTATTAAGGCGCGCCTCACCCAGACGCACACCCAACCAGGGAAACACGGAAAGCTTGATATCACCCTGCAAGACCAGGTCACGGCCGGTGGCCTTATGGACTTCTGCCACGATACGGTCTTTATAGTCGTTAGGATCAAATGTCACCGCAAGGGTGATCACCGCCGCCAGCATCAGAGCAAACAGAATGCCAACGACCAACAGGATGCGTTTTATCCACTTCATTAAGCGTCTCCGTAGTGTTTTGTAGGGCAGGCGTTCCGTGAGTATAGTGCCGACAGCAGGCTAATACCCACTTGTTTAGTGCCGTGAAGCCATCCAGGGTTCAATTATCGCCCGAAGACACTATGTTACAGCCTAACTGGCCCAGCGACTGTCAAAAACTGTCGCATATCACACTTGGGAAATTTAATGGTATGCTAAGCGTCTATTAATAATCTGGACGGAGTAACAGCCAATACGCCGTGTGCTATTCATGAAAAAAGGCAACGACTTACCGATCTTCCGCCGCAAACCGCGCATTCTGTTTGTTGGGGCTGATAATGCCACACACACGCAAATGGCCGAGGCCTACATGCGAGAAACAGCCACCGATATGGTCGACGTGGAATCCGCCGGCGTTAAGCCCGGGACTCTGAGTGCAACAACCGTACTAGTGATGCAAGAGGATAATATCGACATCCGCTACAACCAGGCGGTGGTCATCGACGACAGCATCCTGGCATGGGCAGACCTCGTCGTGACCATTTGCGAAGACAACGCCAAGTTTCCTATTGATATCCCCAGCAGCGCTCACCACAAGCATTGGCCAGTGGCACCACCCGATACCAATGGCGACAAGGAAACGAATCTGCAGGTGTTTCGCGACTGCCGTGACAAAATTAAATTGCGTACCAGGAACATAATCAGCGCTATGCAATTGTTTTGCAGAGACAGCCAAAAGAACATAGGTTCTCGCAAGACTGCTGATTAATTCTGCCCGGGGAACGCTAGCAGACCCCCCGATCTTCAGCGCCGCGCACCCACTCTCCGGACTTGCCCCCTGTCTTGCTCAACAGGCGGATGGATTGCATTTCCATTCCACGGTCCACAGCCTTGCACATATCATAGACGGTCAGCAGGGTGATTTGCACTGCAGTCAAGGCCTCCATCTCCACTCCCGTCGGCCCGCGCGTTTCCACCTGCACACGACAATACACGGCCGGCGGCTTCGTTTCAGGCTGCAACTCAACCTCTACAGCGGTCAAGCTTAGGGGGTGACATAGCGGGACCAGGTCAGAAGTCTTTTTGGCCGCCATAATCCCGGCAACGCGCGCAACACCCAGCACGTCGCCTTTTCGGTGTGTCCCTGAGCTGATCAGTTCGAGTGTCTCCTGTTGCATGCTGATTCGGCCTTCAGCAACCGCCACGCGCTGCGTTGTGGCCTTGTCACCCACATCAACCATGTGGGCTTCACCTTTGCGATTGAAATGGGTGAGTTCACTCATCAGCTTGTCCACTAGTGTTAAACTGTCTACTACCGGAGATTAACAGACATGAGCATCACCGTTAAATATTTTGCCAGCCTGCGTGAGACCATGGGCCGTGCTGGCGACGACCTCGACGCCTCCACCGCCGCTACTGTTGGCGAGGTGTGGACACATGTCGCACCGCAGCCCGAAATACCAGCTAATGTACTGATGGCCGTCAATATGGAATACGTCAATCTCGAACATCCTGTGAAGGACGGTGACGAAGTGGCATTCTTTCCGCCCGTCACCGGCGGCTGATACCGCAGCGGCTTACTGTAACAGGATAAACAACGCGCTATTGCCACGCTGAATATTCAGCAATAAACCCCTCCCGCCCCGTTTGATGGCCCGCTGGACTTCGTCGACAGAAGCCACGTGCTGTTTGTTCACGGAGAGAATAATGTCATCCGGGCGTAAGCCGGCACGTGCGGCGGCGCTGCCACGCTCGACCTGTAACACCAGCACGCCCTCTATCTGGCCGTAATATCGCGATCCTTCTTCGATATCGCCCAGCACCGCACCGTCCAGATGCCTGCTCAAACGCTTGCCTTCGATGGTTTGCAGTTGCGGTTCAGCAACCACAGCCTTCAGCCGCAGTGTACGCCGGCCACGCACGACCTCCATATCAACCTCGGCGCCTATGCGCAGCAAACCGATCACATTACGCATATCTGCCGAGCTGCGTACTTCGCGGCCATTCACCGAAACCACCACGTCACCAACTTTGAGCCCCGCCTTTTCAGCCGGTGACCCGGAATCTACCTGCGCAACCACGACACCCTGTTTCTGGCGGGTATCAAAAGCCTTCGCCAGCTCCGGCGTAAGATCCTGGGCGGCTACGCCCAGACGCCCGCGGCGCACTTCGCCGAATTCAACCAGTTGCTCTGTAATCTGGTCTGCCATGTTAATGGGAATGGCAAAACCGATGCCAATATTACCGCCGTTAGGCCCCAGGATCGCAGTATTGATACCCACAAGTTCACCGCGCAAATTAACCAGGGCGCCACCCGAGTTACCGGGGTTAATGGAGGCGTCGGTCTGAATAAAGTCCTCATAGGCCTCGATACCCAGACCACTGCGTCCAAGGGCACTGACAATCCCGGATGTGACTGTTTGTCCAAGACCAAAGGGATTACCAATCGCCACTACAAAATCCCCCACCCGCAGGCGCGAGGAATCCGCCATTTTCACTTCTGTCAGGCCATCGGCATCAATGCGAATCACGGCCACATCGGCGTCCGGATCCGAACCGATCAGTTCAGCTTCAAACGAGCGACCGTCATTGAGTCTGATAGTAATGTCCTCAGCCTTGTCAATAACATGGTGGTTGGTAAGGATGTAGCCCTTGCGCGCATCAATAATTACGCCCGACCCGAGACCCTGTGTGCGCCGTTCCTGACGATGCTCGGGGATATTGAAAAACCGTCTGAAGAATGGGTCGGACAACAGCGGGCTTTGCGCCACCACGCGACCCTGTGTCGAGATATTCACGACCGCGGGCGTTACACGTTCCAACATAGGTGCGAGTGTCGGCAGTGCTTCACCATCAATTGCCTGCGGCAAAGCCGCCTGCGCAAGCGGAGGCAGACTAGATAGCAGTACAGTTGAACTTAATAACAGCGCGACCAGAAAGGAATTAGCTTTCATTGTGCTCCTCGGAAAAAACGGTATGTGTTTTTACTGTTCAAGAGACGCAGTGGCGAGGGATAAGTTCCGTGTCTAGGACAAGACACCTAACAGGCAACAACGCCGTATCACGGCGTTGTTGCCATACCCATTGGTTGGCGTCTGCTATTGGGATTGCACCGTGATACGCCGCGGTTGCAACTTTTCCTGTTTGGGAATACGAACCTCCAGCACACCATTACCACTCTTGGCAGAAATAGCGTCGGCATCAGTTGTATCCGGTAATGTAAAGCGACGGAAAAAACTACCATGCGCACGCTCTACACGCGTGTAATTTTCACGTTCCTCCTTGACCTCCGACTTACGTTCACCACTAATCAATAGCACACCGTCTTCCATATGGATTTCGATATCCTGCGGATCAACACCAGGCAGATCAGCGCGTAGGATGTACGCGTCCTGCGCCTCTTCAATATCAACCGCGGGTGTCCAGGCAGCAGCCGTAACGTCCGCTTCCTCGACATCATAAGAGCGGTCAAACATGCGATCCATATCACGACGCCACTGGTTCAACAAACCCCTTGATTGATGAAACAAGGGCTCATAACGCATTAATGTAGCCATACTAAACCTCCACACAAAATCTAAACTGTTAACTGGTTAAATAGATGGGGTGATCTTGCAGAATTTCAAGGCCGCAGACCACACCCGTATAACCACTATGTATGGCTAAAGAATATGATTTCAAGCAGGGATCAGTGAATAATCTCTCCGCTTTGAATGGGTTCTTACCGGTCCTTATATGTGTTTCCGTAGGTTTGCTTTGCTGCTTTATTTTTTTGGTCATCCCAGACACGACTGGCGCCTTGCTTGATTCTACGCAACCAGCGCCGCGCCCAGGCAAACTCCAGACCAAGAATCGCCAAGCCTGCAGGAATCACCACAACTGCCGGCCCCGGCGTGACCAACATTATGACGCCAAGCAACACCACGCTACTGCCTATGATGCCAATGACAATGCGGCGCGCCAGTTTGTAGGTTAAATGAAGTGCCGAAGTCATCTTGCAAACCCGAATGGAAAAGAGATCTGTATCCGTTAAAAACAGACAACGCCAACGACAAACGGTTCGATGTTACTCGATATTCTGTACCTGCTCGCGCATTTGCTCGATCAATACCTTGATATCAACGGCAGCCTGGGTGGTCTCGATATCAGAAGACTTGGAGCCCAGGGTATTCGCTTCGCGGTTAAATTCCTGCATCAGGAAATCCAGGCGTCGGCCCACGGGTTCTTCGCGCTCAAGAACACTTCCAACCTCTTTAAGATGACTATCGAGCCTATCTAGCTCCTCATCAACATCCAGTTTTTGCGCTAACAACACCAGTTCCTGCTCCAACCGATTATTGTCTGATTCGATATCAAGATCAGCCAGACGCCCCAGCAGTTTTTCGCGCAACGCGGCCAGCACTTGCGGACGACGCGTACGCACACTGGCGACGATCTCCTGCATTTGCCGGCAACGCGATTCAATCATTTCCTTGATACGCCCACCTTCACCCTGACGACTCTCGACAAGCTCATCCATAGCCTCATCAAACAACGCGAGTGCTGCAGATATCATCGGTGTCATATCCTGCTCCGGTTGCAAGGTCGCACCGGGCCAGCTCAACACCGCCATCGCGCTGATGCGGGCCGGGTTATTCATCAATTCCTCAACCTGATGTGTGGCCTTGACCAGGGCGTTGACTAAATCATGATTCACAACAATCTCGGTTGCCATCAGGTCATTCAGTTTATACCTCAGCGTCGCATCGACTTTACCGCGCCCCAGCCTGACATTGGCCTTGTCACGTAATTGTGCCTCGAGACCGCGAAAATCTTCTGGCAAACGCAAACTGACTTCGAGATAGCGGTGATTCACCGAACGCAGCTCCCAAACCAATGCGCCCCATTCACCTGTTGCCTCACGGCGAGCAAAGGCCGTCATACTCCTAATCATTAATATCAAAACCCCTCGAATGTCGAATTCATGTCAGTTTGGCGCATAACCCTGCCGCATTATCAACCTCCGTCCGCCGCACATCAATCAACATAGATGGGTATAATGCGCCGCTTTATGATCATGATCATATCCCCTCTTCAAATTGACCGGAGAATCACATGAGACCCAGCGGCCGCGCCCCTGACGAGCTTCGCCCCATCCGCTTTACACGCAATTACACCAAACATGCTGAAGGGTCTGTATTGGTTGAATTTGGTGATACCAAAGTGATCTGCACCGCCTCGGTGGAAGAACGCGTACCCGGATTCCTGCGCGGCGCCGGACAAGGCTGGGTAACCGCGGAATACGGCATGCTGCCACGCTCGACTGGTAGTCGCATGGGCCGCGAGGCGGCACGCGGCAAGCAGGGTGGTCGTACCATGGAAATACAACGCCTGATCGGCCGTTCGCTGCGCGCCGCCATCGATCTGGAAGCTTTGGGAGAACGCTCAATTGCCGTTGATTGCGATGTCATCCAGGCCGACGGCGGTACGCGCACCGCCTCTATCAGCGGAGGGTATGTCGCACTTCACGACGCCATTTCCCACTTGCTCGATAAAAAACTGATCAAAGCAAGCCCGTTGCATGGCACCGTCGCCTCGGTTTCGGTCGGTATCTATGAAGGCACACCGGTACTGGACCTGGATTACCCTGAGGATTCGTCGGCAGAAACCGATATGAACGTGGTGATGAACGATGCAGGCGCGTTTATTGAGGTGCAGGGTACCGCAGAAGGCCACGCCTTCCGCCGCGAGGAACTGGATGCCATGCTCAACCTCGCACAGCAAGGCATTGCCAATATCATCGCCAAGCAACATGACGTCCTGGCAGGCTAAACATGAAACGCATCGTTCTTGCCAGCGGCAACCCGGGTAAACTACGTGAAATCGGTAAGCTACTGACCGGCTTGGATTATGAGGTGCTGCCACAATCGGAATTCGATGTATCAGAGGTGGAAGAAACCGGCCTCAGCTTTGTCGAAAACGCCATCATTAAGGCGCGCCATGCCGCCGAAGTGACCGGCTTACCAGCGCTGTCGGATGATTCGGGCATCGAGATTGACGCATTGAATGGTGCACCCGGCATCTATTCTGCCCGCTACGCAGGGCCGGACTGTAATGATCAGGACAATAACGACAAACTTCTCACCGAACTCAAACACGTGCCGGACACACAGCGTAGCGCACGCTATCAGTGCGTCATCGTCTACATGCGCCATGCCGCCGACCCGATGCCATTGATTTGTACCGGCAGCTGGGAAGGCCGCATCCTACACGCGCCGCGTGGTGAACACGGCTTCGGTTACGATCCATTATTCTATGTGCCAACGCATGATTGCGCGTCGGCCGAACTGCCACCCGAAGTCAAGAACCAGATCAGTCATCGTGCGCAGGCGCTGCGCAAGCTGGTTGAAAGTCTTAGTCAATGACCCAGGAATCAACACGTCACCCGACACCATGACTTAGGTCAAGTACAACCCTTCCATGCTCTCATATATTTAGCAACAAATTTTTTAGCAAGTAGAGAGAGACAATCATGTTTTACAGAGCAACTACATTCCTGCTACTGGCAGCGGGGCTACTTATTTTTGCAGGCCAGGCTTCAGCACTCGAGCAAGGCGACAAACTGATACGTTTTGGCGTTGCGACAGTACAACCCAATGACGACAGTGATCCGGATATCGTCAGCGTCGAAGCGGGAACACAGGCCTTTATTAATGGCGTATATATGCTACGCAAGAACATCGGGGTGGAACTGCTGGCATCCCTGCCCTTCAAACATGACATCGAGCTCAAGAGTGATGGCTCTCAGGTCGGCGAAGTACAGCACCTGCCACCGACATTGTCGCTACAGTACTACTTCACGCCCGACTCCAACATAAGGCCTTATGTCGGCGCAGGACTCAACTACACCCTATTCTTCAGTGAGGACACCAGCGGCGCACTCGCAGGCACTGACCTCAGCCTTGACAATTCATTCGGCCTGGCCGCACAACTGGGTGTAGACGTAGACATCAATGACAAGTGGTTCGTGAATGCCGATGTTCGATATATCAATATCGAAACAACCGCTGATACCGCAGTGGGCGAAATTGACGTCGACATCAATCCCTGGGTATTCAGCCTGGGTGTCGGCCTGTCCTTCTAGACTGACGTATCACTGTCGTATAATGATTCGAGGGGGCATAAGCCCCCTCTTTCTTTAGACGGCCTGATCCGAGTTACAATGTGTCTGGATCCCTCACGCCTCAATCTCTATGTTTCAATTCTCAGAAGCCCTGCCACTATCAGTCTATGTCCACATTCCCTGGTGTGTGCGTAAGTGCCCTGATAGCGTACCCGAAGACCGTTATGTCGATGCCTTGCTGGCAGACCTGGAAAACGAATTACCACTGATCTGGGGCCGCAGTATCAGCAGCCTGTTTATCGGTGGTGGCACACCCAGCCTATTTTCTCCCGAAGCGATGGAACGTCTGCTTGCCGGATTGCGCGCTCGTTTGGCACTGCGCCCTGACATGGAAATCACCATGGAGGCCAATCCAGGCACCTTCGAGCAGGAAAAATTTTCAGCATTCCGCGAAGTCGGTATCAACCGCCTGTCTATCGGTGTGCAAAGCTTTAATGATGACATGCTAACCCGTCTCGGCCGTATCCATGATGGCAGGACAGCGACAATGGCGGTCGAAACCGCGCACAAAGCCGGCTTCGAAAATATCAATTTAGACCTGATGTTTGGCCTGCCAAAGCAAACACCTGAACAAAGCCAACACGACCTGTATACCGCCATCGCACTCGAACCGACACATATCTCGTTTTATCAACTCACACTGGAACCCAACACTTTGTTTCACGCCCAACCACCGGTTTTGCCCACCGATCACACACTATTGGCGATGCAGGAAATGGGCCAGAACATATTAGCAAATCATGACTATAATCAATATGAAGTCTCAGCATATGCTCGCAATCACAAACATTGCAGGCATAATATTAATTACTGGGAATTCGGAGATTATCTCGGCATTGGTGCAGGTGCACACGGCAAAATTACAGATGCGGCTCGGCAGTCCATACTGCGCCGCAAGAAGTACCGGCAACCCCGTCAGTACATGGAAACCGCCGCGCAGGACGCACTCGAAGGTAATGAAACCAGACTAACTGCGGCCGATGCATGTTTCGAATTCATGCTCAACGCCCTTCGACTTAGCGAAGGCGTTGATACAGCATTATTCAGTCAGCGCACGGGATTACCGCTTACCGCGATACAGCCGTTACTTGCTGAGGCCGTGCAAAAGGGCTTGCTGGATGTTGATGACACTCGTATGTGCCCTTCAACACTAGGCAAACGGTTTTTAAACGATTTAATCGCATTATTTCTTCCAGACAATGAGCGCTCTAATTGAAGATATCGAAGTCACCTGCCCCTACTGCGGCGAGCGGTTGGAACTGGATGTCGATTGCACCGTAGGCAACCAGATCTACTATGAAGACTGTCAGGTCTGCTGTGTACCCGTAGTTGTTGAAGTGACGGTAGACGATGCGGGAGACCTCGCCGGGATCCGCGCACACCGTGACGATGACTAGGAGGTCTCTGGTTGAGTCTGTGTGGAATGAGTTGTCGTTCAAAATCGACCCATGTCTAAATTGACGTGGCAAGGCGTAGATCGCAGCTAATAGCCCGCTATTACGAAAATCTACACGCCGAAGTTGGTGATTACGGACACAAATCAACCGCTCAAGAATTAATCAGTGGCTCCTTAACTCGACTGCTGCCTTGATTAATCTGCTGGCAGGGTCGTAATCTCGCTCGGGTCGATCTCCATGACCTGTGATGCCTGACCCTCGGCGGGTGCTTGATTGCTGAAATGCCACTGCCCGCCGGCATCCTGCCACTTGTAGACGCGATCGCGCGACGCGGTAGGTTTAGCCGTTTCCGCCTCTTCGCCGCCCTGTAGCAAACGGTGTATCTTGAGAGGGCTCAACACGGCTTCATCGTCTGGCCCCAGCGGGATGAATACCAGGGCGGCCACAACGATAGCGGCCCCCAGAGAGATTTTGATGAAAAGACTCATGTCGACAGTTTAAGCATGCATCACCCGCCAGTAAATCAGCGACTTAGCACCGCTGCAAACATCAACCCCGAACCGGCGGAGCAGCATGACCCGGTGTTTTTATACACAGTATCAAGGAATTACAGTGATCACTTGCCAAAAAACCGTCACATTTGTTACTCTCAACAATTAACAACAAATAAATCGATATAAAACAATTAGTTACTAAAGTGGTTATTTTTTGCGCATTGCAACAAAAGATTCATATACGCGTGTTTTTTACCTTCTAGTCCCATTTACTCCACAAAGTTATCCACAAAAAATGTGGATAACCCACAAAGCTCAAAGTGGACAATAACTTAGGAGAAATCCGCCCCCAGGGAAACTTGCTCCGGGTAATCAATTTGAGTATCATGCCCGACCTTATTTTTGCTTAACTGGGTATGCGAACAATGAAGGCCGACATCCATCCGGACTACAAAGAGATTTCAGTCACCTGCAGCTGTGGTAACACATTCAAGACGAAATCGACCTATGGCAACAGCGATCTCCATATCGAGGTCTGTTCCAGCTGTCATCCATTCTTCACGGGTAAGCAAAAGATCCTTGATACGGCAGGACAAGTCGACAAATTCCGTAAACGCTACGGCGGCAAGTAAGCCACACCAACACTATGCACTACGCGTGCAGATCGAGGGCGCTCCCATGGAGCGCCCTTTTTATTGCCTGTTTGCTGTCGTCAGCCGGTGTGCGCAGTCAGGCCGCAAGCTGTCTGCCGGACCGTATTGACGAAACTGCGCGCGTCGAGTGGGTATATGACGGCGATACCATCCGCCTCGCTGATGGCCGCAAGCTGCGCCTGATCGGCATCGACACCCCCGAACTGGGCCGCAAAGATACGCCGGCGCAACCCTATTCACGCAAGGCCAGCAACAAACTGACGAAGTTGCTACAACAACACGACCACGAAGTGCTATTGCGATTTGTTACGCTCTGGACTGGCAACAACCCTGGTCATACCACCCAACACATGGGCTGCGAATTGTTATCAGCAGAGCGAATCGGCTGCGCGCCGGCAAACGCTGGGGATCTGGTCTTTGCCGCAATACGAAACCATAGCGAGCGTGAAATTAAACCGCAGTGAACGTGGCTGGCGTATCGTACAGGGCAAAATCGTTCGTATAGGCAATAGTCGCAAATCAACCTGGCTGAACATGGAAGGCGGACTTGGTATACGTATCGATCACAAGGATGCCAGCTATTTCCAGGGCATCAACCTACAAGGCCTCAAGGGTAAACTGGTTACTGCGCGTGGCTGGCTCTACGCCCATAAAGGGGCGCTACGCATGCGGGTTCGCCACCCGGCAGCTTTGGAGCTTGAATAATCCATTCACTTGATAGACATTGAGTCCATGCCCGCCGAAAACCGCGTCTATCTTGTCGATTCCAGCATTTATGTGTTCCGCGCCTGGTTCACACTGCCGGACACCATAACGTGTGATCAGGGCCGACCCGTCAACGCGGTGTATGGCTTCACTGACTTTGTGGCGCAGTTACTTGAATACACCGAAGCGGAATCCATTGCCTTTGCCTTCGATGAAAGCCTGACATCCTCGCACCGCAACGAGATCTATCCTGACTACAAGGCCAACCGTGAATCGGCCCCGGACGAGCTCAAGCACCAGTTCAAACTCTGCCGTGAGTTCCTGCGCGCGGCCGGCATCACTGAACTGGGCAGCGACCGTTACGAGGCCGACGATATCATCGGCACCCTGGCGAAAACCATGCGTGGTGAGGGCCTGCACAACACTATCGTCACCGCAGACAAGGACCTCGCGCAGCTGGTGGAAAACGAAGACCTGTGGTGGGACTACGCCAGAGGCCACAAGCTCAACTCGCGTGGCGTACAAAAACATTTTGGCGTCCGCCCGGACCAAATCGCGGACATGCTGGCAATTGCCGGCGACAAGGTGGACAACATACCCGGGGTACCGGGTATCGGTCCGGCTACCGCCGCCAAACTGCTCAAAAAATTCGACAGCCTGGATAACCTGCTGGACAACATCGACACCATAGGCGATATGAAAATCCGGGGTGCGGCGCGCCTGCAGCGACTGCTCGATGAACACCAGGACGCCGTGCGCCTGGCGAAGCGTCTCACCGCCATCTATTGCGAAGTCGACCTACCTGGAAGGCTCGACCTGGGCCGCAGACGCTATGATGAAGATAAGTTAACAAAACTGTTCGACGGGCTTGGCTTCAGCAAGGCGCGGCAACAGCGCTGGCAAAAATTATTAGGCTGAACGGCGCCGCTATCCTACTAACGTGTCATCTCATGTTTTGTTAACTGCCAGGAACCCCGGATCATGCCGCTAATGATTTAATTCATCATTCCTTAGCATTAATAAAATTAGCTACTGCAAAAATTCCAGATAGTCTTATACTGTTGTTAACAAATAATAGGCCAACAGATGCCACCTCTTAGTCCGTACTTCGACATCAAAAAGGATGCCCAGGGTAATGAGTACATGGAAGTGTACCTTATGGGCATCGCATTGATGCGTCTGGTGCTTACCAACAAGGGCACCGCCTTCACCCAGGAAGAACGCATCGCACTCGGTCTCGATGGCCTGCTACCGCCGCAGGTCAACACCCTCAGCCAGCAAATCCTGCGTGTTTACCGCGGCTATCAGCGTCAACCGACATCAATCGCCAAGTATCAGTACTTGCGTGCCTTGCAGGAACGTTCGGAAATCCTCTTCTACGCATTGCTGGAACGTTATCTGGAAGAGATGATGCCCATCGTCTATACCCCGACGGTCGGCCAGGCGGTGCAGGAATACAGTTCGCTATATCAAAACGCCCGGGGCCTGTCATTTTCGCCGCTTAACATTGACCGCGCGCAGAGTGTCGCGCACAACTACCCCTGGAACGACGTGCGTACGATCGTGGCCACCGATTCCTCCGCGATTCTTGGCATTGGCGACCAGGGTTACGGTGGCCTGGCGATTTCTATCGGCAAACTCGCGTTGTACACCGTCGGCGGTGGCGTCAGTCCATTTCATACCATGCCGGTGAAACTTGATGTTGGCACCGACCGGCTCGACCTCATTAATGATGAATTCTATCTTGGTGTGCGCCAACGGCGGATTCGCGGCAAAGGTTATCTCGAATTCATCGACAAATTTGTCGATGCCATTACCACACGCTGGCCCAAGGCCATCATCCAATGGGAAGACCTTTCCAAGGAGGTGGCCTTCACGGTACTGGATCGCTACCGCGACAAGGTGGCGTCATTTAATGACGACATACAAGGCACCGGCGCGGTAGCACTTGCGGGCATGCTGTCTGCATGCCGTTTGAAAAATGAAGGCCTCAGTGAACAACGCATTATCGTTTACGGCGCAGGCGCAGGTGGCGCCGGGGTCGCCAGCGCCATTATCGAAGGCTTGGTGCGTGAAGGCGTGCAAAGGGAAGCGGCACATTCACAGGTCTTCGTGCTCGACTCCAAGGGCCTGCTAGTGGATGACCGCGCCATGGATGTCTACAAGGAAAAGTTTGCGCAACCCGCGGCGAGCATCAAAGACTGGAACATCACCGGTAGCATCCCGACACTGCTGGAAACGATTGAAAACGGCAATGTTACCGCACTGCTGGGGCTTAGTGGACACCCCAATTCCTTCACCCAACCGATCGTCAAGGCGATCAGCCAGAAGACCACGCGGCCGATTATTTTCCCGCTATCGAATCCAACGGCCTCCAGCGAAGGCATACCCGCCGACATACTGGAGTGGACCTCCGGCCGCGCCATCGTGGCGACCGGCAGTCCTTTCCCGGATGTGGAACATAACGGTAACACCTATCCCATCGGCCAGGGCAACAACGCCTTTATCTTCCCCGGCCTGGGTTTCGCTGCCGTCCTGTGTGAGGCCAAAAAAATCACCGACGATATGGTCTCGACGGCGGCCTATGCGCTCGCCGAGTACACTGCCGCTAATCATCTCGAAAATGGCCGCATCTACCCGCCGGTTAGCGAATTGCAGGAAGTCTCGATACGCGTCGCGGTACGCGTTATCGAATGCGCCTTGCGCGAGGGTGTAGCCGGCAAGACCGAACTCTCTGACCGCGACCTGGATGCCTATCTGCGCTCACGCTTCTGGCGGCCGCGTTATCTGCCGTTTGTCAGGGGACAGTAACTCGAACATTTTCAGAAAATCAAACACCTAAACGGCACGCGCAGGGATGTTACTAGATGTTGCATTTTTCATTATGCTCACAGTGATATCGATCCGTGCTTCGACAGCGGTATATCGCCACTCGAATATATTTGACGAATTCAATCGATCAAAAATATCAGGCATTTATGTCTTGCTTTATCCTATAGGCCATTATTAATAGCGTTACCAGGCATTTATCGTTTCCCGACTATTTTAATGCTTCTTATAGTGGCAGCATGTTATCTACTAGCTTTTATATTCTCCTCTCGCCAGAACAACTATTTTGATTCCACTGGAACCTACAAAGCAAGTGGTGCAGAAAAAGCAATTTCACAGGTGCGTACATGAGCCCTTATAGGTTTAATTTATATTGCAATAGCTCTAACATTCACTATTGTAGCGTATGCCTTTTCAGCGAGACACTCTCTCTAGCAAAGAAACAACTTGAATCGTTCTTAATTTATTGACGCATCTCTATTCAGTTCTGGTAGGGCGCTTCACCGATCAGCAAATACAACCATGTCACGCATTATTCTTTTCAACAAACCTTTCGACGTGCTGTGTCAGTTCACGGACCAGGATGGGCGGCAAACCCTTGCTGATTTTATTCCGGTAAAACACATCTATGCCGCGGGACGTCTTGACCGGGACAGCGAAGGCCTGGTGGTACTCACCGATGACGGCAAACTGCAACACCGTATTAGCGATCCCAGACATAAAACGAGCAAGACCTACTGGGTACAGGTCGAAGGTGACATTGATGACCTTGCATTAGCACAATTACACGACGGCGTTGAACTCAAGGATGGCATCAGCATGCCCGCAAAGGCCGAGCGCATAGACGAACCAGCACAACTATGGCCACGCGACCCACCCATCCGTACCCGTAAAAGCATTCCTACCAGTTGGATTGAACTGACATTAAAAGAAGGCCGTAACCGCCAGCTGCGCCGCATGACTGCGGCAACGGGCTTTCCTACACTGCGCCTGATACGCTACCGTGTCGGCTCCTGGACACTGAACGACCTGCAACCGGGTGACTGGCTGGAAATATAAGGTATACATTTGTAGGATGGGTGATAACCCATCACGCGTGACGTCTTAATTAACCGAGTCGATGGGTTACGCTACGCTTCACCCATCCTACTTAAGCTGGTTTGTGACGCCGATTAACATAAACTGTCAATCTGCTAATAAAATAGAAAATCCTACATAACCCTGAAGATATTATGCAACATTGGTCTACCATCGCCGACAACATCAGCCAAGCCACAGGCAAGAGCTTCAGCGTTGATAACAGCCAAAGTATCGGCGGCGGCTGCATCAACGAGGCGTTCCGCATCAGCGGCAACGGACAGGACTATTTCGTCAAACTGCATAGCAGTGCCTACCTCGACATGTTCGAGGCCGAAGCAGCCGGCCTGCAGGAACTCGCTTCAGCACAAGCCATCAAGGTACCGCTACCGGTCTGCACCGGCAGCAACAGCAGCAAGGCCTGGGTGGTAATGGAATACATCAGCCTCGGTGGCCGCGGCAACATGGCCTTATTCGGCCAACAACTCGCAGCAATGCACCGCAAAACCTCACCCAGCTTCGGTTGGCATACTGACAACACCATTGGCTCAACACCGCAAATCAATACACCAAATATCGATTGGATAAACTTCTGGCGCGAGCACCGTCTCGGTTATCAACTGGAACTCGCCGCACGCAACGGCTGTAGCGGCAGCCTGCAACGCAAGGGCGAACGCCTGATGGAAAGCTTCGATATGTTGTTTACAAACTACCAACCCGAAGCATCCCTATTACACGGTGACCTATGGAGCGGCAACTACAGCAGCGATGCACAAGGCAGCCCCGTCATCTTTGACCCCGCCATCTACTACGGCGACCGCGAAGCCGACCTCGCCATGACCGAACTCTTCGGCGGCTTCGGTAGCAGCTTCTACGACGCCTACCACGACAGCTGGCCCATCGACCCCGGCTACAAAGTCCGCAAAACCTTCTACAACATCTACCACATTCTCAACCACTTCAATTTATTCGGTGGCGGTTATGCGTCACAGGCGGAAAACATGATTGGGAGTGTTCTGAGCGAATCAAAATAAAGGTTATAGCTACACATCGAAGAGAGTTACTCCGTGCCATACCATCGTCAACAACAATACATTATCTGGTGACCCTGGTTTTTACATGAGCATATTCGTACTCGACGCAAACATCAAAAAATGCACACGCTATCACTGTGATCAGCGTGTCGTGAAAATGATTCCTGAGAGCATACAGATGCTTTGTACCGTTCCGAATAAATATGGCATCACAACGCGTTACAAATCAACTCATGTCAAACATCCCTGCGTACTCTTGGTCGAACAATCCTACGATAACTTTATCTGGCTTCAAAAACTCGCCCTGGAACTGGACAATGAATATCACCATCGGTTTAAAAAAGAGATAGACCACAAGTCGATTTTGGCACTAAAACAAATCGATTCACACACATACAAAAAAAGGCCTGACGGAATTTGCACAGGCCATGCCGGACAAATACAAAGCCCCCGGTGACCCGTCACAGCCTATCGAAACTTCTACGCGGACGACAAGGCACGCTTCGCCAAGCGAACTAAAAGATGAACGCCCACCTGGATGCATAAATATGTGTATGAATATTTATGCTGCTCGCACAGAACAAGTGGTTAATCAGATTATCATGACTTAATTAAGTCGCGATGTTACATCCGGTGGATTATGTATTACTGCCCTACCCCGAACGAACTATAGTTCATAGTCCCGACACACGATGACCGAACACCCCGTCTACACCGCCCTTCAGGAAATAATAGCTTCTTATACCTTTCTTCTTGAGTAGCTTTTGAAGCGTTTCCAGTTGTGAACCGTCTTTATCAAAAGCCAGCACAGTTGTCTTGTTGTTTAAATATTCATCAAGTTTATCTGTATCCCTCAGCGAAATACCAACTCGTTGTAGAGGGAAAAGAAGCTCGTCCACAATCTCCCCGCGAAGATCGAGTACTTCACTATATCTTACGGTAATCTTTTCCTTAAATTGATCGTGTGTGAGCAGGCGCTGATCCAGGTCTGAGCCAAATGCAGGCTGCACAAGCAGAAACAACAATAGAATACTTAAAAAATACTTATATGTAGCAATCATCTGTATGTTGCTCCTTCAACAAATATTAAGTCCATTTGAAAAATATTCAGGGAAATCCATGAGCACAAACTCGCATTCCCTGAAACACTTCTGATTGTGTCTGAAATGTTATGTCAGATCTATAAGTATATAGCTATAAACTGATAGACGGGACAATTTAACTGGCAACCTGCTATCGGCACGTGAAACCAGTCAGACTCGAATTAAACTCGCAGTCACTTGCGGAGAACCAATAAAGTTGAGCATGCCCCATTCATCGCGTTTATTAAACCGTTTATTTTGCTGAACCTCAGATAACGCCAACAACATGCCACACCATAACAACATATCGTTAGCAGCTATACGTCACAGGCGGAGAGCATGATTGGAAGCGTATTAAGCGAGATCACTGGATAAGCCAGCAACCCGTATTTTGTAGGATGGGTGGCAACCCATCAGCTATAACCGATTAGCTCAACACATGCACGGTATTGACAAAATCGGAGTCAGAGAGCAATTGTTTCTAATACTAGCGGAAATTGTTCTCTGACTCCGATTAATGCATGGTTGATCGCAAACTCAAAGGTACCAGGTTGCAATTGATCCGCGTAATTGATCACCACCATCTTGCTTTGGTTCGGATCGTGGGGGATAAATTTAGGCATTGTGATCGACTCGCGATGATGTGGAGTCATTTTATCAATGTTTTGGCGGTTTGATTGGGTTTTTCTACAGTCTCAATATTTGAATTAAGGGCGCGCCACTTTATGGAACGTCCCTGTCCGCGCTTTTTGCGGGCGAACTTGAATGATTTGTTATGAGTTCTTGTATACTTCGTTCAACAACCACAGTTAATCCTGATTGAGACCAAGTTCTTTTTGCTTCTGCTTAGTTAAGCCTAAAGAAACAATACGGTGAGATTCTTTTAGGTAGTACATTAGCTCATCATCTTCCGAACCAGGCACATCATATTGCTGTATCCACTTCATTCCACGAGAGGCCATGTAAGGTGCTGGCCGAAATCCGGGCTCGTCACTCAAAACATGGAAATTGAGTTCGGAAGTTTTAAATGTGAATGCTGGTTGACCATCCTTCTCCCAACCCCCAATAGCAAATACCTTTCCCCCCACCTTCCATACATGAGAGTTTCCCCATTGCATGACATATGAAGTAGCCGGTAGGCAGCGACAAAATTCATTGAATTCTTCATAATTCATGCTGACATTCTTATTTGCTCATAACGGCGACGCTAACTGGCGGCGTAGCGAAACAAGCCGTCCTGGTTGAGCGCCTGGTTGTGTTTTTTCACTTTTTATTGGGTTATATCGATTCCAAACACCGGATATTGCACTGCTAATAAATGACAAGAAGAAGACCGGCGACAGTTGCGCTAGGTGCAACACCAATTGTATTTCGGTTCTCACCTCCCTCACATCTTCACTAGGCACTAAAAAATAGTGTTAGCACTCTGGGTCGCTTTTACCTTCCGTAATGCAATATTCCCTAAGCTCATCTTCTCCAGCCGTAATAAACCAATCCATCAGAAGAAAAGAGCAGAGCGTGATCACAAACGCGATAACCAACGAGCGAATGAAGATTTGCAGCATGCCTCATCTCTCAAGAACATAACTTGTTGATACGCGGAACCCGGTTTCCATGTATTTATTACATATATATACGGACTATATTTCCACGTATTATCATATTCAAGGCCAAACATGGAAAACGCTGAGTAGTTTGCAAGCGATTTTTGATTTTGACTTTTATCCCGTTCGACGCAGCCGAGCATCGCAGCAAAAACCGGGAGAAGCGAGTCCCCTGCTTGAGCGCAATCGAACGCACGCGAGATCGCGAGTTAGGTGAGCGCCGATTTTCGTGAGAAGCGCAGGGAGCCTTAGTGGCTGAGCGTAATACAAGTCGCCGGGTGTCTTTTCTTTTGGGTACTTTTCTTTAGACAAGCAAAGAAAAGTAGCATACCCTCAGTTGCGTAGGCTGGCGCGAATACCCACATAACATAATCGTCGCGAAGCGACACATTTAAAACCACTGGATTCCATCCTTAGGTCCGTAACCGCCACATCCAGGTGGCACTTCTCCCACTTCCGTGGGTATGACAATAATATTTTGAAGCCTGTAACGTGTCATCTGGGCTACGCCGTCATCCAAAATATAATTAACACTTAGCCACAGCAGCCTCATTTCTCCGCCCCCATCTTCACCGCCCTCTCCCTCGACAACGACCGTTGCAGTTTGACTTCAGCTTCATCCCAGGTTCTTTCGGCCTCATCCCATCCCTGCACATGTCGCATTACAAGAGCACTCAATGCTTCAATATGTTCTGGCATATCATTCAGCGCCGGGATGTAACTGAACTTCTCGCCACCGGCCTCCATAAAATAACCGCGATTCTCCATGGCGATTTCTTCCAACGTCTCAAGACAATCGGCGGCAAAGCCGGGGCAGAAGATATCGACGGATTTTGTGCCTTTGCCGGGCAATGCCTTGAGGGTATGGTCGGTATACGGCTGTAACCATTCCTCGCGTCCAAAGCGAGATTGAAAAGTGAGTTGCCATTGATTTTCGTTAAGCTCTAATACGTCGGCAATCAGGCGCGCAGACTTATGGCACTGGCAGTGGTACGGATCGCCATTAAGTAAGTAACGTTTGGGTATGCCGTGAAACGAGAACAATAGATAATCGTTACGACCGTGTTCCGCCCAATGTTGTTTGATGCGCGTGGCACAGGCCTGGATGTAGGCCTTATCACCCGCGTACTCATTGATGAATCGCGTCTCGGGTATCCAGCGCCAGGTTTTAAGCTCATTGCTGACTGCATCGAAGATGGAAGCCGCGGTACTTGCTGAGTATTGCGGATACAGCGGCAACACCAGCACACGGCGCGCGCCCGCCTGGCGTAATTCCTCCAGCCCGGCGCGAATCGAAGGGTTACCGTAACGCATCGCCAACACGGTCTTTACCGGACCAGCGAACTTGCCCGCCAGGAGCGACTGTAATGCTTCCGTCTGTTGTTTTGAGATAACGAGTAACGGTGAGCCTTCGTCAGTCCATACCTTTTGATAGATTTTGGCACTGCGCGCCGGTCGGATATTGAGGATCACCAGGTTCAGCACCAGCCACCACAATGGCCGAGGAAACTCGACCACGCGCGGGTCCCACAGGAACTCCTTGAGGTAACGGCGTAACGCGCTTTTGGTGGGCGCATCGGGTGTGCCGAGATTGACCAGCAGTACGCCAGTGCATTCCTCGCTGCCGTGCCGGTAGTCTTTTTTGCCTTGATATTTACCCATGGCTATCTGCAACAGATTGAAGGACCACAACTATAGCAGTTGTGACCCGCAGAAAAGAACGCTAATCGTTATCAGGCGTACGAATACGGTTTTTTCGTGTTTAATCGCTTATGCAGTGGACTGGTTCTGGGGAAGTGCGCCAGCAGAAAGGCCATCTGATCAGCCAGCACCTTGCGGCCCTGTAGATAGACGTACTCGGCATGGGTAGGCACAAACGGAATGGCAAGTAATTCCATGCCCGCCTGTTCAGGTGTAAAGCCCGCCTTGTGGTTGTTGCAGCGCTTGCAGGCGGTGACGACATTATTCCAGACGTCATTGCCGCCCTGGCTGATCGGCGTGACATGGTCGCGGGAAAGATCACTGAACGAAAAACGTTCGCCACAATAGAGACATAGGTTGGCGTCGCGTTTGAACAGGGTGCGATTATTGAGCGGCGGCACATAGGTATCGTGCAGACTCTTGTTGCTGCCATGTGTAGCGATAATGGAATTGACTTCGACGATGCTCTGGCGACCGGTGAGGGCGCAGATGCCGCCGTGGACGATATACAACAGGCTGCCACAGGTGTAGGCGACCTGTTCGGTATGGTACAAGCGCACCGCATCCTGGTAGTTGATCCACTCCAGTGGCATTCCCGACACGTCGGTACGCAGTACTTGCTGGTTTAAGTCGTACACACTCCTTAACTCCGGCAGCTTGATCCGGGCATCAATTTATATGCAAACCACCTCTAATTGCAAATATCAGACCGCTTTACGTGCTCATTTTGTGCGGTTTTTCTCAGGCCCAGGCCAGTATCTGCATATTAATGCCCATATAAGACATTTACATTACAGTCCCGATATACCAACACCCCTAAGAATCGGCTAAGATACACGGCTTTATTGGGCTGGTATCAATCCTTAAACATGACTGATTGCCGCGCTTCGCGGTAGCCATATCCATAATGCCTAACCTGTTTTCCAAGTAGGTGCCCGCTGTTCGGGCAGAACGGAGATTAACTGATGTCGATAAAAGTGGCCGTACCGAAAGAGGTCAGCGCCGGGGAACGCCGTATTGCCGTAGACCCGCTAGTCGCCGGCAAGCTCACCAAACTCGGTGTCGAGATGCTGGTGCAAAAAGGGGCCGGCGATGCCGCGCTCATTCCTGACGCCGACTTCCAGGATATAAAAATTGTGGCCGGCGCCAAGACCCTTTATAAGGGCGCCAATGTGATTCTCAAGGTACAACCGCCGACTCTCAAAGAGATCGAGCAGATGGACGATGGCTGTGTAATCATCGGCATGATGATGCCACACCTGCACACAGACGAAGTCGCGAAGATGCGCGACAAGAAGATCACCAGTTTTGCCATGGAACTGATCCCACGAATCTCGCGCGCACAATCTATGGATGTGTTGTCTTCGCAAGCCGCTGTTGGCGGCTACAAGGCCGCGATTATGGCCGCAGATCTGTGCCCCCGTTTTTTCCCAATGCTGACCACTGCCGCCGGCACCATACGGCCGTCGAAGGTGCTGGTCATCGGCGCGGGCGTCGCCGGCCTGCAGGCGATCGCCACGGCACGCCGCCTGGGTGCAATAGTAGAAGCCTACGATGTGCGCTCCGCCACCAAGGAACAGATCGAGTCGTTGGGCGCAAAATTCGTGGAAACCGGCGTCAAGGCCGAGGGTGAAGGCGGTTACGCGCGTGAACTGACCGACGAGGAAAAACAGCAACAGCAGGAAGTACTGAATAAACACATCTGTCAGGCTGATGCGGTGATCACCACTGCCGCAATCCCTGGGCGGCCATCACCGAAGATCATCGGCAAGAACGTGGTCGATGGCATGAAATCCGGCGCCGTCATCATAGACCTCGCCGCCGAGGGTGGCGGCAACTGCGAACTGAGCGAGCCCGGTAAAACCGTGCATCATGCTAGCGTCACCATCCACGCACCATTAAACGTACCCAGCCAGGCACCCTTCCATGCCAGCGAAATGTACGCCAAGAATCTATTTAACTTCCTCCAGCCCATGCTCAAGGAAGGCGAATATGAACCCGATTGGGAAGATGAAATCATCGCCACTAGCGTGCTGACGCATGAGGGCGAGATCAAGCACGAGCCGACCCGTAAGCTTTTAGAAGGGGAAGACAAATGATCGAGGGCTTTGTAGCACTTTATATTTTCATGCTCGCGGCCATCACCGGCTACGAGATTATTTCCAAGGTACCCGTGATTCTGCACACCCCGCTGATGTCCGGCTCTAATTTCGTGCACGGCATCGTGGTAGTCGGCGCCATGGTGGCATTGGGTCATGCCAATACCGGCCTGGAACAACTCATCGGCTTCCTGGCCGTACTGCTGGGCGCCGGCAACGCGGTTGGCGGTTATGTCGTCACTGAACGCATGCTTGAAATGTTCAAGTCCAGCAAGGGAGGCAAGTAGATGAGTTTTATTTTGTCAGCTTCCTATTTTGCTGCGGCGGTACTGTTCATCCTCGGCCTCAAGCGCATGAGTTCACCGGTAACGGCACGCGGCGGTATTCTGTGGGCCGGCGTCGGTATGCTGATTGCCACCCTGATCACCTTCCTTCACCCTGATATACACGGCGCCGGCAATTACGCGCTGATGATCCTGGCGATAGGCATCGGCTCGGCAATCGCCTGGTGGACTGCCAAGCGCGTGGCCATGACCGACATGCCGCAGATGATCGCGCTATACAACGGCATGGGTGGCGGTTCCGCCGCAGCCATCGCTGCAGTTGAGTTGATCGGCGGCACACCGCTTAACACCTCCACAAAAACCATCGCGGTGCTGGGTGCGCTGATTGGCACCGTGGCGTTTTCCGGCTCAATGGTCGCCTTCGGTAAATTACAGGGTCTGATCAGGAAGACTTTCCGCTTCAACGGCCAGCAGCTATCCAACATGGCTGTCTTTGCTGTGACCGTATTACTGGGTATCGGCATTATTTACAGCGCAGGCAGTGGCGGCTTCGCTCTATTCCTGTTCTTCGTGCTGGCACTGGCCTTTGGCATACTCATGACCCTGCCAATCGGTGGCGCTGACATGCCAGTGGTTATCTCACTGTTCAATGCCCTCACCGGACTGGCCGTGGGCTTTGAAGGTTTTGTGCTCGGTAATCCAGCCATGATGATCGCGGGTATTGTTGTCGGTTCCTCCGGTACCCTGCTGACACAGTTGATGGCCAAGGCCATGAATCGGCCGCTCACCAACGTGCTGTTCAGCCAATTTGGTAGCGCCGAAGAAGGCGCACAGAGCGAAGTCACCGGCGCGCTCAAGCCCATCGAAGCCCCTGACGCGGCCATTATGATGGCCTTCGCTGAAAAAGTGCTTATTATTCCCGGCTACGGTATGGCGGTTGCGCAAGCACAGCACAAGATCTGGGAACTCACCCAGTTGTTGCAGGAACGTGACGTGAAGGTGAAGTTTGCTATCCATCCGGTCGCCGGCCGCATGCCGGGACATATGAATGTATTGCTCGCCGAAGCCGGCGTGCCTTATGACGTCATTTACGACCTTGATGAGATCAATAATGAATTTGCTTCAGCGGATGTCGCACTGGTCATCGGCGCCAACGATGTGGTGAACCCGATAGCACGCACGGACCCCGAAAGCCCGATCTACGGTATGCCGATCCTGAACGCAGACGAAGCCAAGAATGTCATCGTAATCAAACGCGGCCAGGGCGCCGGCTTCTCGGGTGTCGAGAATCACTTGTTCTATGCCGATAACACGCGCATGTTGTACGGTGATGGCCAGAAGATGGTCTCGGAACTCATCTCACAGACCAAAGAGTTGTGAGTCTAAACTAACAAGCCCCGCATCGCGGGGCTTGTTGTTTGTTATGCGTGCAGATCAGGAAGATGCGTTGTTGCCGCCACTCTGACGGGCGCGTTGTAACGCAGCCTCAGTACGTGCAATTAGCATCTCGGCCTGGTCGTTGTCATCGATCATCCCGGCCACGCCTATCGACAGGGTGATGGACGGCAGAGGCTGACGTTCCTGGTCCTTGATAACCATGTTTTCCACGGCCTGGTGGATCCGGCTGGCGACACGCTCAGCCTCATTGACGCCTGAACCCGGCAGTATCACCATCATTACGCTATCTGAAAAACGTACCGCCATGTCCAGGCCACGCAAACCGATTAGTAGCGTATTCGCCAGCGTCCTGATGACCTGATCACCAGCTGCCTGCTCGTTTTGCTGCTTGTATTCGTCAAAGTAATCAACCTCGATCATTAGCAACGACAATGCACGGTTACGCAACTGACAGCGCGCCATCTCATAGGGCAAGTTTTCATCCAACCAGTAGCGGCTGTAGAGGTCAGTGAGATTATCGACATTTTTCGATGAGTGGCTATCGTGATCGCCTTTCTGTGCGAAGGTATAGGCACTGCTGATACTCATCAGGCGCTTGGCGAAAATCTGAAACAGGTTCTTGGTGAATTCCGTGTCCTTGCTGATGATCTGCCACAGGATATGTCCGGGGATCTCCAACAATACCGTGGCGGTATCAGCCTTGACATAGGCGCTGGTCGCCTGCTCACCTACGATTGACATCTCACCCACGGTATCGCCTCGGTCCAGCAAGGCGTAAACCTCATCACCCTCATCAAGATGAATCGCGAGACGCCCTTTCAGGACGATATACATGCGGTCATTCATCTGCCCCTTGACGAACAACAGCTCACCCGGCAATAGCTCGCGAACAGGACAGGCTGCCAGGAGATTACCGAATCGCTCGAGGTCGACCCGGCCAAACAAACTCATACGAGACAAGGCAACCAGGTCGGTAGCCTGTTGTTCAGCCTCAGTCTCTAATCCCATTGGTATTCCCCACACATACTACTGTTAGGATAATACCTCATTTAAGCATAGGAATAACACGCATCAGGCGGTGAGATCGGCTCATTCCACCATTGGCGACGAAGTGTTGAAAAACACCGACGAAGTGTCAGCCGCGTTTGTGTTTCCTGAACCGCTGGCGTTGTTCCGGTGTCAACCGCTGCCAACGTTGGCGCAGATTTTGGCGTTGCTCGGGGGAAAGTTGCTTAAACCAGCGATAGCGATCGCGTATGCGTTTTTGCTCCTGTGGCGAAAGCGTGCGAAAACGCTCGAAACGCTCGCGCATGCGTTCTCTTTGTTCGGGTGTCAGCTTTTGCCAGCGACTAAAGCGTTGTTTGAACAGGCTACGTTCCTCAGCTGTCATCTGCTGCCAACGCTGCTGACCGCGCAACAATCGTTGCTGTCGCTCCGCGGGTATTTGCGACCAACGCTCTTCAAAGCGCTTTAGATGTTGCTGCTGCTGCGGACTGAGGCTTTCCCAGGCCAGGCTTTCATCCGCACGCAGCTGTGTTGACCACGCAAACAGCAACAGCGCACACATCAGAAACAGGTTAATGATCTTGTTGCATTCCATCTTTTTCATCCCGCGCTCTTTCAACTGGCAGCCAATCCGGCAGGGCTAGCAGTTCCATCCATTGGCGTTCCTCACCCTCCCAGCCACCTAAAAATTCCAACATATCCTCATCCGGCGTTACGGCGCCGTGATCATCGGCTGCTGTTGCCCAGCCCGCAAACACAACTGCAAACAGTAGGCATACGCTAGCTGGTCGAGTCCTGCTCAGCCAGCCAGCGATAAAATTCAAGTTCCTCATACATATCCAGACTATCTTCTGTCGCAATAATTTCAATCGCTTCGATCTCCATACCCGGCAAGCTACCTGGCATTGTCTTCAACCACAGACCGACCGCTAACAGTGCCGAACAGGCCATGGCGATACCCATGATACGGGGTCGGCTAAACCACACACTGCGTCGCGGTTGCAGCAATGCATGCTCGCGCGCTTGCCGTAAGCGATGACGGGTCTCTGCGTCCAGGTCCTCCACTGAGGCATCCAGGTTGGACTTGATGCCTTTCAGTAACTCATGTTCGTCATTGCTCATGGCCGATAATCCTCCAATCGCTCGCGTAAAGATTCCCGCGCGCGTGAATAATGCGTCTTGACGCTGCCCTGCGAGCAACCCATGACCCTTGCTGTCTCGGCAACATCCATACCTTCCCAACAACGCAATAAAAATGCCTGCCGCTGCCGTGGTGGTAATGCCTGCAAGGCCACGAGCAACATATCTGTCATATCATCGTACTGCATGCGCGTGAGCGGATCGGGCGTATGTGTATCCATCGCGGATTCCACCAGATCAGGCTGTGTGTCATTTTCCTGGCCCCTCAACCACAAGCGCCAGCGGTTCCTGACCTTGCTGCGCCTGCACCAGTCCATGATGCGACTATTGAGTACCCGGTAGAACAGCGGCTGCCATTCGACAGCTGGCTTGTGTGCATATTTCTGCACCAGACCCATCATGGCATCCTGCACGATATCAAGAGCATCGTCTGTATTACCTGTCGTGAGCATTGCCATTCTGTAGGCACGCTTTTCAACACGCATCAGGAATGCTTCGAGTTGGTCGTGATTATCCAGCGCGATATCCTCCACTGCTATCCGCCCACCATCCTCTGTGTGTACCCATTCTGTTGATGCATTCATTTACTTCGCCCGCTATTCCGGGCACGACAGCCCGGCCATCTTACGTATGGACCTATATAATAAACGCACAGCAGGGCAAGCGGTTGACACGCGCCGTGGTAGTATCCCGGTTTGAAGCCGTTACAGGCAACTCAAGGGCAGGCACTACCGCCCAGACTCGATGCTGTCAAGTGGGAACGGAGATATTTATCGGATTTATGCACAGTCAAGGTGCAGAGTATTTCATAACCACTTACAGCCCGGATTCCGAGCTCCCACATCCCGGCAATAGTTTGTAACGTACTGTTTTTTATGCATTTAAATGAATTGTATGATTTTCGAGCAAATTAACAAGCGCTGTATAAATAAGCCTTAAATGACGTTTTGATGACATACTGTCCACATAGTTATCCACAGGAATTGTGGATAAGGGAATTTCTCTTTTTATGCTATTGGCTTACCGCTTTTTAATCAGAAACCGACTTAATGTTTTTACCTAACTCATTGCCAAACATGTGAAATATGGCGTCAGAAATTATTCTGCAAGTCGCTATACCCGCGCCACTGCCCCATAGCTTCGATTATTTACCCCCTAAACCCTTCTCTGTAGAAGACCTGAAGCCAGGGCAAAGGGTTATGGTGATGTTTGGCCGACAACGTAAATGCGGATTGATTGTGGGACTGCAATCCCACAGCCATATCGACAGCCAGCGATTACGCCGTGTACTCAAGGTCATTGATCGCGAGCCCGTCATGGATGGCACACAACTGGAGTTACTGCAGTGGGCGAGCGGTTATTACCAGCACCCTATCGGCGAGGTCATCAGCAGCGCGCTGCCGAAGCGTTTACGCGACGGACATGATGCATCGTTGCGTGGACAACAACGCTGGCGGCTCACGACAGAGGGATATGCAACTTTGCCCAATGAGCTGTCGCGTGCGCCACGCCAGTCGGCCATATTCGCCTGGCTCAAGCAACACCAGCAGGGCTGCGATGCAGCCCAACTCAATATGGAATTTAATAACTGGCGGCGGGCGATGGACACCCTTGTTAGTAAGGGCCTCGTCAGCATACATGAAACTACCTGCCTGCCAGTTCATTCATCCAGTCCTACTACTAGCCCGGCACTAAATCAACATCAACAGATTGCGGTCGATGCGATATGCAGCAGGCTGCGCCAGTACAGCAGTTTTGTACTGCAGGGCGTGACCGGCAGCGGCAAGACTGAGGTTTATCTACAAGTTATCGAGCAGGTGTTAACGCAAAACCGACAAGCCCTGGTACTGGTACCCGAGATAGGCCTGACACCACAGCTGGTGCAACGCTTCCAGCAGCGCTTTGCGGTACCGCTCGCCGTGTTGCACTCCGGAATGACAGATAGCGACAGGCACTGTGCCTGGAACATGGCACGCAGTGGCGACGCGCCCATCATTATCGGCACCCGTTCTGCGGTTTTCACCCCCATGGCCCGGCCCGGCCTTATCGTTGTCGACGAAGAGCATGATGTGTCGTTCAAGCAGCAGGACGGGTTTCGCTATCATGCACGCGACCTCGCCGTTTACCGGGCGCACCAGCATAATATCCCGATCGTGCTGGGATCAGCCACCCCCTGCCTGGAGACCTTGCATAACATAGAACAGCGCAGGTACCAGGCACTGCAATTACCCGAACGCGCAGGTACCTCACGGGCGCCGTCCCTACAGGTTATCGACATGCGCCATCAACGCATGTGCGAAGGCATCGCTGAAGGCTTGATACAGATTATCAAGCAACACCTTGATGCCGACGGACAGGTGTTACTGTTTCTCAACCGCCGCGGATACGCACCCACCTTGCTGTGTCATGAGTGCGGCTGGACAGCCAGTTGCAAGCGCTGCGATGGCCACCTGACCTACCACGCCGCTATCAATCGCCTGCGTTGCCATCATTGCGGCGCCGAACAACCCAAGCCGGCGCAATGCCCGGAATGCAGCAGTGAGCAATTACTGGCAGTTGGAGAAGGCACCGAGCGTATCGAGAGCATGCTGCGCGAGAATTTCAAGGATGTACCGATTGTGCGCATCGATCGCGACACCACGCGCCGCAAAGGCTCGTTAGAGGCGCAACTCGATGCCATCCAGCGCGGCGAGCACCGTATCCTGATTGGCACACAAATGCTTTCCAAGGGGCATCACTTTCCCGGTGTCACACTGGTGGGCATCCTCAATGTCGACCAGGGCTTATTCAGCACAGACTTTCGCGCCATGGAACGCATGGCGCAGATGATAATTCAGGTCAGCGGCCGCGCCGGGCGCGCCGACAAGCCGGGCAGTGTGGTGCTGCAAACCCATCAACCGGAGCACCCCTGGCTCAATCTTCTTTTAACGGGCGGTTACGCGGCATTATGCAAGGCCTTGCTGGCAGAACGGCGCGCCGCGGGCCTGCCACCCTATTCACATCTAGGACTGCTACGCGCGGAGTCACCCAGCAAAGATACACCGATGCGTTTCCTGCAGCAGGCAGCAACGCTGCTGCGGCCGCAGCTTGAACAAGGCACCCAGCTGTGGGGGCCGATTCCCGCACCCATGGAAAAACGCGCCGGTCGTTACCGTGCACAATTGCTGCTCGCGTCCGCGCGGCGTGCGCAACTGAAAAAACTGCTGGATATCGTCAGACCACAACTCGGTGAGCTATCGGATGCACGCAAAGCCC
Organism: uncultured Gammaproteobacteria bacterium; assembly: GCA_947258875.1. Lineage (GTDB taxonomy): Bacteria > Pseudomonadota > Gammaproteobacteria > CAMYKB01 > CAMYKB01 > CAMYKB01. Next base: position 95,551 of record CAMYKB010000022.1, on the reverse strand, counting down.
GTTGGTCGCTGGACATCGATCCTGTCGACTTGTATTGACCGCCTGCAGCTTGCGAGTAGAATTGCAACCCTTTGCCAGCACGCACAGAAACACAGACAGTGAAAGCACTCATCGAAAACGCGATTAGCGCTGCGGTCAAAACCCTGCAGGACGAAAACAGATTACCTGCCGCGATTACCCCGCAGATCCAGATAACCCGTGCGCGCGACAAGGCGCATGGCGACTTTGCCTGCAATATCGCGATGATGCTGGCAAAACCCGCCGCGCAGGCGCCACGCGAGCTGGCACAGGCTATCATTGACGCGCTGCCCGCCAACCCACAGATCCACAAGGTAGAAATCGCCGGGCCCGGTTTTATCAATTTTTATCTCAAGGCCGGCGCCAACCTGTCGGTGATCAGTACCATTCTGGAAACCGGTGACCAGTACGGCCGCAGTAATATCGGTGCAGGCCGCAAGCTGCAGGTAGAATTTGTCTCCGCCAATCCAACCGGCCCGCTGCATGTCGGTCACGGTCGTGGCGCAGCCTACGGCGCTACGGTGGCCGATCTGCTGGAAGCCATCGGTTTTGATGTACACCGCGAATACTACGTTAACGATGCCGGCAGGCAGATGGACATTCTTGCCACCTCGGTGTGGTTGCGTTACCTGGAACTCAGCGGTCGGGAACTGCCATTCCCCGTCAATGGCTACAAGGGTGATTATGTCTGGGACATCGCGGCCACCCTGCATCGCGAGCATGGCGATGATTATGCCCACAAGACTGAAAAGCTGTTCGCCAATATCCCCGCCGACGAGCCCGCCGGCGGCGACAAGGAGACCCATATCGATGCACTGATTGCACGCAGCAAGCATGTACTCGGGGACAACCGTTACCGTTATGTGTTTGAGCTGGCGCTGAACACCATCCTCGATGATATCCGTGACGACCTCGAGAAATTCGGTGTGGTTTATGACGAGTGGTATTCGGAGATGAGCTTGGTCGACCGCGGCGCAGTCAATGTTGCGGTTGAACGACTGCGCAACACCGAACATGTCTACGAAAAGAACGGCGCGCTGTGGTTCCGTTCCACTGATTTCGGCGACGAGAAGGACCGTGTAGTGCAACGCGACAACGGCCAGATGACCTACTTCGCCTCTGATATTGCCTACCATGCCGACAAGCTTGAGCGCGGTTTTGAACAGGTCATCGATGTGTGGGGCGCCGACCATCACGGCTATGTGCCACGCGTCAAGGCGGCGCTACAGGCCCTCGGCGATGATCCACAGAAGCGGCGGCGAGAAGGTGCAGATGTCGACCCGTTCGGGCGAGTTTGTCACCCTGCGGCAGTTGCGCAAGGATGTCGGCAAGGATGCAGCACGGTTCTTCTATGTGATGCGCAAGTGTGAGCAACACCTGGATTTCGATCTCGATCTTGCCAAATCGCAATCGGCCGATAATCCCGTGTATTACATCCAGTATGCGCATGCCCGGGTGTGCAGTGTGCTGCGCCAGCTTGCCGAACAGAACCTGCAACACAATCGCAGCAATGGTGACACACACCTCGACAAACTCACAGAACCCCATGAACAGGCGCTATTGACCACCTTGACACGCTATCCTGAGCTGCTGGAGTCGGCGGCGCTCAATAAAGAACCACATCAACTGGTCCATTATCTGCGCGAACTCGCCAATGAGTTGCACACCTATTACAACGCACACAAATTTATCGTGGACGATGCAGATTTACGTGATGCACGGCTCAATCTTATTCTCGCTGTACGCCAGGTCATCAAAAACGGGTTAAACTTGTTGGGCGTCTCGGCACCCGAAAGCATGTAACCTAGAAACATCAACTCATGACACGAGATTACAAAAAACGTGCGGGCAACTCGCACAAGAAAAAATCTTCATCCAACTGGGGTGGGTTTATCGGCGGGCTGGCCATCGGCCTTAGTATCGCGGTGCTGGTATACCTGAGCCCGCAACGCGCCAATCTTGGCAACCCGACTGCTGCAACCACTGCCAGCAACAAAACCGAACAAGCCGCACCGCCCACTTCCACCGCGCTGGCACAGGAAGACAATGTACCAGCCAAACGTCGCTTTGATTTCTACACACTACTGCCTGAACTCGAGGTAGTGATACCTGAAGACGAGCGAACTCCAACAAACAATCGCAAACCACCAGCCACGGCAACACCTGAAGCGACTGGAGCAGAAGGGGGTTACCTGCTGCAGGCCGGCTCTTTTCAGCAACACAGCGAAGCCGATAGCCTCAAGGCCAACCTTGCGTTGCTGGGCGTCGCAGCCGATATTCAGACCGTAAATGTAGACAAAGACACCTGGCACCGTGTGCGCATTGGGCCCTACAACAACCTGGTGGAACTCAATAAAGTCCGCGACAAACTTCGCAAAAACCAGATCGATACCTTGCTGATGAAAGCCCGGCAGTAAACTCAAACCACCGGCTCATTTATGTTCTTTGCCTAACAGCCCCACTGTCAGAGCTAGCCATATGTATCTCCGTTTCACGTCAAGATCGAAATAATACTTTGTCAACTTTAGAGCCCCATAAATTCACTATTTACGCATATGGGCAGCCACACATTCTTTAAGCGCGCTTTTTTATTTTCCAGGCAACCTCACCAACAAACGTGAATTCGGTTAAAGATCGACTTGAATCATATTAGGACCTACCCTAAACTGCGACAAATGAGAAGACGCACTAACAATTCGACTTTTCAGTACGCGCTGATTTTGTATCTGAGTGTCGCTCTGCTGCTTGTGCAGTCGTTCAGTTTACACATGCATATCGAGCATGACGGGGGACCCTTATCCGCTAACGTCGGACACGTCGCCGATGTACATGTAGCAGCTTCACTTCACGGCACAACCCACGATACCCAGAACGATCACCACATCTCCGAAATTGACGTCAGTCCTGACGTGCTCGTGAAGAAAGTTGAATTACTTAAGCTATTCGTATTGTTGTTTCTTATCGCCGGCATAATTTGCTGCGTTCCTCGATTACGGTGTATTCCCGGGTGGCACCTTTTTAAAACAAATCTGACTTCTCTCAATTACTTACTCCATCCCCCTCTACGTGCTCCCCCAGGTAATTCTTCCGTTTAGCAACGGCTGTAATCAATAATTATTCCCGTAATGAGCAATGGGCTTGCTTCTGCGGGCTGTTATTACCCCGTGGTTATATTAACCAGCTTACACGTATACCTGGAAGAACCATCGGAATCTCAAAAACAACTTTCTGCGGAGGAAATCGCATGAAACATCTGACACTTATTATTCACACCGACGCCCAACAGGACCTGGCCAACCAATTACTTAATATGGAGCAGGTGTCGGGCTACACCTTTAGTCATGTCGAAGGACACGGGATAGAAGTCGAACGCGATCCTTACCTGTCGGCACGGGACAAGGTAGTGGGCTATATGCCGCGTATACGCACCGATATTTTGCTACAAGACGATGACGTGGACACAGTGCTTGAAA
>CAMYKB010000022.1:62104-92015 GCA_947258875.1 uncultured Gammaproteobacteria bacterium | reverse complement strand
CAAGCAGCTACGTCGAAGGGCATGGCATCTACTGGATCACCGCCGTTGAGCAGAGCGGACGCCTGTAGTCCAAGCTTAGCTAAGGTCGACTCCCCAGGCGAATGCGAATGGTGAATCACAACCATACCGCGATCGCGGTTACCCGGGAACAGCGCACGCAAGCTGCCATAATTATCCAGGAGAATGATAAAGTGCTAATCAATACAAAATTTATTGCCCGCTTTTTATACTCAGGTGCAGGTCTACTAATAGTTGGTCTGTTATCACAATATTCTTACGCACACGGCATGTCCGAGGCCGACAAACTGGCCATCATCGAAGGTGGCAACCTGCGTTATATGTGGCTCGGCGCAACGCATATGCTGTCCGGTTACGACCACCTGTTGTTTGTGTTCGGAATCATCTTTTTCCTGACAACCTTTCGTGATATCGCTAAATACGTGACAGCGTTTACGCTTGGTCACAGCGTGACCCTGATCTACGCTACTTTTAACGCAATCCAACTCAACTATTTTCTCATCGATGCAGTGATTGGCCTAAGTGTTTGTTATATTGCTTTTGCAAATATTGATGGCTTCCGTAAATACCTTAGCATCAATCCGCCAAACATGCTGTTGATGATTGTTGGTCTAGGGCTGATTCATGGGTTTGGGCTATCCACCCGTTTACAGGAATTGCCGCTGAGCGAAGACAGCCTATTACTCAACATCATCTCGTTTAATGTCGGTATCGAGCTGGGGCAAATCAGCGCGCTTGTCCTGATGTTGCTACTCATCACCGCCTGGCGCAAGAGCCATGCCTTTCAAACCTTCAGTATGGTCGCCAATTATGGCCTGATACTGGCGGGTAGCCTGCTTTTTCTCATGCAGATGCACGGTTATGCGCATACCAGTAACCCTGAAGAATTCACCGCCAGCGCAGAGCCATCGCAAAACACAGGAAGCAGAAATGCTGTGGCTAGCGCCGGGAATCCTGAAGACTCCCAGCAATCCGGGTGGAAAGACTCAATCACCATAACCATTCCCGCCAGAGGTGATAAGGAATACAAGCTTTACCTCGCGAAAGATGCAACGCTTGAATACGCATGGGAAACCAATGGTACAGAACTATTTTTTGATTTTCACGGCGAACCAACAGGCGATACAACCGGTTATTTCAAGAGTTATAAGAAGGGTACAGACAGCCAGGCGGACGGATCTTTAATGGCTTCATTTGGAGGCACTCATGGCTGGTATTGGAAAAATAACACTCCATCCCCTGTTACCATTGCATTGAAAACCAAAGGTGCTTATCAGCGACTGGATTTAAATAAGGTATTACCACAAGTGGAGCCACTACAAACCCCGATTTCAAAAACCCACGATAGCATTGACTAACTTAGGAGATTTATATCATGCGACTAGCAACATTATTATTCGGCTTTATTTTGAGTCTATACACATTCCCAGCCATGGCGGGAAGCGGCCATGATCACGGGCATTCTCATGCACCCGCGAATCAGGAAACAGCGGAAAAAAATGCAACAAGTATTATTGCTACACTCGTAAAAAGTGACAAATTGGAAAATAGCTGGACGTCAATTACGGCAAGTTCCGTTGAGAAAAAAGTATTTAATGGCAACCCGGAATGGGTGGTCATTTTTGTTAATGACAAAATCTCCGATCCCGCCAAACGAACGCTGTACGTTTTTCTGACATCGGGTGGTGATTACATCGCGGCCAATTACACTGGAGAGTAAAACACTAGCACCGGAACCTCATGATGAACCCATGCCTGTCGTGGAGCATAATCTGTGGCCGGCATGGGTTTATATGTAATACTTCCCGTCAAAGATGGATTCCGAATCTTGCGCAATACCTCGATTCTGATTCAATAGCCAATCATGATTAAGAATACAACATCTCAGCGTGATAGCCATGGCCTACTACATCCTAAAAATTGCAATTACAACGCTATTAATTGTACTTATTTCTGAAATTGCCAAACGGAGTTCCTTCGTGGGCGCCGTACTCGCATCAATACCTTTGGTGTCTGTTTTAGCCATGCTATGGCTCTATATAGATACCAAAGATATATTTAAAGTTAGCGCGTTATCATCCAGCATTTTTTTACTTGTGCTACCGTCACTAGCTTTGTTTGTAACTTTACCCTTGTTGCTTAAGCAGGGTATTAACTTTTATTTGAGTATGTCGATCTCGATCGGCATTACCGTTTTGAGCTACTGGCTTATGATATCAACATTGAATCACTTCGGAGTTAAGTTATAACACTGCAAACAAGACACCATAGCTTCTCACGCGTAGCCGGGCGCAATAGATTGACTACGCGGCCCTTACGTAACACTCACAAAATTCTGTTCCTGGCCGGATTCTGCCTGCCATCATCAGCGGGCCTAATACGCTCCGAGCATCCTAGCCAAGTAAAATCTGGATAATCAATGGTATTCTAGAATGGACAAGCTATGGCTTCAGCCACACATAACCTATAGACAATTCATGTCAGCTGACATGCTTATCCATTATTTAACCACATGCGCATCCGCCCAGTGCGGCACGTATTGCCAGGCTTCCTGCATCGCTTGTTCGTGGCACAGGTAGTCCGGCATTTTTCTCTCAACCAGCGACCAGAAACGCTTGCCATGATTAAAATGACGTGTATGGCAAAGCTCATGCACCATCAGGTAATGCACCTGGCCCGGCGGCAGGAACAGCAATTTGTAATTTAGACTAATCACTTTTTTCGAAGAGCAACTTCCCCAGCAGGTCTTTTGCCCACGGATAATAGTCTTTTCATAGGGCAAACCCAGCTCTCTGCTGGTACGTCGCAATAAAGGGATTAACTGCGCGCGCGCCTTGTCACGCAACCAACGTTGCAGCGCCTTTGCGCATTGCTGTTCATCATCAACTCTGCCCCTGAGCAACAGTTCGCCATGTTGCTCATGCAGCTTAATATGTTTATGCGCAGTTGCTTGATAAGTATTCACAAAGGTTTGGTCCAGGGCGCGCAGTTCTATGCGCTGCGGGGCGAGGGAAAAATAATCTGCGGGCAAACGCTGCTTTTGCTGCAACACCTTAGCCTGATGCTTTTCCACCCATTCACGGTTCTCCATAATCATCTTAGGTATCTGGCGGCGGTCATAGCCCCTGGGGATAACCACTTGCAGCCCCTGCGCCAGAGAATATTTAAGACTGATATTGCGGGCGCGTGGGTGCTCGACCACGCTGTAGTTCAGTGCCGGATCATCGAAATTCAAGGTGCCTTGTCGGGGGTCGATCATGTCTTGAGATAAATACTCTCACAGTATTTCAGTTAGAATATGCGCTTTATTTATCAAGCATAGCAGCACACCAGCCTCGGTAACACACCTTGCCCACATCCCAGCCCAGACCCAGCGCATTGCTTGCACAACAGCTTGACGGTTGTATGTTGTGCGACCGGGCGCGGCTGCGTCGCCAGATGAAAAACCTGGATAAAGCCAGTCCTCGGGATAAGACGCAACTAACAGAAACATTGCAGCAGGCCATTACAGCATCGCAAACGCGCCTGCAGCAGCGTACCGCTGCGCTGCCGGTGCCACAATTCCCAGATGAATTGCCTGTGTGCAGCAGGAGAGACGAGATCGCCGAGACGATTAACTCCCACCAGGTTGTCATCATCTGTGGCGAAACCGGTTCAGGCAAGACCACCCAACTGCCGAAAATCTGTCTGCAATTGGGCCGCGGCACGACTGGACTGATCGGTCATACCCAACCCCGCCGGTTGGCTGCGCGTAGCGTGGCAACGCGCATCGCCGACGAATTGAACACCACGCTGGGCGAGTCGGTAGGCTACAAGGTGCGTTTCAGTGACCATGTCAGCAACAGCAGCCATATCAAACTGATGACCGACGGCATCCTGTTGGCGGAGTTACAGCACGACCGTTTGCTGCAGCAGTATGACACCCTCATCATCGACGAGGCACACGAACGCAGCCTGAATATCGATTTCCTGCTGGGTTACATCAAGGGCGTTTTGCCGAAACGTCCTGACCTGAAGCTGATCATCACCTCGGCGACCATCGACCCACAGCGGTTTGCCGATTATTTTGACAATGCACCCATTGTCGAGGTATCGGGACGCGGCTATCCGGTTGAACAACTTTACCGACCATTAATCCGCGATGACCCGGACGAACGTGACCGCGACCTGCAGCAGGGTATCGTTGACGCTGTCGATGAGCTATCACGTCATGGACCCGGCGATATCCTGGTATTCCTGCCGGGCGAACGTGAAATCCGTGAGACCGCGGAAACCCTGCGTAAACACCATCCTAAGGGTACCGAGATCCTGCCGTTGTATGCTCGCCTATCAGCAAAAGAACAACAGCGCGTGTTTGACTCCCATGGCCGCCAGCGCATCGTACTGGCAACTAACGTTGCAGAGACCTCGCTGACCGTCCCCGGCATTCGCTACGTTATCGACTCCGGCCTGGCGCGCATCAGCCGCTATAGCGTGCATAGCAAAGTGCAATGCCTTCCAATAGAAGCCATATCACAGGCTTCCGCCCGGCAGCGTGCAGGACGCTGCGGACGCACTTCGTCAGGTATTTGCATACGGCTGTATAGCGAAGATGATTTCAACAACCGACCTGCTTTTACTACCGCCGAGATCCAACGCACTAACCTGGCGGCTGTGATCCTGCAAATGCTGCAGCTACGCCTTGGCAACGTAGAATCGTTCCCGTTTATCGATCCTCCACAGCAACGTTACATCAACGATGGCTACAAATTGCTACAGGAACTCAATGCCGTAGATGATCAACAGCAACTAACCGCTATCGGCAAACAACTCGCGCGACTGCCGGTTGATCCGCGACTGGGCCGCATGGTATTAGCAGCCGGCAAGCAGAGCGCCCTAACAGAAGTGCTGGTGATAACCAGTGCGCTGACGGCACAAGACCCGCGTGAGCGGCCACTGGAACAGCGCCAGGCTGCAGATGAAAAACACCAGATCTTCAAGGATGAACGCTCCGATTTTATCAGCTTATTAAAACTGTGGACGTTCCTCATTGAACAAAACAAACAGCTGTCGAATAACCAGTTTCGCAAGTTGTGTAAACGCCATTTCATATCCTACCTGCGCTGGCGCGAATGGCAGGACATTCATCGACAGTTACGTACCGCAGCAACCCAGGCCGGGCTTGGCACCAACGCACAACCTGCTGATTATGATGCCATCCACCGCGCCTTACTCAGTGGCTTGTTAAGTCATATTGGTTTCCGGGATAAAGACAATATCTTCCAGGGCGCACGTAACCGCAAATTCCTGGTATTCCCCGGCTCGCAGCTACACAAGAAGCCGCCCAAGTGGCTGATGGCAGCCGAGCTGGTGCAAACCACGCGACTGTTCGCTCGCACGGTTGCCCGTATCGAGCCCGAATGGATTGAACAAGCCGGCGCCCATCTACTGAAGCGCGACTACTACGAGCCTCATTGGCAAGCGCGTAGCGCGCAGGTGGCGGCCTTCGAACGCATCAGCCTGTATGGTTTGATCATCAATCCCCGCCGCCGGGTTAATTACGGGCCCATCAATCCGTCACTGGCCCGTGAAATATTTATCCGCGAGGCGTTGGTGGAAGGCAGTTATCGCACTCAAGCCAAATTCTTTATACACAACCGTAAGCTCATTGCTGAAATTCAAGACATGGAGGCCATGACACGGCGGCGTGATTTACTGATCGATGATGACACACTGTATCGTTTTTATGACGAACATATTCCACAGGGTATCTACAACGGCAAGGCGTTTGAAAAATGGCTCAAATCCGATCAGGGTGAAAATGCCAACTTACTGCGCCTGTCTAAAGACAGGTTATTAAACACGAATAACCCACTGCTGAATCATGAAGATTATCCACAAACATTACAGTTCGATTCCTTGACCCTACCTCTCGCTTATCATTTTGAGCCAGGCCACGACCAGGACGGCGTTACCCTGACGATCCCGCTGGCCGCTGTGAATCAGGTCGATACACAACGCTGCGAGTGGCTGGTACCGGGCATGCTGGTGGAAAAGCTCACCGCACTCATCAAAACACTACCCAAGCCACTGCGACGTAATTTCGTACCCGCACCCGACTTCGCGAGAGCCTCTAAGCAGGCCTTTAATGCAGCACAAGCTTCGCTTACTGATGCACTCGGCCTGCAGCTACAGCGCATGACCGGAGTTGAGGTACCGCCCGGCGCCTGGCAGCCGCAATCTCTGCCTGCGCACCTGTTGATGCGCTACCGCATCGTCGACCCCAAAGGCAACGCCCTCGCCTGCGGCCGTGATTTGAAATTATTACAGACACAACTATCAGCCCAGATCACATCAAGCTTCGCGGCGATGCCGGATGCCGGATTTGAACGTGACGGCATAACCGATTGGGATTTTAGTGAACTTGCCGAACAGTTGACGATCGACCAGCAGGGTATCCAACTCACGGGCTATCCGGCATTGGTTGATATGGGCGATAGCCTCGCCCTACGAATCATGGACACTCCAGGCCGAGCGGCACGCAACAACAAGCTGGGTGTGCGCCGCCTGTTCATGTTACGGCTTAAAGAGCAAGTCAAGTACCTGCAAAAGAACCTTCCCGACATCAAGGCCCTATGCTTGCAGTATCAGTCACTAGGAAGCTGCAATACCTTAATCAGGGACATTATCGAAACCGCCTTTAACCGAGTATTCATCGACGCCAACCCCGCACCCCGTACGCGCGCGCAATTTGAAGAACAGCTCGAACAGGGGCGCCCGCTAATAACCGATGAAACCAATATGCTGTGTCAGCAGGTGGGAAAGATCCTGAATCAGTACCATAAACTGCGTAAACGCCTGCAAGGCAACACCCCTCTCGCCTGGCTGGAAACCATAGATGATATCCAGTATCAACTAGGACATCTGGTCTACCCCGGGTTTATCGGCACCACCCCAGCACGCTGGCTAGGCGAGATTCCGCGTTACCTGCAAGCCATTGAGGAGCGCATCGACAAACTCGAACAGGACCCAGATCGTGACCGGCGCCAATACCAGCTAATAGCACCCTGGTGGCAACATTTTGTGTCTTTCAGTGAGGCGTTTTCAGCGGAAACCATAGACGAAACCCTAGTCCAGTACCGTTGGATGCTAGAGGAATTCCGGGTTTCGTTGTTTGCCCAAAAACTGGGCACAGCAATGCCCATATCGGTAAAACGCCTTGAAGACCAGTGGACTAAAGCACATAACACAATACACGCAGCAAACTAAACCTTTTAATTTTGCCTGTCTTGACCTATCGTTAGCTAAAGAAACCCCGGATTAATTCCAGCCCTTGATTCGTAAACGGCGCATCCGTGCGCCACTACTCTGGATGCAATAATCTGAGGTTCTTTAAATAGCACTAATAATTATCGCGATGGAGGCGACATGAAACTTTTCAGCCTAAGGAGTAGTGCAGCAGCTGATAGTGTACGTATTACACTGAATTTCAAAGGTCTCGATTATGAGAATGTACTGATCGAGTCTTCAAACGCCCATAACAACAAGCTCCCCGAACGCTTGAGTGATTTTAAACCCCCGCTGTCGCCCGTGCTTATGGACGAACAGCGCATGTTTGTGGAGACCTTGTCTATCATCGAATACCTGGACGAAACCTACCCGGACCCCCCCTTGCTGCCCGGCAATGCGCGTGATCGTGCACAGATCCGCACTCTGGCGGAAGTCATCGCGGCTAATCTGCATCCCATGATCAATCTGCGTATGCAGTTATACCTTGAAGACGTGGAAATCGACCAGAAGGAATGGCACCAGAAATGGATCGATGATGGTTTCAATCTGCTGGAAAACCTGCTGGAAGCCAATACCGCACGCGGTCTCTACAGTCACGGTGATGATCCGACGCTGGCCGATGTCTGCCTGGTACCCGAGGTCTGGGCGGCACAACGCCTGGGTCTGGAACTACAGCGTTATCCAGTTACTGAATCGATATATAACGCCTGCATGGAGCTGGAGGAGTTCAAGAACGTGGCCCTGGGTCTCGATTAAGGAGTGCTGCGTACTCTGTTGCAACACTCCGCCAGTCATGGCATTTCCTGCAGGCATAATACCATGCACTGCAAACCCGTTTGACTACAATAGCGATGAGCTACTGTGTCAATCTGCTCAGTCTGTTGAAGGCACCGCCCTGGGCTTTCCATGCTCATCCACAGAAACATAGGTAAACTGCGCCTCGGCCACCCGTACACTCTCCGGGGTCACGGGATTACGCTCTGCGAAGACCATCATATCGACAACCATGGAGCTGCGGCCTACCCTGGTGATTTCTGCATAGATACTCAACAGATCACCAACGAAGACCGGCTTGAGAAACGTCATGCTATTGACGGCGACAGTAACGACACGCCCCCTGGCAAGCTGCACTGCCGGTATGCTGCCGGCAATATCGACTTGCGACATAATCCAGCCGCCAAAGATGTCACCACCCGAATTGGTATGAGACGGCCTGGCAGGCACTTTTAATACCGGCACACGTCCTTCCGGCAAACAATCATGGGCTGTACTCATTGGTCGCGACCTTGATACATCGCATCAATATCCACTTCATGCTGTTGAGTGATCTGCAGGCGTTTCATTTTAAGCGTCGGCGTTAACAGGCCGTCCTCCACGCTCCAGGGCTTCAACAACAATGTGATACGCCGCACCTGCGCATATCCGGGAAAGTGCTTGAGTAATTTACCCACACGCGCGAGCACCGTTTTTTCGATCAGCCTGTCCTTGAGTGCCGCAGGGTCCAGCGGATCGAGACCCAGGTTATCGGCAAATACCTTCCATTGCTGTTGATTCAACACCAGCAATGCAGACAGATAGGCCTTCGCCTCTCCCAGTATCAGCGCCTGCTCGAACAATGGGTCATTACAAATGGCCATTTCCATATCCGCCGGCGGCACCTTCTCACCATTGGCCAATACAATAATTTCCTTCAGGCGGCCTATGATGAACACATGTCCGCCCTCATCTATACGCGCCCGATCGCCGGTTTTCAGCCAGCCTTCATCATCGAAGGCATCGCGGGTTGCTGTTTCATTATTCCAGTAACCCATCATCACGGAACTGCTGCGCGTCAGTAACTCATCCTTATCACCAATCTTCACCTCGACTCCAGGCAAGGCCTTGCCGATACTCACGGGAACATTATCATCCGGCAGATTCACACACACGACAGGGCTACTCTCGGTCATCCCGTAACCCTGGTAAACCGGGATACCGAGACCAATAAACAAGTGTGCCACCTCAGGCGATAACGCAGCACCGCCGCAAATGGCGTAGCTGATGCGTCCACCCAAACGCGACGTCAGTTTATTGGCAACAGCGATTTTCAAGAACGGCCATAATGATAATTTAGGATGCCAGCTGGCACGGCCCTGCTGATATTCAAAACGACGCCAACCCACGTCGACCGCCAGACTGAATAACTTCCGCGCCACGGCGGAACGCTTTTCCATATCACTTACGATCTTGCCGTGGATCCTTTCATAAATCCGCGGCACCGACACTAGAATTGTGGGTTTGATAATTTGCAGATCTTCCGCTAACTGTGCAACCGATCGTGCAAACACGACGTGGGCACCGACCATCATCGGAACATAATAGCCTGCGGTACGCTCCAGCATGTGAGAAAGCGGTAAGAATGACAAAAACACATCATCCGCCGAAAACGGTGCGCATTGACTGGCAGCATAGGCATTGGCCAGGATGTTATTGTGGCTCAGCATCACACCCTTGGGTCTACCGGTGGTACCTGAGGTATAAACGATGGTAGCCAGGCTAAGCGCATCGATTTCGCGGGTCAGCAGTTCACCGTCCAGACCAAAGATCCAGTCGTTCAGGGAAACCAGACGTTCGTCTTCGGGCTCATCTTCGAGCTCGATAGTATTCACACTGACAATACGGCGCACATCGGGCAAACCATCACTGACATTCTGTAATTGTTGCCACTGGCGCTTGCCTTCAACGAGTAGCAGGCAGATGTCCGCGTCCGCAGCAATATAGGCGACATTCTCCGCACGGTCGTTGGTGTACAAAGGGACAGTCACCAAACCCAGACCAAGCGCAGCCTGTTCGAACACGACCCACTCACGTGAATTCTTGAGCATCACGCCCACACGCTCGCCCGGTGAAAGCCCTTCTTTCAACAGCGCAGCCTGCCAGCGCCCCACTTCCACCGCCATATCCTGCCAACTCGTATGCAACCAGCGCTGACCGCCAACATCATAATGCCGATAAGCCATGGCTTGTGGCGAACGCTGCACCCGTTCCCGGAACAGACCGGCGAGTGTTACTGCCTCCTCAGGCTTGATTTTGCACTCTTCAACCCCCATATTCTTCCACTAGCAGCTTATTTGTTAACATCATGTATCACTCCGGAATACTACTGGTAACGAGCACGATCAGGAACCCGGAAAAATGCCAGCACAGGCCAGCTCCGTTATGATGACCGAATCATCACGACATTCGTCAAAGCATATTACATGGAAAATACGGGCTCGTGCGACAAGCAATGCTTCTGCGACTGACGCGTAACCGGACTCTCTGATCTGATGACAGCAATCCTCAACCCTAAAATCATACCGCTCAACGAGGTGCCAACCACTGCTGAGGTGTGCGCCACACAACCGCATTATTCAGCTACAGAACACCAAGACAGAATGGCGTACGCCAAACGCCTCCTGAAGCAGCAGGATGCTGTGCTAGTGGCCCATTATTATGTGTCTGAGGACCTGCAACAGCTGGCCGAGGAAAGCGGCGGCTATGTATCCGACTCCCTGGATATGGCCCGCTTCGGCCATGAACACCCGGCCACCACGCTGGTTGTGGCCGGGGTACGCTTCATGGGCGAGACCGCCAAGATTCTCAACCCGGAAAAACGGGTGCTGATGCCAACTCTGCAAGCAGAATGTTCACTGGATCTTGGTTGTCCCGCAGATGAATTCAACGCCTTCTGTGATCAATATCCCGATCACGAGATCGTGGTGTATTCCAACACCAGCGCCGAGGTCAAGGCACGTGCCGACTGGGTCGTTACATCCAGTATAGCCCTCAAAGTGGTGTCCCACCTTATGGACCAGGACAAGAAAGTGTTATGGGCGCCGGATAAACACCTGGGTCGTTACATTCAGCGTGTCACCGGGGCTGATATGGTGCTATGGCAAGGCTCTTGTATCGTACACGACGAATTCAAATTTCGCGGCTTAAAGCAACTCATCAGCATGCACCCCGATGCCGCTGTTCTGGTACACCCGGAGTCGCCCGAGGAGGTCATCGAGCTGGCGGACGTGGTGGGTTCGACCACCACCCTGATCAATGCCGCCCGCGATCTACCTAACAAGGAGCTCATCGTCGGCACCGATAAAGGTATTTTCTACAAGATGCAACAGATCGCCCCTGGCAAAACCTTCATCGAGGCACCCACCGGTGGTGAGGGTGCAACCTGTCGCAGCTGTGCTCACTGCCCGTGGATGGCCATGAACGGCCTACACAACCTGATCCAGGTACTGGAAACCGGAGAAAATGAAATCCATGTCGAGGAAGCCATACGAATCAAGGCCTTGCGATCCACACAGCGGATGCTGGATTTCGCTCGCCAACAGACCGAATGACCGCTTTTCCGCCAGAACCCTCCGCTCAGCCATCTGATCCCCTAATCTACCGCGAAAGCGCTTGACAATCAGTGCGTTAGGAATAACCATTAAGCTCCATATTCAGGGACGACGTAATGAGCTTTGAACTCGACAAGGTCAACTTCTCCAATCTAAATCTTGACGACCTTGTGGCGTTGCTGAAAACGCTGCCACCGGACAAGATAGCGCGCCTGCCGATTGAGAAAATGCCGGCCAACATTCCCTCCTATATCAGCGAGAAGGTGCCGATCGCCTCACGGCCCGCAGTCGAGGATTTGCTGCTGGCTGTTAATTCGCACCACCTGCAACGCCGCCTTGATGACCAGAAAGTGTATGGCGACGACGTTATCAGCGCCCTCGATATGGCGAATATGTTTGGCTACCCGGCCAGCATCAAGGAATTCAAGAACAAGATAGTAGGCCTGGTCAAATTACTCAAAGAGAACAAATCCAGAAAATTCGACCCAGGGCTGTTTATTACCAATGTCGCACGTATCAATAGCCTGCTTGTCGAGGTGCGTTCCGAACACGCGGCGATCTCCAAACACATTAGTGTGTTAGGAAACACCAAGCCCGAGAATGAAAACGATCGTTCACGCTTTACGGTCGCGGTGACCAATCTACGTAAACAATCCGAATATATTTACAAGTTACTCGGCGATTACTATGTGATTCGTATTCAGATACTGGTACGCGCTATCGTAAACATGCGCCAGAAAATCGAATCGCAGGAAGAATCCGAACAGATCCTGAAACAACATATCAGCATGTTGCGTAAAGACCTCGACGAGAAACAATCGATCTGGAAGCGCGCCTTTAAACTCAACAAAATTAGTGAAGATCACCAGGCGATCCAGCAACGCATCGGCGAACTGGTTCATGAATACAAATCGAATGAAGTGGTAATCTCCGAAAACGACCTCACCTTGTGGCTGGACGCCATTATCGAGGCCAGCCTTAACCTGCACTCCAAAGACAAGGTAACCAAGCAATTGCGCGAAGCGCGTATCTCGCTGTATTACCTGCTCAACAAATTCTGTAGTCGTCAGGAAGAATCAGCATTACAGATCGCACAAAACCCCTACCTTCAGGTCGATGCCAAGAAAGCCATTAATTTTGTACTTATGTCAGAGCAGTTTATTCTGGATTATTTCGCCAAACGCAAAAATGATTCGACTGCCTGGTTGAGCGGTGCCGCACAGAGCAAAATCGATGACCTGGATAGTCTGCAGAAAGAGATTCTCGGTGAACTGCGACGCAGCAAGAAAACGCTCGGCCGTAGATAAACTGATACAAGGATAATTTTAAAGAGCGCCCCTCATCGGGGCCTATAAACCAACCAGATTCGCGCCTTCATTCAACCATGTCGCCCACTGTGCGTGCAAAGACACATCGACACCCTCTTTTGCTGCCTGCCTTTGCAGATAAACTTGTAAATCTTCAAGCCATTGTGAATCCATCAACTGCGTATTCTGAGGCAATTGGGCATGCAACAGCCGGTAAATTAATTTGAGTTCAGACAAGGCATAATCCTGAAATGCATTAACATTCATGGTCGTCGTCATCACTTTTACATATGAAACCGGCGTTATCACCGGCATCGAGGAATTACCTGTGTACAACCCGGGCAAGCAACTCACCCGAGCCATGTCATTACATCTGCTTCTTGAGTTCTTGTTTCATTTTTCCCAGGCTCTCGTCGAGACCTAAATTTAAGTAAGTGTTTCCATAAAACAGTAACGGATACAGTTTTATCATAAGCGGTGTAATTTGCACACGCACCTTTTCAGACTGGCCCGCTTTCAGCAACACCAGCGCCTCTTCTAGGGTCAGCGGCTCAACCTTTTGCTCCTGCTGGAAGACCGCTTTCTCGTTATCATCGTTTATTTCATCTACGATAAGGGTATTGCCGCCGCCACGGATGGCCTGGTTCAGCATCTCCTCAGCCTGCGTGATGACCTCTTCAAACGCCTTGCCTTCATCACCATTATTGGTAACAAGTCCAGCACTAGCGGTAATCCGGAAACGCCCCTGACCCAGTTTGTACACAGATTTGCGAATCAGCGCGTGGATGCGTTCGGCCATGGAACGCGCCAGCTCGCTATCAGCACCTGGCATAATAATCGCGAATTTTGCGCTTCCAATACGCGCAACACCGTCCTCTTTACGCACCGATGCGCGGATGATTTTACTCACATTAAGCAATATTTTATCAGTCACCTGGCGGCCAACCTTCTGTACCACCAGGTCAAACTTGTCTATATCAAGACGCAACACCGCTATATCAGTACCCTGCCTGGCGGCAAAGGCCAGCAGTTCGGGGCCATGCTCTTTCAGATAACGCGGGTTAGCCATTCCCGTCAGCGTATCAATCGTGCTCTTCTCCTCGAGCATCATGCGCGCATTTTCGAGTTTGCGGTTGGCATGGTGGTACCAGGCGTAGGAATTGGCACGCGCCTTGATCTGGATCGAGTCGAAAGGTTTGGAGATGAAGTCACTCGCACCCAGCATCATCGCATGACGTTTCATCTTCTCATCGTCTTCATGACTGGTGATAATAATCACCGGGATCTGACTGACACGGCTATTACTGGAGTTACGAATATCCCGCAGCAGTTCGAAACCGTTCTTGGTAGGCATCATCAGATCAACAAACACGACCTGAATGTCTTCGTCTTCGTTAACAACATTCCAGCCCCGCGCGCCATCTTCAGCCTCGACGACGTTAAAGTCATCTGCAAGGATGCGACTTATGGACAGGCGCGTGATCTTGGAATCATCAACCACCAACACCTTGGGGTTGTTGAGGGTGATATGCTCCATTTCAGGGCCGCTTTCGGGGTTTGACGCCATCGGGTTCACCTCTGTGTTTTTGAGGGCTGTTAAGGTGTGATCGCCTGTATATCACAGTTCAGGCGGCACCGGCATCCCTCGTGTGCTATTCCGGCGACCAAATACGCCGTTATCCCGCCGAACGTAACGCTCGTTTACGCTCATGCTCCAGCAACAGCTTCTTACGCAAGCGGATATGGTTTGGCGTGACCTCCACCAGCTCATCATCGTCGATAAATTCCAGCGCTTGTTCCAGCGTCATCCGGATCGGCGGGCTGAGAATGAGGTTCTCGTCGGTTCCAGCCGCACGTATATTAGTCAGCTGCTTGGCCTTGAGGGGGTTCACCACCAGGTCATTGTCTCGGCTGTGAATACCGATGATCATGCCCTCGTACACCTCTTCACCATGACCAATAAACAAACGACCACGCTCCTGCAGGTTAAACAGCGCATAGGCAAGCGCCTTGCCATTACCGTTTGCAATCAGCACACCATTGCTGCGTTGCGCGATGCCGCCGGTCTTGAACGCTCCATAGTGGTCGAAGACATGATACATCAGCCCTGAACCGGAGGTTGAAGTCAGGAACTCAGTCTGGAAACCTATCAGGCCACGCGCAGGGATGATGTAGTCCAGCCGTACCCGACCCTTGCCATCCGGCTGCATGTTCTTAAGATCGCCACGTCGTTCGCCCAGCTTTTCCATCACTGCGCCCTGATGATGTTCTTCGATATCGACAGCGAGCTGCTCGTACGGCTCCTGTAGTTCACCGTCTTTTTCGTGCAAGATGACTTCGGGACGAGATACGCCCAGCTCATAGCCTTCGCGACGCATGTTCTCTATGAGGATACCCAGGTGCAGTTCGCCACGGCCAGAGACACGAAATTTGTCCGGGTCTTCGGTATCTTCAACCCGCAGCGCCACATTATGCAGCAGCTCCTCCTGCAGGCGCTCGTGGATATTGCGCGATGTAACGTATTTACCATCCTTGCCTGCAAACGGTGAATTATTAACCTGGAATGTCATGGTGACAGTGGGTTCATCAACGCTCAGCGGAGGAAGTTTCTCGACATGCTCAACGTCACAAAGCGTATCCGAGATATGCAGCTTGTCCATGCCGGTGAAGGCGATAATGTCACCGGCGCGGGCTTCCGCAACCTCTACGCGTTCCAGGCCATGGAAACCGAAGATTTGCAGGATGCGGCCGTTACGCTCTTTGCCCTCAGCGTCCACGACTCTCACTTTGGTATTACTCGTGGCTTTGCCGCGAGTAATACGTCCTATACCTATTAAGCCCACATAACTGTTGTAATCCAGCGAACTGACCTGCATCTGGAACGGGCCCAGCGGGTCTACTTCAGGCGCGTTTACGTTATTGATTATCGCTTCGAATAACGGCGTCATATCGCCGTCGCGCACATCGGCATCGATACCCGCATAGCCATTGAGTGCCGAGGCATACACGACTGGGAAATCGAGTTGCTCATCGGTAGCACCCAGTCGGTCGAAAAGATCAAAGGTCTGGTCCAGCACCCAGTCAGGGCGCGCTCCGTCGCGGTCGACTTTATTGATAACCACAATCGGCCTGAAACCCATCGCAAAGGCTTTTTCCGTGACAAAACGTGTTTGCGGCATCGGCCCATCCACCGCGTCCACAAGCAGTAATACCGAATCAACCATAGATAGCACACGCTCAACCTCACCGCCAAAATCGGCATGTCCAGGCGTGTCAACGATATTGATGCGGTAATCGTTCCAGTTAATCGCCGTATTCTTTGCCAGAATGGTGATGCCACGTTCTTTTTCCAGGTCATTTGAGTCCATCATGCGCTCGGAAACCTCGGCACGCTCACCAAGCATCCCGGACTGCTGCAAAAGCTTGTCCACCAGGGTGGTTTTGCCATGATCGACGTGTGCGATGATGGCGATATTACGTAATTTTTCGATCACAATTATTTCTGCTCCAGGCAGTGTCTATTTCAATAGGGGGTAAAAGCCACGCAGTGGACCCGCGTGGTGTCGAGCAATTATTGTGGCTGATCGGGGGGTGCCGTTGACTCGATCTCTTCCGGGGTTACCGGCGGCACCTGTTCCAGCTCTTGCTGGATTTCCAGCTGACGACGCGCTTCGTGCTGGTGAGACACCATGACGAGAGACACTGTGGCGACCACCGCGAGTAACGCCGACACCACATGTGCAATCACAAGCGCCCTGACTGAACGCCGCCGCACGAATAGGTAGAGGATGGAGGCGAGCAGACCATAGATCAGGAATGCGAACCAGTAACTCGCAGCCTGGACTCCACCAATCACTGCTGCGTGCTCCGCAGGCTGGGGGCTGAGTGCACGCCAGACTATCCACGAACCCAGTGCGGCCAGTACGACAAGTGTTCCAAGATGTAAGCCAAAGCGTATCGACATGCGGCGCATTATAGCGATCTATTCATATAAGTCCGCCGTCATATGTAAAAAATCGCGTATTTGACACATGTTAATATTTCCATTATTCTGGAAATATGGAATCTAATCAGGTTGTACAGGCATTGGCATCCCTGGCCCAGGTGACGCGTCTTGACTTATATCGTCTCTTGGTTCAGCAAGGCCCGCAGGGGCTGGCGGCAGGGCAAATCGCCAAACAACTGGGCATTCCAGCGACGACACTTTCTTTCCACCTCAATCACGTACAGCAGTCCGGTCTGATAACCGCCAAACGCGCCGGCCGTTCAATCATCTATTCAGCCAACTACCAGGTGATGCAACAACTCATCGATTACCTGAGCCATAACTGCTGTGAGGCGCAACCCGCCAGCAGCGACTGTTGTAATCCTGACAGGAGCCCGACATGAAACGACTGCATATCAATATCTCGGTACAGGACATACCGCAATCCATAACGTTTTATTCCACGTTGCTGGGTGCCAAGCCTACCGTGGTAAAACCGGACTATGCCAAATGGATGCTGGACGATCCGCATGTGAATTTCGCGATCACAACCCATGGTGAACGCCAGGGCCTCGACCATTTGGGTATCCAGGTGGATGACAGGGGCGAGCTGGCCGATCTTACGCAACGCCTGCAGGCCGCGGGGAATACGCTTCGGGATGTTGGCGAAACATCCTGCTGCTATGCACGCTCGGACAAGGCCTGGGTCACAGACCCTCAGGGTATCGCCTGGGAATCGTTCTTTACACTGGGCGCAGAGACAACGTACGCGGGCGCAGACAAAAATACGCCCGCAGCAGAGAAAAAAACATGCTGTAAGCCCGGCGCCAGCGCCTGTTGCTGAACCCAGTGCGCCCTACGCAGGCCGTTCGTTGTTCGGCGGCATTTGCAAAAAGAAGCCGCGCTCTTGCAGGCCTGCAATGACGCTGGCGGCATCAGCCGATGCAAGCCTGCGCTCAGGCGTGAGTTCGAAATCAAATGTAAACTCCGGTATTCCGAACACCTGCATCAATGCGTCCGGCACTTGCGAGAAGTCATCCCTGACCGGCAGGTAAAGGTAGGTATCCGCCTTGTTGCGGCTGCGATAAACAAAGCACTGCATATTGGCCCCGGCTGGCTACTCCTGAACAGGTTCAGGTTGCAGCTCGGGAGGGGGGATTTCTTGTTGCGGCACCCCGGTTCCTAGCACCTCACCCAGCTCGCGAGACACATCTTCAACTACAGGTTCGACCGCTGGTTGCGATTGCGGGATAACCTCAGGAACAGCTTCCACCGGCGGTGGCACGATGGTCTGTGGCTCATACTGGGGCGGCTGCAGATCACTGCCCGCATCAATCGGCACTGTTTCAAGCGGTGCAACCACAGGTTCCGGCAACTTGGTGTCGTACACCTCAAGCGTCGTAACACCTTGATAAGTATGCTCAAATGCAGCGTCACCGCCCTTAATGGTCTTGGATTGTTCCAGTGTCAACTTGCTGCCTTTACCGGCGACCAGCTTACCCACCGCGGTACTACCCTGTTCGGTATGGACTCGTACCTGTTTACCGATATATTTTGATGCATCATTCACAGCAACGGCCTGGTAAAACCGCCGTGGAGTAGTCTTTATGACAGGCGAAACGCTCTTATCCTGCTTAGGCGGTAATGCCAGCTCCTCAGCAGGAATATCAAGCTCGTCTTCTGTCAGTGGCTCATAGCCCTCAGGCACCTGGATCGCCTGTGCTTCGGCCTCATTGGGTAGGGGCTCATCCGGTGGATCGGCCGTTGGGATTCGTTTCGATATTTCTTGGGCCTCCTTGAACGGCAGGTACTTGCCAACTCCGCCATAAAAAGCAGCCATAACGATCAACAGGCCGGATAGCGACATGAGGAAACCGTTGCGGGTTGTGCCGCGCTTCCTGTTCAAGATAATAAATAATGGATACACCAGGGGGAAAATGATAATGATGCCGAGAAACCACACCAGACCATGCCGCCAGGCATCGGACAACACCAGCAACACACCCCATAACAACAGTGCGACACCAACAAGTAACACAATTACTGCAAGCATCTTCTTCCCCTAGCAATTAGTCTTCAAGGTACGTATAGCCCGCCAAACCTGCTCGCAGGTCCTGCAGGAATTTGGCCCGCAACTCTGGAGCGAGCTCTACACTCTCAATCTTTTTCTTGTAAATATTCAGCAAATAATCCGTGTCAAAATGTACATAACGCAACAGTTCATCCACCCTGTCACCATGTTCGAGTTCCAACAACTGATGATCACCATCTGTTTGTAATTCGACATTAATGGAATGCGTGTCGCCAAACAGGTTATGCAAATCCCCCAAAATTTCCTGATAGGCTCCAACCAGGAACACACCCAGGTAATAGGGTTGTCCACTGCGGTACTCATGCACCGGCAAGGTCGATTCAATGCCTTCATTATCGACATAAGAATCGATACGTCCATCCGAATCACAGGTGAGATCCTGCAGCACCGCACGCCGCGTCGGCGCCTCATGCAAGCGATGCAAGGGCATTATGGGGAATATCTGGTTAAAAGCCCAGACATCCGGGATCGACTGGAAAATCGAGAAATTACAGAAATACTTGTCGGCCAGCTTGCTGCGTAACTCGTCAGCCAGGTCGGGATCAAGCTCCCCATGGGACTGGGTCAATAATCTGCGACAAATCGAAAAATAAACCTGCTCAGCCCAGGCACGCCGTGGCAGGTCAAGTACAGCCATCGAATACTGGACCTGGATTTCTGCAAAGCAACTATTGATCTCATGGTAGAACTCATTTACAGGCAGCAACGACTCCTCGGAATAAAGACGCCACAGATGTTGGATAACCGCAGTTTCAGTCGCCGCTGGTGCGTCTAGTGAATCAACCACCGGCGTGGAATCTGCATCGATCACATTGGTAATCAGCACCGCGTGATGCGCTGTCATGGCGCGACCCGCTTCGGTAATGATATCGGGCTGAGGTATCCCCTGTTCAGAACAGGTCTTCGTGATCACTTGCAACAGCAAATCGGCATATTCCTGCAGCGAGTAATTACGTGAACAAAAGCTACGCGAACAAGTACCCTCATAATCAATACCCAGCCCGCCACCGACATCCATAACTTGCAGCGCAACGCCCATACGCTGCAGTTCGGCATAGTAACGCCCTGCCTCGCGTAGACCATGATCAATATCACGCAGGTTGGCGATCTGCGAGCCCATGTGAAAATGCATGAGCTGCATGCAGTCGAGCATGCTTGCTGATTTAAGACGTGCCACCAACGCCAGTGTCTGGGTCGCTGACAAACCAAACTTGGCTTTATCTCCGCCGGTATTCTGCCACTTGCCTTCACCCAGGGTAGCCAGCCGCACCCGCATACCAAGCAATGGCCTGATACCCAACGCCCGCGATTCACGAATCACCAGCTCGAGTTCAGAGGGCTTTTCAATCACGATATACACACGTTGACCCAGCTGCCCGCCTATCAATGCCAGACGGATGTACTCGCTATCCTTGTAACCGTTACAAATGATCACACCGTCATGGTGACTGGATAACGCCATCACCGCCATTAGCTCGGGTTTGCTACCCGCTTCCAGGCCGACACGTTCGCCGCCATGATTCAGAATTTCTTCCACCACGCTGCGTTGCTGGTTGACCTTGATGGGATACACAGCTGTATAACGGCCCAGGTAGTCATGCTTATGCATTGCGTTATGCATAGCATTGCAAAGCTGATCGACACGATCACGCAGGATATGCTGGAAACGCACCAGCACCGGTAATGACAATCCCTGCGCCTTAAGTTCGTCAATCAGGCTATACATATCCACTTCAGCGGAACCGGCGCGCGCCACCAGATGGCCATCATTATTAATATCAAAATACTTGCCGCCCCAGTTGGCGATGTTGTACATCTGTCGCGCCCTGTAAATATCCCAGGGCAAATCAGCTTGCTTGGCTTTGGTATCTGGTGGCATGATCGCAGCGCGGTTCCTAAACTATAAATTCCAAAACCGCATAATAGTACACCCAAACACCTGAAACGGGAGCAGAAAATGGCACTGGATGAAAACTGGTTTAGCGAACCCTGTGAAACATGCGGTTCTGCCTTTTCGCTAAAAGTCGTTAGCAAATTGCATGAAGAGCAGACAGCCTTCCAGAAAATAGAGATCTTCGAAACCGAAAAATTCGGTAACCTAATGACCATCGATGGTTTCGTGATGCTCACCACCCGCGATAATTTTGTCTATCACGAAATGATGGCGCACCCGGTACTCTACAGCCACCCGCAACCCGACAATGTTGTGATCATCGGTGGCGGCGATTGTGGCACCTTGCGCGAGGTACTGAAACATCCACAAGTCAAATCCGCCTTACAGATCGATATCGATAAACGTGTCACGCGCCTGTCGGAAAAATATTTCCCTGAACTCTGTGAATCCAATGATGACCCGCGCGCGCAATTGCAGTTCGATGATGGTATTAAATGGGTGAAGGAAGCTGATGCGACTTCCATCGATATTATCATCGTCGACAGCACTGATCCCATCGGCCCGGCCGAAGGACTGTTCTCGGAACCATTTTATCGTGACAGTCACCGTGCCCTGGGTAACGGCGGTCTGATCGTGCAACAGAGCGAGTCACCACTTTTCCATACCGAGAGCATAATCAAACCCATGCACGACGCCATGCGCTGCGCTGGTTTCGCCGATGTGGCGACGATCCACTTCCCGGTCTGCAGTTACCCCTCCGGCTGGTGGACGGCAAGCATCGCCCGCAAACACGGCAAGATTAATTTCACACGCGAACAGGATGCACTCAACAAAGCCTTCAAGACGCTGTACTACAACACCGCAATTCACCGCGCGTGCTTTGCAACACCCGAATTCTTGCGCGCGCGCATCACATAGCGAGTCAGAGGCGAATCAATGAAAACCGAGCGCTATATTTTTCACCTCGCTTTTCCCGTTAGGAACCTTGAGGAATCCAAACGATTCTATGTCGACATACTAGGTGCGAAAATCGGCAGAGAGAATCCAGAATGGCTGGATATTTTATTATGGGGGCACCAGATCACACTGCACCTGCGCCCCGATGACGTGCTGTCTCGCAACAATCAGGGCAAGCGCCATTTTGGTGCGATTCTCCCCTGGGATGAATGGCAACAGCTGGCAGAAGTGATCAGTGCGACAAACGCCCAATTCCACTCTGAACCCGAAATATTTTTCAGCGGCACACCACAAGAACAGGCCAAATTCTATCTTGAAGACCCGAGCCACAACGTCATCGAAATCAAGGCGTATCGTGATTTGAGCACAACACTGCAAATAGGAAGGTAACTCTTACACCTATCAGTGAGGCTTGGCACCGTAGGTTGGGGGTGAATAAAACGGACCCCCAGCAAGCACGCTCAATAATTGCAAAGATTTAAAGTCTAGCTTGATTCACACAGCCCGTTGGGGTTCGCAATAATGCGCTCACTTCAGCCTGGATCTTTTGGAGTTCGCTGAACTGCGCTCACTCCAGCCTACGGAGGCCGTGTGAATTGACCGAGATCAATGGAAAACCCCTTCTATGGCCTATGGTTTAAGTATGTCAATGATATTGGAGATAAAGTCATGACAATAATCACCGCATTAATCGTCTTTGCCCTTATCGCTACCATCGCGGCATTTGGCCTGGGATTAGGCTCTATGGCACATGGCGGCAAGTTTGATGCTAAACATGACACCCAATTCATGGCAGCGCGAGTCGGGTTTCAGGGCTTAACCGTCATTCTATTATTGATCACGCTTTATTTAGCGGCCTCCTGAGAATAACAGCAGCGTGATATTCTAGCCGGGTCGATTCACCCGACCCGGAAGGGTGTATGCCGTAGCATGGGGCGAGTGAAACGAACCCCAACAGCCAAACCCATCTGTATACATACCATTTCAATGCCCTTCACTCGTCGTGCAATTTTTCGTTGGGGTTTACGGTAATACGCTCACCCCAACCTACGCGCGGCCGTGCAAGAAATACGGCCTAGGAATGCATAGGTTTTACGTTTGCTTCGCGCATAAAAAAAGAGGGGAGGAATCATCCTCCCCTCTCAGAGCATCGAACTGACTAGTCTTTAGACGCCGGATTCGTCAGTTCAGTCCTTCTCATCGTCGTCATCATCATCATCATCGTCATCGTCATCGTCATCGTCATCGTCGTCGTCATCGTCATCGTCACCACCACCGGCGACAGGCGTAATGGTAGCCGTCGTCATGGCGGATCCGGTAACACCGGCATCATCCGTCACCGTCAGGGTCACATTGTAGGTGCCCGCGGCGGCGTAGCTATGGTTGGGCATTGCACCGCTGCCGGTGGCGCCGTCACCAAAGTCCCAGGCGTAAGCAACAATGGTTCCGTCCGGATCACTGGACGCACTACCATCGAAGGCTACTGCAACACCAACGGTTCCGTTGTAAGGCCCATTGGCATCGGCCGCTGGTGGCTGATTACCTGCACCGATGTTCGCCGTGGTCGTGGCGCTTGCGGTGTCACCGACATCGTCCGTCACCACCAGGGTCACGGTATAGGTACCGTTAGCGCTGTAGGTGTGAGTCGGGTTGACGCCGCTACCGGTATTGCCGTCACCAAAGTCCCAGGCGTAAGCGACAATGGTTCCGTCCAGGTCACTGGAACCGCTACCATCGAAGGCAACCGGAACACCAACCGTACCGTTATACGGGCCGCCGGGGTTCGAAACCGGTGGTTGATTGACGGCGCCGATGCTGGCCGTAGCCGTGGCGGATCCACTGTCACCGGCATCATCCGTCACCGTCAGGGTCACGGTATAGTTACCGTCAACCGTGTACGCGTGTGTCGGGTTGACGCCGCTACCGGTATTGCCGTCACCAAAGTCCCAACTGTAGGACACGATGGTCCCGTCCGGGTCATTGGAAGCACTGCCATCAAAGCTGATGGCCACACCGGCTGTGCCGTTGTACGGGCCACCCGCATCCGCCACCGGCAGCTGGTTAACCGGCTGGTCGACTATAACGGCGGTTGCCTGGGCTGAAGCGGTAGCGCTAGCGTTATCCGTCACTGTCAGGGTCACGTTATACGTGCCTGCCGCAGCATAGCTGTGGCTGGGCGTTGCTCCCGTGCCGGTACTGCCGTCACCAAAGTCCCAACTGTAGGACACGATGGTCCCGTCCGGATCGCTGGAGCCCGTGCTGCTAAAGGCTACGGCAACACCAACCATGCCGTTGTACGGGCCATTGGCGTTGGCGACCGGCGGCTGGTTACCCAGGCCGATGGTGGCTGTCGCCGTGGCCGTGCCTGTGTCACCGACATCATCGGTTACAGTTAATGTCACAGTGAAGCTACCATCAACCGTGTACGTGTGCGTTGGAGTAGCACCGGTAGCGGTATTACCGTCACCGAAGTCCCAGTCATAGGCAGCAATAATACCGTCCGGATCATTCGACGCGCTGCCATCGAAAGCCAACGCTTCGTTCACCGTGCCGTTATACGGACCACCGGCATCCGCCACTGGCAGTTGATTGCTCGCTGCCGGGTCCAAAGGAAGCGGTATGGAGCTGGGTGGCGCTTCCACCAGACCGGTTGGGCTGCAATTGCCTCGGGAGTACGTCGGATTGACATTGCCGGGCGTCCAGCCGGGTTGCGTACTGGCGCTAATCTCTGTGATGTTGTCGGAACCGGTGGGGTCTGCGTCGGAGTTCATAGCCTCCACGTCCGTGATACGATTAGTGATACTGCCAGCGTTAGATGAACAGAGGGCCTCGCCATAGGGATTAAGATTCTGGGTGCTGGCCGCGTGGCAGAGCTGGCAGCCGGCATCGTCATCAGACGTGGAAGCAGAGTAGATGCCAGCCCAGGTGCCAAGATAAGAACTCGCAGCCTGCGCCGGGGGCGCAGACATCAATGTTACCAGCGATAACGCGCCTAACAGTACGGGCAATGCCGCCGATCGCCGTCTCGTAAATTGTGTTTTCATTAGTTTTTCCTCATTCAGATACAACTGACTCGGATACAAGCGTGGTTACAAACTGGGTTACAAACGAATAACAATAGGGTTACAAGTCAAACGTTATCCTCGATAGGATTCGGTGCGGATTTATTCTTGTTTATCACGCTTTGGGAAAAGTAGCCCATTAATACAGTCATAATATTGACGCATATCAACTTAACCCATGCGGTTATTTCCTCAGGCGAAACACAACCCATATATTTCCATACAAATAATAAGGTAACTAACAGTACCAATAACTTCTGCAATACTTTACAACTGCAAATCATAGGGAAGCGGCTTCCCGCAGCTGCATACTCAACGAGGATGATTCTTGACGATGCACTAAACTACACCAGCAAAAACGCTTATACCTCTAACCCTGTCACACTCTGAATCGCCCACCATCTGTACCAGCTTAAACTAGGTATATTTCGAGATAATGAAGGCGGTGAACCCTGTCTTCAATGAGCACCAAAAACGCGGAATCATGAAGATACTTATCTCCAACAAATAATTATTTGAAACTAGATAACATCATTATTTTGTGGGGCAGCAGCGCATGGGCGCCTATCCGGGCAGAGGGTTAGGAACACACAGAAAAGTTACTGAGGAATGCCGCGTCCGTCCCAGGACTAGGTACCATGACACATGGTGGTAAATATCGACGCTAAACATGACACCCAATTCATGGCTGCACGAGTTGGGTTTCAAGGCCTAACCATTATTTTATTATTGATCACGCTTTATTGAGCGGCCTCCTGAACAAACCATTAGCGCGAGATTCTTTCAGAGCCGATCTACTCGCCTCTGAAAGGCGAGTGCCGTAGATTGGGGTCAATAAAACAACCCCAACTTACGAGCCGAGCCGCAATACGAGCCAGCGACACACCGCAACAGGAAGGCGACTCGTGCCAGTGAATTTCAATCCTGATGCACAGCTAAAGTGAAGAAAAACGAAAAAGCTCCGCGCCCTCGATCGTACAGCGCAACACGCTGTGCCACTACAACCAGTAGGCGCAGTTTTTTCACAATCGCTTCTTGTTCCGTCGTGGATAGATGCCGACGAGGCACCCGCTGATCAATAACAATAGTTCAACAAGACCCAAGGCGCCGGAACCACCTGAATCAACGGGTACTGGTCCCGGAAGTGGGTCTGGGTCTGGGACAGGCGCAGGGTCGGGGACAGGTACAGGTACAGGATCGATTGAAGTCGGAACGTTTGGCTTGGTCTCAAGCTGGAGCAACCAGCCTGGATTTTGACCCTCACCCGCGTAGGCACCTCGGAAACTGCCGTCACGGTTTACCCCATTAAAATCTTTATCTGAATCAGTGAACACCTCGAGTGAGGTCATGTCCAGAGGACTGCTTGCCAACATACCCGCTACCGGATAGAGGTCCAGCACACCGATTGCACCGCTTGGATTATTTACATAATTGCCTGACGCTGCATGGCTATCGGTGATATTTTCCTGTATTACCACGCCAGTATCGGTCGCAACAGAAGTGCCTGCAAAAACAGCATTAGCCGTTATGTGTTGCTGATAATCGGTATGGACATCCCTCACCCTAATACCATTACCGCTAGCCACGACTGTATTATGAAAAATATTGATCTCTCGGGGCACGTCGTTGTGTGCCTGAACATTAAGCGCGCTGCCGTAATCGTTAACCAAGACGTTATTGTAAAAGGCGATATTACCCTCGCCCTGGAACAATGCTTCGCTGGTGTTCTGATATAAGAAGTTGCCATAGATCTCATAGAGATCATTACTTCCCGTGCCGCTTAAGGGCCAATGTCCTACTAAAAGATTAGGACGTGCTGAGCCACCGGTAGATGCATTATTGGCCTTGCTAAACACGTTGTGGCGTATAATAGTTTTGTTGTTGCCAGTTGGCATTCCTATGTCAGTCGGACGAGGGTTTTGGTGCTTAATTTGCATGTTATAGCCCAGCGTATCCAGTATGACGTTGTACTCAATGACACCCCTGACGAACTGCAAATTGCCATCGGAGTTACCGAGATACATCCCGGTACCGGCACCAAGAATTACATTATTCCGAATTATCCAATCCCATGCCGGACCCTTTGTAGAGACTCCAACTGTACCCTGGGCACCACCGTGGTTAACGATGAGCAAATCTTCCACCGTAATGTGATGAGTGGTATTGCGTGAATTAACGGCATCGACAAAGGGAATATCAAGTCCATCCAGCGTCAAATGACGGACTGTTATGTAGCTCGCGTTATCGAGCTGAACCGTGTTGCAGCAGGAGCGCCCTGTAAATACAGCTGCCGCTCCGCTTTCAGGGCCCGCGATAACGATTGGGTTATCCGCATTACCATGTAGATCTTTGAGCGGCAACCCCTCTTGATTAAGTTCCTGCGGCAAGCTGCAGCGTATCACCAAATTGCAGACCGCCGATCAGGTCTCGATAGTTTGTCGGGTCTGCGGAAATCACTGCACCCGAAACAAACTTTGGCATCAGCAAGAGATTTATAATGACGGCCAAAGCAAACAGACGCAGGTACTTTAACTCAATAGCAAATAACACTTTATTACAACCCTCTTCGTTTTTCGTCTAGCCTAAGACTTAGTCGATCGATGCAAGCTAAACCATGGTAGTTAATCTACATACTGTACAGCGCCAGGCAGACAGCAACGGCGTCTTGCGACAGCCCCGAACAGGATTTCCATTCCAAGTACAAGATCAATGGCAGGCAAGTGCCATTTCCTGCTGAGTCGTCGTAGCCAAGCCGCGAGTAGAGTTTGCGCTTGCTAAGGCACGCTGTATCAGAACGACCGCTGGGTACCGCAATCTGGTATGGCGTTGCTGAGGCGAAGCCAGCCACAGACAGCGCTTCTAAATCGCCAGCTCGATAGATGAAACAGTCAGAATTTGTATCGAAGTTATGGAGTATAAAAACCCTTTTCTTTGAAATCCTCCGACCAGTTCAAATTCTTGGACCTCCACCACCCGATTACGCGCCCTTAGAAACTCCTCATCCTGCGTTTTCGCACGCTCATTCAAAATAAATTCTGAGGCGGCATTTATAAGGCCTTCTGCTCATCGAGGCGTACTGAGGCGGTCCAGCCTCAGGCGTTGACGTTCGTCGAACAGACGTCGTGAGCCCAGCCATACGGCACTTAGCGTACCAAAGCCGGTGCCCGCAGCAATAAGAAACATGATGAGTATCTGGTATTTCACCGCTTCAACGGGGGAGGCGCCGGCGAGTATCTGGCCGGTCATCATGCCAGGCAGGCTGACGATGCCGGCTGCGGCCATGGCGTTAATAATAGGGATCAAACCGCTATGGAGACTTTGCCGGCGTATTGCGGTGGTGGCTTCGCGCCAGTTGTGGCCCATGATCAAGCGCGCCTCGATGGTCTCACGCTGCTCCCAAGCCTGGCGTGTCAAGCCATCCAGCGACACCGCAATACCCGTCATGGTGTTGCCGAGCACCATACCCATCAGCGGAATCGCGTATTGCGGCTCGTACCAGGGTTGCGGGCCAATAATCACCAGCAATGCAAACAGCATCACCATGAACGATGACAGGAACATCGACAACACGCCCATGCCGTAAGACCACCAGCCGCTGAATCGCCGGTGTTGACGCGCCATCACCTCGCGGCCGGCGGCCAGCAACATCACCATGACGATCAACATCACCCAGCCAAAGTTGCTACTGGCAAATACCGTCTTCAACACCAGGCCGATCAACAATAGCTGTACTGTGGTGCGCACGGCAGCGATAAGCATGTTGCGCGCCAGCCCCCTGCCAGTGCTCGCTGTCATGATGGCGAGCAACACCACCAGAGATGCCGCCAGCATTAAATCGAACGCGCTAATGGAAATCATATCCATTACGCAGCCACCTTTTCTTCTAACGTACCCTTGCTGAGTCGGCAGTGTCGTTTTGCTATGCGCGCAATCTGTGAGCCACTATGACTCACCCACAATACGCAGGCATTCTGCTCTTCGAGATAACGCTGCACGATACCTTCAATCAACAAGGTATTGTCGTTATCCAGGTTTGCGGTGGGCTCGTCCAGCAACATAACCTTCGGGTTGTTGCCCAACAAGCGCAGCACGGCCAGCCGCTGACGTTCACCACTGGAAAGGCGATTCACCTGCCATAGCAGCACATCGTCATCAAAACCCAGGGACTTAAAAGGTAGGCCCGAGGTATCTGTAAAATGCTCACCCACGGTATCCGCCCACCAGCGCGACTCAGCGGGCAAGTAACCCACCTGTTGCCGCCATTGAGTCGGCGTGTATTGGTCACGCCGTTGCTCGCCAAGCCAGACCTCTCCCTCACTCGGATCAAGATCGGCGATTGCGCGTAACAACACACTCTTGCCGGCACCGGACGGCCCGCTCAAGGCGATACACTCATGGGTGTCAACGCTCAAACTAATAGGCCCAAACAAACGGCCGCTCAGATTATTGATACGGAAAATGGCGTTTACTGAAGAAGATTGCTTATGCGACATTCAGCTACATTAAGCTGAAGACATGATGCACTACAAGTTTAATTTTCTTTAGATCAATTCACCGCAAAAAAAACGGGCGCCGAAGCGCCCGTTTAATGACTACACTCGCGAGAGTGTTATTTGTTGGTAAACTCCGGATAGGCCTCCATACCACATTCGGATATATCAACACCTTCGTATTCCTCTTCCTCACCGACACGAATGCCTATGATCATTTTGATAATGAACCAGGCAATGAAACTGGTGATGGTTACCCACAGTAAGATGGTGACGAGACCGATAAACTGCGAACCAAACGAAGCCTCCGCATTCGTTAACGGCACAGCCAACAATCCCCACATGCCCACTACACCGTGTGCGGAAATAGCGCCAACCGGATCATCAATCTTGAAGACCTTGTCCAACATGACGACCGACATCACTACCAACACACCACCTACAGCACCAATCAGCATGGCGGCCAACGG
>CAMYKB010000022.1:0-62056 GCA_947258875.1 uncultured Gammaproteobacteria bacterium | reverse complement strand
ACCAGACCGGCGATCGCGCCATTCAAGGTCATCGACAGATCGGCCTTGCCAAACATCAAGCGCGCCGCAATAAGTGCAGCAACGACACCACCGGCTGCGGCCATGTTGGTGTTAACGAATACCAGGGCTACGGCATTGGCTTCTCCTACGTTCGACAACACGAGCTCCGAACCGCCGTTGAAACCGAACCAACCCAGCCAAAGGATAAAGGTGCCCAGCGCAGCCAGTGGCATATTAGCGCCCGGAATTGCGTTGGAGGTACCATCCTTATTGTATTTGCCTTTGCGTGCGCCGAGCAGGATCACGCCCGCCAACGCAGCACAGGCTCCGGTTAGATGCACCACACCAGAACCAGCAAAGTCACTGAAACCCAGACCATCAAGGAAACCACCACCCCATTTCCAGTAGCCCTGCATGGGATAGATGAAGCTGGTCATGATCACTGCAAACAGCAGGAACGACCATAATTTCATACGCTCAGCCACGGCACCGGAGACAATCGACATTGCGGTCGCCACGAACACCACCTGGAAGAAGAAGTCGGACATGCCTGAATAGTAATCACCGTCGTACCAACCCTCTGTGGATTGTGCGAGTACCGCAGTGGGATCATTATCCGCGCCCAGTAAGAAACTGATACCCGGCCACCAGGAATTCACGCCCTCACCGGGGTACATAATGTTGTAGCCCACCAGCATATACATGATGCACGCAATCGCGTACAAGGCGACGTTCTTGGTGAGGATTTCTACCGTACTCTTGGCGCGCACCAGACCCGCCTCAAGCATGGCGAATCCTGCCGCCATCCACATCACCAACGCACCGGATACCAGAAAATAAAAGGTATCCATTGCGTATCTGAGATCTAATATTGAAGATTCCACTTTAAGCCCTCCTAAAAAGGTCCAGATTACTGCGCCTAAAGGGCGTCAGCACCAGACTCCCCAGTACGAATACGAACAGCCTGCTCGAGAGGGAACACGAAGATTTTACCGTCACCAATCTTGCCAGTATTGGCTGATTTGGTGATTGCTTCGATCGCACTCTCCAGAAGGCTATCGTCGATTGCCAGTTCGAGTTTGACCTTCGGCAGAAAGTCGACCACGTATTCTGCACCGCGGTATAACTCGGTATGGCCTTTTTGTCGCCCGAAGCCTTTCACCTCGGTGGCGGTAATACCCTGTACACCAATCTCGGATAACGCTTCACGCACGTCATCCAGCTTGAAGGGCTTGATTATTGCCGTTACCAGTTTCATTTTATGTCTCCTATGCGCGGCCAGATTAATATCAGGCCGCTCACTAATTTGAAGCGTTTGCTACAGTTACTTAGAACGTTTTACTCCAGCTCACGGTTACACGAGGATCATCGGTGTTATCGCCAGGGAGGGTATCGATATCATTCTTATCAATCGCAATCGCAAAATCACCCTTGCTTAGCGAAGCCCCATAGTGAGTGTATCCGTCACCATCATCCCCAAAATCATAATCACCGACATAGAGACCAAGGCCGTAATCACCACCTAGATCAAAATCAAGCCCGGCGGTGATATACACATAATCTTCATTCGTGAAATCCGCATCCACCTGGAAGTTGGCCATCAAGCTGAAGATGCCATAACTACCGCCGATATAAACCTCAGAAAAATCCGCCTCATCGATTGCTGGGTAGGCGTAATAAATGTAACCAACGTCATAACCAAAACCGTTAAACTCGCCTGCATAACCTAAGTAACCATCGAGCTCATAACCATCACCCAGGCCGCTGAAATCCACATTGGAAGCCCAGGTACCTGCATAAAAGCTATTATTGCTGTAATCAAGCCCGCCGGAGACAGCAGCCTGATCAGAGGTTTGGGTCAGGCCGCGCCAGATATAGTTACTGGCGACACCGATATTGGCCTCCACTTCTGCAGCAGCCTGCGTGCTCATCAGTGATGCCGCTGCGGTCGCAGCAGCGATGGCGGTTGTTTTAAGTAGTACTTTCATTGTTTGCTCCTCGGACATATGTGTCGTAAATAATCTACAGCGGAGTTATGAGCACGGAATGTGCCAACATGGAACATGACTGTCATATAAGGTTTTATGGCCGTAGGGCAGGCTTTTTTGCGGCTAAAACCTTGCGTTACGATCACTAATGGTGCGTGCAACCCTAGCAGCGCACCATTTTTGTGCTGTTGTGATCCAACCACAACCCCGCAGGACTGCAAACCCGGCCAGCACGTGGGATAATGGCTAAACTGCACATGGAGAACGGTATGCTCGACCCGAAATTGCTTAACGCCAAAACACTCGACGAATGGGCGCGTAAATTAGCTGCATCCCTGCCCAAGGGACTGCAAAGCGCGCAACAGGATCTGGAAAAAAACCTGCGCGCCGGCCTCGAGGGCATGTTCCAGAAGCTGGACTTGGTGACTCGCGAAGAGTACGAAGTGCAGGTTGCCCTGCTGGAACGCACCCGGGAGAAGATCCTTAGCCTGGAAAAACACCTGCAGGAACTCGAAAAAGCTACGGGTGTGACCCGGGACACAAAGTAAACGGACTTATTTCACTTTAGCCGCCCCTGAACTTCTTTATAGTGACGCCCTGCTACAGGAATCAGGGAATAGCAGGTGTCACTCGCAATCATTCACAGCCGTGCCCAGGAAGGTATCGATGCACCGGCTGTCAGTGTTGAGGTGCACCTGGCCAATGGACTGCCTGCCTTATCCTTGGTCGGTCTGCCGGAAACCGCGGTCAAGGAGAGCAAGGATCGGGTGCGTGCTGCACTGGTCAATGCGCATTATGATTTTCCTGCCAAACGAATCACTGTAAACCTGGCGCCCGCTGACCTGCCCAAGGAAGGTGGCCGTTTTGATTTACCTATCGCGCTAGGGATACTGGCTGCCTCCGGGCAACTCTCCCAGGACACGCTGGGCGATTATGAATTTATTGCTGAGCTTGGATTGAACGGCGATCTACGCCCTGTCAAAGGTGCATTACCCGCCGCGCTGCACTGTGCCCGTGCTGGACGCGCACTCGTCGTAGCGCGGGAAAATGCAGACGAGGCCGCACTGGTCAGTGATGCCAAGGTCTACGCCGCTGACCACCTGCTCGATATCTGTGCCCACCTGTCTGCAGATAAAACGCTACCACTACATCAACACAAGCCAGAGGCGAACCTTAGTCAGTTCGACATCGATATCGCCGATGTACGTGGACAGCACCGCGCCAAACGCGCCCTGGAAATTGCCGCCGCGGGCGCCCACAACCTGCTCATGATCGGCCCGCCAGGCACCGGCAAGACAATGCTGGCCTCACGCCTGCTTACTGTGCTTCCACCGATGACGGAGACAGAGGCCATCGAAGCTGCGGCCGTGCAGTCGATCAGTCACCAGGGGCTCGAAGCCCGCCGCTGGCGACAGCGTCCGTTTCGTGCGCCACACCATACTGCATCCGGTGTCGCCCTGGTGGGCGGCGGTTCGCACCCGCGACCGGGTGAAATCTCGTTGGCACACCATGGCGTGTTATTTCTGGATGAACTCACTGAATTTGACCGCCGCGTACTCGAGGTGCTGCGTGAACCACTGGAAACCGGTTGCATCACTATCTCCAGGGCTGCCCGGCAGGCCGAGTTTCCCGCCAGGTTCCAACTAATTGCTGCAATGAACCCCTGCCCCCAGGGCTATGATTGCGACCTGCGCAGCAATTGCAGTTGCACGCCCAACCAGCAGCTGCGCCACCGCGCGCGCATCTCTGCTCCACTACTTGATCGAATCGACCTGCATATCGATGTACTCAAAGTACCTAAAGAAGCATTGCGCGCACCCCTTGATAAACCTCAGGAGAGCAGCGATGCAATACGGCTACGCGTTAGCAAGGCACGCGATGCCCAGCTCATGCGACAAGGCAACACTAATGCTGCTATGAACAATCGCGAAGTCGAAACTCATTGCCGCATTGCTTCATGCGAAGTGGAATTGCTTGATCAGGCGATGGCGCGATTCAAGCTTTCCGCAAGGGCATATCACCGCATACTCAAGGTTGCGCGCACAATTGCTGATCTAGCCCAAAGTGAAAATATAAAAGCACCCCATCTCAGCGAAGCGATTTCCTATCGCACGCTTGACCGCGCGCGCCCAATGCAATAACCAAGGCGCAGTAACTAAAAAAGGCACGACCGAAGCCGCGCCTTTTTGCTTTCACTAGTCTAAATACTGACAGGTTACTGAACCGCGTTAACCATATAGTCCACGGCGGCCTTGATGCTGTCATCGGAATAATCCGCTCCGCCACCCTTGGCAGGCATCACACCTTTACCATTGATGGCGCTGCCATATAACGCATCGGCACCCTGCGCGAGACGCTCTACCCATGCACCCTGGTCGCCATATTTTGGCGCACCGGCAACACCGGCCGTATGGCAGCCAGCGCAAACCGCGTTGTACACGACATCACCACTAGCGGTTTTGAGGGCGGCAGCAGCCGGAGCAACTGCGGTGGCTACCGGAACACCGCCTGTATTAACATTGCCAATAGGTTGGATGCGTTCCAAAACCGCGCCACGCAACAACGGATCATCGCGATCCGAGTTATTGGGGGTAACAACCTTGGCTATAATGTAAATGCCGATGGCAATGAACACCAATACGCCCAGCACTATCACAAAATTCGACATGACTTGCTTATCGTTCACGATAACTCCTGATCCAGAAATCGCCACCCGGAGAGGCGGCGGCTTGAAAAATGTCGGCGAATTATAGAGTAATCACAGCAACTAGACCACTTCACCCGTCGATTCCCCGAAATTACCAAGCGTATGTGCGCCATAACGGTATCCTGCTCGACCCTGAAGGCTGGTACAATGCGGCTTGACACGCCTGTAGCTCAGCCGGGCGAACGCCCGTACACGACTGCAAGGATGCGGGAGCTAGGACAACGGATGGCGCGGTTGCCAAGGCTGTGCGGGCCGGAGTTTACAAGAACTCCAATGTATCGCCAGGGATGGCTAGTACAGTATCTAACAATGCGCCTGTAGCTCAGCTGGATAGAGTACCGCCCTCCGAAGGCGGGGGTCACAGGTTCAAATCCTGTCAGGCGCGCCATATTCCCAGCTCACATTGCCCTAGCCATCCATGGCGTGGCATTAGCGTTCGTCATGCTGTCAGACAATCCATAATAAAAACGGCCCGCACTCTGGCGGGCCGTTTTCTTTAACTAACGGGATGATTTACTGCGGTAGCATAATTTCAGCGGTTTTATTCTCACCTTGTTCGGCAAACGTATTTGTCTCTTCAGCAATCAAATAATCGATCACCTTGAGTACCTCTTGATGGCCACCCGCCATACTGGCAGAGGTGCGGTATTTACCATTGACGATAAGTGTAGGCACACTCTGCGCACCATATTGCCTGGCACGCTGTTTATCAGTATTGAATTTGACATTCACTTCAAAGGAGTTGTAAGCCTTGCGGAATTTGTCTTCATCGACACCATGTTGGGCAAAAAACCGCGCCATGGCATCCAGGCTTTTCAGATTACGGCGCTGCTGGTGAATAGCCTTGAAAAATATACTGTGCATGCGGTCGAGCTCACCCATGGTCTGCAGCGCGTAATAGGCCTTGGCATGCGACTCCCAGCGAGGGTTCAATACAGCAGGTATGCGATCAAACTCGACATTTTCAGGCTTGGTCTTCTGCCATTTTTCCAGATGGGGTTCAAACGTAAAGCAATGCGGACAGCCATACCAGAACAACTCCGTCACTTCGACCTTGCCTTCAGCCGCCTTGGTGATTGCCGCGGGTTTTATCTGTGCGTAGTGGACACCCTCTATATACGAAGGGCTGCGCTCATTCGCCCAGGCGTTAAAGACCAGCAACGACAGCCCCAGTAGCCAAATTACGTGTTTCATCCCTTTATATACCCCTTGCTAAATATGGATAGATACTCAAATGTCTGACTACTCAAGTAAAGATTAGTTGCACGGAGTTCATTGCCCAGAGCCGGGTTTCGCCACCCGATCTGTTCAGTGGAGCCCGGCAATGTACTGTGCGAGGTCCTCGATTTCCTTATCGGTCAGCTTGGAGGCCGCCAGACGCATCATCTCGTTCAGGTCATTGCTACGCACACCGCTGCGATAGGCCTTGAGTTGGCTGGTGACATAAGCTGCGTGCTGCCCCCCAAGCGCGGGGAACTTAGCTGCCGGATTGCCTGCGCCATTGGGCGCATGACAGCCCGTGCAGGCGGGCACACCGGATTTCTGGTTACCGGCGCGATATATACGTCTGCCCCGGTCAACATTGTCTATATTGGCACTACCCTGACTAACCGGCTGGCTGGAGAAGTAGGCCGCCAGATCGAGCATGTCCTGATCGTTCAAGGCCGCAACCATACCGTACATCACAGCATTGTCACGTTCCTTGCTCTTGAAGTTGACCAGCTGCTTGTAGATATAGCCGGCGTTTTGTCCTGCAAGTTTAGGCCATTCCGGGTTAGTGCTGGCGCCACCGACCCCATGGCAACCCACGCATGCTGCCGCTTTGGTTTCACCTGCGACTTTGTCGCCCGCGGGTGACGCAGCAACATGACCGCCCTCTGCTGCCATTAGCGGTGAAGATGTCAGTAGGACGCTGACTATGATGGTGTTAAGTAACTTTCTCATTGCGAAAAAACCTCGTGAACTGTATTGATCTGGCGGTTGTACGCTCCGACCCGGTGGATGCCGAATTATACGGGACAAAAATGGCTGCTCTGTATACCATAATCGTCATTTAGCCGCAAAAAACTTAGTCGCTGGTTTCCTAACCCCAAAGATTGTATTGATACTGTGCGTAACCCAACGAAGCTTGACTTATGAACCCCATTTACCGAAACGCAGAATTCTTGACGAGCGCGGCCCAACTCAAGCAACTGCCACCGGACGAAGGTGCCGAAGTGGTCTTCGCTGGCCGCTCAAATGCAGGAAAATCAAGTGCAATCAATGCATTATGCGGGCAAAAGGCGCTTGCGCGCACCAGTAAGACACCCGGTCGCACACAGCTAATCAATTTCTTCCGGATTACACCCCGACAACGCCTGGTCGACCTGCCCGGGTACGGTTATGCCAAAGTTCCAGAGGCCGTACGCCTGCGATGGCAACGCCTGCTGGAAGCCTATATTGGCCAACGCCGTGTACTACGTGGAATGGTGCTCATTATGGATATTCGCCACCCGCTTACCGACTACGACCGGCAAATGATGGACTGGGCCGCAGCCCACGATTTACCAATCCATATATTACTTACCAAGGCGGATAAACTGAAACGCGGCCCAGCTCTCAATACACTGCAACAGGTCCAACGCGAGTTGGCGTCTCTTGCTAGTGTTGCCAGTGTCCAGGTCTTTTCGGCACTCAAACGCCAGGGACTTGAAGAATTGCAGGAGGTCCTCGATACCTGGTTAGGCTTCTCTACTGAAGCTGTTGATTAATCAGGACAAAAAAACCCCGACGCTATTGGGGAGGTGCGTCGGGGTATAATGGCTCGGCTTGGGGGATCCGAGCCCAAAGACCCGCTCAGGGAGGGAAGCGGGAAGC
Source organism: uncultured Gammaproteobacteria bacterium (assembly GCA_947258875.1). Taxonomy (GTDB): domain Bacteria; phylum Pseudomonadota; class Gammaproteobacteria; order CAMYKB01; family CAMYKB01; genus CAMYKB01. The sequence continues at coordinate 54,505 of CAMYKB010000022.1, read as the reverse complement.
GCCGGGCTAGAGCGCTTACAATCTATGACCAGGCAACGAATTAATAGTTCACGTCCCGCGCAACAAAAGCGCTTAAAACGTCACACTTCCGGACGTAGCTCCAGACCGACCAGATAACCCTCAAACCCTGCAGCTCTGTAAAATGCCAACGCGGTTTCATTACCACAAAGAACTTCCAGATAGAGACGTTTGTTCTGGGGCCAGATCTCCTTGCGCAAAACCTGTATTGCCCGCAGTCCCAAGCCTTTACGGCGCTGATCGCGTACAACATAGAACTGCCTCAGGAAAATCTGTTCAGGTTCAATCTTATATAGAGCGTAGACCACAGGATCCTCTTTTTCAAAGATTATGGCTTGGTATTCACCCCGACGTAACCAGCCGCACATCCGCGCGGTAAGCTCAGCCTGAGATAACGACCTCAGATGGCCTTCATCCTCAATAAGTTGGAGGTTAAGCGTCGCCAGTAACTCACAATCCGACGGTGCTGCCTGCCGGTAGTTCATTGCTAAGCGAGTCATACGTATTTTGCAACCACGTGTAGCATCATAGCTAACGCGTTCATGATTTTTCCGCAGGCTCCCACAGCTCAACCTTATTACCGTCTGGATCCATAAACCAGCCAAAACGGCCAAATTCTTCCTCTTCGATAGCACCCACCTGTTGCGCGCCGCCGGCGACAACCTGGGTCATGGCTTCATCAAGATGATCGACTACCAGGTTGATCATAGATTCCTTTTCGGCCGGATCAAAATAGCCTGTGGCGGCATCGAATGGTGACCAGATCGAGTAGCCATCTTTTGGCATCGCTGTATACCTGAAGGTGACACCACCATAATCCTCCACGTCCATGAACAGCCATCGCTGGTATCAGGCCGCAAGCGCGGCCGGGTTTTGACTTTTGAAAAAAAACTCCGCCCAACCCAAGCACCTTGGCCATGCATTCCTCCCGCACCAGTCATCACAACTCTAGGTTATACTAGAAGACAAATGGAAGATTCACCTGAAATCGACATCCACCGTCAACTCAACAGCGAAACCGGAAAATTATCCTGGCCGGAATTGCAACGTCACTTTGCGCGTGGTGTCGTTATCAAAGTAGCGCAGGGGCAAGATCTTGTAGACATTGCCAGCCATTTCGTTAAAGACAACAAGCCTGTTGTCGAAGCCCTGCTTAATAATCAGTCCATTACGCAAGCCAACGATCATGATGCACACCGCTGGCACAGTAGCAATGCTGTATTTTGGGCCGTTGTCGTCGCACCCTGGGTGTTGGTGCAGGAAATCGACATACCACATCAAGGTACCAGGGATAACGCCTGAGCACGTCACGGTGACTGGCTTTAACCTGCTGTTAACCCGAAACGTGAACCTGGCAACTGTCGCGTCACAACCCGCCAACCGACAGTGTGCTACCAGTCACCTGCTGCACCACGACTCATGATTGCAAGCATGGCGTCTCGAATTCTTACGGCCTCGACCTGAACGTCTGCGGGCAACGATTTGCCACCATGGATTAGCATATCCATGTTTAGTGTATAGATCCACAGGCCGCCTTGCCTGTCTTCGACCACACTAATTCGGCAAGGTAAATAGGCCGCAAAGGCGTCGCTATGATTGACCATCCGCAACGCGGTTTGTGGGTCACAGAACTGGAATATTTTCAGATATCGGACCGCCTTTCCCGTCTCCAATTCAACCTGCCTGGATAGGGGTAACTCGCCGACATTCCTGATGTTCAGTTCATTGCCAACCAAGCGAATCGCTTCTTCGACATCTTCAGCGGAGACACCCGTTTTAACCTGGGCCTTCCACACCGTCGCTTCAGCAATATCACCTGTTGTCAGCAGTTTTTGGCCGATATCCAGATAGACCGAAGCTGCCTTGGAATCAAAATCTCTCAGACTGGAAAATACATAGGAATAACGAACAGCCGCAGCGATTATAGCCACTACGATGACAAAACCGATTAATGCAAAAAAATTTCGCAACCCTGCCACAGTTTCTCTCCCCGTAAGCCAGATGTTATGTACAATTCCAGACCCAGTATGCTGGCGCTTGTTATAAGTCTAGCACCCTATCGGGCGCAGGTCCTGAATATGTATTGTCTCTTGATGGTTGCTTCAACCATTAATACCGCATGAAATTATTATCCATCCTCTTCTGTCGGAATAAGCTCGTCCACTACGTGAGACAACATTTTAAAATTGACAAATAAAAACTCGTTAACCGAATATTCGTTGTACGGTTCTGCCAGATTACCAAGCATGTCGAAGCCCAGCTTGCAGACAACACGTCCACGTTGATAATTTTCATCACCAGCGCCCGTAATGACGTATTCGACTACTGCCTTCTTGAAACAATGCCTGAACCGCAGGTATGAAACAACACCGTAGATTTCCTGGCGAATACAACTGGCATCAACCAGTGTCGCAGAGTAACTCCCCAGCCCCGACAAACCGCTCGAAGCAAGAATTTTTTCCTGCACCGTCTCCCAGTGGTTGCGTAATGTTTTATATTGCAACTCCCTCGACTTCAGCACTTGTAAAATATTCTCGCTCATTACCACTCCATAAAACAATCAGATGTCTGCGTTCTTGTCAGCGAAGCTACGATCCTAATATCCTTATACAGCAATACTAGCCCACTGCTGAAGATCTGATAACTTCTGTTTCCTGTTCGGCCTCAGGATACCATGGCCGCATTGACCAGGATGAATAGTTCTTGTTACTGATGATAAGGACAGGTTGGGACAACATCTTCTTATCTGGTCGATTTCATGTTTAGCGGCCCAAGGTTAAATCTGGATGCAATGAGTTGATAATTTTGGGCACACACTCTGCCGCTGTTGAAACAAGCAGGAGCTGTCTTATTCTACTCTCGCTATGAGCTCATTCACAACTTTTTGAGCGCGTTCTTGGTGACTACCCTTCCAGTAGATCTGGCCGCAATTGTTGCAGCGCTTGAAATCATGGTAATAGCGTTGCGTCTTCGGTAAAAGTCTATGTTCGATACACTGCTTTTCAACAGACTCCAGCTCACCGTTGCATCGGGTACAGCGCGAAAAAGGCTTGAGCTGATCATATAGGTCGAGTCGTCGCAGCACCTCGAGCACTTGCAGCTTCGGAGCAACACTACGCACAAAGTAGCCATGCGTAATGATTTTGCGTTGTAATAACCGCCGATCACGCGTCAGTACAATGCGCTTTTGCTCACTACTCATGAGCGCCACATCATTGTCGGTATATGCATTATCGTACAAACAGTCGAGGCCCAAAAGCCTGAGATAACGCGCCAGCTTGCCCAGATTAGTGTCCACAACAAAACACGAGTTACGTAATGGTCGAGGTCTCAGACGAAGCAGCGGTGTAACATCAAAACCCTCAAAGACAGGATATACGCTAACACGGTCGCCATCCTGCATGATATATGAAAAATCAACCGACTCATGGTTCACCAGAATGATTTCTATCTCGGTATGCGGAACACCAAAAGATTCAATCATGTCTTTCACGGATGCACGCCGATCAAAGCAGTGCTTAAATTCAAGCTTGCGCCACTTTGCCGGCAAAAAGTCATTCAGTTCTTCGTAGAACCTGAAGTATGCAACTGCCATACACTTTACCTATGAATAAACCTCAAAACGTCATCATATAAATGTAAGAACAATCGGCATCGTAATCACTGCCAACAGGGTCTGCACTGTTATAATAGAGGCCATGAGTTCCGCGTCACCACCGAGTTGCCGTGCCAATATATAGGACGATATCGCTGTAGGTAAGGAAGCAAAAATAATAGAGATGCGAGTCGCGACCCGATCAACACCCAAAGCCTGACATATAAAATAAACCAGCAAAGGCAAGACAATAAGTTTAATAAAGCTCGCCAGAACGATGGGTAATATGTCGTCGCGCAGTGACGTCAGTATTATTCCGGCACCGACGCTCAACAGGCCCAGAGGCAGTGCAGCGCTGCTGAAAATAGTCATAACATTGGCAAGCGAGCGATTCAGCCCAACCCCTGTCAGATTCAGGGTAATTCCGAGAGCACACGCAAGGATCAAGGGATTGGTTACCAGTGCTAGCAGCGTGCGCTTGATATCAGCACGAACATTCTGTGCGAAGTATTGTAATACTAAGACACAAAACACATTAATTAATGGGATCATCGCTGCAACAGCTACTGCAGATAGGCTCAATCCGGTATCACCATAAAATGCTGCAGCAGCCGCGAAACCAACAAACGTATTAAAACGAATACTACCCTGATACAACGAACTGAATGTCCTGCCCGTGAGTGGCAGAAATCTGCTTAACACCAGCAACCCAGCCGTTACACCCAGGACTGCGGTGATCAACGCCAACGACATCAACAATGGCTGTTCGCCCTGTAGCTCGGTTGTTGCCAGTTTCAGGACCAACAGACAAGGAAAAAGCGCGTAGTATGAAAGTTTTTCTGCGGCAGGCCAGAAGTGGCGCCCCGGAAAACCAGCATATTTGAAAACATATCCCGCGAGGATAATCCCAAAGACCGGCAATAAGGTATTAAGTACAGTCAGCATTAGATTCGTTGCGGACAGCGCCCCGCATGCACCAAGGCATCATGCAACCCGGCACAAACCCCTATTATTCTCATACCCTTTGACGCTCTGAATAATTAATAGGGACACGTCCACTGATGACTCCATTTACTATTGCATTCAGCAGTAAAGTAACCCGGATAGAGGATTGAACCATTATCATTCTATACACCAAATTGACACTACCGTTGTATTTTATGGTAGGGTGCTAGCCGTTTTGTTCTGGCACCACTCCCGTAACCCACTAAATCCAACCTGTTTGTAGCTGTTTCGTGCTGCTTTGAAATGATTATTGTAATTCGTTATCGCTCAGCTTTCCGCTCACTGCAGCGCATCATAGATTAGCACAACAGTCCAACTACCCAGAATCAAATCATCAGAGAGATGTATTAATGAAAATATTCCACGGTCAGCTGCTCGCCGCTGTTGCTTTCACCCTCCCCGGCTATGGCCTCGCCACTAACGGGTATCAGCTAATCGGGATCGGCGCCTATCAGAAAAGCCTTGGCGGAGCCGTTACAGCCAACCCAGGCAGCGCCATGACCGCGGTCACCAACCCTGCCGACAGTCGTTGAAGAGCATTATACTTTTGGCATGGACTTTCGACTAGACAAACACTGGGAGCTGGGTCTGCATTACATGCACGTGCCAGAAAATACGGTCATAGCGCGAGCTTCCGGCAACACCCTTGAGCTTCCTGGTAGCGAACTGAACATGAACCAACAGTCCTTCGGCATCAACCGGGGTTATGGGTTCTGATCCTTCTATTAACGATCAGCACAGGGTTCTTACAATCCCGTGCTGACCGTCGATTTTATATTATTAAGCAACCTCTGATTAATTCGGCGATGATTCAATCGCCATCATTTTTTGTATTATTTTATCCGAGCAATTATTCACCAACAGTTTAAACTGATCATCAGTACCACCTTTAAACAATTTAAAAGATTCGCCCCTTTCCACAAAATGATTTTCTATCTTGACAGTAATCTGTTGTCCGCGATATCTCGCACGAACATTACAAGCTATGTAGTCAACCTTATTTCTACCTGTTGCAGTAACAGCAACCGCCAAAGGAATTGATATCACCGCCAAAAAATAGCCGATAGCCTTAGCTCTTGATACAGGGTTAATATATAGGACATCATAGCTGTCTATGATCAGCTTATTATCCCCTGGTGGATGCACGCCACTTGCTTTAATCCTGTCTTCAAGCACGACAAGTGGTGCCGGAAGGAAATGGGCATGTTCGAGTCTGCGAGTCACCTGTATATCATAAACCTTGCCGCTGACTTTTTCGTTATCCGGCCGTGCATCTACTACATAAGCTAATTCGTATGTGAGTCCGCGAGAATCCGCAATAAATTCAAGGTCACTTCCAGGAACAAACAACTCCCTATCCAGAACGATAAATGGTCCTGATACAAGATAATTCGATTCAGGATAGAGTTGTTGTGTTGCACAGCCTGGGAGAAACGAAATTATAAAAAAGATTATCAATACGCTGGGATTATTTACTTTCATTATGCGATTTTGAATTTCAGATAACACGTTAAAAACTGTTGCCGTCACGTATCGAGCTATTTGCTCTTTAGATTACTATCAATAAAGCGCGTCAGGAACAAAATATCGTTTATGAGAGTCCGACCTATCACTCAATTATTAGCCTTACCCGACCCCAATCAACAAACAGCTTGTAAATGTCAGCAATATTATGATTTATAGCAGCATTACCGACACTCACCGTAACCTAGATAGGAACGAACAGCACGCCTTGATCCAGCAACCCAGCCGGTGAATTATTATCAAAGCACCAACAGCTGTGTATTCACATTACTTTTTTCAGAATCTTACAGGCACATTGCAAATCCGCTGATAACGCAATGAACGCCGACCAGAAAAACCGCTAATCACCAAAGTACGATGAGGCGATCCGGCCTAACAAGCCAAGAATGTTTCATCGCAGCACTAGACATATGCTGACGACTTTGCCGGTATCTCTGGCCCAGAATTATAGCAATGACAGTGACTGGCGACGATCAGGACCATACCGGCGCTCCGGCATTTCTTCTCGCTTGAATGATTGGTCTAAATGACTATATGAGTCGCGACGTTGGTCATGTCGTCGATCACTATAGTGAACAAAACAGCAAAGACAATCCGAAACAGTGCACTCGTCTACGGGCAAAGCAGGGGCCTCAGATGGCAGCAAGCGCTTACCCTCAAACGCTTTTATCGCACTACAGGCATTACGGGAGTATTTGATAGCGACACAGTGATATCTTCCTGAAACGGGCATCTTAGCTTGCTTGTTATTGCGACCCGAGTTACTCCTAAACCACCATATACCTGTCATTGCCACCAAGATTAGTATACTCATGAATAACCAGCCACCCATCACTCACCTCCGCAAATGAAAACCGAATTCTCCAATAATAACGTCGCGCACAACAGGTAACGTTAAGTGTAGTCTATTTCTGTGCATTCGGCTGTACGATTTGACATGGAATTTTGACTGGCTTTATATAGCACCTGGTAGCTGTATCGAATCATGGACGTGTTACCTGCCTATACGCCTTCGTCTACCCTAAGGCAATGATATCTTCTCAGGGCTGCTTGCCCACAACTATTGATTACAATGCGGGCACTCAACTCTGTGTTGCTGCATATCCCTGGCGACGCGCATAAAAATGCGCTCTGCATCCTCCCTGCTGAGCCCCAACTCCAGACGGCTTTTTTCAAGCGCATACTGTTCTTCCGCCGTCAGCACGCCATCCTCACAGGCCTCGTCCACCAATGATCCGTATTCTTCCTGGCGCGTGTGCAGATGCTCCGAGAAACCGGATGCCAGAATACCCGCTGGTAGCGCAACCATACCAATACCCACTACAGTTATACATGCCCCAAAAAGCTTACCACCCACTGTGATCGGTGTAACATCGCCATAACCAACCGTCGTCAACGTTGCTACGGCCCACCACATGGCAGCAGGAATACTGCCAAAGGCTTGTGGTTGTGCTTCGTGTTCAAACATATAAATGCCGCTGGAGGCGATGATTAATATAACTATCAGCACAAAAAGAGCCGCACCAAATGCACGCCCTTCATCTTTCAGTACTGACAGCAATACATCCAGCGCTGAGAAATAGCGCGTTAGCTTGAATATTCGAAGCAACCGTAACGCACGTATAAATCGCAGATCAAGGGGTATCAATATACCGAGATAGAACGGCGCTATCGCAAGAAGGTCAATCAATGCCATCGGGGTCAACATGTAACGAATACGACCCTTTAACGGTAGCTTGTATTCTCCTCCCTCATGCTCGACGCAGGACCAGACGCGCAAAACGTACTCGATGGAAAAAATGATTACCGACACAAATTCAAACCATGAAAAGAATTCACCATAGCGGGCAGACAGACTATCGACAGACTCGAGGATAACTGCCATTACATTCAAGGCAATCAACAAAATCAGCACCACATCGAATATTCTGCTGAGTCGATGACCTGAATGCGCAATCTCGAGGATTGGATAGATATGTGAACGTAATCCGGTTTGCATGATTCCTTTCCGTACGCAACTCCTGTGGGCCTGGCTGGAATCACGCGTTAATGGGCATCTCCCTAATATATCGACAAACACAGGCTAAACTTAAGCGAAATGGTGTTGCTCTTGGGACGATCTAATCCAACAGACCGGAGATCTGGCCATTAATCCATACCCTTGATTTGATAACTGCAGGCACTAACAAAAAAAGGCTGCGGGGATTGTGATGGCGCAGAGGGAATTCGGCTTCAAGAATGACGATCAATCTAGCCTGCCACTGGTCGATTGGCGAGAGTTAACGTCCTATTTTGCTAGATACGATTGTTCTCTGATATTGTGCTTCCAGTATCAATAGCCTGCCGCCATCCCATCTTTTCGTGATTCAGAAGCACCAATGTATGCGTTATTTTTATGATCGCGCATGATCGCTTGATAACCACCATAACCCCCGGCCCTGATTTCGACGCGATGACCCATTGCCTTTAGTTTGTCAATAACACCGTCGCTGAAACCAGTTTCCAGATTTAGCGTACCGCCGTCAGTCATGGCTTCTCCCGTTGGTTGCGATGAGCCACTATGGCGCAGGCGCGCTGCATCGCCAGCCTCTTGCAGGTTCATCCCAAAATCGATCAAATTAACAAGTATCTGCACATGCCCCTGCGGTTGCATGGCACCACCCATGACACCGAAGCTCAACCAGGGCTTGCCATTACGGGTAACAAAGGCAGGAATGATGGTATGGAAAGGACGCTTGCCCGGCGCGTAGCTGTTGAAATGACCAGGTTCCAGATTAAACAGCTCACCCCGGTCCTGCAGAATGAAGCCGAGGTCATCTGGTGTCATCCCGGAACCCATGCCGCGATAGTTACTCTGAATCAATGACACCATATTACCGGACTCGTCCGCTACCGTTAGATAAATGGTGTCGCCATTTTCCAGCGCGGGGCTTCCAGCCTGCAGGGTCGTAGAGGCGCGTTTAGCATTCAATAATTTGCGCCGCTCACCCGCATAGTTCTTCGATATGAGTCGCTTGATCGGAATATTATTGAATGCCATATCAGCATAATATTTTGCACGGTCCTCAAACACTATTTTTTTCGCTTCGCTCAGGTGGTGCAGATATTCAGCACTACCAAAGCCCATCCTTTTGATATCATATGCTTCCAGGATATTGAGCATCTGTAACACCGCGATACCCTGGCCATTCGGCGGCAGTTCCCAGACATCATAACCACGGTAGTTGGTCGAGACCGGCTCCACCCACTCGGATTGATGCGCAGCAAGATCTTCATAGGAAAGAAAACCGCCGTGCTTTTTCATATAGTTAGCAATGCTGTGCGCAATTTCACCCTTGTAGAAAACATCACGTCCGCCAATGGCGAGTTTCTCTAATGTATTAGCCAGTGCCGGGTTCTTAAAAATTTCACCTTTGCCAGGCGCGCGCCCATTAGGAGCAAAAACATCAGTGAAACCCGGCCACTTTGCAAGTCTCGGCACACTGAGACCCCAGTAAAAAGCAATCAGCTCACTCACTGGAAAACCGTCGCGCGCATAACCAATTGCAGGCGCCAGGATCTGTTCCATTGGAAGCTTTCCGAAGCGTTCATGCAGTTGGAACCAGCCGTCAACCGTACCCGGAACCGTGACCGGCAGCGGGCCATACGCTGGTATCTTGTCGAGACCCATTTGTTTGAAATGAGCTAATGTAAGGCTGCGTGGCGAGCGCCCACTTGCATTCAGCCCGTATAGCTTCTGTGTTTTGTTGTCCCATACAATCGCGAACAGATCACCACCGATACCGTTCCCGGTAGGCTCAACCAGGCCCAATGTGGCATTAGCGGCAATGGCGGCGTCAACTGCATTACCCCCTGCCTTGAGAACATCGAGAGCGACTTGTGTGGCTATGGGCTGACTGGTCGCCGCCATGCCGTGTTGTGTTATTACTTCGGAACGGCTGGCAAAAGGCTGTCCGGTGATACGATCATAAGCCGATGAAATGCTGGGCAGGCCAGCAGCGACCAATATGAGCGCCGCGCCGAGTAAATAGCCGCGCACTCCGTGTGTCAACACTCTGCAGGTAGCGACCATATATCAGGCATCGTGTATTTGATTGTAAACCAGAACGTCAACACTCGATGACATTCACCGCGAGTCCACCTCTGGCGGTTTCCTTATATTTTGTTTTCATGTCTGCACCTGTCTCGCGCATGGTTTTAATCACTTTATCCAGCGACACATAATGCTGGCCATCACCACGCAGAGCCATACGTGATGCATTTATCGCCTTGACCGCTGCCATTGCATTGCGCTCGATACAAGGCACCTGCACCAGCCCGCCTACTGGGTCACAGGTCAACCCCAGATTGTGTTCCATGCCGATTTCGGCAGCATTTTCCACTTGCTCTGGTGTTCCACCCAGCACCTCGGTGAGTGCGCCGGCAGCCATGGAACAGGCTGAACCGACTTCGCCTTGACAACCGACCTCGGCACCGGATATCGATGCATTTTCCTTATAGAGTATACCTATTGCACCCGCAGTCAGCAGGAAGCGCACGACACCATCGTCGTTGCATTCAGGGCAAAATTTATAATAGTAATGTAATACTGCAGGAATAATACCCGCTGCGCCATTTGTCGGCGCCGTTACCACACGTCCACCGGCTGCGTTTTCCTCATTGACTGCCAGGGCATAAAGATTCACCCAATCCATAATGCGCGTTGGATCCTTGTTTGTATTACCTTCACTTTCAAGCTGATGGCTAAGCTCCGCTGCTCGACGTTTCACTTTCATTCCTCCAGGCAACACACCCTCTGTACGGCAACCACAAGCAACACAGTCTTGCATGACCTGCCAGATATCCATAAGCCGTTGCCGTATATCCGTTTCAGGCCGCCACGCCTGTTCGTTTTGCAGCATCAGTTGACTGATTGAAATGCCGTTTTCAGCACAGAGCTCCAGCAACTCTGCGCCTGACTTGAAGGGGTATGGCTGAACCGTCTGATCTTCGATTATTCGATCAGCACCTGCTGCCGACTCATCCACCACAAATCCTCCACCAACTGAATAATAATGCCGTTTGTAAGGGGTATTTTGAGCTGTATCTATGGCATGGAAACACATGCCATTAGGATGATAAGGAAGGCTCTTTTGACGATGGAACACCAGGTCGCGTGCAACATTAAACTCGATATTAATGTTTCCAGACAGCGTCAGGCATTTATTGCTGCGTACCCGTTCAAGACATCCCGGTATTGCTTCAACATCGACACCTTCTGGAGTCTCGCCTTGTAGGCCGAGAATAATGGCTTTGTCTGTACCATGACCTTTACCCGTGGAGCCCAGCGAACCAAAAAGTTCAACTTTAATGCGCGTTATCGAATCGAGAAAACCCTGTTGCTGCAATCCTTCAACAAACATTCGCGCTGCACGCATCGGCCCAACGGTGTGTGAACTCGATGGCCCAATGCCTATCTTGAACAGGTCAAATATGCTAATAGCCATAATGCCTAACACCGCATAACATTGACTTATAGTCTAATCTATATAGACAATTTCGAGTGAATTTGATCATACCAGCCCGAAATTTATTTAAAGGTTCCCGGTGCAGAGGTACTCATTTCCATTGTTACTTTAAATGTCATCGGCCTTTGCTCTTAGTTGCCTTGAGCTGCTGGTACTCGTTCCCTGCTACCCAAGGAAGCTACTCAAGCGCAATAGGGCCTGGCTGACACAGTGTTATCATAAGATGCTACCTGGATCCACCGCGGCTGTGTGTTAAGGAGATCATTGTGCACATTGACAAACTGGGTTTGCAGCGTACCGTGTAGGCCTCCTGCCTGGTATACGCGAAATACGGGCGAACTAGGTCACGAAGCACGGATATCGCCTGGTCAATACGATGTATTGGAGGTGTTCCTACAGGTGACGCAGGTGGGATCAGTTGCGAAGTTTGTGAGGTAATCGGATGGAATTGCGGGCGTGGAACACATATCATGAGGATCCTAATGAAATCGTATGCCGCTACTATAATGCTGGCGCTCCAACTGACTGCATGCAATGCCCAGCCGCCAGAGATGCTCGAGGAACAATCCAATAAAGCCGATAACGCCACACTTGCAACGGGGAATCATTCAATAACGGATAATTCGTTCCTTGATCACCTGGTAGCAATATCGAGCCAGGACCTGGCAAAACGCCTGACCATCGATATTGACGATATCGAGTTGATCAGCGCTCAAAAAGTTACCTGGCCCAATAGCAGTGCCGGGTGCCCAAAGCCACACAGGAGTTATATGCCACGGCTCACCGAGGGTGCGCTTATCCGCCTGCGCGCGGCTGGAGAAGTGTACGAGTATCACAGCAAGGCCAGCGGGCCTCCATTTCTTTGTCAGCGACCTACATCCTCACCATATCCTGATAAATGATTCAGGCAGAGATGAAAAAGCCCGCGAAGAGACTCCGCGGGCTTTTTATCAATTACAAGCAGGTTAGTTCATCAGCGCGTATCGATCAGCACAGATGTCTGCCCCAGCGTGTTGCTACCATCACTATGTATAACGTTACCGAGATAGCGGGTGCCCGGTGTCAGTCCGGTCCAATCCACCGTGACCGCTCCCGAGCTACCCAGTGTCGCTGTGTTAGGTGCCGACAGCGTGGTATTGCCGGCATCATTACCGTCGAGATTGAAGTCAAACAACGAGTAGGCGGTAGGTCCGGGCGCAGAGGCAAAATCAATAACCAGTACCGCATAGAGACCGGGTGCCGGGTTAAACAGGTTCACCTCCTCCGTCGAAGTGGGCGAACCGCTCGAACCAACAAAGGGGAAACCTGCTGTGTCGGGGCCGAAGACCTGTAGATCCAGATCGTCCGAGCCATCGCCAGCGCCAACGTCTTCATCAAAGAGTGCAAAACGGCTGAGTGTTGTGCCGGGGGGTACGGTGAAATACTCAATATTGTAGTCACCGTCGGCAACAGCATTATCGGCATATGCCGCTTCAGCCAATCCGTCCATAGAGACCTGGAAGCCGCCATCATAGCCAAACTGGACGTCGAAGCTCGTGTTTCCTTCCACACCGTTGCCGTTTACCTGTGCCGGGGCGCCCAGTTGTACCGGGCGAACAGCAATCGGGCTTCTGACAGAGTATCTACCGCGGTTAACAGAGTATCTACCGTGGTGCTTCCAAGTAATGGAGCCGAATGCCCACTCATCAAGTGTGGCGCCGCTAGTAACCGTAAATGTCACGTGGTAGGTAGCCGATTCACCTCGCCTCAACCTAATTGATGAAGGTGACACTGATACGTCGATCCCTGGGGGAGGATCAATGGAGACACTGAAGGTCCTCTTGCCCCTGTTATTGGCAACATTTGTCACCGTCCTAGTTACGGTTTGGGTGCCAACGAGTTCACCGATCCCGATAGATGGTTGATTCAGATCGCTACCATCGAAGGAAATGCCGAGCGAACTCAGGAAATCGCATGTGCCCTCAGAGAAGATCGGCTCATTGTTGCCGCAGGTAAATCCTGCGTACTCAAGCAGGCCTACGTTGTATGCAAGGCCAGGGTCGAATGCCGAATCAGGCACAATGTGCCCGGCACCAATATCGAACGGGTCAGCAGCTTCATCACCAAAGGTCTTCTTCAGGTTTTGCCGTGCCGTTGTCATTAGCGCCGACTTTGCTATTGCCGGTGTCCAGTCTGGATGAGCTTGCTTTAACAACGCAAACACACCGGCCACGTGCGGACTGGACATGGAGGTCCCGCTGATTGATTGGAAGAATTGTCCACCGTCTGCATTAGCGTTCGGATATAGGGTTTCGCCTGCGATGATATTTACACCTGGGGCGGCTAAATCGGGCTTTATGATGTCCGGAGCACCACTGTTGGCGCCGCGTGAAGAGAAACCGGCAATCGTGTTTTCCTTGGAAATAAGAATATCTGGCGACAAGGTTCCGGTGATTGTCTCACCGCCGGTCAGTGTTGTATTCATTAGATCGCCATCGTGAAAACCAATCATCATGCCCGGTATATTTGTGTCAGGCGCAGACATGGTGATGGGATCAATTCGACTGGGATCGGCCCCATCATTGTACACGATGATGGCCTGTGCCCCGGCAGCTGCAGTATTGTTGTATTTTACGCTGAAATTGCAAGTACCGCGTATCACGAGGGCGATATTGCCATCAACCAAACCGCCATTGGTCAGAGGTCCACAACCATCCAATGGATCCGCTGCAACTATGCTTGCGTTGATCGGACCGGTATCAGTCAATCGAACAGGGCCTGAACCCTCGAGACCTTCATAGGTCCCTGCAATTGAGGTGGGGGCGGTTATAAGTACGCCGCTGCCAAACACTTCATTATCCTGGGCCGCCGCGACTGAGGTGACCCAAGGAACACCAGACGGTGTGCCGATAGTCCCAGCTCCAGGGCCTTCATTGCCTGCCGATGTGGCCACAAAGACGCCCGCATCAGCGGCGAACAGGAATGCGACTGAATCGGGGCGAGCGAAGTTGGTGCTTCGTCCGCCGATAGAAAAGTTAATCACATCAACGCCGTCGGCCACGGCCTGATCAATAGCGGCCATCGAATCGGAGGAAAAACAGCCGCTGTCATCAGGATCTACCGCATCCCAACACACTTTGTAAACCGCAATGCGTGCTCGTGGCGCCATGCCACTAACATGACCCACAGGAACACCGTCGATATCGGCCGCAACGCCATAATTACCACCCGCAGTGGTAGCCGTGTGAGAGCCGTGGCCATCACTATCTCTGGCCGAAAGGAATTCGCCTGCGGCCAGGGTATTGAACGTAGTGAATGAGGTATGAAAGGCTTCTGCCTTGATTAACTTGTTATTACAGTTAAATGGTGTGTCAAGTGGGTTGACGTCCATGTTTCCAAAATCGCAGCCGGTACCACTCCAACTTGCCGGAGGTTCGCCGTATGGAATCCGCCGACCTTTATTGCCTTTCTTTGGCGTGCGTACATCGGCAAGGCTTGGGTGGTCAGGCTGGATACCCGAGTCAATAATACCGATTACAATATCTTCGCCGGTATAGCCATTCGACCATGGTTCGTGACCACCGGTTAATCCGAGGAAATCGGGCGTGGAGTTAGTGGCGGGTTTGAGTAATTCATCTCGCCAGATTTTTACCACATCCTTGTTGGATTTCAGCTCTTCGAGTTGGCCTTCCGTCAGGCGTGCTGCGAACCCATTAAAAGAATAATGATAGTTATATACCTTCTTATCCCTGGTGGTTACTTTATTCAGTACTTCATCATGTCTTGAGTCAAGATAGTTGACATACTTTTTGACGTCCTGACTATGACGATTGATCTTTTTGCCCTTGCCCGGCCTGGTAGCGGATAAACCGGATAAGCCGCCATCATATGATAATACGGGCTCGCCCTGTAACTGTACTATATAAATATCGGTTTTTTTCTTCGCCGCGACATCCTTCGGTTTTATTTCCGTTGGACCTGCGTAGCTCGATACCGAAAATAAAGTGAGAGCGATTATCGCGATGTGAATAAGTCTTTTCATACCTATGACCTCCCGTAGCTTCGAACATTAAAATTATTGTTTATCGTTCTACAAAACCTCATAGCAATTTACTAATCATGATGATTACGCAACCACCTTATTAACCTTAAGGTCCTGCTTAGCCCATGCCTAAATGAGCCGGGATAACGATGCATATCCAAGATACTCGATATGGGAATACTTATACTACAGATCGGGACTGGGGAACAGGGACGATAGAATGCGCTGCCGCTGCTGAAGTCGGTCAACCCGGACTTTCCCCTATTGAGGTACGTAAGGTCAACGGGCAGACTGCCGAACCGCTTGGACCGAATGTTGGCACAGCGCGGTAGTAATCACTACGCTGCACGATAATCGGGAGACAAAGGCTGCATGCGGGACTTTTTTATACAATCGGTCATGCCAAAAGCTAGCTGTCCAGCTATTCAATTATTTTCCGGTAGATTATCATTTTCCATCGCCCGCTTGTTGTTACGCGAAACACCCGGATACCGGCCTGTCAATAAGGCTTTTGACTGAATCAGACGGGTTTTCATCGGGAGAATTCCCCACATCAAACAGAACACGCCATGCGCCCTGACTATTGCGGCGCCAAACGGAATTGAAGGTTCCCCAAAGAATCCGTCGGGCACCATCCTTATCCGTTGTTTCCAACCTATAGGGACCGCGGGTAAGCGCAAGATCACCACTTGCGGCAACCTCGACAAAAAACCCCTGCCATGCAGCCATTACCTCTTCCGGCCCATACATTACGGACGAGCCGATAAAACAGCTATCAGGGTCAATCAGCGACATGAAAGTCTTACGGTCACGTTTCTCGATCGATTGACTCAATGCAATTTCTATACAACGAACCTGATTCTGCACATCTAATAGCAACGGCCCGGCACCTGGCTGGGCTGATAGCGCAACAGCAAAAACAAGCCTAGCATTAGATGCTTTAACCTCTTAGTCACCGTAAAATCTTTTCCGCGATATTTAAGCGCTCTTCTTTCATTTTTCCCACCCATAAGCCAGCTCAATCCAGGGCTTTAATGCGCACTTATTCCCTAAACAGATATATCCATTAATAATTAAGCTTTTCATCCTTCCAATACTTGGTCCCCTTGACGGTAGCCTGTAGTGCCAAACCACTCTTTGTAAGCTGATAAATCGTTATGTTATCAATCAACGCCTCGCCGCCTGCAGCAGCGCCCTTGTCACTGGCTTTTGCAGCAGCATCAGCATGGCCGCCGAACTGCCAGCCACTCTCCACAAACCTGTTCATCGTCTTAGCGTCATGGAATACAAACACTGCACGAAAATCTTTCACGCCAAGCCCTAGCCCTATACCAAGCTCGCCCATTTTCATATACGTGTTTTTGCCGGTTTTATTATTCACAACAACACCATAACCGCCACTGAAACTGGCAAAGATCAGATTCACGTTCGCGTTACTAAAGGCGGCATACCCCGGCGCTTCGGCAATCATGGCTCGGGCTTGCGGCTTAACCTTATACAGGTCGCTTAGTGCTTCGCTTTTCATTGCCAACACTTGCTCACGTTTTCCCTGGGGTGTCGATTCGCCAAGAGTGGCGCAACCGCTCATTACAAAACTTGCGAACAGCAACACTGCGAAAATTTTTTCCTTCTCCATAGCACTACCTCAATAGCTCTTTATGCCAAATTACAAAAAAAGTCGATCTATTTATGCACAAGCGGAATAATAGGCGGCTGCAAACTTCCTAAGTGATAATTATAGGGCAATTAAATCATTCTGAACGGGATTATTTCAGTTTCTTAACAAAATTTTGACATAAATGAAACGTGCATGACTTGATTGCAAGATGCACGAGCAGTTGCGCATATCCGTTGTGATATAGCACCATAAACCGGCACAATACTCTTCCCTACAAAGAGTTGCACGCAATATACCTACAGCCAACGACCCCGGGTATGCGCAGCGCCCGCTTACCCTCATAAAGCTTTCTGACAGGCAATAATGTCTCTTTATCACAGATGCGTTTTTCTATTGCTACCGGGCTCTCAATGACAAGCTGTTGAAGCACACGGCCACGCTGTTTAAGCGACACTCTCATGCTCCCGGCAAATTAGTTGCAACTCGGTCTGAGATAGTGACTCCTGTGTGAGGTTGCATAGATTGCTGCCATCTTTGTTTTTCTTGTTATAGCGGCAAGTATGACAAACACCAAACGACCTCATGCCATTAGAGCGCTGTATCACCTGAAGTATATCTGTCAATCCATTAGTGATCCGGATTTGAGACTGCTCATCAAGATGCTCGCAAGCATGGCTGAACAGCGGTGTGGGAATTGTTTTTTTCAATAATTTCTTAGCAGCGCCAGTTAACTTTAAATGTATCATCCGCTTATCGTTTTTGTCAGCGCGCTTGCTTAAGAAACCTTTTTTCTCGAGCACCTTGAGGCTCTGCGACACGGTGCCTTTTGTTTGGCCTAAATACTCCGTAACCGCCATGGGGGTGTCAGAATAACGGTTACATATAGACAGATAATGTAGTGCCTCCACTTGCACCGGCTGTAATCCGTATTCAGCCCCTGCACGCCGCACCTCATTTCGCAGCAAGTTACTCAAGCGCTCGAGATAGTCATATATCTGCTTCTTTTTCATATGCTTATAGTATCGAATCAATACCATATTGACAAGCGCGGATATTTTATTCATGATATTAATAGTATCGAGCCGATACTATTAATATTTAAAGCAACTTCTCTACACAGGCATGCAATGTTGTAGATGCAAGGCTGCTTACCACTGGTAATTAACGATAGAGGTAATAACACTGGCTTCGAGCTTTGCCCTGACCTTTACGTACGCAAGCCACGCTGATGAGAATAAGGTACCTTACCCAAATGACTATCGGAACTGGTCTCATGTAAAGTCAATGATAATTGAACCAGGACATCCTCTAGAGCAGCCTTTTCAGGGTATTCACCATGTGTATGGAAATGAAAAGGCAATTCAAGGATTAGTCAGTGGCAACTATTCTGATGGTTCAGTATTAGTATTCGATCTTTTAAACTATGCAAAAAAAGATAATACGATTCAGGAAGGCGAACGCAAGCTAGTTGGAGTAATGCACAAAGATGTTAATAGATACCCCAAAACCGGCGGCTGGGGCTTTGAAGGTTTTGCTGCTAACAGTAAAACTACAAGACTAACAAAAGACGGCGGAACCTCCTGTTTTGGCTGCCACCTTCCAGAGAAAAATAGCGGCTATGTTTTTTCACGACTTAGGGACTAAGCAAGTTTAAATTCTAGCAAAGGCCTGTTATCCGCGCATTTAACTCTCGGTTCGAATACCCTAGTAAGCTATAATGGGCCGAGAGTTAATCTTGCGCGATACTCTGTCTATAGCGGTAGCTGGATCATCAGTTTGCCCAACCCTCATTAAACATAACGCAGTATGTTATTAACGATACCATTTGCTGCAATGCTCTGCGTTATTGCGCCTTTCACTAGTAGCAAAAGCTCCCCGACCCACTGCTGTCCCCCGCGCAGGCGGGTATCCAGTAAACGATTGATTTATAGCCTATTCATATTCACTGGATTTCCGCCTGCGCGGAAATGACGCGTTAGTGGGACAGCAGTGTCCCCGACCCCATTTGTGATACTCCTTAACTGCTAAGGGTCTTTTCTGATCTAGCTTACAGGGTAGTTTTTGCCCGCCAGGGACGGCAACAGCCTCAAACGTTTAAAACAGCAATCTACCTCTGCCCATCGCCGTGTTGGCCTGCTAGTATTCGTAGCTGTTAACCCCAAGGAGACAACAATAATGAATAATCTGTCACAATATTTAAGCGCAAGCGTGTTATCGCTGTCCCTGGCGGTGTTCGCCATGGGCATCATGCCTGCTAACGCCGCTAAACCTGGCGAGCAGAACACGCGCTACCTCATCCAGCACGCAAATGGCCACGGCGCTGCACTCAAGGACCTGGTCATCGCCAACGGCGGACAAGTCGTCCTCGATTACTCGGCGTTGATTGATGGACTGGCTGCAGACCTGTCCCCGGCAGCGCTACGTGAGGTCCGCCGTAGCGGACTCGCCACGACGATCGAAGAGGATGCTGTATTGACCCTGCATACACTGCCAGCGGGATTCCCGAGCGGCCCCTTCCCCGAGTTCGTAGGCTGGGGCGTGGATCGTGTTGATGCCGATGCAGTTTGGAGCACGTCTGCAAATCCTAATACCCCAAATGGTACAAATACTGCTGGAAACGACATTGCAATACCGGATGTCCGTGACGGCGCCGTAACAGGTGCCGGCGTGGTCGTCGGCGTACTCGATACCGGTATCGACTACAACCACCCTGACCTGGCCGCGAACATCATCGACGATCGCTACAGCGGTACCACACGCGACTTCATAGATGATGACGACGATCCCAGCGATGCGGCCAACCTTGGTCATGGCACCAGCGTCGCCAGCGTGATCGCCTCTGTGGACAATGACTTCGGCGTAATTGGTGTCGCACCCTATGCCAAGATCCGCCCCTACCGTGTTTGCAGCCAGGGCTGCCCATTATCTGCGATTATCGGTGCTTTGGTACAAGCAACGACCGATGGCGTGGATGTCATCAACATGAGCTTCGGCGGACCCGCTGGTTTCAATATTGAGGCCTCGGCCGTCCAGGCCGCGAACGCTGCTGGCGTGGTACTGGTTGCTTCGGCAGGCAACGAGGCTACCCAGAAACCGTCATTCCCGGCTGCGTACGGTACCGTGCTTGCGGTTGGCGCCACCGATATCACCGACGCACCTGCCAGCTTTACCAATGTCGGCGGCTGGGTGGATGTCACCGGCCCGGGCGTTGATATTCCTGTCGCGACTTGTACCGGTTGTGGCCGCGAGTCTAGTCTGGCTGAAACCTCTCCTACGATGCGTTCATTCGAGACCATTAGCATGTCGGGATCAGCAATAGGCGGCCTCACGAACGTAGAAGTTGTCGATGTTGGCCGTGCCTGCAACGGCGATACGCTGTCAGCGAACACCGCGGGTAAAGTTGCCTTGATTGTTCGTGGCGCATGCGCCTTCTCCGAGAAGGTACAAAATGCCGAAGCTGCAGGCGCTGTGGGCACGATTGTCTACAACAACCAACCGGGCCTGTTCGCCGGCACACTCGGTAGCGTTACTTCGGCGGGACCCTCAGTATCCTTGTCGCAAGCCGATGGCGTGGCCTTAGCCGCTGATATTGCAACTGAAACGACATCTATAGATCTTGCAGTAATCGCCACCGATTACGAGCTGATCAACGGCACCTCGTTCTCAGGCCCTCATGTTGCAGGCGTAGCTGCACTGGTGAAGTCCGTCAACCCAGGGCTCTCACCCATTGAGGTACGTAAGATCATCACGACGACCGCAGATCCACTTGGTCCAAACGTGATCTTCGCCAACGGTATGGTACGTGCCGATAGCGCTGTCGACGCAGCACGGTAACCACAACCAAGCGATACGACACTTGCACAACAAGGGCCCTATGTAGGGCCCTTGTTTTTTTGCGAGACAGCGGCAGCGCCGACACCTGGAATTATTACTTCCCACCTAAAATCTGGCAGACCGGAGTAGAATCGATTCTATTGAACGCATTAACTGCAATCTTAGATAACGAATTCCTCGGCCTATGTGTGGACCATGATTTCGCACACACCCCTGAACTGAGCAACCGGTGCCAAGCCCAATACAACTAACTACGATCCCGCGATGCCTTCGGGTAACTTACCGCACAGCACTTATTCACCTGTCGCCTGGTAGCCCTGGCTTAGAACTATCAACTCGACAGAAAGGTTTACGCCGCAACGACAATGGCGGAGCTCTCATTTGCATAATTCAAACTGCTCGTTACGCATAAAAAAAGCCCCAATAAAGATTGGGGCTCAGTAAAACACTGCCTAATTTAGATTAGGATAACTTCTTTTTATGAACAAAACCCAAAACCAAAAGGCCTAGACCCAAGAGAGCGAGGGGTGAAGGTTCTGGAACAGGACTAACTCCACTGGTGACATACTGAAAGTCATCAACAATTACCCAGTCAAAACCGCCACCAATGGTAGTGAGTTCGACTCGAGCAATATCCAAATTGCTGGCACCATAGAATTCGGAAAAAGATGCACCGGTACTGCCACCAAGAAATACCAGGCTTTCCAAGAGGCTATTTGATGTATCATACAGATCAACACTCCAGCTAGGGTTAGCAGCCCCCCAGTTCATACCAAAAGCTGATACTGATGTGCCGAAATCTATTGTTAAAGAGCTGGGTGCGGTTGTATCACGAGTCGTCAAAGTTTGGCCGCTTCCCATCCAGCCACTGCCACCTTCACCGAATGGGGCGATCCTAAGTGTTCCCCCAGTTGTTGAGAACGTAATGTCTCCGAAAGAGAAACTCGATGCATTTTGAGTGGGTGTCCCCGTAAAATCGATAAGCCCACTTCCGGCGAGAGCTGCGTCACCACTTGACGTAATGAGCACGGCGCTTGCAGGTACAGAAAACATCGCTACCAGCGCAAACAGTAATATTTGAGTTATTTTGTGCATTCTTTACTACTCCTAAATTAATTGTTAAATCCGTCGTCCTGCGATGTTCTACTATGCACATACCGCGCCGGAATTCATATGTGATTGATATCTATACTAAATACTCTAAATATCTGTTGATCGATCAAGCCTGAGTGTAATGAATACCGACACCCGGCCCCCGAAATCCCCCAAATATTGAGTTAGCCCGCTTGTCACATTATTCGCGCTGCACATGCTTTAGGAGGCCCGGCTTGACGACTTGTTCTATTCATGGCCTTGCTAACCACGGCCGTCACGATATCTGTAAATAGTTGATATTTATCATAAACATCACTAAGACTTTGTAAGCAGAATAAGCGTAGGTATAAAAAATGCGGGCACTGGATCTCCGAAGCCTAGCGATTAAGTTTGCCGACACCCTAAATGATGCACGCGGCGTATGATCTTGATTCCCTGTTTTAACTAGCTGATAGTTATAATAAATATTATAGATATCCGCTGAAGACCAATAATAAATGTAAAAAATACCGACACTCGGCCCCTGAGAGCAAATGAGTATCTTGGACACTCCCGCAAAGCAGGCTCCCTTGTTTGATGGGACTAGCAATAATCAGGGTGAGAATCAGCCCACATCACAGTCTCTCTCAAGAAAAAAACGTTTCCCCAGGATAGTGAATAGCGAGACACCGCTTGGTGCACTAAGCCACTGCCAATTAACGGCCCTGTTGAAAGTAAATCTGTCCCATTTTTTTCAGGTTTTTCAGCTATCGACAAACCAGGGTAGATCCATGATTCAACGTTACCGCGCCAGCAGCACCGAAATAGATGACGTGTTGGCGACCTCGCGACTAACACTGCCAATCAGAAAATCGTGGTGTCGGTTGCCCCGCGATCCGAGGACAATCAACTCGACGGCCTCTTCCTTTGCGGTCGTGAGAATTTCATCTGATGGGTGACCTTCCTTCACTACTGGTTTGATTGCGGTGATCCCGGCGTCGTTTAGCATTTTCGTGAAATAGGCAATGACTTTCGCGGCCTTTTCGTCCAGCTTTTGTTGGTAGTCAGTATCCTTTAAGGCCGCCCTCAGTTCATCCAGTTCGGGACCGATTGCAAGCGCTTCCCCAGCCAATGATCTACCCAGAATTTTCTCGACATAGAGCAACACCAGCTGCTCAGGCTTAACTGCCGAGTACAATGTCATCAGTGTTTCAGCCGCCCGGATCGAACCTTTAGTATCATCTACCGCTAGCAACACCTTTTTCATGGTCGACTCCTTACCGTGGGTCTTATGGATTAATTCCGCCATTTACACGACGCCCGGGCACAGCGAAACGACGCCACATTCGGGACAGTGCGAGGAAATATAGTAGGGCGTCTTTCGAAAAGGTTGGATGATGCATTCGCATCATTTTCACTTAAAGCGACCCAGGATTGCATATTAGTGTGCTCTGAGCGAAGTTTCCTCTAGTATTAGGAAATATTGTTAGCTGACTTCCCCTGGCGCCCTCATCAACCCTGCAGACTGGTTGATCGCTGCTATCCGTGCTGATTTGCATAAGCTAGGACCATCACTGTTATATTTACAGCAACACGATAAACTACATTAAGGAAAAATATGGCCAACGGTGAGCGCGCAATCCCATTCTCTACCAGGGAGGACAATCGGGAACAACAATTCAGGCGGGTTTGGGTGGAAGAGCTGGACGAAGTTTTCGCTGATGTTGCCCGTTATTATGACCGCGCCAATCATGTGGCCAGCCTTGGCCTCTGGAACTGGTTTCGCAACCGTTTTATCTCCACCATTGATGTGCAAGATGGGCAGAAAGTACTGGATGTCTGTGCCGGCACCAACGCCATTGGCATCGCACTCCTGGAAAAGCATCCAGATCTGCAGGTCCACGCCATCGACCGCAGCAAGGCCATGCAAGCGGTGGGGCAGGAATCGGCACGCAAGCTCGGCATGCATATCGACAGCAGCATTGGTGACGTCCACACTTTGCCCTTCCCTGACAATCATTTCGATGTGGTCACCCTGCAGTACGCCTCACGGCATTTACGCGTCATGGATGTCTGTCGTGAAATCAGGCGAGTGCTAAAGCCGGGCGGGCACTTCTATCATTGCGATATGCTGCGTCCGGCCAACAGAATCGTGGCGTGGAGCTATTATGTCTACCTGCGTTTTTGCCTGAACTTTACCGCCCTGCTATTCAGTAGCACTGCTTCTGTTCATAGCTGCAAGGAGTATTTTATCAATGGCCTACGTATGTTTTATTCCGCTGACGAATTATCAGAACTGCTTGCTCAGGTGGGGTTTGAGGGCGTTTCATGCCAGACCCTGTTAGGCGGCATGATTGGCTATCACTGCGCAGTGGCCCCTCTCGATACTGAGTGACCAGGCGGGAACATGAACAGGGTCAACGTACTTTGCACCATGAACCGCATCATGATGGAGGCCTTCAGCCAGCGCACCGTGGAAGGCCTTAAGGCATACACCCTGTTCAGATTGGCATTACCGCCCTTTCAGTCTTTTCTGGACATTAATGTCGGCAAGGAAGTGGAGAAAGACCTGCGGGTCATCGCTCAGGCAGCAAAAATACATCAATCCGGTGCCGAGCCTGACCCAGGCCATGTGGCCAGCCTGTTGCAGGAAGCGCGGGAAATCGATCAATCATTCGTGCGCAAAGCGGCTGCCTTCCCTATCAACTTCCAAATCCAGTATCAGGACATTGAACACTATCGACAACAACGTATTGAACTACTACTGCAAACAAGTTATCGCGTCCTTGCTCAATGGCAAAACCAGCCGTCGTTTCGCGCAGCTGTAAATGAACTTTATAGCGAGGCGCAGTTCCGGGACCTGCTACATGACATACTCAGGCTTTATGCCATGGAAACCAGTATGCTGAGTCGCTCGGTGAGCATACCCAGTCTGCTCAGACTGGCCCGGGATGCTGTCACGCAGAACATTACCAGCGTTATGGAACAGGAAGCAGATACACTTTCCAAATCTCTGGCGCACACGATCTATCGACGTAACAGTTAAATATGGTGCGCCCATATATGGCTCCATTGATTTTAATGTGCGATTACCGGGCTTTATCACGCACAGAATAAAGCTGTGTATAGACAGCCTATTTGAGCTGGTTATTAGCCATTCACCTGTTTTTAACTACATATGTTCTTGGCAAACTGTCGTGCCATCCGCGACCCTTTTCTCCCAAAAAAGAAAAAACCTCAAACGGGATCAATCTGGAGAATGAACGCCCTAAAATTTGACCAAATGAAGCCCTTAATCCATTTTCATTTACGACTTTTGTGCCGGTCACAAGTTTCCCCAGGGTTCTTCCTGTGAGTGACTCAAAGAAAATATAGTATCCGAGTAGAATTGGAGCACCGAAAACAATATCCGGGATCGACTCCATATACTTAATCCCTTCTTCACCCCATATTATAGCGACCAAAATACCTACTATTACTGCCAGGATCATATAGCCAATATAATCTATGACTAAATTGGCAAGCCGTAACCACTTACTCACCAAAACAATTTCAGCTGACTCCTGGTAATCTGTTTCAAGTGAGCTTTTGGGTGGCGCATACGGAGATAATGGGTCTTTCATAGTATTCCTTTTTGATTACTAACGAATCTGAGTGAACGCTGCCTGCAGCGCAGCATAATATATTTTATCTTCACAATTAGGTGCATACTCGTCTCCATCGCACCCTAGCAGCCTGTATAATCAATCTTATATAGTATTTGATTAATACTTAGAGAGACCCAAATAATTGAACTGAAAGAGAGGTGTTTTATGGAAAACCAGGAAAATCAGCCACAACCTCCAGCTGAGGGCCCCGCGTCACAAGGTGGCGGAATGAATGCGGCGGACGAAAAGAACTGGGCCATATTCACACATTTATCCGCCCTGGCTGGTTTAGTCATACCTTTCGGAAGCGTGATCGCACCACTGGTGATGTGGTTGATAAAACGCGAACAATCGCCGCTAGTTGATGCGCACGGCAAAAATGCGCTTAACTTCCAAATCTCTGTCGCTATCTATGGAATTGTCTGTTTCCTGCTCGCTTTTGTTGTAATCGGCCTATTTCTTGGTATTGGATTACTTATTTTCTGGATCGCGATGGTGATCATAGCAACCATCAAGGCCAGCAATGGCGAATTATTTGAATACCCACTAACAATAAAACTGATCAAGTAGCCGTTTATTGGCCATTTGAACAGAGACGATAGAGAGTTGCGTGAACCGGACGATAGTTGTATTCGCCTGCCCACTCTTGCCCATATCATTCAATCCTTGTTCCCGGAACGCCTGGGACGAAGCATCAGCGCGCAGTGAGCACAGGCGCAACACAAAACCATGCAAGCCAAACCGCTCCATCCGCGTCCTTTGTATATGAAGATAAACCAGCGAACGCGATAACTTCGTCTGTTCCGTCTTTCATCACCCCCCAAAATCCTGTCAGATCCTTGATACCAAAGAACTTGAAGCACAGTTGAACCAGGAAGGACTGCTTGTGAGTATATCCCAAAAGCTCAACCGTTCAGATGGGCTCTGATGTGGAAAGCACGATCGACCAATCTCTTCGCAGGCGGGATGGTCTCGTTTGTTAGCGGCAGGATTTGCATTAACAGCAGCCTCTAGCGCCTCAATTACATCGCCATTTTACATGCATATTAGAAAGCCAGTGAAACCGGACCGCAATACAATACCGGATGTCATTATCTTACCCGCTATTACATTTTTCGCGGGCGGGTCGTAAGGACTCCCTACATGCACAACATAGTCAATGTTCAGCCTTCATTTGCTGTTGAGTATTTCGCGATAGGTTTGCTCCCTGAACATCGAATCCGCCATACGCACATTAGGCATATGCAAACAGTTGTTCAGGACTTTCGGCCCATGCACGAACAAGATCTCCGGCTTAACGTTTACATGCGGCATATTCCCTTGTGCATCCTGGAGACTTTCCCACTCGACCATCACCAGATATTCAGCAGGGATGGTGTAACCCTCCCAAACCTCGGCCGTGCGTTTCAGTTTACTCCCGGAGCTGTCCTTAAGATCCTCCAGTAGAGATTCAACGGTCGCATGACCACTGCCCAGGGTCGACAGACCGATCCGTTTAAGGATTTGAAAGCCGATCATGCCGGTGGATTCCTTAAGTTTTTCCATGGTTTCGATTTCACCCGCCTCGAATTCCGCCTCCTTACCCGGGCGAATGCGATGCGTCGCCATCACAGTAACAGTTTTACCGGTATCTGCCGCATAACCCTTGGCCTTACCTTCAGCACTCTTTTTTAGCCATTGATTCATCGAGACCAACTTGGGAAGATCGCTATGGACCACCCTGAAAACCGGTTCCTCAGGCCCTTCCAACAACACATCACCGCATTTCGCGCAGGTGTCGACCACCACGTCTTCAAAAATCTCGTGGAAATTTTCATGCGCCTCCCACGAATCCCAATACGTAAACTGGTCGATCCAGATATGTGATAGCTGCTCACCCATATCACTGCTTGCACCCCAGCGCATACCCATCGGACAGGCGCCAAGCTGTTTCATCAGATCAAACCCTTTGAACCCGGGCGTCAACGCCGTGGCAAGACACATCTTGGAGCTGGCCTGCTTCATCATCCTCATGAGATTCGGATCGTTCTTGACCTGCACGCGATTGATGGCAACGTACAACGGGGATTTTGGCTCAGCATCAAATAACTTCTTAATATCAATGGTCATAATTAATTTCCTGGTTCTTAGGCAATGTAGTACGACATCAGTACGGTTGGAAGCTATTAAGTTTGCAAATAATTATAACATTAGATCCGGCGTAATACGCTGCACTATTGCGTTCTATAACGCCGGATACCCGCTTCGCTTATATGTCGATCCAATATCGCTGAACAATAAAACCGTGTTCTGGCAAAAACTCCTCGTCGCTGAGAACACCACCATTAACAATGATAGTGCCAGCAGATGCAATATTCTTTTTGTCACATGCAACCAGCAGTCTTTCGATTCCTATACCTCGCGCTTCTTGAAGCGTCTCTTTCAGTAATAGCGAACCAAAGCCCTGCCGCCTTGACGAAGGACGAACACCAAAGCCAATATGCCCACCTTCTCGCTCAAGATTTGGCGTTAGTTCGTGCCTGAGATTCGATACTCCCACCAAAGCCGAGGTTTCATCGATTAACCAATAGGTTGAGCTGGGAACAAATCCGTCTGGAATCCCTACACCTTTCGACTGATCAGCCAATCGGGAAACAAGCGCTTTAAAGTTTTCATGTGGGAATCGTAGTGGAAACGGGATCAACTCTTCTTCGCGCGATATAAATTCATTAATGAATGAAGTGTACGTTTCACGAAATTCTTCTCGAGGTATGACTAATTTTTGTTTCAAAATAATTCTTTCAATCAAGGAACTTCTCAGTCAGCACCTCATCAATATATTTACCATTAATGAATGCATGCTTTTTGGCTTTACCTATAACCTCAAATCCCTGGCTGGAATAAAAATCAAGTGCGCCTGGATTGTCCGCCCTGATCATTGCCATTATTTTTTTATAACCTCGATCTTTCATTTCCTGAAAAGTCACTTGGCTGAGCGCCTTCCCTACACCTTTCCTATGCGAGTTCAGCGATATAAACGTGCTTATTTCTCCAACATGCTTAAAAGCGTCTATATCGTTAAACATCGGCTGCACATCCTGAAAGCCAATCACTCGTTGAGTATCACTACATACCGCCACATTAAATACACCCCGGTCCGCGAACCCACGAATAAAACCAATTTGATCCTCTATCGAAAACTCCTGGCTTATTACGGTGTACATTCCTTCACGGATGATAGGATTCAGAAGTTCAACGATCGATTCGGCGTCCTCCTCTCTTACTGTTCGGATAGTTAATTCCATGTCGACTTTGGCGCATGATAATGTGCTAAGAAAACTGGGATCAAAGCACAATTTTCTCTAATATTAGCAACAATTGTACTCTGACCCCGTTTTTTGTTCCTTAGCTTAGTAAGTTGACCCGGGGTCACAGTTGCTTATTCGCTGTCATTGTGACGGATTTTGGTGAAACTCAATCACATTCTTGTCTTGGTCACGAATGAACAACATTATCCCTCCGTTAGGTAAAGTTACCGGCCCCTCCGTAATTTCAATTCCCATTTCCTTTAACGCCACTCTAATTGCTTCTATATTAGTTACATCCAATGCTACGTGGGTATAACCAGGGTATTTTTCGGGTACATCCATAAGTATGTTTTCGGTAATACCAGAATCTGCGTTTAGAATTAAATTTATATTCACACCTGAAGGGTGCTCCATAATAGCCACTGGCTCGGGACCAATAGGACCAACAATGAACTCAAAACCTAGCTGCTCATAAAAATCTCTCGCCTTTTCTAGGTCAGCCACTCGAATCCCAACGTGATTGATTCCAGATATTTCTTTCATTCCCATTGCCCTCGGTAGCAAAAGTACATGATGTACTGCGTAGGCCGCTAACTGTATGCATGCCCCAAGAGTGGCACACACTACACTTTGTATTTTAATAACTAATTAATTATTCATGAGATGACAAATTAAATTACACCATAGTACAAAAGAGAAAATACATCGCTCAATGCGCCTCGTCCCAATTCTTTCCCACGCCCGCATCAACCACAAGCGGCACGGAGAGTTTGGCGGCCGTCTCCATATGTTTGATGATTTCCTTTTTCACTTCGGTTACGGCCTTACTTTCGACCTCGAATACCAGTTCGTCGTGCACCTGCATGATCATGATTGCGGGTGCGTCGGTTTTTTGAATCCAGTTATCGACAGCGATCATGGCGCGCTTGATGATGTCGGCGGCGGTGCCTTGCATGGGGGCATTGATGGCGGTGCGCTCAGCGTATTGGCGGCGCGGGGCGTTACGGGAGTTGATTTCCGGAAGATACAATCGACGGCCAAAGACGGTTTCGACATAGCCTTGTTGCTTGGCCTGTTCACGAGTTTTGTCCATGTAGGCCTTGACCCCAGGATAACGCTCGAAATAAAGATCGACATACTCCTGTGCTTCGCCGCGGCCGATACCGAGTTGTTTGGCGAGACCGAATGCGGACATGCCGTAGATCAGGCCGAAGTTGATGGCCTTGGCGGCGCGGCGTTGTTCGTTCTCGACTTTCTTTAACGGCACACCGAACACTTCCGATGCAGTGGCGGCATGGATGTCCTTGCCTTCAGCAAAAGCTTTTAATAAACCTTCATCACTCGACAAATGCGCCATGATGCGCAGTTCGATTTGCGAGTAATCCGCGGCGAGTATTTTTTTGCCACGTGGCGCGATGAAGGCCTGGCGAATGCGCCTGCCCTCCTCGGTGCGGATGGGAATATTTTGCAGATTAGGATCGGATGACGATAAACGCCCGGTGGAAGCAACCGCCTGATGATATGAGGTATGTACACGGCCGGTATCCGCGTCGATCTGCTGCGGCAGTTTATCGGTGTAGGTGGATTTGAGTTTGCTCATTGAACGGTGCGCGAGGATCAGCTCCGGCAGTTCGTATTCCAGCGCCAGCTCTTGTAACACGTCCTCCGCAGTTGATGGCTGGCCTTTTGGGGTCTTGCGAATCACCGGCAAGCCTTGTTCTTCGAACAGGATTTCCTGAATTTGTTTGGGTGAGCCCAGATTGAAGGGCTTGCCCGCGGATTTATGCGCCTTGCGTTCGATCTCGTCCATACTTTCGGCAAGTTCGTGACTTTGCTCAAACAATAAATCAGCATCCACCAACACGCCGTTACGTTCGATGCGCGACAGCACGTTTACCAACGGGATTTCGATGTCTTCATACAGCTTGCATTGTTCTTTTAATTCCTGCAGTTGCGGCCAGAAGATTTCATGCAGGCGCAGGACCATGTCTGCATCTTCGGATGCATAGGGTATCGCCTCTTCCAGCGCGACCTGGTTGAAGGTGAGCTGCTTGGCGCCCTTGCCGGCAACATCTTCAAAATGAATATTGCTATGACCGAGATGATTTTCGCACAGGGTATCAAGGTCATGGCGGCTGGCGGTGGAATTGACGACATAGGATTCCAACATGGTGTCGTGCTTGATGCCGTTGAGTTCGATGCCGTGATTGGCGAGCACATTGCGGTCGTATTTAAGGTGATGGCCGATCTTGTGTTGCGTTTTACTTTCCAGCAGGGATTTTAGTTTTTTCAGCGTGGCATCGCGATCGAGTTGCTCGGGCGCGCCGGGGTAGTCATGCGCCAGTGGCAGGTACACCGCCTCGCCGGGTTCGATGGCGAACGACATGCCGACGACTTCGCCCTGCATGTAATCGAGGCTGGTGGTTTCGGTATCGAAGGCAAATAACTCAGCGGCTTTTAAACGTTTAATCCAGGCATCCAGGTCTTTTTGAGTGAGGATAGCTGCATAGTCTCCCTTGCCGGATTTAGTTTTCTTTTCATCTGTTGTTCTCGTTTTGGGCGGGTCGCCGGCCTTGCTGTCTGTTTTACCTTCCGACTGATTATCTTGTTGGCCCTGTTTATCTCGCTCGGCATCCAGCGCCTTTAACCAGGTCTTGAATTCCAGCTCCTGATAGATAGCGAGCAATTTATTGGTATCGGGTTCGCCTGGTTTGAGGTCCTGCGGTTTTTGTTTGAGTTCGACGTCGCACTTGATGGTGGCGAGTTCATAGGATAACGGCAGGTCTTTAATTGCGGCGCGCAGTTTTTCGCCGATCTTGCCCTTTATATCATCACCGTGCGCAATCACCCCCAGCATGGAACCGTATTCCTTCAGCCATTTGACCGCTGTCTTGGGGCCAACACCCGGCACACCCGGGATGTTATCGACCTTGTCACCCACCAGCGCCAGATAATCGATGATGCGTTCCGGCGAGATACCAAATTTCTCCTCGACACCTTTTATACCCATAGTGGTATCGCTCATGGTATTGATCAGTGTCACATGTTCGTTGACCAGTTGCGCCATGTCCTTGTCGCCGGTGGAGATCAACACTGGCATGCCTTGCTTCTCGGCCTCATAGGCCAGCGTACCGATAACGTCGTCAGCCTCGACGCCATCAATAATGAGCATCGGCAAGCCCATGGCCTCGACCAGTTCATGTAAGGGTTTGATTTGGTCACGTAACTCATCCGGCATCGGCGGGCGGTTGGCCTTGTATTCAGGATAGATGTCGTCGCGGAAGGTCTTGCCCTTGGCATCGAACACCACGGCCATGTACTCCGGCTCATATTCATCCCTGAGTTTGCGTAGCATGTTGGCCACGCCATATACCGCACCGGTGGGCTGGCCCTTGGAATTGGTCAGCGGTGGCAGTGCGTGGAAGGCGCGGTATAAATAGGAAGAGCCGTCGACCAGGATCAGGGGTTTAGTTGTGTTTTTTGGCATCTGTTGCTCAGTGTTTGCATTTATTAACAGGGTTTATGGCGCGGTTACCGTTCTGACAGTAGAGCGGCATAGCCCATAAAGGTTATCATGCGGTCCACATCCTTTCCGGTCAAAGCCGGTAACTGTAACAATAATGGATAAACCTATGGCTGATGATACCCGAGCGCTTCAAGGCGGCCTAATGCCAGTAACCAACGGTGAGTTAAACCGCGAGAGCTGGAAAATTTTCCAGATCATGGCGGAGTTCGTTGATGGCTTCGACCGGCTGGCACGCATCAAACCCTCAGTGAGCGTGTTTGGCTCGGCGCGCACCAAGCCCGATCACCCCTATTACAAGCTCGCGGAAGAGGTCTCACTGAACCTTTCCAATGCCGGTTTTTCCGTGGTCAGCGGGGGCGGACCGGGCATTATGGAAGCCTCCAACAGGGGCGCCTTCGCCGGCAAGTCGCCCAGTGTAGGACTGAATATCGAGTTGCCGCACGAGCAGTCCGGCAATGAATTTCAGGACATAGCACTGACATTTCGCCACTTCTTCAGCCGCAAGGTGATGTTCGTGAAATACGCCTCGGCCTATGTGGTGCTACCAGGCGGTTTTGGCACGCTGGACGAACTGGCCGAGATCCTGACCCTGGTACAAACCGGCAAGACCCGCCGCATTCCGATCATCCTGGTGGGTTCGGAGTTCTGGAAGGGCCTGGTTAGCTGGTTCCAGGACACGCTGGTGACCGCCGGCACGATCTCCGCGGAAGATATGAACCTGTTCAAAATTATGGACGACCCGCAGGAAGTGGTAGATGCTATCTTCAAGCACTATGAAGGCCGCGGTTTCGAGCCCTCGGCTGAAGAGATGGAGCGCATCCTGCAACTTTAGACGTTACACATTCTGTTATTATTTCAATTTTATAATCTCCACACATCCACAAGGAGACACTGGCCTGACATTTCACAACACTATGGTGTTGCGCTTCAGGTTAAATCGGCACAGGTATGTCAGTCTTTACACGCGTTGAACAACATGAGCTCGTTGACTTCCTTAGCCGTTACAATTGCGGGCAGCTGGTCGACTTCGAGGGTATTAACGAGGGTATAGAAAATACCAACTACTTCGTTACTACCGATAAAGGCCCCGCTGACCGCGGTCAATATGTGCTGACGCTGTTTGAGCGCGTAAGCGTGGAAGGACTACCTTTTTTTCTTGGCCTCATGGGTCATCTGGCCGAACACGGCATACCCAGCGCACACCCGGTTGCCGATCATAACGGCGACTATCTAACGACTTTCAAGGATAGGCCGACTGCATTGGTACAACGCCTTGAAGGCAAGTGGCCGCGTGAACCGAATATCACACAATGCCAGGTCATCGGCAGCGCACTCGGCAAGATGCACATCGCCGCTGAAAGCTTCAAAGGTTTCCACGCCAACCAGCGTAGCCACGAGTGGCGCCAGAGCACTGGCGAACAATTGCTTACACAACTACAAGGCGACGATAAATATTTACTGGAGAGCGAGCTGGTATTCCATAAACAACAACGCCCGCAAGGATTGCCCCAAGGCATCATCCATGCCGACCTGTTCCGTGATAACTCCATGTTTGTCGGTGACAGGCTCACAGGTATCATCGACTTCTACTATGCCTGCAATGACGACCTGTTGTATGACCTGGCCGTGACCGTCAATGACTGGTGTAGCCATGGCGATGGCAGCATTGATCAGCAGAAAACGTCCGCGTTGATCGAAGCCTATGATCAGCAACGCAAACTGACTAATGCAGAACGGCGGGCCTGGCCCGTGTTGTTGCGCGCGGCCGCACTGCGCTTCTGGTTGTCACGCCTCTATGATATGCATTTCCCACGTGAAGGCGAGATTACCCATATCAAAGATCCGGATGTATTCAGGAATATATTGCTTTTTCATATCAATAGCGGGTCTCCGTTCTAACACGCGGTCCACACAAGCGAATCATATACATTCGTGATCAACTTATTCACGAAAATCGCCGATATTATCGATGCATTGAATGAGTGGGTGGGCCGCACCATCGCATGGCTGACCCTGGCGATGGTGATCGTGACACTGCTGGTTGTGATCATGCGCTACGGTTTTGATTTCGGGCGCATCGCAATGCAGGAATCCATTATCTACATGCATGCGCTGCTCTTCATGGGTGCTGCTGCGTACACCCTGAAACATGAAGCCCACGTGCGTGTTGATATCTTCTATCAGCGCTTTTCCCCGCGCACCCGCCACTGGGTGGACATTATTGGTACCGTGTTTCTATTGTTTCCTGTTTGCGGTTTCATACTGTGGTCCAGCACCGAGTATGTGATCAATGCCTGGCAATTAATGGAAGGCTCCCGCGAGGCCGGCGGTCTGCCACTGGTGTATCTGCTTAAATCATATATTCCGTTACTGGCAATATTATTGTTATTACAGGGCGTTTCTATGCTATGCCGCAAGGTGATTGCCCTTCAAGGTGGAGCAGCTGACTGATGACGTGGATGGCGTTGCTACTGTTCGTTACTGTTGTACTGGTATTAATGTCTGGATATCCGGTGGCCTTTACACTTGGCGGCACCGCACTGGCATTTGCATTGATCGGCACCCTCACGGGCAACTTCGATGCCGCCTTCATGGGCGCCCTGCCCAATCGGTTGTATGGCATCATGACCAACCAAACCCTGATTGCCGTACCCTTGTTTGTGTTCATGGGCGTCATGCTGGAACGCGCACGCATCGCCGAGAACCTGCTTGACACCATGGCAATACTGTTTGGTTCGTTACGCGGTGGACTGGGCATATCCGTAACACTGGTCGGCATGTTGCTGGCCGCCAGCACCGGCATTGTCGGTGCAACGGTGGTTACGATGGGTTTGCTGTCACTGCCCACTATGCTGAAGCGCGGCTACAGTCCTGAAATCGCCAGCGGCACTATTTGCGCTTCTGGCACTCTGGGACAGATCATCCCGCCCTCCATTATCCTGGTATTGCTGGGCGATGTATTATCGTCGGCCTACCAACAGGCACAACTGAATCTGGGTGACTATACACCGCGGACAATTTCTGTAGGTGATCTGTTTGCCGGCGCCCTCATACCCGGCTTACTACTGGTATTGATGTATATCATTTTTCTGGCGGCATTAGCATGGCTGAAACCCACCACCATGCCCGCCATCCCTGCCGCGGAACGCAAGCTGACACCCTGGCAACTGATAGTGAAAATTATCACGGCCTTGATGCCGCCCTTGCTGCTCATTATTGCCGTGCTGGGCTCTATCGTCACCGGTGTAGCGACACCTACCGAGGCCGCAGCGGTGGGCGCAGCAGGCGCAATGCTGCTGGCGCTTGGCAACAGGCAACTCACAATGCGGCGCCTGCAGGAGACCATGCGCAACACCACACGAATCACCAGTATGGTGTTCATGATCTTTATCGGCGCCTCGATTTTTTCCCTGGTATTTCGCGGTTTCGGCGGTGACGACGCGGTACACCAGCTCCTCACTCAACTGCCGGGCGGTGCGCTCGGCGCTATGTTGGCGGTGATGGCAGTCATGTTCCTGTTGGGTTTTGTACTCGACTTTATCGAAATTACATTCGTGGTAGTACCGATTGTGGGACCAGTATTGTTAACGCTAGGGCTCGATCCGGTGTGGCTTGGCATTATGATCGCTATCAACCTGCAAACGTCTTACCTTACCCCGCCTTTCGGGTTTGCGTTGTTTTACTTGCGCGGTGTAGCGCCCGCAGCCATATCAACCGCGCAGATCTATCGTGGCGTGATTCCCTTCATTGGCATACAACTGTGCGCTCTCATTATACTTTCATTGTGGCCGCAACTTGCCACCTGGTTGCCGGCCGTGATCTACGGCGATTAGTCCCGGGCCGCGGCATCGTTCCCGGACTCAACGCGCAACACATACTCTTCAAGCGCCTCGCAGGCCTCGTCAAAAGAAGCCTTGATGCGGTCAGCGAAAACCTGTGATGCGGTGGAACCCATCTCTTCGGGCTTGATCGTATCGATTTGACAACAGCTATCCACAAGTCTTGTGGCACCAAGCTGACCTGCCGCCCCCTTGAGTGCATGCAATACATCACGTAACTCGTCATGGTCCTTATCATCAATCGCTGCCTGCAAGCGCTGCATCAGATTACGACCATCGCTGGCAAAACCTTCTACCAGTTCTTGCACAAAGTCTGGGCTTGAGCCCAGTTCACGCAAATCCTCAAGACGCGCCTCATTGAGCTTCTTATCGCCTTCTAGATATGTCGGCTGAATCGCTTCCGCAAGCGAAAGCATTCCCTGTTGTTCGTGTTGTCCAGGTACAACCAGCCCCGCCACCATATCCAGTAGTTGTTTGGAATTTACCGGCTTCGCGAGGTATGCATCTGCACCTGCTCTGGCACACTCGTCGCGTGCCTGCTGTGTAGCGTTTGCAGTAAGGATGATAACTGGCGTACGCGCATTGCCCGCAACATCGTCATAACCTTGCAACACCTCAAGGCCAGTTTTACCTGGCATATTCAAGTCAAGAATCACCAAATCGTAGGCCTGCCAGTTCTGCTGCAGCTCGGACAAGGCCTGTTCTCCGTCCTCAAACATATAGGCATTGTGATCTACCCGACCCAGTATACCTTTGATGACCTTACGGTTAATTTCATTATCTTCTGCGACCAGAATATTAAAACTTTGCTGTACTTGGGTTTCCTCATGCGCAAGCAGACGATCACTTCTTAGCGTATTCTGTTCAGCAGAAGCAGCATGCAACGCATTGAAAAGCAGTGCCTTGTCCGCCAACGTCGACAATACACATCCGTAGCCGGGTATCGGATCGATACCTGCATAATCATTATCGAAGAGTATCAGGGACAATGGCACAATCGACGGTTCCGCGTGCAACGCAAGTGCGAATTGCTCGGGTGGAATATCCAGCTGTCGGCGCTCAATCAGCGCGATCCTGTGTGGTGTATCGCGCATGTTGGCGCCGATCAAGGTTGATAATGCGCAGGCTGGATCGACTTCCGGTTGCACATCAACGCCCCATGCCAGCAATTGATTGTCCAGCTCCTGTGCCAGTTGCTCGCTGGCCAGTAACAATAAATTCATACCCTCAAGCGAACCCGCTGGTTCTGGAATACGCTGCGGTTGGCGCTCAAAGGGTAATTCCAGCCACAGCGTATCGTTCCATTTTTCGTTGTTGCTGAAACCCAGCTGGCCCTGCATCAGCTCGACCAGCCGCTTGGTAATGATTAACTCGGCGCCAGAATCGGCGCCAGCGGAGACAAACTTGCTGTCATACTGACTGCCCGCTCCAGGCGCAATTTCACGTGCTAATTGCTGAATTGCGGAGCCCGTGCATTTTATTTCACAACGCAAGACGACACTGACCTCTGTGTCAGTAACAGGCGCGATAGAAATCACCAGGTTGTCGCCTGTAGCATGCCTGGCGACATTCTCAAACAACGTATTCAGCACCTGCTTCAGATTACGTACATCACCATGCAACAGATATGGCATTTGTGGCGCTATTCTCGCCGACAGTGTGACACCTTTTTGGCGCATCAGCGGCCTGAAAATAATGACCTCATCATAAACCACACGATGCAGGTCGAAATCAATCGACGCAATCACATTGCTGCCGGTCTCGATGCTGGAAATATCCAGCACATCCTCGACAAGGTCCAGCAATATATATGCGGATGACTGGATTGCATCAGCCACTTCACGCTGTTCATTCGCCAGTGGCGCATCGGCCAGCAAGTCACTAAGCCCAATGATGCCATTGAGAGGCGTGCGTATTTCATGACTCATCCTGGCAAGGAAATCCGTCTTAGCCTTGTTAGCCTGGCGCGCATCGACCAACGCCTCGTTGAGCTTCCGCAATAGGACCGCCACATAGACAGGCAGGATTGCCAGCATCACCAGTATGCTCGCACTAAAGATGCCATGCCCTCTCCAGAAAGGACTCAACCATGCCACCAAAGAAAAACTAATAAACCCACCAATGGCGGCAATAAACAGCATCGTATTGCCAAATCGGAAACCATTGCCAATCACGGCCCAGAGGTATAAGACGACAAAAGGTGTCGCGCTCATGCCTACCACGATCAACAGGCTTGAGCCAGCTGTCATGTCCAGCACAACGGCAAACATTGGCCGTAATAGTGTTCTACGCGGCCAAAACAGTGTTGTTATAAAGAACGACACAGCATAGACAAAATATGCGCCGATGATCCAGCTCGCCGCAACCAGTTCAGGCTGAAATATTTCGGGCTTGATTAAGGCGCCGATCTGGAAATAGCACATGGCAACTACAGCAATACCGATACGTATAATGTATTGCTCGGGCTCGATGTCGCTGCGGTCACTCAGCCTCGACGTGATCAACTGACGCAGCGGTAAACCTTGCTGTGGTGATTTAGGTTGTGTTATTGCCATAAAATGGGCGTCAGGAGAAGTCGCTATATGTTTGATTGCATCTGTGAACAGATGCATAGCACCTATAGAAGTGTCTTGTCACAAGCTTAACCAGAAGGCAGCTCATCCTTTAAAGTTGCCCCGCTTTCACGGATCGCATCAATTCTGCTTACAAGCGCACCAACACAGGCGGGATCAAAATGTTTACCGGATTCCTCTTGTATATAGGCGACCGCCTTTTCGCACGACCAGGCAGATTTATAGGCGCGTTTTGTGGTGAGCGCTTCATAGACATCAGCCACGGCAACAATCCGCGCCGCCAACGGTATCTCATCGCCCTTCAAGCCCTGCGGATAGCCACTACCATCATATTTTTCATGGTGTGTTAATGCGATAACCGCGCCCAGCTGCAGGTAACGTGAAGGGCTATCAGCCAGCAACTGGTGACCGATGGTGGTATGCGACTGCATGATTTTCTGATCTTCCACCGATAGTTTTTCCGGACTCAGTAAGATACGGTCAGGAATACTAACTCTACCGATGTCATGCAACGGCGCAGCAAGTTCTACTTCCTCACACTCGCGTATAGAGAGATCCAGAGCTTCGGCAATGATGCGGCTGAATCGACCTATGCGAAGAATGTGATTGCCTGAGCCTTCATCCCGATATTCACAAACTCGCGCCAGGCGTAACAACGAATCGCGTTCGCGCAGACGAATTTCACGGGTCTCCGCAG
This sequence comes from uncultured Gammaproteobacteria bacterium, assembly GCA_947258875.1. Taxonomy (GTDB): domain Bacteria; phylum Pseudomonadota; class Gammaproteobacteria; order CAMYKB01; family CAMYKB01; genus CAMYKB01. The sequence continues at coordinate 14,740 of CAMYKB010000022.1, read as the reverse complement.
CAACCTGCTCTTCCAACAACAGTGCACGGTTCATTATGATCTTTTGCTGTTTGCGCATCATCAGCAGGTTGCGGCAGCGCGCACGGCACTCATGTTGATCTATGGGTCGTACCAGGAAATCGGTCGCCCCAGCATCGAGCGCCTCATAACGCACACTTGGATCTTCGACAACCGTAACAACAATCAGAGGTATGTCCTCACACTCAGGTATCGCGCGCAAACGTTTGATAAACTCAACACCATCAAGTTCTGGCATACGGTAATCGGTGATTATCAGATCAGGGATTTGTTGGTTGACACGCTCCAGAGCCTCCAGCGGACTCGAAAAACTTTCAACCATAAGCTCAGGATCTATACCTTGGATCAATTCTTCAAGGATCTTGCGGCCGGTAAACTGATCATCGATGATCATGGCGCTCGAACGTCGCCTGGGGTTGGTGTCCTCCTGTGTACCGCTTGTCATTGTTTCGGTCAATTCGCCTTGCATGCCATCCAACAAACTGTTCACTGTTCAAACCCACCCGCTGGTTGCTTTCCCTGCAACTTAGTATGAACACCCCTAGATCATAGAACAAGCCTCCGCAGCATGGCAGCAAGCCTCTCGAGGGAGCCCATGCAGATTATAACTCATTGTTTGATATATATTTTTTAGAGCTATCTTGAATTAAGGTACGACCTCTCCGAGACCTCATGCCAGGCAACCGCCTTCTGCTTGAATTGTGTATAGGAATCATAAATACGCTGCGCCAACGGACTCTTGTCTGCAACCTCGCTGACAACCTGCGCAGAGAGTACCCGCAGCTCTTCGAGCACCTTGTCTGGATATTTCCTCAAATCGACGCCGTGGTCGTTAATCAGTGTATTCAGGGCGTCATTGTTGCGCGCCGTGTACTCGGCAAGCATGTCCTGGTTGGCGACGCGGCAAGCATTGATCACGATACTCTGCAAATCGGCGGGCAACGCTTCTAAAGCGCTCTTGTTAGTGAAGCATTCCAACGTGGCGCCCGGCTCATGCCAACCTGGATAGTAATAATATTTCGCCGCCTTATAGAGACCGAAGGCCAGGTCATTATAGGGACCGACCCATTCGGTAGCATCGATATTACCCGATTGCAGCGAAGTAAAAATTTCGCCGCCTGGCAGAGTAACTGGCGTACCCCCCGCACGCCGCAACACCTCTCCACCCAGACCGGGAATACGCATCTTCAGCCCCTTGAGGTCATCCACCGAATTGATCTCTTTGTTAAACCAGCCGCCCATCTGCACACCTGTATTGCCAGCCGCCGCAGGATATAAACCAAAAGGTTCATAGACCTCTTTCCACAAATCCATACCGCCGCCGTAATACAGCCAGGCGTTCATCTCCTGCGCCGTCATGCCGAAGGGTACGGTTGAAAAAAACTGTACCGCCTCGTCCTTGCCCTTCCAGTAATAGGCACCGCCATGACCCATCTCGGCAGTACCGCTGGCAACCGCATCAAAAATCTCGAAAGCAGGCACCAGCTCATTGGCGCCATAAACCTTCACCCTGAGACGGCCACCGGACATCTCCGTAATAAGCTTGGCCAGAAATTCTGCGCCACTGCCCAACCCCGGAAAATTCTTCGGCCAGGTCGTTACCATCTTCCACTCGTAGGTTTTCGACACCACGGCTGGCGCAGCGGTCATTACCCCAGCCGCTTCACTGGCAACAGCCGCAGTGTTGTTGGCACTCTCTTCTGCTTCCTTACCGCAACCCACAACACCCAGCGCCAACGCACCGGCACCTGCGCCCTTCTTGATAAAGTCTCTTCGCTTCATACATTCACCATAATGATTCGGATTTATTTATCGCCGTCGCCGCCCTGCCCGCAACACTGCCTTAATAACGGCCGATAGTATTAAAACACATAGGTAGTTACATTCCAGAATAAGCTGACGCGGCAAGATCAAAAGAACCGTGGCTACTCACACGCAACAATCATCGCCTTAACAACACAAAGCCGGGGTTACGCACCGAGATGCTCGACTGCATCTGATAGGAAAAAATCAAAACCAGATTTTGTAATTCAGTCTTTTAACCTAAACAGCTTCTCTCTCATAGTGGACACTAATAGAAGAATCGTCTTTCCCACCCACTTAGATGCGTCTTCGAGACCCATATCAAGAAGCGTTTCAAGCCTAAGCTCGATAGGGAAGGGTTGCGCTTCTTCTGTACCAGCGCCGTAAAAATTCAACTTCTCTGTTGATTCGTCAGATCTAACAACGAATTCATTTGTTAAAACGTCTTTCATATCCATAAAATTACCGATGTTTGATTATTTTGTATGTGCCCACCGAATAATAACCAATTCAAGAAGAACTGGACGCTGATGGTTAATTTTTTTGATTTTCCCATTGTCACGCCCGAGCATCGTAAAGCTTTGGCTGAGAGCGAAGGGCGCGCGAAGGAACGCGCGCGTCGCCCGCGGGTGCGAATACCCGCAAAAACAATCGTCACGTTAGCGACACAAGACCCAGGTTACGCTACGCTACACCCAGGCTACGAATTTATAGCTAATTTATATCGCACCACGTTAAACCCATCGATTATCCGACAATCCACTAACTTAAAGCTGTATTCTTCGTAAAACCCCCTCAACTTAACGCAATCATCACAATCAACACGCAACCAGCTCTTGCTATTCTGTTTGGCATATTTTTCGATAAGACAGAGTACTTTTCCCCCGAAACCTTTGCCGCAAAACTCTGGCTTGAGGGCTAACTTATGGAAAAAAATACTGTCGTTGCCGTCAATCTCAGGCCAAAAAAACTTATCTTGTTCCTTGATAAATACCACCTCGGTTACAACATCGCCCAAAATGACGAAATGCAATTCTTCCAAGCCATATTGGCTCTTTGAGCCCGAGACAGACACCTGATCAGGCGCCCAAAGATGCTGTCCCATCTGATTGAGTCTGTCAGTCACAGAAATCAGAACTTCGGAAGCTGTAATCCAGTCTCCTTCACTGGCCGCTTTCTTCAATTTCGTTTCAGCCGACAACACTAGAATAGGCGTATGTAACTACACCTTACTCTCAAGCGGTTTATCAAATCCCAACGGACACTCCTTCACATCATGAACATGCTCATCCCCTAACTGCTCCCAGGCATACTGCAATGCCCTGGTACGCGTGCGAAAGAAATAATCCTTGCTAACTAATCTAAAAAACCCGGCGTCCTCGAAGGCATCCATAATTTGCCTTTTGGCGCGCGCAAAAATCAATTGCACGCCGGCACTGTCGAGACGGTGGACAAGTTGCCGCAACATTTCTTCGCCTGTGGCATCTATTCCATTAATGCTTTCCGCATCGAGGATGACGAATTTCAGCTCAGGTTTGGATGCAACGCGTTCCAGTACCTTGTTTTCAAAATAACCGGTATTCGCGAAGAACAGCTCGCCATCAAAACGCAATACCGAGATATTAGAGCAGGTCGGCAGGATCATTATATGGGCATCACGTAAGGTGCCATCCTTATGCCGTGACAACACCACAACGCGTGGGCGCATGGTACGGAATATATACAGACCCAGCGACAACACCACACCTACAATGATGCCCCATTCAAGATGCGGAGCGAGGACCAGTGTCAGGACGAAGGTGATGATAGCAACAACACCATCATGCACTTGTACTTTCCAGGCATGCTTGATGGGCTCGATTTTGACCAGGTTAACGACAGCCATGATGATGACAGCCGCGAGCGCGGCTTGTGGCAGGTGATAGAGCAGGGGGGTCAAGGCCAGCAATGTGATGCCTACGACTGCGCCCGTAATGACAGACGAGAAACCGGTAACAGCGCCTGCACTGATATTCACCGCAGAACGCGAGAACGAACCCGAGACGGCATAACCCTGGAAAAGGCTTGAGGTTATGTTTGCCAGGCCCTGTCCGACCAATTCCTGGTTGGGGTCCAGACGTTGACGCGTCTGCGCCGCCATGGCCTTGGCGATGGAGATCGCCTCCATGAACCCAATCAGCGAAATTGCCACTGCAACACCTGACATCTTCAGCATTACCGAAACGTTGAAGTCGGGCAGCTTGGGCAACGGGATGCCCTGCGGGATGGCGCCTACGACCGCGCCACCGGCTTGCTCAAACTTGAATGCCCAGGAGATAAATGTCGTCACAGCTACTGCTGTTAATACGGCAGGAAGCCTGGGTGCATATTTCCTTAACACGATCATAATCCCCAGTGCCAGCACAGCCATGGCAACGGTGGGAATGTGACTATGCTGGCTGGCCTCAACCAGTATTTGCCAGATCTTCTCATAATGATGGTCGGTTTTACTCACATCCACACCGAACAGCTTACCGAGCTGCGAAGTGCCAATAATGATTGCCGCCGCATTGGTAAATCCGATCACCACGGGGTGCGAGAGAAAGTCGACCAGTATCCCCAGACGCAGCAGACCCAGTGACATCTGGAACACGCCCACCATCATCGCCAGCAACAAGGCATAGCTGATGAACAACTCTGGGTTAGCGGACGCCAGCGGCTCTAGCGCCGCCGCCGTCATCAGCGAGACAACAGCAACCGGCCCGGTAGCCAGTTGCCGTGACGAGCCGAACAGTGCCGCGACTATGCCAGGTATGAATGAGGCATAAAGACCGTAATAGGGGGGCAATCCGGCCAGCTGGGCATAGGCCATGGACTGCGGGATCAGTACCAGGGCGACGGTAACACCTGCGACGATGTCCGCACGCAGTGTCGTTGGGTTTTTTATTTCTCCGATCCAGGCCAGAAAAGGCGTAAAACGCCGCCTGAATTCGCTGGAGAACCTTCTTAGTCCCTTCAAAATATCCTCTCTATCCCGCGGCCTGATATTTATGGACTTAACAAAATAAGATATTTCTTATATACTATCCGGATTTCCCGACAGCTTTAACCACCAGAAGACAAACCTGCGTTAGCGAACACCGAACATACTGGTCCGGGCAAATTCTAGCATACGCGCTTTGTTAACTTCTCTGCCTGCTGTTCGGATATCCGGCGGTTTCATTCATAACTGATTTGCTGCAGATCGTGCTGTGACTGCGCATGATGAATCTTGCCCGCCAGAGATGACACTCAGAGCAACATTCAAAACCACGGGGTAACACATATGCACGCAAAGCTCGGCGCCACGGCAATCAAGCGCATTATCTTCGCCGTACTTTTTGTAATCGCCGGTATCTACCTTGCAAGCATTGTCCCCAGTACGCCGGTGGCATGGGTTTGCGCGATCCTGCTCCTGACCATCTACCTGTTTGCATTTGAAATCGTCCCGGTCGATGTCGCCGCAATCTGCATCATGGTACTACTGGGTTTGATGACCATAATAGGCCCCAAGCTGGGCATCGCCGAACCCCTGGTTCCTGCAGCAAATCTGTTTGATGGGTTTTCCAGTAATGCCGTGATCTCGATTATCGCAGTGATGATTATCGGTGCCGGCCTCGATAAAACCGGCATCATGACTACAGTCGCGGGCTTTATCATGCAGATCGGCGGCCGTACTGAAAAACGTATTATCCCGTTGATTTCCGGCACCGTCGGCATTATTTCCAGCTTTATGCAAAACGTCGGCGCCGCTGCCCTGTTTCTTCCGGTAGTCAGTCGCATCTCCTCACGTACCGGCCTGCCGATGTCTCGGCTTCTGATGCCGATGGGTTTTTGCGCCATCCTCGGTGGCACAGTCACCATGATCGGCTCCAGTCCCCTGATCCTGCTCAATGACCTGATCCTGACATCCAATCAAGCGCTACCGGCCGACCAGAAAATGGCCACCTTCAATTTGTTTTCGGTAACGCCAATCGGACTTGCGTTGGTCGCTACCGGCATTATTTATTTTGTTGTTGCCGGGCGTTTTGTCCTGCCTGTCACCAAGGAAAAAACGGGCGGCACCGAAGGCGCCAGTACCATGGCCTATTTCAAGGAGCTGTATGGTCTCTCCTATGGCTTGCACGAAGTACGTGTGCCTGCCAACAGCGTGCTCATTGGTGAGGCCGTTGACAAGATCGAAACTAAATACAAAATCCGCATCATGGCAGTACGCACACCTTCACGCCTGCGTATCGCTCCGGGCGGGTTAGCACGCGATGTAGTGATCGAAGAAGGTAACGTACTCGCTTTCCTGGCGTCTGATACAGCGATGCACGATCTAACCGAAAAGGCAGGTATCGTACCCCGTACCGATCTGGATACATTTTCCAATATACTCTCGCCAGCCAAGGCGGGTATCGCCGAGATCGTAATCCCACCCAGTTCCAACCTAATAGGCAAAACTGCGCGTGATGTGTGGCTGCGCAAGACTTATGGCTTGTCTGCGCTTGCGATCCAACGTGGCGGAGAAACCATTACCGAAGGCGTGCGCAGCACCCCGTTCCAGTCCGGCGACACTCTAGTAGTGCATGTGCCCTGGGAAAACCTGGCACGCCTGGAAAAAAACCGCGACTTTGTTGTGGTGACAACAGAATACCCGCACGAAGAATCGCGGCCACATAAAGTTCCGCACGCGTTAGTGTTTTTCGCCATTGCATTATCATTGATTCTATTCGGGAAATGGATATTTGGTGTCGAAGTAAAACTGTCTGTTGCGTTGCTGACCGGCGCGTTGGGGATGATCCTCTCCGGGGTATTAAGTATAGATGAGGCCTACCGGGCCGTCAGCTGGAAAACCGTATTCCTGCTGGCCAGCCTGATCCCACTGGGTATGGCAGTGGAAGGCACCGGCACCGCGGCATGGATTGCCGAACAAACATTGAGCCTGCTGGGCGATGTGCCGATCTGGGGATTGCAGGCTGCGGTTGCGATACTCGCCACCTTCTTTACCTTGGTGATGTCGAATGTGGGCGCCACCGTACTGTTGGTGCCTCTGGCGGTCAATATCGCCCTTGCCGCCGGCGCCAATCCCGCGGTATTCGCACTGACCGTGGCTATCGCCACCTCGAACTCTTTCCTGATCCCCACCCACCAGGTGAATGCGCTCATTATGGGTCCAGCCGGTTACCGCGTACCGGACTTCATGAAGGCGGGCGGCATCATGACTGTATTGTTCCTGGTTGTGATGCTGGTGATGATGAATATCGTTTTCTAGGGAACCTCTGATCAAGTCGAGGCTCCTGCGACACACGGACGTGCCGCCATTTTCCAATCATACAAATGATTGAAAATAACGAAAATCGCATTTCCGGTTTTCGCCTCTGGAAATATCATGGACGACTTTTCAGAAGTTTCTTAAATACAACACGCTCGTTATAAAGCGAGCTCCGGAATAACTAACGTGAAATTAATCTTGACGCTGGCAGCTTCGCTGCTTCCCCTGGCATTACCCGGCATCGCCCTGGCGGGTGGAAATACTACTGAACACCTCGATCTCACCACACACACGGTGGGCTTTGTCGCGCTAGGCGTGTTCGTATTCGCCTACCTGCTGGTGATCGCCGAAGAATACACCCACCTGCGAAAATCCAAACCGGTGATCATTGCGGCCGGTATTATTTGGGCACTGATTGCCCTGGTGTATGCCAATAATGGCATTGATCACGCCGCCGAACAGGCGGCGCGCCATAACCTGCTCGAATATGCCGAACTGATGTTGTTCCTGCTGGTGGCGATGACCTATATCAACGCCATGGATGAACGCCAGGTATTCGATGCCCTGCGTTCATGGCTGGTCCGCAAGGGTTTCAGTTTCCGCACGTTGTTCTGGTTGACAGGCTTTTTGGCGTTCTTCATCTCACCTGTGGCTGATAATCTCACCACTGCGTTACTCATGTGCGCTGTGGTGCTGGCAGTAGGCGGTGACAATATTCGCTTTGTGTCGGTAGCCTGTATCAACATTGTGGTCGCCGCCAATGCCGGTGGCGCCTTCAGCCCGTTTGGTGACATCACCACCCTGATGGTATGGCAAAAGGGCATGGTGGACTTCAGCACCTTCTTCCACCTGTTTATTCCGTCACTGGTCAACTTCGTCGTGCCTGCCGCCATCATGCACTTCGCTATCCCGCAGGAAAACCCGGCCGCCAGCGACGAGGTCGTGGAAATGAAGCGCGGCGCAAAGCGTATTATTACCTTCTTCTTGCTTACCATCGTGACTGCAGTGTCTTTCCATACGTTTTTACACCTGCCTCCGGTGCTGGGTATGCTGACCGGACTGGGTTATCTGCAACTGTTCGGTTTTTTCCTCAAGTTGAGCTGCCTGAAAAACCGCATCGCCTGCAAGTTTGCTCCCAAGCTAGACGATCCCGAGGCCGACGACAAAATGGGCGAGCTGGTGCCCTTTGATGTCTTCAGCAAGATCGCGCGTTCGGAATGGGACACCTTGTTATTCTTCTACGGCGTGGTGATGTGCGTCGGCGGCCTGGGCTTCATGGGTTATCTCACGCTGACTTCCGAGGTTATGTACACCCAATGGGGTGCTACCCCGGCCAATATCGCGGTCGGTGTATTGTCTTCCATTGTTGATAATATCCCCGTCATGTTCGCGGTACTGACCATGAGTCCTGACATGTCGACCGGCCAGTGGCTGCTGGTAACCCTGACCGCAGGAGTGGGCGGCAGCCTGCTGTCGGTCGGTTCCGCTGCCGGTGTGGCATTGATGGGTCAGGCGCGTGGTAAATACACCTTCATGAGTCATTTGAAATGGACACCGGTGATTGCGCTGGGTTATGCCGCCAGTATCCTGGTACATATGTGGCTTAACGCCGGTATGTTCTGAGCTCGGAATACTTGGTACCACAGCCAGCGAGTGGGCTGTGACATAATACGATGCTTTGTGTGAACACCCTAGAAAAACCAACTCGGGGCACATCGAGATGAAGTTTGTCCAGAATCTGGAGTTCAACAATCTGCACGACGATATTTATGGTGGGCTAACCGCTGCCGTAGTAGTCTTGCCCCTGGCGCTGGCCTTCGGTGTCGCGTCCGGCGCAGGTCTTTATGATGCAATCTTCGTCGGCACTGGCGCACAGGTCTCCGGCCCTATGGGCCCGATGACCGTGGTGATGGCCGGAATTTTTACCTGCCTCACAGGGCGGGACCCCGTTGCCGGACCGGCGTTGGCATTCGCCGTTGTCATTATGGGCGGGCTATTTCAAGTTCTGCTGGGTATTTTAAAACTCGGTAAAGATATCAATTTAATACCGCACCCGGTGCTCTCAGGTTTCATGAGCAGCATCGGTGTCATCATTATCTTGCTACAAATTGGCCCGTTACTGGGGCATGATTGACGTATAGAGGCCCTCAAGCATGCAGCCATCCTGATTGATAATGATGACCGAACAACACCTATTACTAATGGCGTCTGACTGACAAACCCATATTCGGGTAGAATGCCCGACTTTATGGCCCATGTTTGCGGTCTAGCATTATGGCCTCGAGGCTCGCCAACAGCAATTTATTGATAATTATATAGTTTAGGAGAAACACTCATGTCCAGAAAACACCCCATCGTGGCGGTGACCGGCTCTTCGGGCGCTGGAACCTCGACCGTCAAGCGCGCCTTTGAACATATCTTCGAACGCGAACAGATCACCCCTGCGATCATCGAGGGCGACAGCTTTCATCGTTACAGTCGTATCGATATGAAGGCCGAAATGCAGAAGCAAGAGGCCGCGGGTAACAACTTCTTCAGTCACTTTGGTGAAAATGCCAATTTGTTCGACAAACTCGAAGAATTGTTTGGCAACTACAGCAACAATGGTGGTGGTGAGAAACGCTATTACCTACACAATGACGACGAGGCCGCCGAGCACAATGCCCGCCTGGGCTGCGACCAAAAAGCCGGTGAATTCACACCCTGGGAGGGCATTCCCGCTGGCACCGACCTGATGTTTTATGAAGGGCTGCACGGGCTGGTAAAGACCAACAACGCCGATGCTGCCCAGCATGTCGATCTGGGCGTAGGCGTCGTGCCTATCGTCAATCTGGAGTGGATTCAAAAAATTCACCGTGACAATGCCGAGCGCGGTTATTCGGCAGATGAAATCGCCGACACCATCCTGCGCCGCATGCCGGATTACATGAACTTTATTACTCCGCAGTTTGGTTATTCCGACATCAATTTTCAGCGCGTACCGACGGTTGACACATCTAATCCGTTCATTGCACGCGACATCCCGACACCCGACGAGAGTTTTGTCATCGTTCGTTTCAAGGACCCGGTAAAATTTGATGTCGATTTTCCGTACCTGCTTAACATGATTCATAATTCATTCATGTCACGCCGTAACTCCATCGTGGTGCCCGGCGGCAAGATGGGATTTGCCATGGAAATCATCCTCACTCCCATCATTCATGAAATGATCACCAATAGCAAAAAGTAAGCTGCGCTGCCGTTTACTGCAACAAAAAGCCTCTGCCAGCAGCAGGGGCTTTTTTATTCACATAGGGCCTTGTACTGAAATTCAAACTGACGGCATACTGATGCCATGCGCGCTTTTCAGCTTGGACATAGCAGTGGCGGTGACGCCGATCATCTGGTAGATGATTGCCTGGAGCAGTTGGGGCCTGTCAACTCTTACGCCAATCTGGGCTTTGTCTACACCACCGATATCCTAAGCGCCGAGCTTGGTCATATCCTTAACAGGCTGCGTGAAGCGACCGGCGTAGAACACTGGACGGGCACAACAGGCATGGGCATTTGCACCACCGCCACAGAATACTACGAACAACCTGCACTGGTCGTAATGCTGGCAAAATTCCCGGATGACTCCTTTCTGAACATACCTAACCAGCGTACCGGTATTGAAGCCTTTACGGGTGCACAAAACACCTGGTACCGACAGCATGCTTCACATTTCGGTGTCCTGCACGGCGACCCGACTAACCCTGTGACACCACAATTGATCAATCGCCTGGCTGCCGTAGTCCCCGGAGCATTCTTTGTCGGCGGTTTGACATCATCCAATGATATAAATGTACAGATTGCCGACCAGCCGACCACGGGCGGCGTTAGTGGTGTATTGTTCTCCGATGATGTGCCTGTTGTAACAGGCCATACACAAGGTTGCGTTCCCATAGCCGGTAAACACGTCATTACATCCTGCGAACGCAACACCATTTTCGAAATCGATGGTCATCCCGCCCTCGACGTCTTCAATGATGATATCGGCGAGGTGCTCGCCAAGGACCTGACCCGCGTTGCCGGTTACATCTTTGCTGGGCTGCCTATTCAAGGCTCTGACACCAACGATTACATGGTGCGCAACCTGGTGGGTATCGACCCCAGGAAAAAATATGTGGCCATCGGTGATATGTTAAACGAAGGTCAGGAAATCATGTTTTGCCGCCGAGATGGAAACAGCGCACGCGAAGACATGCTGCGCATGTTGCATAACATCAAGAACCGCATGGGACATACGCCTCGTGGCGGCCTCTATTATTCCTGCTTGGGCCGCGGCCGTTACCAGTTTGGCGAAAATTCTGAAGAGCTCAAGTTTATTCGTGATGAACTGGGTGATTTTCCACTGGCGGGTTTTTTCGCCAACGGCGAAATCTTCCATAATCGTTTATACGGTTATACGGGTGTGTTGACGTTATTTTCTTGAATTATTAATAATGCTATAAACATCGAAGTTGCGCACCTGCTGGAAATGGCCAAGAAATTCGGTCGCTGGATTGAAGTTGGTTATTGGCAGCGCGTTATTGGACAATATAGGCATTACGTGTGTAATTGACGATTCGTTGATTTAGCATCAAAACGCCATAACTTCAGGAACTAATCTTATGCTATATCGCCGACTCGGCTACACCGATATCGACGTCAGCCTGATTTGTCTGGGCACCATGACCTATGGCGAACAAAACACCGAGGCCGAGGCGCATGAACAATTAGATTTTGCAGTAGAACACGGCATTAACTTTATTGATACGGCTGAAATGTATCCGGTCCCGCCGCGTGCTGAGACGCAAGGACTCACTGAACAATACATTGGTAGTTGGTTAAAGCGCCGCATCGACCGCGATAAATTGGTCATCGCATCCAAGGTCGTCGGTCCTGCAGACTGGATGAGTTATTTACGCGGCGGCCCGCAGCTTAATAAACAACACATTGAAAACGCCCTAAATGACAGCCTGCTCAGGCTGCAAACTGACTACATCGATCTCTATCAACTACACTGGCCTGAACGCGATACCAACTATTTTGGCAAGCTTGGCTATACACATAAAGAACAGGACGACGCCATTACTATCGAGGAAACATTGCGCGTGTTGTCTGAATTTGTAATACAAGGCAAGATTCGACACATCGGAATCTCAAATGAGACACCCTGGGGCGCTATGGAATATTTGCGGCTGGCCGAAACTTATGATCTGCCTCGTATTGTTAGTATCCAGAACCCTTATAACCTGCTCAACAGGACGTATGAAATCGGGCTCGCGGAAATCTCCCATCGGGAGCAGGCCGGATTGCTGGCCTATTCACCGTTGGGCTTCGGAGTCCTGAGTGGCAAATACCTTGATGGCGCCAGACCACCAGGCGCCCGGCTGACATTATTTGAACGTTTTACACGCTACAATAACCCCGAAGGCCTCAAGACCACCGCACAATATGTGGAACTGGCGCGCGATCACGGTATGGACCCGGCACAAATGGCGCTGGCCTTCGTCAATAGCCGTGAATTTGTCACCAGCACCATCATAGGCGCAACATCCATGCAGCAACTCAGGGATAATATTGAGAGTTTTGCGGTCCAACTCTCCGATGACATACTGCAAAACATAGAAACCATACACCAGAGCCAGGCCAATCCATGCCCATGAACCTAATTAAGCTTAGCGCCGCCATTTGCGCATTATTTTACAGCTCGTTACTGTTTGCCGAAGATGCTGTGACACAGGTACAGTCCATTATTGATGCCCGTGAACCACCTGACGGTATTGTATTTGAGATCGTCAGCGGTGATGAAGACCACCTTGCAGAGGCCATACCCGAGGTACAAGGCTACATCGAGCATCTGCGGGCGCGCCACCCCGACCTGGCCATTGCGGTGGTCACACACGGCAATGAAATGTTTGCGCTGGCGCGAAACAACAAGGCGGATTATGAAAACGAACACCGCAAAGTACAGTCATTGACTGCTGATGACGTGGATGTCCATGTGTGCGGGACATACGCTGAATGGAATGGCCTTGATGCTGAAGCATTTCCAGAGTATGTGGATGTGGCGCCTTCAGGACCTGCACAGATAAATTCATACATCGAACTCGGTTATATGCTGATTCGTTTGTAAGCAGCCACTATGCCTGCAGCCCTGTCAGCAGACTTTTGATACAGGACACCAGCTCATGATTAACAAGCAATACTATCGCGTAATTCTCGGCCTGATCACGCTATTTTCAATGGCACTTTTCAACGCGGCATGGGCCGAGGACCGTATCGAGGATACCGCGGAATTCAAGGAAATGTGCGCCAAGGAGCCCGTCAAATGTGAGGCGGTCAAGGCGCGGATAGCGGAACAACGCGCACAGTTTGAGAAGTGGTGTGACGACAACCCCGAGCCGTGCAAGCAGCGCAAGGAAGCGGCAAAAAAATTCCAGGAACACAAGGCCGAGTTCAAGAAATGGTGCAAGAAAAACCCACAGGAATGTGAGCAAAAGCGCAAGGAATTTGAAGGCATGCGCGAGCGTGCCGAGGCCTGGTGTATGGAAAATCCGGAAGAATGTAAACAGAAAAAAGAGAAATATGCACAGCTACAAAGAAAGTGCACCGAAGACCCGCAATGGTGTGAAAAATTCAAAACCCAGATGCGGGAACGCATGGAGTTCTGCAAAGCCAATCCGGAACAGTGCAAAGCACCAGTACAGCAGTAGTGCAGTAGTGCAAGCTAAGGAACCACTGATAATCAATGATTACCCAGGCCCGATCTAGCAGGCGTGATTTTTGTGGCGTGCCGTTCTCACGCCACAAAACACTTCCGAAAACACCTTTACTAACCCATCACGGTTTATCTGCCCTGCATAACGCGACACTAGATCGCCACGCTATTGATTTATTGTTATGATTTTCTTGAAAATCGAGATCTTACTGTAAATGTATAACGAGACGCGGGGGCTCGTTAATTAAACTGTTGAGGCTGTAGAAAAACCCTACAATGACACGACATGAAAATGTGGGCCGATTTAAGCGATTAAAATTAATTAACCTGAGCGCAGGATATTATCTCCTTAAATGCTACGCATACGGCCTTATATCGAGTTTGCATGAAGATATCGTATAGACTTAACCTTTTATGCTTTTATATAAAGAGCGAACATTTGTCCAATTTTGAGGTTTTTCTACAGCCTCGTTAGGTGAAAGATGAAATATTTCTACATCGTATGTATAAGTCTATCTTTGTTTCAGTCTTCATTTTCTGATTCCGCTGATACAGATTTAAAATACGACGAAGTTAGTATCGGGTTTATTCCATCTAGAGTCGCAAGCTATAAAGGTGAACCGCATACAGTATTAGAAGCCAAGGCCTTAACTCATCATAAAAACAAGGAAATAGAAAACTTCTTTATTTCATCAAACAATCTTGCATCTGAAGGAATATCAGATAATGCGGCCCAATTTCACCAGCCTACAAAATACATTGAAGTCATTTATCAGGGCAAACGAATTGTACTGTACTTTTCTGGTGATTCTAAATTGGATAAATTCAGCCGCTACGAGAAACAGTGGAAATTACTACATGGTGAAGTTTATAAATATTTAAATGATAAAATTTCACCTAACAATCAATTCAACTCGGAC
>CAMYKB010000021.1 GCA_947258875.1 uncultured Gammaproteobacteria bacterium | reverse complement strand
AAAGATACTCTGATATATACTCAACTGGCTTTGCGCCTGACTGGTGGCCAGATGTTAGAACATTAGAATTGGTCAGTATTGTAAAAACTTCTGAATATAGTTCTCACGATTTAGGTGTGTGGCTTGATAGAACGGCTGGGAAATTTTATGTTTCGTTTCACTGGGGTGGGTAATGCATAAAACAAATCTCAAGCCTACAATTTACTCGCTAGCCGCTCGCAAATATCGGCTTGGCTGAAGCGTTATAAGGTTTAAATTATGCAGGTTACATTATTGTGGGCAGCAGCAATCATGAGTGTAGTTACTTTCGCTGTTCACACTTTTGTAGGTGGGCCGCGTGTCGCGGTACCATTGCTGGCGAATAATAATCTACCCAAAGCATCAAAGTGGCTTAATTATTATTGTTGGCACGTTACAACGATTTACACTTTTTTTATGGGAGGCGCATACGCATATGTTGCTATTAACTCGGAGAAAATAGAATTAATAGTATTTCTAAGTATATTAAATGTGTCTTTTGCTATCCTAAGTGCAGTGGTAGCTATGAAAGGAAATATAAATCCTTTCCGTTTTCCATCTACATCACTATTTGCCACGGTTTCTATATTGGGGATACTAAGTATAGTCACAAAGTAAATTCACATGATAAAGAAACCTTATAACAATCAAATCAACTACGCGCTTTCGGCGCCGCACGCTCATACCCAACGTCGGTTATTGTAGGCGTTACTAGGCAAAAGGATGGGTGGGCTTAACTTGAATACAAAGAATTAAGTTCACGCCCTATATAGGTTGTGGGAAGCAATCAAGGTATGCGGCATTCTAGAAAATGAATGTGGCACTGAAACATTATCAAGCAAGCATGCGCATAACTACACCGTCACATATAAATTGTGAACGGATATGAAGAACCTTATTTTCGGCATTAATTGTTGCTAAACGTAATCAGGTTAATTTATTAGAATTTAGATTTCGGCTTTTACAATATGAAGAGAGCTTGAATATCACATAAAACCTGGTTGAAAGTGCCGGATTGGTTTTCGACTATATTAGGCTACAATAGTAGTAAAGGCTCACAGCCGGTGTCGTTGAAAGATGCGCGGGCAGTTTTTGCTGATCGGCGCGGCACACTACTGGAGCTAGCATAAGTGCCTTATATAAACCCAACTACCTGCTCAGCTAATTTCCGATAATTACCATTTGTTAGAATTTGAACATATTGACTCATGCTAAGGAGGAAATATGGAAACGAATGCTTTACCTAAGTACGATATGAGCGACAACCCTACAAACTGCTGCCCCAGATTCAAGCCAGAAGGCTGGGATGAGCAGGAACTTCATTTTAAAGAAAAGCCGTTTATCAGGGCCAAAACAAGAAGCCTGTTCCACATCCCACTCAATATGGGCTCGGTTTTCCCTGAAACCTTAAAAGCGATCGAAAATGCAGGCGCACAAAGTGAAGACGATTTTATCGTTTTATCTCATGACCTTTCCGCGTGGACGGGCGAACATTACTTCTCGGTTACCAGGGATGTGCCAGGAATGGAAATGGTACATATGACGGGTGATTATTTGACGAAGGTGTTTGAGGGGCCGTATAAAAAAGTACCCAGGTGGCAGGAGGAAATGGATAAATATGTAACTGAGAAAGGTAATAAAATGGATAAGGCCTACTTCTTTTATACCACCTGCCCCAAATGCGCCAAGGTTTATGGTAAAAACTATGTGATAGGTGTTGCCCAAATCCAATAAACCAGTAGGCTTCACACTCGGGCTTTCTTGGGGACGCGACGCCTATCCCGGCTACGGCTAGCCGGGTATTAATATCTGGCATTATAGGCGCTCATGTGCCAATAAACTTAAAAGGCAGAAAGCTGAGAGGTAACTGACCAGTGGATTTAAAAGTATTGGCAACGGTCTTTGTCGTCGTTTTTATTGCGGAGCTTGGCGATAAAACACAGTTAGCTACGATGCTGTTCGCGGCTGACAAGGAGGTAAGCAAGCTCACGGTGTTTTTTGGTGCTTCACTTGCCCTGATTGTGGCCTCGGCTATCGGTGTTATGGCGGGCGGCGTGATTTCACACTACGTGAGCGAAAAATATTTACACTATATCGCTGGTGCGGGGTTTGTCGGCATCGGGATATGGACGCTGGTGACGGCATGATTGTTAAAGAACTGCTTATGATATATTCCCTGTAATCTGGATTTTAAAAAAGGATCTGGTTGTGATGAAGAGATATGTGCAAAAAATCATACCGGCAGTGCTGGCGCTCGTCCTGCTCGCAGCCTGTACTGAGGAGTCGCGGAATAAATTATCCCGGCAGGCTGATAACTGGGTAGGAGAAGACCTGAAAGTATCCTATGTTGATAATGGTGTAGTGGTGAAGACCTGGACCGTGAAGGACGGAAAAATCACCAGTGGTAAGGATGATCAGGGCAGGGTGCTGGGTTATTACTTTTTCTGGAGTGAAGAGACGGGTTATGTGCAGTTGCCGATAGAGAGAACCATTATCGAGGAAATAAAGGACTAAAAAATACTGTCAAAATGACGCTATCATGTGATAGTGCCGGACCTGCTCTCCTTTGGCCGGTAGCTACATAAATTATTTCGATATCTTAGCCATTAGTTGTCGCCACGAATAACATTCCGTTCTGATAGCGGGAAGGTAGCATATAAGCTGCTGTAAGAGACAGAAACGTATACACTGAGTTTTACATACAGTTATTATTTTCTAAAAGCGATGGCGCTCGTTTACAGGGTGAGCAAATCAAAATAGATGGCTCATATTTGACTGATATAGGAATGTCCTCTGACTGGTATTTCTAGCTGCACGGTAATAAGTCAATGTATAAGAATGTTATTGCAAAAGAATAAACATGCGGCTTTGGTCAATACATCCAGGTTATTTAGATTCTAAGGGATTGGTTGCGCTCTGGAGAGAGGGCCTTCTGGCTCAGAATGTATTGCTAGGCAATACCAGGGGGTATAAGAATCATCCGCAACTGATACGGTTTAAGAATACGTCAAATCCGACAGGAGCTATAGCCAGCTATTTAAGATGCGTGGCTGATGAGGCTCACGATAGAGGTTACAATTTCGATAGAAGTAAGATCATCAATAAAAGATTTATGGGAAAGATATCCGTTACTAATGGACAATTGATATATGAGTTTACCCATCTATTATGCAAACTAAAAAAAAGAGATCCTGAGTTGTATCTCCAGTTAAAAAAGGTAAAGAGAATCAAATTTCACCCAATGTTTAGTAAAGTTAGTGGAGATGTGGAAGATTGGGAAGTAGTCTGACTAAATTGTCTCGTAATAAGCACCTAGACTCTAACTGCTTAGGGCCGCTTAGCTTTGCATAGCAGCTATCGTAAAACGATAAGCAGCATGCTGCACTGACACATATGGAGATTGATAATAGCTGGAAAGCCTTGCTTGCGCCTGGTAGCGCGAGAACTTATTTCAATTTTCATAAACCGCTGCGCTTTGATGCGAACACTAAAAATTTTAACGCTTCGAATGGTATGTTCATGGCGGAGCTCTCACGCTGGGTGTACTGCGATGCCGATATCGCTAACCGCGTCACTGTCACCCATTACCTGCAAGCGGCCGAGCTGGTCGAGCGTTATTATCATAATGAAACGGGCACACAACTTACACTGCTGGAATCTGATGACTCCAGTTCACAGCGGTTTGCCGTGCTGGTTTTCCGCGGAACCGATGAACCCAGGGACTGGCTGACTAACCTGACGGCGATACCGGTTAAATGGGAAGGTGAAGGCCTGGTACATCTGGGCTTTCTAAATGCCTTTAATAAAATAAAACAAGACGTCAGCAAAGAACTTGAACGGCTTGAGTGCCCGGTTTTTTATACCGGACACAGCCTCGGCGGCGCACTGGCCACCCTGGCCGCGGCGCTTCACCGGCCTCACGGTTTATATACCTTTGGATCGCCGCGCGTTGGCACACAAAAGTTTGCTGACAGCCTGGGCGGCTTGCCTGTTTATCGCGTGGTAAATAACGGTGACGTGGTGACACGCCTGCCGACGTCAAAAGGGCTCTTTGGGTTCAGGCATGCCGGTGAGCGGATTGAGCTCAATGTTGGGGCGGGCCAGACCAGGCCTGGCAATGGAGGGTTAAGTGACTTTCTCGAAGTCATGAACGCCATTCGGGGACTTGATTTCGATGCGATTAATATTCCGGTACCGGATTATTTTAGCGCGCACGCGCCGGTTAACTATGTTGCTGCGCTCTACCAAGGTCTGAACAGGCAGGAGTAACCTACTTAAAGGCCGTCATATCGTGGTTCTAACGCCTTGATGTCCAGCGCCCTCATGAATTGCAGCAGGAAGGCGGCCTTAAAGGCGCCGCGGTTAATCTTGGTGCGCAGATTTGAGGGCGTCTCCTCTACACCAATGAGTCGCAGTCGGCGGCTGAGCTCTTCGTAGGAAATATCCCGCACCACCATCTCGCTGCGGACCAGGGCGCGGGCTTTGCGCTCCCAGTCGGTTTTCGGGCGGGGCGCCTCACTCTTATGATTAATGTTGCTCATTAGTAATTAATGTGTCATATATGTTGCATATTGAGGTGATTTATAATATTATCAGGAATTATGTCACATAAATGTGACATTAATCATACATATAGTACATACAAACAATAAACGCAACATAAACGGAGGTGTGTGATATGCGTGGAGCAATACTCTCACTGGTTCTGATCATTCTGGGTATCTTCCTGCTAGTGCGCCGGGCGCGGGTGTCGGCGGATGGCGGTGCCCTGGTGCCAATCGGCGGGCCATTTGGCAGGTTCTTAGATACCTATAGCAAGTTCATCGCGCCGGCGATCATGCTCATCGGCATGTTTTTGTTGATCACGCGGTCTTTTGTGATCGTGGGCGCCGATGATGTCGGCCACTTGAAGAAGATCTATTTCGGTAAAGACTTGCGGCCGGGTGCGATTATCGCCGCCGAAGGCGAGAAAGGTCCGCAGGCCGAGATCCTGCCACCGGGTTTCCATTTCCGGCCCTTCATTCGTGTCATATATGACATTGAATACCTACCGACAATTAACGTCCCCGAGGGACATTATGGTTTCGTGTTTGCCCGAGACGGTAGGCCGCTACGCGATAGCCAGTTCCTGTCCGATAAATGGCCTGATGGAAACTTCGACAAGATGATGGAGGCCCGATACTTTCTTACCGAAGGCCAGGGCCAGAAAGGTCCACAGTTGTCGGTGTTAGGTCCGGGTAAATATCGTTTGAATCAATACCTGTATTCCGTTAAGAATATGCCGGCGTTGGATGTGCCGACAGGTTCGGTTGCAGTAATTCGCTCTAACGTACAAACGGCTGCCTCGTGCGCCGACGTGATTGATGTCAAGGGTGTTGTTGATGGTAAAACTGCGACCCCGATCGTGTCCGAAGGCTGTATTGGTGTGTGGGTAAAGGCGCTGTCACCTGGGCGTTATTATCTTAATGCCAAGGCCTATGTGCCGACACTGATTTCAACGCGACTGCAGACCTGGCAATACAAGGGCGATTACACCGAGCGCAAGATTGATTTGCAGGTAACCGATGACGGCAAGATCGTGCAGACGGAAACCAAGCGCGAAATCCCGGTGCCGAAGAATGCGGCTGATCGTGCGATTAATGTGCGCGTGCAGGGCTGGACCGTGCCGGTGGAAATGCGGGTGGTAGGCCAGGTACATCCAAAAGATGCGCCGCGTGTGGTGGCCTCAGTGGGTGACTTGCAGCGTGTTGAAGATAACATTGTGACACCCGCGATTCGCGACATCCTGCGTACCATTGGCGGTACCAAGTCCTGTGAAATGCTACCGCGTGAGCTGGCGAGCAAAGATGGTATGCAGGAAAACAGTGCCGCCGATGCCGAGGTCGTCGAAACGGAAGTCAGTGATAGCGGCTTGGTGGAAGTGTGTACGGAGCGTCGCGTGCTCGATTTCATCGAGAAACGTGAGGAGATTACCGATCAGGTTGAGCTGGCGATAGCGAAAGAAGCCGCCAAGGCAGGCTTTGCTATTCAGGAGGTGCGTATGGGTGAACCTGCTATACCCCCCGAGTTGCTGGTCGCGCGCTTACGTAAGCAACTGGCCGACCAGTTAACGCTGACTTACCAGCGCGAACGCGAAGCACAGCAGGAGCGCATCGAAGTAGAGAAGCAGCGCGAGACCGCCAATAAGCAACAGATCCTGGTGCAGGCGGAGATCGAACGTAAGGCTGCCGAGTTTGCCAAGGAGCGTGCACGTCTCGAAGGTGAAGGTGAGAAACTACGCCAGATCGAGATTGCCAAAGGTCAGCAGGCAATGACCAATGTGCTGGGCAAGGATCGCACGCTACAACTGCAAATGCTCAAGGAAGTGTTGGCGATTGCCCAGGAGAATCCTGACATCATTAAAGTCCCGATGGTGCAGGTCAGCGGCGAAGGCAGCAGCCTCGAGGGGGCAGCAGCTGTGCTTGGTGCCAGCAACTTTGGTTCCATGATCGGCTCGCAAGCAGGTAAGGCGAGCGAATAAAGCCCCATGCAAAAATGTGCTGATACGGCGGCTCAGGCCGTCGTATTTTTGCGCATGTTGCATCCTTAGGATAAAGTGGCGCCTGTGTCTTAGCTTACTAAAAACTAAGGTGTCAACCTCGATGATTAAAGTCTATGGTCTCCCTCACTCACGTTCCACGCGGGTTTTATGGACGTTAGAGGAGATCGGTGAAGAATATGATTATGTTCCTGTTGATCTTGGCAAACTAAAAGCGGGAGGAAAATCCTACCTGGATATTAATCCTGCAGGAAAGGTGCCCGCAATTGTAGACGGCGATTTAATACTCACTGAATCAGCAGCGATTTGCACTTATCTTGGTGATAAATTTCCTGAATCAGGGCTTGTGCCAAAATATGGCACAGTCGAACGCGCACTTTATAATAAGTGGTGTTACTTTGTGTTGACTGAGCTTGAGCAGCCGCTGTGGACGCTCGCCAAGCATAAGTTCGTGTTACCCCGTGAGCGGCGTATTCCACAGATCGATGAAACGGCCAAATGGGAATTCCAGAATGCCGCCAGAGTTGTACACCTTGGTCTGGGCAATAAGGAGTTTATCGTTGGCGATTGCTTTACTGCTGCTGATATCCTGCTGGCTCATACATTGTTATGGACGAGAGCGGCAAAAGTTGATATCGAACAGGCGGAATTATGGAGTTACGCGGAGCGTATGTTGCAACGCCCGGGATTCCAAAGCGCGAAGCAACGCGGGTCAGTCGTCACGTAAAACTCGTTCCATAATAATCTCCAGCCTGCCCGGACCAAAAGCTAATAACAAAACCAGGCAATTAAATGAGCACATCACTGTCTTTCTATGTCGTTGATGACGACCAGGACGTAAATGATCTGACGACAGCGCTGCTGGAGGCGGAGGGTTTTCATGTGCGTTCCAATACATCCAGTGTGGCTGCATTGGAAGAGATTACGGCTGACCCGCCAGACTGTGTGATCACGGATATCATGATGCCAGGCATGGATGGGCTTGAGATGTGCAGGCACTTGCGTGCAGAAAAGGCCTTGCATGATACGGCCATCATTATGTTAACGGCGAAATCCTATAGCTTTGATCAAAGGCGAGCTTACCAGTTTGGTGCCAATGGTTATTTCAACAAACCTATTGACCCAAGCTCATTTATTGAGCAGGTACGCAGAATTATTTCTGACCAGATAGAGGTTTGTTTTTGGGGTGTGCGCGGAACCTTGCCGGTACCGGGGCCTGATTCGGTACACTATGGTGGGAATACTTCATGCGTTAGCCTGTCGTTCTCGCGAGAAAGGAAGTTTATTTTCGATGCAGGCACAGGTATCAAGGCGTTAGGTGATCATCTGGTAGAAAATAAGGGTGAAGGTATCAATGCCAGGATCTTTATCTCCCATGCACACTGGGACCATATCAATGCTATGCCTTTCTTTGCGCCGTTGTACATTGCCGGTAATTCGTTTGAAATTTGCGGTCCCAGTCAGGGCGACCTGACGATGCAGGATTTGATTTCCGCACAAATGGACAACGTCTATTTTCCAATTACTATCAAAGAATTCGCTGCAAGTGTGACTTTCCGGGACTTGCGTGAGCGTAGTTATGAGTTCGACGATATCGAAATCAGAACCATGTTGCTTAAGCATCCCGGTTATTGCCTGGGGTATCGCATAAATCATAATGGGCGCTCGGTCTGTTACGTCACTGACAACGAGCTCTATCCGCAGGAGTCACAGTATCATGATGTAAGTTATGTTGAAAAACTAACGGAGTTTGTCAGGTCCTGTGACATGCTGATTACGGACACCACTTTTTTCGATAATGACTATCCTGACAAGATAGGTTGGGGGCATTCTTCGCTGGGACAGGTTGTACAGCTCGCGCATAATGCAGGTGTTAAGACGCTTTATCTGTTTCACCATGATCCTGACCAGAAAGATTTTGACATCGATCGTAAGCAGGCCGAGGCCGAACGCCTATTGCAGGCATTGAACTCTGCAACCCAATGTATTGCGCCGAGAGAGCGGCTGGTCGTTAACGTATAAACCTATTGCAGATGTTGGACAAACTAACTGCCATGCTACAGTTACTCGAGCGCCTGCGGTTGGTGTTTGCTAGTTGTGATAGAGCGGCAGCTGATTGGCTGGGCGAAGTGATTAATCAAGCTGCGTGTAATGAGGAGGATTTATGGGTGGCGCTCAATAGCAATGAGTTCTGGGGAGGTGCCGGTTCACTGGCAGATAAAACAATGGATGAGTATCCACAGTTTGCAGCTGAGGCCAGGAAACTACAGGTGCGTGAGATGCGTGAAGTGATGATCGAAATCGGCCATTTGCTTATCGACAGGGGTAATGAAAATCCAAGGACCATGGACTGGGTATTGGCGTTCAGTAATTGGAATGCCTCAGATGTCTGATGCTGATAACCATATCTGCATATACTCCATAACAATTGCCTCATATCAATAAATAAGGCTGCGATATAAGTTAAGTTGGCAAAGTTGGCCAATCACATTTTCTCTTCAGTAGGAGGAGGAATAGATGGCACAAGCACCTGCACAAAACCAGGATAGGTCTATCAGGCAAGCGCAGAGCTTTAGTAAAGATTTAACTGTACTAAAGTCGGGGCGCAGTATCCTGAGGCTATTGATGGAACGGTACTCGGGGCCAGTTGCGTTCCGCCTTTGGAATGGTGAAGTTTTCTGCCAGCATAGCAACCCCGTGTGCACGGTTGTCTTTAATGACCCTGAGGCGCTGCGTGGGCTGGTCTTGCGTCATGGCCTTATCCGTCTCGCTGACGCCCATTTGTCCGGTTTAATCGATTTTGAGGGTGATGTTGAGTCGCTGTTTGGTCTTGTCGAGCACTTACAAAACCAGCGCTTGCCGTGGTCACACCGCATGAGGTTATCGCGTCAAGCATTAAGTTTGCCGCCGCAAACAAATACTTCATATAAGAGCGTGCGTGCACGTCGTGAGGCGCGGCGGAATTCACGTGCCAGCATTTCCCACCACTATGACGTGTCTAATAATTTTTACCGTTTATGGCTCGACCCTGAAATGGTGTACTCCTGTGCGTACTTTCGCGATGCAGAGCAGCCGTTGGCAGATGCGCAACATGACAAGCTCGATATTATTTGCCGTAAATTACGCCTTAAACCCGGTGAGAAACTCCTGGATATTGGTTGTGGTTGGGGGGCACTAGTTATGTGGGCGACAAAAAAGTATGGCGTCACGGCGCATGGTATTACCCTCAGTGAACAGCAATACAAGCACGCCCGTGAAAGAATTCATGCAGAGGGTCTCGAGGATAAAATTGACATTGAGTTGCGTGATTACCGCGACCTGTCCAATGAGCCTGTCTACGATAAAGTCGTCAGCGTCGGTATGTTCGAGCACATTGGCATCGATAGATTCCCACAGTACTTCAACATCATTAAGCGTGTGTTACGACCGGGCGGTTTGTTTCTCAATCATGGCATCACCAATGATACTGGTTGGCAACCGGAACGTGCCACCGCTGCGTTTGCGAATCGATATGTGTTTCCCGATGGCGAGTTGGCACGGATCAGTAATGTTGTCACCACCATGGAGGATGCAGGGTTTGAGGTCATCGATGTCGAAGGCCTGCGACAGCATTATGTGATGACGTTACGGCACTGGGTAGCGAATCTGGAACAACATGCCAGCGAAGCCATAGCGGAGATTGGTAGTGCGACTTATCGTGTCTGGCGTTTGTATATGGCAGGCTCTGCCTTTTATTTCAATGAAGGCAGTCTGGGGATCTATCAGGTGCTTGCCGGGCACAACCGCCAGCCGTTGGGCATACCTTTGCGGCGCGACGATCTCTACCGAGATTAATGTGCCGAACGCTGTAACAGCTGTTCGACCTGGTCTCGCTTGGCCTTGCCTGCCAGTACTTTGATGAGCTCCAGTGCAAAATCCATAGCGGTTCCGGGGCCACGTGAGGTAATAACCTTGCCGTCAACAAGCACAGCTTGATTCGTGATTTCAGTATCAACGAGTGCGAGATTATCCAGTACACCGGGGTAGCCGGTGGCCTTTTTATGCTGGAGTAGGCCGGCGTTCGCGAGCACTTTGGGTGCGGCGCAGATGGCGGCCGTGTAGTTGCCGTTTGATGCCATACGCTGCAGTAGGCTATGGATGCGCGGATCCTTATCCAGATAATCGGCGCCGGGCAGGCCGCCGGGGAGCACAACCATGTCGAAATCGTCATCCTGCACCTGATCGATGGTGGTGTCAGGCAGCAGTACCGTGCCGCGGGATCCCTTAACGGGCTGCTCGTCGAGGCCGGCGCAGATAACGTCTATACTGGCGCGGCGCAGGAGATCAATTATCGTGACGGCTTCGAGTTCTTCACAACCCTGTGCGAGTGGGACGAGGACGCGTGCCATGTTGGCCTCCGTTGCTGTAACAGTAACTCACTGACACTTACTAAACGTATATTCTTATATTTAAGCTGTTGTAATTCATTTTGCAAGACGTCAAGTGTCGCCGGGTAAGGGTGGCCGATGGCGACAGCGCTACCCTCAGTCTTGGCCTGCCGCAATAAGGCTCTGAATTGCGCGCGTACATAAGCAGGGTCGTGCGCGATGGTATCAAGAAACACATGACGACGTAGGTGTGGAATACCTTTTTCTTCGGCGATTTGTTGAGCGACAGTATGGTGAGTGGTGCGGCTATCGACGAAGTAAAGGGATTGGCCGTCTTCTGCAAGCAGCTCCATCAACCAGCCCATGTGTCCCGGATGGCGTGTTAACAGGCTGCCCATATGGTTATTGATGCCACGTACATAAGGAATTGATGCAATACTGTTACGCAGGCTTTGCTTGAACTCATGCTCTGTCATGTCCAGGGTGAGTGCGCCCGGACCTAGGGGCCGTCCCTCCATGTCTTGCATGGGGGCATGCAACATAATTTCCTTGTTGGAATCATGGGCCAGCTGTGCAAGTTCGCTAGCATGTGGTGTGTACGGGAGAAAAGCATAAGTTACCTGCCCCGGCAACTTTATAGCGCGTAGATCCTGGTTGTAACGGTTGCCCAGGTCATCGATGATGATGGCAACCGCAGGAGACGCTACGGATCGATGGGTGTCAGTTGCTGCTACCGGCTGGCACGTCAATAACAGGGCCGGCAAGATGAACTTGCCGAACCCTGTGTATTTGTTTGCAGCCATATCACCCCTTCTGGCCGAGTATTGCGATACCTTTAAGTAGATTCAGCGCTTCATTCAACTGGTAATCGTCGCTGGCGAGCGATGTGTCTACCGTGTTTTGTGTCAGCGGCTGACGACCATCCTCGTTTCCGTTTTCCAGGTGTCCGGAAAGGTCGGATTCCTTCAGCCGTAGTATGGCATCATCTTCCAGCTTGGTAACCTTGAGGTTATCGAGCTGGATGTCCGGCTCGATACCCTGGGCCTGGATTGAGCGGCCTGAAGGCGTGAAGTAACGCGCGGTGGTTAGTTTAAGTGCAGACTTTTCGCTCAACGGCAGGATGGTTTGTACGGACCCCTTACCAAATGACTTGGTGCCCATGATGATGGCACGGTTGTGATCCTGCAGAGCGCCAGCAACAATCTCGGAGGCAGAGGCCGAGCCCTGATTGATAAGAATGACCAGTGGCGCGCCATCGAGTACGTCACCGCGACTGGCGGAATAACGTAACACCGAGTCTTGCACGCGCCCTTCTGTATAGACAATTAATCCATCATCGATAAAGGCATCGGAAACACCGACCGCGCCATTGAGCACACCGCCCGGATTGTTACGCAGGTCCAGCACCAGGCCCTTGATCTTGCCATCGTTTTCCTTGCGGAGTTTTTCAATGGCCTCCTCCAGATCATGCGATGTGCGTGACTGGAAGCTGGAGATGCGGACGTAGCCATAACCCGGATCCAGGGTGCGTTGTTTAACGCTCCTGACCTTGATGATGTCGCGTTCGACTGTGAACTTGAGCGGTTTGTTTGCGCCTTCACGGATGATAGTGAGTGTAATCTCGGTGCCGCGTTTACCCCGCATGACCTTGACGGCATCGTTGAGTGTCATGCCTTTAACCGGTTTGTCGTCTAGGCGAATGATCAGGTCGCCGGCGAGGATGCCAGCGCGAGCGGCCGGTGTGTCGTCGATAGGTGAGATCACCTTGACGAAACCATCTTCCATACCAACCTCGATACCTAGGCCGCCGAACTCACCGGTAGTACCGATTTGCAGTTCCTTGAACTCTTCGGCGTTTAAATAGGAGGAGTGTGGGTCCAGCCCGGTCAACATGCCACGGATAGCATTTTCGAGCAGTTCTTTGTCCTCGACTTCTACAACGTAATCCTTCTTGATACGTGCATAGACGTCAGAGAAGGCGCGCAATTCATCAAGGGGAATAACTGTAGACGAGGTGCTCGAATCGCGTTCCGCGAACACACCGTGGCCGACACTCAAGGTGACGCCAAGAACAAGCCCAAGTAACAGACCCATGAACATATGGGGTTTCAATTTCATCCCCTTTCTCCTAATTTCAGGTATCGGGTGAGTAATGCCATAGTAGCAATACTAGGTAGCTAGAACAGGTAGACCCTGATTAACGCACAAAATTCCTGCTTGACGGTCAAGTACGGGCAAACCAGCAACTTTAGGTCCAGGGATTTCGAATGGGTACTGCCAGTGCCTTCCAGCATGTTACCACTAAACTGACAGCGCGCCGACATACTCCGCTGAATCCCTGAAGATCATCAGGGGATTTCACGGGTGTTGAGGGAAATGCGAGCACTGTCTCGCGAGCACCACTTTCTGGGGTTGATGGGTTTACCTTTATAGCGGATCTCGAAGTAGAGCCCGCTGGTCTGTTGGCCGCCGCTATCCCCAACCTCGGCAATGACCTCGCCTGGTTGCACCCACTCCCCGGTTGCCTTGTACAGACTCTGGTTATGGCCATACAGGCTCATATAACCATGACCGTGGTCGATGATGACCAGCAGTCCGTACCCTCGCATCCAGTCTGCGAAGGCGATGCGGCCGTGTGAGATGGCGCGTACGTTTTTGCCCTCTTTGGATTCGATGAAAACGCCCTGCCATTTAGGCCCGCCGTTGGGGCGCTGTTGACCAAAGCGGCTCTGTAATGTCCCCGTGATTGGCCACGGCAGCGTGCCCTTGAGCTTGCTGAAGGCAGCCTTCTGCCCGATACCCTGCGGAATGTCAGCCAATACGTCTTGCAAGGACTCGATCAACTGCTGCAGCTCACGTTCGTTCTTCTGCAGGCTGGAAATGGAGCCGCCGGTGGCGTTGATTTCTTTGTTGAGCGAAGCCAATACCACCTGTCGGCGGTTACGGTTTTGCACCCACTTGGTCTTTTCCTCGCGTAGCGTGTGGCTCAGTTCAGAGAGTGACTGGGTCTTTTGGCTGATTTGTTGTTTTGTGTCATTGAGGGCCGTAAGGGTGGCGGCAACGTTGCTGATATTGCGGCTACGCGCCTCATTGAAGTATTGATAATACACCAATGTGCGCCCGACCGATGACGGATCCTGTTGATTTAGAAGTAGTTTTAGCTTTTCCTGGCGCCCTACACGGTATGCAGTCAGCAGTTGAAGACTGAGTGCATCATGTTGTTGCTCGAGCTCAGCCTGTAGCTCAGACTCCCGGCTGCGCAGGGTCTTGAGTTGTTTGCGCTGCGTACCTAATTGCTTTTCGGTGCGCTTGAGGCGTTGCCCGAGTTGCCCGATGCGGGATTCCACCTCGGCCAGCTCGGCCTGTAGTGTATCGGCCTTATGGCGAGAGTTGCGCAATTTCTTGCGCAACTTCTGGATCTTTTTCTGCACCGACTGCAGCCGGTCTACGGCCTCTTCGTGGCTTATTTCAGCCATCGATGGGCCGCTGGCCAACAATAGCAGGGCCAGAGCCAGGCAGGCGCCTCGCCTCACAGGGCGCAGCTCAATGACCTGGCACTTCGCCGCGTAGCGGCGGAAAATAGCATCCCAGAAGCCATTTCCAGGTGCACGAAAACACGTGTTTGAATACTAATGGTCATAATAAACTTATTACTTTATGCTATATTGCTAATATACTTCGGCTTAACTCCAGACCGCCACGCGGTAGTCCAAGCACCTCAGGGATCTGTTTTATGACTGCAATATCCGAGCTCATGTCGCGTGACGATGATATCGAGCGAGCCTCACGTTCCCTCAAGGCCATGTCGCACCCCTTGAGACTCAAGATCCTTTGCACTCTAGGGGACAAGGAGGTCAGCGTACAGGAAATCGTTGAGAGTGTCGGTACATCACAGAGCAATATATCTCAACATCTGGCTATTTTACGCGATAAGGGTATTCTGGCGTCACGTAAAGATGCCAATCGCGTCTACTATCGTGTCGGCGATAACCGCACCCTGCGCCTCATCGGTATGATGCAGCAAGTGTTCTGCAGTACCGACTAGCCAAAGGCCGAGTCAGCTGATACAGGCCGGCCCCGTGGCCTTCGATTCACCCCGAAACCCTGCTAATATTCAGCCTCTTTGAATACCGGAGCCTATGCGTAGCAGTATGAGTCAGTACAGCGAATTTATCAGCAATAACCTTTTCCTGTTCGCCGCCTTAGTGGCGGTCATAGCGATGATTGTGTGGAGCGAATTCCGTCGGTTTACGCGGGGCTATAAAGAGTTGTCAGCTACTGAGGCCGTGATGCTGATGAACCACGATTCGGCAGTGATGCTAGACGTGCGTGAAGACGCCGAACTCGCGCAAGGCACCATCAGTGGCTCGAAACACCTGGCGTACAGCGTGCTACGGCAACGCGTCGATGAACTCAAGAAATTCAAGGACAAACCGGTTATTACATTCTGTCGCTCGGGGCAGCGCAGTGGAATGGCCTGCAATATTCTTTTGAAAAACGAATTCACTAATGTATACAACCTGAAAGGCGGTGTTGTTGGTTGGCAACAAGCGAACCTGCCACTCGAGAAAAAATGACCGGAACAAATCAACACATTGTTGTCTATAGCAGCAGCTTCTGTCCGTATTGCTCGTGGGCAAAGCGCCTGCTCAAAAACAAGAAGGTCAAATACGAAGAACGCAGCGTCGACGGTGATCGTAACTTGCGCAGTGAAATGGAAAAGCGCAGCGGCCGTTCTACAGTACCGCAGATTTTTATCGGCAGTACACATGTAGGTGGTTACGATGATATGGCGGCCCTCGACCGTAAAGGCGAACTCGACAAGCTGCTGTTTCCCGTTTCAGCCTAAAAATCTAGTTATTAAGTAATCAGGAAAACCTATCGATGACCGAACAGAAGCCACAAGGCAGTGAAGTTGCCCAGCCACAACTCGAAATACAAAAAATCTTTCTAAAAGATGTCTCGTTTGAGTCACCGAATTCGCCGAGTGTTTTTACCCGCGAATGGAAGCCGGACGTCAATGTAAACCTCAGCAGCAACGCGACAAAAGTGAATGACACGCTATATGAGGTAGTGCTGGATATCACTGTAACCGCAAAGCATGACGAGGAAACTGCGTTTCTGATCGAAGTTAAGCAAGCCGGGATTTTTAGGTTGAGCGGGCTCAATGAGCAACAAATGGGTCACGCACTCGGCAGTTACTGTCCGAACGTTTTGTTTCCGTATGCACGCGAGGCCATTTCCGAACTCATTAGCAAGGGTGGGTTCCCGCAGTTGATTCTGGCACCAGTCAATTTCGACGCGCTCTACGCGCAGCATCAGGAGCGTACTAAACAACAGCAAGTTGATCAGAGCGACGCCACTCATTGAAGTAGAGTAAAGGCTGATGACGGAAACAATCGCGGTACTGGGTGCCGGCTCCTGGGGCACGGCGCTGGCGATACAGCTGGCCAATAATGGTCATCGTTGCCTGTTGTGGGATCATTTTAGTGAACACATAGAGGCGCTTTCGGCCGACCGTGAAAACAAACGTTATTTACCCGGTACCCCCTTACCTGCAGGGGTCGAACCTACGGCCTCACTGGAAGTGGCGCTTGCCATGGCCAAGGACATCCTACTGGTTGTTCCCAGCGAGTTCTTTCGCCAAACCTTGAAGACAGCTATAGCCAGCGGTGATATTCGCCAAGGCAGCGGCATGATTTGGGCCACCAAGGGCCTGGAGGTTGAAACCGGAAAATGGCTTCATGAGGTGGTCGAAGAGGAACTTGATGGGGATATTCCCTATGCCCTGTTGTCCGGACCATCGTTTGCAAAAGAGGTTGCGCGGGGCTTGCCAACGGCCGTCACGGTGGGTTCTTTCAGCCCGGTCTATGCCCAACGAGTTGCTGGATTGTTTCACGGCCAGAACTTCCGTGTGTACACCAGTGATGATGTTGTGGGTGTCGAACTGGGTGGTTCCGTCAAAAACGTACTCGCCATAGCCACCGGAGTTTCCGACGGATTAGGCTTCGGCGCGAATGCTCGTGCCGCACTTATTACCCGTGGACTGAGCGAAATCATGCGCCTTGGAAGTGTAGTGGGAGCGAGCAACGATACATTGATGGGCCTTGCCGGACTTGGCGACCTGGTGTTGACCTGCACCGACGACCAGTCGCGTAATCGGCGCCTGGGTCTGGCGCTGGGCCGCGGTCAGAACAAGGATGAAGCGATTCGAGAAATCGGGCAAGCCGTGGAGGGCGCGGTTACCGCCAAGGTGATCATGCGGGTTGCCACTGCGCACAACGTTGAGATGCCGATCTGTGAGCAGGTGTTCAAAATTCTTTATGAAGCGCAGAGCCCTGAAGCGACAGTAGCCAACTTGCTGGGCAGAGACCTCAAGCCGGAAACCGCCTGAGCGTCATTAACTAACCCGAGCCCGCAAAACCATTCTGCCGCCAGGCCTCATAGAGGATAATGGCAGCAGCATTGGAGAGGTTAAGGCTACGGCTTGCCGCCACCATCGGGATACGCAACACTTGTTGGGATTCAATATTGCCCAGGATCTCCATGGGCAAACCACGCGTTTCCGGGCCGAACAAGAATGCATCGCCTTCGATGAATTGCGTATCCGCGTAGCTTTGTTTGCCCTTGGTGGAACAGGCAAACAGACGTGCAGGTTTAACGGCTGTTATAAAGTCCTGCAGTGTTGGATAATCCTGTACCTGGGCCCACTCTTTGTAATCAAGTCCTGCGCGTCGCAACTTTTTATCATCCAGCTCAAAGCCCAGCGGATGGATAAGATGCAACTTGCTGCCGGAATTGGCGCAAAGCCGGATAATATTACCCGTGTTTGGCGGAATCTCGGGTTGATAAAGTACAATATGAAACATGCAGGCTGACCAGGCTAAAAAACTTGCGCTCGATTTCTGTGGAATGCCACTGGCCACACCGCTGGTGTTGCTGTCCGGCTGTGTGGGTTTCGGCGAAGAGTATACCCGGGTTGAGGGCTATTCCAATCAGGATGTCGGTGCTATATGCCTTAAGGGCACCACCCTGGCGCCGAGATCAGGCAATCCGCCGCACCGTGTCTACGAGACGCCGATGGGGATGCTCAATGCCATTGGATTACAGAACCCCGGTGTCGACAAGGTCATCAGCGATTACCTGCCGCAGCTGGACTTCTCCGAAACCCGCTATATCGCCAATGTCTCCGGCTCCACAGTGGAGGAATATTTCGAGGTCACGCGACGCTTCGACGATTCACCCATCGATGCCATGGAGATCAACATTTCCTGTCCCAACGTCAAAGAAGGTGGCGTTGCTTTTGGTAACGACCCGGACATGTCCGCGCGTGTGGTCGAGGCCTGTCGCAAGGCCACGAGCAAGCCACTGATCACCAAGCTGTCACCGAACCAGACCGACATCAAGGAAAACGCGCGGCGCTGTATTGAGGCCGGCACCGATGGCTTTGCCGTGATTAACACCCTAATGGGCATGGCGGTGGATATCGAATCGCGCACCCCGGTTATCGGCAACAACCAGGGTGGATTGTCCGGCCCGGCAATCAAACCCATCGCCTTGTTCAAGGTGCACGAGGTCTATCAGGTTTGCAAGGCGCACAACATCCCCATTATCGGCCAGGGCGGTGTGATGAATGCAAAGGACGCGCTGGAATTTCTAATCGCGGGCGCAACTACTGTCGGATTGGGCACCGGTCTGTTTTATGACCCGCTGCTGTGCAAAAAAATCAACCAGGGTATTGTTGACTATCTTGATCAACATAATATCGCAAGCGTCAGCGAACTGACCGGAACCTTACAGTTGCACGGCCAGGTGAGCGCCTGTGTTTAGAACCTATTCCAACAAATCCTTTGTTTGACATGATTCGCGCCGGATGTTGGCGCGCGAATCACTACTTCAGCGTCGGTTTTGGGCGCCTTCTGCTAGTTGATCGGGCACAGTGACTGCAAGGAATAATTGAAGTTAACGTCATCCAGTTTTTCGGTGCGTTTGGCTACCAGCTCCGAGCTGAAGCAGAACATCTGTGCTTGTCAGCGGTCATCGAATTCTTCATGGCCGCCATCCTCATTGCTGTCTCAATCGAAGGTCTGCTGCTGATGCTCAAGCCCGCGGTAACCGACTCGGGCGACATGTTGATTGGACGCTGTAACAGGAATATTGCCTGCTCTGGCCGAGGACGCCGTTCGTTGTCTTCAACGATTGGCATCGGGACGAGAATCTAATTGACAATCATTCTCATTTGCATTAATATGCCCCAATTGTAATGAAACCCAGGAAAGCGCTTATGTATGTGTGTATCTGCCATGCGGTCTCAGACACCCAGATCCGCCAAGAAGTATGTGATGGTGCGTGCTCACTACGTGAGGTGAGTCAGCGGCTAGGCGTAGCTACCGGTTGTGGCAAATGCGGTAAATGCGCCAAACGGGTCATTTGTGAAACCCTTAA
Source organism: uncultured Gammaproteobacteria bacterium (assembly GCA_947258875.1). Taxonomy (GTDB): domain Bacteria; phylum Pseudomonadota; class Gammaproteobacteria; order CAMYKB01; family CAMYKB01; genus CAMYKB01. The sequence goes on along the minus strand of CAMYKB010000021.1, from coordinate 16,260 downwards.
CGAACTTGCTGCTATGGAGAACTGCGCTGAGCTGGGTGCTCCAGCCTGAATTGCTTTAAAAACCCTCTACCCGTCTGTAACATCTCTTCATTCCCCGCTGTGCTATTCAAATACTGTGCTACATTCAGGATAAGCATTGGCGCGGTACACCCGTTTTCGTCACTTAATAAGACACAATAATATCAAGCTGGAGGCCCAGGTCATGAAAGGCGACGCTAAAGTCATTGAGTACCTCAACAAGGCATTGATTAACGAGCTCACGGCTATCAACCAGTATTTTCTGCATGCGCGGATGTACAAGAACTGGGGCTTCGAAAAACTCAATGAAAAGGAGTATCACGAATCTATTGATGAAATGAAGCATGCCGATGCCCTTATCGAACGTATCCTGTTTTTGGAGGGGCTGCCTAATCTGCAGGATATCGGCAGGTTGATGATTGGTGAAAATACGAAAGAAATGCTTGCTTGTGATCTCAAGCTCGAAGTGAATGCATTACCAGTGTTGCGTGAAGCTATAGCGCATTGTGAGGGCGTGGCTGATTACGTATCGCGCGAGTTGTTTGAGGATATATTGGAAAGTGAGGAAGAACACATCGATTGGCTTGAGACCCAGCTTGAGTTGATCGAGAAAGTGGGCCTCGAAAATTATCAGCAATCAATGATGTAAGCTGTATAGCCGCCAGGATAATAACTTTTTAGTGTCGGATAAATTTACATGGCGATGACCGTTAAGCACTAAGTAGCGCGACTAGTTATCGTATTGAAAGAAAAGAAAATTATGCCCCTGGTATATGCATCCTGTTCGTTAGCCCTAGCAGATTGCATATGGCCAGTGTCGATATACCTTACATTACGGATAAAATGCAGATTAAGAAAAATAAGTAAGCTGCTGAATTTGTTAGAGAACCCCGTGCTGGCCTGATATATGCCTGATAAACAGACTGAAACCTGGTCATTTTTAACGGCCAGGCTGGAATAAATTTTCTCTCACCCCGCGCCGTACATGTTTTAGCTGTAGCTGAAGTTGACCATGCAGGCATAACTGCGTGAACACTCTTGATTCATTAAGCTAATCATTAGCATTTTCATGGGGGTATAAGTCATGCGCATTCGCAACAATACACTCGCTTCTATCATGCTGTGCTGCTCGATTTTTATTATCAGCAGTCCGGCAAACGCTGTAGTCACTTTATCGCTTGAGCCCACCCTTCAGTCGGCATTTATTGGTGATGATATTGATATTTTCCTCAATGTTTCCGGGCTCAATTCAGGTGCCCCTCCTTCTCTGGCAGCATTTGATATTGATCTAACATTTATTACACCTCAGCTGGCTTTTCAATCAGTCGATTTTGGTTCCTCCCTGGGAATACCCGATACTAACTTTGCAGGCGGGGTGTCAAACTCAACAGAAACGGAAATCAGTGTACTGGAAGCAGCTGATTTTATTAATCTGACAGAGACCTCTCTCTTGGGCGGCTCTTCGTTAGATATGTTACAGGGCACAAGTTTTACGCTTGCTACTATTACCTTTACTGCGATGCAGGCAGGCTCCGCGCTGGTTTCCGGCGATTTGTTTTTGCTTGAAGATGCTTTTGGTAATGGATTAATTGATACGTTTGGTCCTGTTGACAGCGCATGGATTGATATCACCTCTGTGCCTGAACCTTCTACAATATTATTGTTCGCTATAGGGTTCTTTGTTGCATACTCACTAATTAAGAAACGCATTATTAAAGCAAGGCGTATCAAATAGCCCGCCTGAGGCGCAACACACATTTGTATTGCACCTCAGGGAACGAAATAGTTTGAAGCGACACCCTGAATAACGAGATAGGAATGTAAACTGCGAAGCCTGTACAGAATATATGCATTCCCGTTAAGGCGGCAGATTTAAGCGCGCAAAACAAACCGCTCGAAGAGGCTCGTGTGGTCGTTGCTCAGCGTATTGGTAAAGGTGGATTTTCGGGTAATGTATTCGTTATTTAAAAAATTATACAACTAATAAAATAGCTTGCATACAGTAAGCATGGCAAATTGCTTCGCAGGAATTTTGTGCGTTGTGTGACGCAATAAAACCCATGAGCTTGGGTGATATGTGTAACAGAAGGATTTAGGAAGGTGACGAGAATAAGAAATCCTGAAGTAGCAGAGATTTTTAATTCTTATCCAGAGAGTATACGCAGTAAGCTAATGTTTCTTCGTCAATTAGTCTTTGAGGCGGCATCAGTGGTGGATGGGGTTGATGACCTTGAAGAAACGTTGAAGTGGGGAGAGCCAAGTTATGTTACAAAAGCAGGCAGCACCATAAGGATTGGCTGGAAAAAAAATAAACCAAAACAATACGCAATGTTATTTCATTGTAAAACCAAGCTGGTTGATACGTTTAAAGAGTTATATCAAGATAAATTCAAATTTGAAGGCAATAGAGCAATTATATTTCACGAAAAAGACGAAGTTCCTGTAGAAGAGTTAAAGCACTGTATTTCGTTATCTCTCACGTATCACCGTAGGAAACATCTATGGATGCTAGGCGTATGAAGAATCACCTAACCTGGTGCTTTGCGCTCGAAAGAGTTTATCATCTGCCGCGCTCACTACAAATGATCTGGTGAGGCGCGCGACTGTCTTGCTGGAATATTTTTTCCAATAAATTTCTTTATAGTGCAGCAGTTGGCCGGCGCCCATATTGCTTGGCCATCCCTACTGCCTTGTCCGCGACGTGCATCTCTATAAAGAAAACGGTCTCGTGTTGGCAGTGCTTCAGCACAGTATCACAATCGATATCAAATACTACAAGGCTCAGACGATTGTGGTTGCTTAAGTCTCCTAAGGAATGCTTTTATAGCTATGCCGAGGATGTATATATTCTGAGATAACGCGTCCTGATGGTATGGAAATGATCATGCTGACGCGCTCTATACCCTGAAGTTGCGGGGCTTAGTTAAAGTTAGCCTTCCCAGTGCCGATATATGGGCTGAAGCGGCTCAATGTCGCTGAGCGCGATTGCCATGATAACCGACGCCATGGGTTCTAGCAGATGCTGGTTTTGGGTGAATGTTTATCTGTATAAAATCTATATGTCAATAATAAAGCAGCTACTCTATTGAAGTTTGATGTGCTACATGGAGATAACTATGTATGAGTAAATTGATGCGCATATTGCCCGGCCTCATCGTATGGCTACTATTGCTAAGTGGCGCGACGGGATCGCTGGCGCAAGCCCCGCTAAAAGTGAGTGAGCGTGAACAAAGGCCGGTATACTCATTTGGCGTCGTTCCCCAGTTTGAGCAACGCAAAATATTTCGTGTATGGCGGCCAATACTGGATGATCTTGAAGCAAGGACGGGCTTCTCGTTTCGCCTGATCGGCATGCCCAAGATACCGGCTTTTTCAAAAAAACTGATGGAAGGTGGCTTTGATTTTGCCTACACCAATCCCTATCACATCGTTCAGGGCGCCGATTCGCAGGGCTATATTCCTCTGGTACGCGATAGTGATCGCACATTAACAGGGGTTGTGGTCGTGGCCAAAGACAGCCCAATCAGATCGGTTTCAGAACTACACGGCAAAGAAATCGCATTTCCGTCACCCAATGCATTAGGTGCATCATTGGTTCCACGGGCTTATTTTGCCAAATCGAATATCAGTGTAATACCAAAATACGTGCAGACACATAGCTCGGTATATCTGCATGTGGCCCAAAATCTTATGATTGCCGGATGCGGCGTTGCCAGTACCTTGGAATCACAAGATGAATTGATACGGAATAAAATACGGGTGCTATACCGCGCCGATGGATTACCCACGCATCCGGTGGCTGCGCACCCACGGGTCCCGGCGGTTGATCGTGCTCGCGTGCAGGAGGAATTGCTGGCGATGGCGGACGACCCAGCTGGCCGTGCGCTACTGGCGAAAATCCCGATGAAAAATGTGATGCCTGCTTCATTGCAGGATTACGATACTTTGAAAAAACTCGGACTCGAAGCCTTCTATATTGACCAATAGTAATGCCGTTGCAGGAAAACCAAGTCATGACTGGCGATAATATGGGTTGTAATGTACAAAGTTAATCAGCGGATGAATCTGCGGACCAAGTTGTTTATTCCTCTGATAATATTCAGCCTGTCGCTTGGTGGGTACGCTCACTATTACTGGTTGCCCAAACTGCTCTTGCATGCCGAGCAGCAACATCAAGATTATTTGCACGCGCACTTAAGAAGTGTAGCTGAAGGGCTGGTACCGCTGATGCTTGAGAATCAGTTGGCTACAATTTTCGGTAATCTTGACACGTTGTTGGAAAAAAACCCAAGCTGGGAATATTTGTATCTTTATAATGCGGAAGGTAATTTGTTGTATCCACTGACGGCGCCGCAAATAGTCACCGTGAGTGAAACCCGTTATTCCTTGCAACAATCGATCTCATACCTGGATTATTCTCTCGGCTCACTTGATCTTACGGTAGACATGTCAGAGTCCATTGCGTCTATTGAGGAATTACAGCTGTATTTTGTCGGGGCGCTAACCATACTGTTGCTGCTATTCTTTGCTGCTATCGCCTTAACGCTGGAACTGATTGTGAGGCGCCCGGTAAAAGAGTTGGCAATGGCGTCGGATTGTATCGCTGATGGTGATTTCGAACTCAGACTGCCTGTATCCACTAAGGATGAAATCGGTGATCTGGTGCAAAGTTTCGCCAAAATGCATGCAGCAATTCAACAGTATCAGGATAAACTCATTGCTGAGATAGATAAACATAAGGACACCGAGCAGGCGTTATTCGAGGAAAAAGAACGCTTTAGTTATCACGCACATCATGATGGCCTTACAGGATTAATCAATCGCCGTGAATTCGAAAATCGTGTCGCTTTCTCGCTTGAGAGTGCATGGCAAGAGAACGCGCATCATACCTTGTTATATTTGGATCTCGACCAATTTAAGATAGTAAATGACACCTGTGGGCATGTTGCGGGTGATGAGTTGCTCCGACAGCTTAGTACGGTTCTGAGCAGGGTGCTGCGCGAGGGAGACACTCTGGCACGTCTGGGCGGTGATGAATTTGGTGTCTTGTTGCAATATTGTCGCCCCAGCAAGGCAATGCAAATCGGGCATCACCTGCGTGAAACGATACAGAGCTACCGCTTTAAGTGGCAGGATAATATCTTTAGCTTAGGCGCGAGTATTGGTGTTGTCTCAATCACAAAAGACAGCAGTGGGGTGCCAGCCATATTGAGTGCCGCTGATGCGGCCTGTTACGCGGCTAAGGATATGGGCAGGAATCGTGTCAATATGTATGAGCCGAATGATGTAGAACTCGTTAAACGGCACGGTGAAATGCAATGGGTTTCGCGTATCACTAAGGCGCTGGAAGAAGACCGCTTTGTGCTGTACTGCCAGCCTATTGTCTCAGTCAAGAATCACGTGTTACCAGCCAGACATTTTGAAGTGTTGGTACGTATGCAGTCACAGACGGGTGAACTAATACCGCCCGGAGCCTTTATACCCGCTGCCGAGCGCTATAATCTGATGACAGAGATAGATAAATGGGTGATCACAAACAGCTTGCGTTTTATGTCGGAAAACATGCCAAAAAGTGTGTGGCAGGGGAATCCTACCTTTTCCATCAATCTTTCAGGTGCTTCTTTGAGCGATGAAGGATTGCAGGAATTCATTACATCGTTACTGGCGCAATTTTCCATTGTGCCAAATAGTATATGTTTCGAGGTAACTGAAACAGCGGCTATTGCAAATTTAAAGAATGCGTGCAGGTTGATGAGTGCGCTCAAGAAGCTCGGTTGCCAGTTCTCATTGGATGATTTCGGTAGCGGCCTTTCTTCATTTGGTTATCTGAAGAATTTGCCGGTTGATTTTATCAAGATAGATGGACTATTCGTAAAGGATATCATCCAGGACCCAATTGATATGGCCATGGTAAATTCCATTAACGACATAGGTCATGTTATGGGTATACAGACGATTGCCGAGTTTGTGGAAAATGAAGACATACTTAATAGCCTCAATGAGATTGGTGTCGACTATGCTCAGGGTTATGGCATTATGGCGCCTTTCCCGATCGAACAGTTGCTGAAATTCAACTTAAAAGCGGTATAGCAAACAGTTTGGATACTCACTCAATGAAGTGGCTATGAATTTGGCAGTTGATTACGGCTGAATTTACCGGCGCGACCGTTGTTAACGGTTAATCACTCTCATTACTATACATCCCCAATTCTGTGATTTTGCGCGTAAGCGTATTACGACCCCAGCCGAGTAATTTTGCAGCTTCCTGGCGTTTGCCGGCACTGCATTTCATGGCGGCGTCGATCATGATGCGTTCGAACATTGGTGTGGCCTTGTCGAGCAGTGCTTGCGTGCCGGAAGTAAGTTCAGTGCTGGCCCAGTGGGCGAGTGCGTCCTGCCAGTTTGATCCCGTAGAGGCAGGCTTGGTCTGTCGTAATTCGGGTGGCAGGTCGTCTGTGTAGATTTCCCGGCCTGAGGCCATTACAGTTAACCAGCGGCATAGGTTCTCGAGTTGACGCACATTACCGGGCCAGTCGAGATTGCTGAGGTATTCAACAACTTCCCTGCGTGGTTGCTTGGGCTCAACATTGAGTTCCGTTGCGGCCTGGTGCAGAAAATAGTCTAGCAATAACGGAATATCATCACGGCGGTCGCGCAGTGAAGGCACATGTATTCGGATAACGTTGAGGCGATGGAACAGGTCTTCGCGGAACTGGTGGTCCTTTACACGTTGTTCCAGGTCCTGATGGGTGGCGGCAATGATGCGCACATCGACCTTGATCGGTGTGTGTCCGCCGACACGGTAGAATTCGCCATCTGACAGGACGCGCAACAGGCGGGTTTGCAGTTCAGCCGGCATGTCACCGATTTCATCAAGGAACAGGGTACCGCCATCGGCTTGTTCAAAACGGCCCCGGCGCAATGCTTGCGCACCAGTGAAGGCGCCCTTTTCGTGACCAAACAATTCAGATTCCAGTAAATCTTTGGGAATTGCGGCGGTGTTAAGCGCAATAAAGGGTTTGTCCGCGCGCGGGCTGTGGCGGTGCAGCGCGCCGGCAACCAGTTCCTTGCCGGTACCGGATGCGCCATTGATCAGCACAGTAATGTTGGAGCGCGAGAGGCGACCGATAGCACGAAATACTTCTTGCATTGCTGCTGCTTCGCCAATAATTTCTGGCAACCCAATTTCGCTGACCTGGTCGCCGCCATTGTTTTCCTTGCCCAGCAGACAGGCGCGTTTGGCGAGTTCGACGGCGTTATCGACATCGAAAGGTTTAGGCAGGTATTCAAAAGCGCCGCCCTGATACGCGGTCACAGCACTGTCCAGATCAGAGTGCGCCGTCATGATGATGACGGGCAAATGTGGGTGGTCGTGTTGAATGCGGTTAAGCAGGTCAAAACCGTCCATCCCCGGCATGCGGATATCAGTGATAATGGCATCAGGTGCCTCACTCCCAAGCGCGTCGATGGCGCTATTCGCAGTTTCAAATGCCTGTACATCAAATTCGGCGTTCTTGAGCGCGCGTTCCAGTACCCAGCGAATCGAGCGGTCATCGTCGATGATCCAAACGCGGTCCGGGTTAGCTGTCATGTTATATCTCCACATTTATCTGTTATGGTGTTATCTGTCATGGGATTTATGCTCCACAGGTAACAGAATTCTGAAGGTCGTGCGGCCTGGCTGCGACTCACACTCAATGATGCCTTTGTGTTGATTGATCAATGACTGTGCGATTGACAGTCCTAGCCCGGTACCCTGCTCGTTACCTGAAACCAGTGGATAAAAAATCTTTTGTAGAATTTCTTCAGGTATGCCCGGGCCGTTGTCGGTAATATCAATCTTGACTACCAAGCGGTGACGGTGCTTGCCAATGGTGAACTGGCGCATGATGCGGGTGGTGAGCATGATTTCGCCACGTTGGGGCAACGCTTGAAGTGCGTTACGCATAACGTTTAGAACGGCTTGCACCAATAGGTCCCTATCGGCGTAGATAGAAGGAATACTAGGGTCATAGTCGGTCCCGATTTGGATCTCCGGTGGCGCTTCGGCTAGTAGCAGATTGCGCACATGTTCCATAATTTCATGTATAGAAACGTCCTGCATATTCGGCATGTTATTCGGACCGAGCATACGATCAACAAGTTTATGCAGGCGGTCCGCCTCGCCAATGATGATGCGTGTGTACTCCTTCAGACTTTCGTCGCTGAGTTCCTTTTCCAGGAGTTGCGCCGCACCACGTAGGCCACCCAGTGGGTTTTTGATTTCATGCGCCATACCGCGCACCATCATGCGGGTCGCTTCCTGTTGAATAAGAAGGTGCTCCTCCTCCAGAATGCGTAACTGGCGATCGAGCCGTACCATCTCAAGTAGTAGCCATCGCCTTGCCCCAGGCCCCGCCAGTGGCGTGATTGTGCAATCGACGGTCATGGGTCGTTTGTCATTCACGATCACCTGCCGTTCACGCTCGGTGTAGGGATGACCTGTCACGAAGGCCTTACGTACGCGTGGCTCCAGGCTGTTATCCGGGCTGGATAATATGGCTCCGAAATCACAACCCTGGATGCGCTTGGCGCTGACGCTGAGCAGCATCTCAGCCGCGGGATTGGCGTAACTCAGCTTGAGTTCCTCATCGAAGAGCAGTACAGCGGTTGTGAGGTTTTCAAGAATCTGGGGCTGGTCTGTTTCTGGCATAAGACTATATGTGCAAAAACCGAACCACATTGGCCGGTTTGTGGTACGAGCGCATGCAGCCAATGAGGGTGGGGTTTACGTGGCAGAAGACCGCACTCAAGCGCTAATTGCATGCGTTTTGTGGCATATCCAACTGTGCGGGAGTCACCGCTGGAGTGCTTCAGTACGGCATTATGCACTAAAATAGTGCGCAATGCCCGGGCTAGGTGTGGGCGGAATCTATTTTGATGGTTGCTGGGAGAGCCTTACGGACGGGTGCCACCCGAGGGTAGCGGCGCGCCAGGGCTTGAGTTGCTTGGCTTATTGAAAAGCACTGAATGGCGCTGCAAGGTGAAGCTTATGCGATTGGTCTTGCCGATAAGGTCGCCTTGTAGGTTCTTGATTTCGCCGTACAGGGTATGAGTGCCGCGATCGACATTGTTGAGGACAAACCCAGTTTGTTGCCCGTTAGCGACCTCCTCGCCGTCCATAAATACATGGACACTGTGACCCGCCACCACATCAAGCGGCGGGACGACATCAAATTCGATGTTCACGTTACCTGCATTGTTACGTACTGACTCGCCTGCAGGCGGGGACGTGATGACAAAAACCGTATAACGCCCGACAGTTGCACGCTCCTTTCCAGTATCTTTGCTATTGCTAGTGGCGTCAGCTGCCTGGGGTTCAGGCTGCGGTTTGAAGGAAGGTACGGTTGTGATCGGGGCTATTTTGATTTTTTCAGCCTTCCTGCTTTCAGGGCTACCTTTGGCTGGTGGTGAATCCGAGAACACCACATTACCGTTCTTATCGACCCAGCGATAGACCTCGGCGTGGGCTATGCCGGTCAATAACAGCAGGCTGATTAGGCAATATCGAATCATGATCTGAAGCATAAGTGAGTCATCCAGAGTGGTGCAAGGAATTAGACCGGGTTTTTGTTGATGGTTCAAAAAAAACGCCCCCTTGCGGGGGCGTTAGTGCAACTGCGTGTCAATAACGAATCAGAGACTGTAGTACAGATCGAACTCAACCGGATGGGTTGTCATGCGCATACGCGTGACTTCTTCCATCTTGAGTTCGATGTAGGCATCAATTGCGTCGTCGGTAAACACGCCGCCGGCCTTGAGGAAGGTGCGGTCGTTGTCTAATGCCTCCAGCGCCTGATCCAGCGAGTAACAGACCTGCGGAATTTTCTTTTCTTCTTCCGCAGGCAGATCGTAAAGGTCCTTATCCATGGCCTCGCCGGGATGGATCTTGTTCTGAATGCCGTCCAGCCCTGCCATCATTAATGCAGCGAATGCAAAATAGGGGTTGGCGGTGGGGTCCGGGAAGCGCACCTCGATGCGGCGTCCTTTAGGACTAGGATCATAAGGGATGCGGATAGAAGCTGAACGATTGCGAGCCGAATAAGCCAGCATTACAGGAGCCTCAAAACCAGGTACCAGTCGCTTGTAGGAGTTCGTTGATGCGTTAGTAAAGGCGTTAAGGGCGCGTGCGTGCTTGATGATACCGCCGATATAATACAGCGCGGTCTCGGACAGACCGCCATAGAGGTCACCCGCGAACAGGTTGACGCCGCCCTTGGATAGCGACTGGTGAACATGCATGCCGCTACCATTATCGCCAACAAGAGGCTTGGGCATAAAGGTGACGGTCTTGCCGTAGTTGTGACCGACGTTATGGATCACGTATTTCATGGTCTGGTTGGCGTCGGCGCGCTTGACCAGGGTGTCGAACCTGGTGCCGATCTCACATTGGCCGGCAGTTGCTACCTCGTGGTGATGCACTTCGGTTTCAACGCCCATTTCTTCAAGTACCAGACACATGGCCGAACGCAGGTCCTGCAGGGAGTCGACCGGGGGTACCGGGAAGTAGCCACCCTTTACGCTCGGACGGTGGCCGATGTTGCCATCCTCATAGACTTTTTCGGAGTTCCAGCCGGATTCCTCGGAATCGATCTCGTAGAAACAGCCCTGCATGTCGGCTGCCCAGCGCACATCGTCGAAAACGAAAAACTCGGGCTCTGGGCCAAAAAAGGCAGCGTCAGCGATACCCGTGGATTTGAGGTATTCTTCCGCGCGTTTTGCGACCGAGCGGGGATCACGCTCATAACCCGCCATGGTGGAGGGCTCGATAATGTCACAGCGCAGGATCAGGGTAGGGTCGTTAAAGAACGGATCCAGCACCGCGGTCGTGATATCCGGCATCAGGATCATGTCGGACTCGTTAATGCCCTTCCAGCCCGCGATGGAGGAACCGTCGAACATCTTGCCATCTTCAAACGTACTGTCGTCAACGGTGTGTGCAGGTACGGAGACGTGCTGCTCCTTGCCACGGGTATCCGTGAAACGGAAGTCGACAAACTTCACGTTGTTATCTTTGATCATTTTTAGTACATCACTAGCGGACATGCGGAGTTCCTCCCAACAAATAACAATAAGGTTGAGCTGCCGGGGCAGCGGGTAAGTCCAAGAAAATAAAATAGAGAAAATCTATATGTGTTACCTGATAAGCACGATATATGCCACGGGGCGGCATTACAGAAAACCGCGGAAACCGCGCATTATACGCGTCTTTATGGCACATGGTATGCCCCACATCAACGCGCCAGAAGAAACTACCGCACTATTATGGTGCGTTATTGCCTGCGTCCTGGTACGTTTCAACAGCGCCAGAATCTAATGGGCCATCATGTGGTACAGGTCCAGCTGGTGGTGTCGAAGTGTATCAGCGCAGCGTAAATAGCAACAAGCCATTCGCGGGCCTTGAATGCAGTAGTCACTCGCAATCCTTGGTGTCCATGGGTGCGATGGGCGTGGCTTGTTCATATTGCTCGATGATGCTTAATGCCAGCTGCTGGTATTCGTCCGGCACATTCACGCCTAACAAGTCAGAAACCGGTAACTCACCGATTCCGCCTTGCAGGTATAGCCCCGTCACGTGTACTGGTATGTTGTCCTGTTCGAGCAAGCCTTTGATGAGATAGGCCTCGGTGATATCTCTTGGCGAATAAATCCGGATCATCGCTGTTATTTCCTGGTGGTGGCCCATGATAAATGATCAGGCGGGGTAGGCACAGCGATCTTGACGTGTACTTTGCTGGAGCAAACATCCCGCCACCGTTATACTTGCCGCTTTCCTGTAGCATCAATTCACATGAGCAAATCTAAATACGATGTCAGCACGTTTCAGGGGCTGATCCTGGCGTTGCAGTCCTATTGGGCCGAGCAGGGTTGCGGGATACTGCAGCCCTATGATATGGAAATGGGTGCCGGTACTTTTCATCCGGCGACATTCCTGCGTGCAATTGGTCCGGAGCCCTGGCGCACGGCATACGTGCAGCCCTGCCGCAGACCGACTGATGGACGCTATGGTGAAAACCCAAATCGTCTGCAACATTACTACCAGTTTCAGGTGCTCCTCAAACCGTCGCCATTGGAGATCCAGGCGTTGTACCTGGGTTCGTTGAAGATGCTGGGTTTCGATCCGCTGGTGCACGATATCCGTTTTGTGGAAGACAACTGGGAATCACCGACTCTGGGTGCCTGGGGGTTGGGCTGGGAGGTGTGGCTAAACGGTATGGAGGTCACGCAGTTTACCTATTTCCAACAGGTGGGCGGGCTTGAGTGCCGCCCGGTCAGTGGCGAAATCACGTACGGACTTGAACGCCTTGCCATGTACTTACAGGATCAGGAGAGCATCTACGATCTGGTCTGGACCACGGGACCGCAGGGTATCGTGACCTATGGCGACGTGTTTCACCAGAACGAGGTGGAGCAGTCCACCTATAATTTCGAACAGGCGGATATCGAATCGTTGTTTGCCTGGTTCAACACCTGCGAACAGGAAAGTCAGCGGCTGATCGAGGCGCAACTGCCCCTGCCCGCGTATGAGCAAATGCTGAAGGCATCGCACACATTCAACCTGTTGGACGCGCGCCATGCGATTTCAGTTACCGAAAGGCAACGCTATATCCTGCGTGTACGTGCCCTGTCACGCGCCGTTGCCGAAGCATATTACGCAGCCCGTGAAAAACTGGGCTTTCCCATGCTGGGCCAAGAGGGCAAGGTGTCACATGGCTGAGCATAAAGACTTACTGATTGAGATCGGCACGGAAGAGTTGCCACCCAAGGCTTTACGTAAGTTAGCCGAGGCCTTTGAACTTAATATTGGCCTGCTTTTGGTAGATGACAAGATTGAGCATGGAGGACTATCGTGGTATGCAAGCCCGCGGCGTTTGGCGGTACTTGTAAAAGATCTTGCTACGCAGCAAGAGGATATAAATGAAACACGGCAGGGGCCGTCACTTAAAGCGGCATATGATGATGCGGGCCATGCAACCAAAGCCGCCATAGGATTTGCCAAATCATGTGGTGTCGAAGTCACTGACCTTGAAAAGCTTGAAAACAACAAAGGGGCCTGGCTTGTATTTAGACAACAGAAGCCCGGGGCGCTGACAAAAGAGCGTATACCGAATATTGTTGAAACGGCATTAAGCAATCTACCAATACCAAAACGTATGCGTTGGGGCGCAGGCGAGGTTGAGTTCGTGCGCCCGGTTCACTGGGTGGTGTTATTGTTCGGTGCCGAGGTTATACCTGCATCGATCCTGGATGTTCAGGCCAGTAACATTACATATGGGCATCGCTTCCATAATCCGTCACCGATAACGCTGACAGTACCTGATGAGTATGCTGCGACGCTGGAGAATATTGGCAAGGTGCTCGCTGATTTTGCCGTACGTCGTGAACGCATCAGCGAACAGGTTGACGCTGTTGCCAAAGGTCTGGGTGGTAGAGCGATTATTGACGCAGATCTGCTGGATGAGGTGACTGCATTGGTTGAGTGGCCGGCAGCTATCATCGGGAGTTTTGAGGAAAAGTACCTCGCCGTGCCACAGGAAGTATTGATATCGACCATGCAGGACAACCAGAAATATTTTCCAGTGGTCGATGTACAAGGCAAGTTACTGCCGCATTTTATTGCTGTCAGCAATATCGAAAGTGGCGTTCCGGATAAAGTGCGGAAAGGTAATGAACGCGTGATTCGCCCGCGGTTTTCCGATGCTGAATTTTTCTGGAATCAGGATCGTAAACGCAAACTTGCTGATCACATTGAATCATTGAAGCAGGTGGTGTTTGAAAAACAACTCGGCAGCCTGTTTGAAAAATCACAGCGTGTCGCCACGTTGGCCGTAGAGGTTGCAACCCGACTCGGTGTTGATATACAGCATGCGCAACGCGCTGCGAAACTTTCAAAGTGCGATCTTATGACGGATATGGTTTATGAGTTTCCGGAGCTGCAAGGCATCATGGGCCGTTATTACGCACAGCATGATGGCGAACCACAAGCTATTGCTGATGCATTAGACGAACAATACATGCCGCGGCATGCCGGTGATGACTTGCCCAGGGGCGATATTGGTCAGGTGTTATCAATCGCCGACAAGCTGGATACGCTGGTGGGTATTTTTGCGATAGGCAAAAAACCCTCGGGCGCAAAAGATCCATACGGCCTGCGCCGTGCCGCTTTGGGTGTGCTGCGAATTATCATTGAGCGGCAACGCGATCTCGATCTGCGGGTGCTGATTAATAAGGCGGCCGAAGGCTTGGCCGACAAGATTGAGACAAGCAAGACAGAGCAACAAGTATTCGATTATATAATGGACCGGCTCAAGGCGTACTACCTGGATCGGGGTATTGCCTATGATGTCATCGATGCGGTCATCGCGCGACGCCCTGCCCGGCCGCTGGATTTCGAGCGCCGCGTGAAAGCGGTACAGCGTTTCCGTGAATTGCCTGAGGCCGAAAGTCTAGCCGCCGCCAATAAACGTATTCGTAATATACTTAAAAAAGTCGACGGCAACTTACCCGACAAGATCAATACCGCGTTGCTCACAGACAAGGCTGAACAGTTGCTGCATGAAAACCTGGTGACATTGCAGGCCGAGGTCAGCCCGTTGTTCGATCGGGGCGATTATGAGTCGGCGCTAGGTGGTTTGGCGAAGTTGCGTGAAACCGTGGACCAATTTTTCGACGACGTCATGGTAATGACTGACGATGAGGCGCTGAGAAATAATCGCATTGCGATGCTCTCGCAGCTCAACAACTTGTTCCTGCGTGCAGCAGATATCTCACTGCTGCAAAAATAACTCATCGTTGTGCCGTCATGAAGTTAATCATCCTTGATCGCGATGGTGTCATTAACGAGGATTCTGAGCACTTCATAAAATCGCCTGAAGAATGGATACCCATAGCCGGTAGCCTGGAAGCGATCGCACGTTTGAATGCTGCGGGTTATAAGGTCGCTGTTGCGAGCAATCAATCGGGTATTGCGCGCGGGCTGTTTACGCGCAAGACACTGGATGCCATGCACCAGAAAATGCACACACTGCTTAGCGGTCATGGCGGCCACATCGATGCAGTTTTTTATTGCCCGCACGGCCCGGATGATGGCTGTGATTGCCGTAAGCCCAGGCCGGGATTGTTGGAGCAGGCCGCGACACAATTCAATACAAGCCTTGAAGCGGTGACGGTGGTTGGAGATTCGCTGCGTGATATCGAGGCCGCTCGGGCAGTGGGTGCGAGGGTGCTGTTGGTGCGTACCGGCAAGGGTAGACATACTGAGGCATTGGCTGGTTTGCCGGGCACGGTGCCGGTTTATGACGATCTGGCATCCGCCGTCGATGCGATACTGGGGAATAGCGAGTAGTCATGGAAACGAAAACGGAAATTCCCAGCCCGGTTATTTTATACCTACGATCATTACTGTTCTCGGTCTGGTTCGTGGTGTCGCTGATGGGCTACGCCATCTTTGCGGTGTTTACGTTTCCCCTTCCATATAACACGCGTTATCGCCTCATCGTCGGCTGGCCGCGGATGATAATCTGGTGGCTGAAGATAACCTGTAAGATCAACTATGAAGTCAAGGGAATGGAAAACGTACCCAAAACTCCCTGCATGGTGATGTCCAACCATCAGTCAACCTGGGAAACCATGTTTCTGGCGAGCACCCTGCCACCATTGGTGTGGGTGGTAAAACGCGAATTGTTATGGGTACCTTTTTTCGGCTGGGGCCTGGCCGTGGTCCAACCCATAGCGCTGAATCGTGGCGCCGGGCGTAAAGCCGTTGAGCAGCTAGCCGGGATGGCAAAAAACCGCCTGCAACTGGGCCGCTGGTTAATTATCTTTCCCGAAGGCACGCGAGTGCCTGTAGGTAAAAAACGCCCATACAAGGTGGGTGGTGCAGTGGTCGCTGCAAGTAACGAGGTGCCGATACTGCCAGTCGCACATAATGCGGGCTGCTTTTGGCCGCGCAAACAATTCCTCAAATATCCGGGCACGGTTGAGGTGGAAATAGGCGAGCCTATTGGAACCAAAGGCAAGCAGCCTGAGGATATCATCAAGGAAGTACAGGACTGGATTCAGCCGCGTGTCGAGAAACTGGTCAGTAAACACCTGCCCTAAACCGGATTATCAGTCATCGTCAGCACCTGATCTGACTGACCATATCAAAAGGTCGCGGCCATTGCTGTCCCGCTAACGCGTCATTTCCGCGTAGGCGGAAAT